>NZ_CP042429.1:2400000-3000000 GCF_007970465.1 Corynebacterium nuruki S6-4
ATGCGCTGAAGTACGCTGGCGAGGTGCTGAAATCCGCCGACATCAGCATGGACAAGAAGAACAAGGAAGAGACGGCGTATCTGGTCTTCCTGTCCCGGCAGGAAATCCAGCGTTTTGCCGAGCTGGCTGCCAGCATCGCAGACGGTGGGGAGAAACTCTCCAAGAAGGACGCCCGCGCCGCTCTCGCCGGGACAACTGCTGTCGACATCGCCCTGTTCGGCCGCATGTTGGCAGACGCTCCCGAACTCAATGTCGACGCGGCCTGTCAGGTCGAGCACGCCCTGTCCGTGCATAAGGCGACGAATGAATTCGACTACTTCACCGCTGTCGACGACAACGCCCCGGAAGACAATGCCGGTGCCGGCATGATCGGCACCGTCGAATTCGTGTCCTCCACGCTCTACCGCTATGCGACGATCAATGTCGACAAGCTGGTGGAAAACCTGGGTGACACGACGGCTGCCGCTCAGGCTACCGAGGCCTTCATCAAGGCGTTCAGTCTTTCCATGCCCACCGGCAAGCAGAACACCTTCGCCAACCGGACCCGCCCGGACTTCATTGCCGCAGAGGTACGGACCGACCAGCCGGTGACTCTCGTCAACGCTTTTGAAAGCCCGGTCACGAACGACGGTTCCGCGCTGTCCTCGGCAGCGGTGGCTCTGGCCCGGTACGCGGTCAGCGGCGACGAGATGTTCGGCACCGAGCCGGCGACCTCGCTGTACCTGGTCAACGAGCGGGCGGACAGTCCCGAACTGCAGGCCGCACTGGAAGGACGGTCGACCCGGACCTCCTTCACCGACCTGGTCGCTGCTGTCGGTGAGGCAGTCCGCTCCGCCGACGTGAAGCAGTAGGCGGTCGCCATGCCGACACTTGTCCTGGCCCTTGACGGGCCATTGCAGTCCTGGGGAGTTTCCGGGAGGTTCGTAACGCGGTCCACCGAGACGGTACCGACGAAAAGCGGTGTGCTCGGGATGCTGGCTGCCGCGCAGGGACGGTACCGGACCGACTCGGTTGCCGACCTCCTGGACCTCACCTTCGCGGTCCGCACCGATCAGCAGGGGAGTCTGTTGCGGGACTTCCAGACTGAAATTGACTGGCGGCCGAAGAAGCCGGAGTCGAAGCCGTTGACCAACCGTTGGTATCTCCAGGATTTCAAGTTCACAGTCGCCATCAGTGGAGATCCGCGTGTGCTGGACGGGATCGACAAGGCTCTGCGGAACCCTGAATTCCCGTTGTACCTCGGTCGACGGTCATGTCCGCCGGCGTCGCGGGTGTCCCGCGGCATCGTCGACGAGGATCCGGCAGAAGCGTTGGAAGGCGCCCCGTGGCTTGCCGCGGACTGGTACCGGCGGAAGCAGCCCACCTTGCTCGCTCTCCCGGTCAGCCGGGATGCGCGCACCGGGGAGACCCCCGACGAGCAGATCCGTGATGTCCCGGTGAGTTTTGATCCGCGGGACCGCCGCTACTCCCTCCGGGGCGTGGTCCATGACTGGATCCAGGTGGAGAACCCGGAGGGCTATGACCCCGCGCAACACGATCCGTTTACCCTCCTGGGAGGAATCTGACCATGTACCTGTCCAGGATGTACCTCAATCCGCAGCGGCGACACTGCCGTGCATTGCTCGCGAACCCGGAGATGCTCCACGCCGCCGTGCTGTCCGGTTTCCCGCCGGATGCCGGGGAACAGAGCGACCGAGGACGGGTCCTCTGGCGGATCGACCGTGACGGTGAAAAGACCGTGCTCTGGATCGTGAGCCCTGACGTCCCCTCCCTCGAACACCTGCAGGAGCAGGCGGGATGGTCGGAGAAAAAGACGTGGGAGACCAGGGACTACACCACGCTGACCGGCCGTCTGATGAAAGGCCAGCAGTACGGTTTCCGACTTGTCGCCAACCCGGTCCACACCGTAACGGAAGGAGGTGTGAAAAAGAGGCGTGCCCATCAGACGGCCGAGTACCAGCTGCAGTGGCTGCTGGACCGGCAGGAATCGATGGGGATCAGGTTCCTCTCCGAGGGAGAATCACCCGCTGCCGAGGTGTCCGGTTCTGAGCGCCTCGTGTTCAACAGGAAAGGTCGTAAGGTCACGATCGTGCGCGCAGGTTTTCAGGGGCTCCTGGAGGTCGTCGACCGCGACCGGTTGGAAGCGACACTCATCAGCGGGATCGGGAAAGCCAAAGGCTACGGGTGTGGGCTGCTGACGCTGGCAAAGGCGAGGATCTGATGAACGGTGGCCTTCCGCCGTCGACGCCGCGCCAGCTCGCGCGTGTCACTGACCGAGTCAGCTTTCTCTACCTTGAGCACTGCACGCTCGGTCGTGACGGAGGCGCACTCACCGCGACGGACGAGAGTGGGGTGATCCACGTTCCGGTCGCGGCTCTCAGCGTCCTGATGCTGGGGCCGGGAACCCGGTTGACGCATCAGGCGGTGGCCGTTGTGGCTGACGCCGGATGTTCCCTGGTCTGGGTGGGGGAGGAAGGCGTGCGTTACTACGCGCACGGTCGGTCCATCGCCCGTTCGACCAGACTGCTTGAGGCGCAGGCGAAGAAAGTCTCGAACACGCGGAGCCGTTTGGCCGTGGCGCGTGAGATGTACGCGATGAGGTTCTCCGATGACACGACCGGACTGACCATGCAGCAGCTCCGGGGCAAGGAGGGAGCCAGAGTCCGGCAAATCTACCGGAAATGCTCCGAGTCCACCGGGGTCGCATGGAAACGGCGGACCTATGACCCGAATAATTTCAGTGGCGGGGATCCGATCAACCAGGCTCTCTCTGCAGCTCACTCGGCACTGTACGGGCTCTCTCATGCCGTCATTACGGCGCTGGGATGCAGTCCAGGTCTGGGGTTCGTCCACACCGGGCATGACCGTAGCTTCGTGTATGACGTAGCTGACCTTTACAAGGCAGAATGCACAATTCCGATCGCGTTCAACGTAGTCAAGAAGATTCAGGACGACGGCACCGCTGACTTCGCCGATATCGCCGGGATCACCCGGCGCGCTGTCCGGGACCGTATCAAGGAGCTACGGCTGCCGGAACAGATGGCTCACGATCTTGCGGTACTTCTCGTCGGGGACAGGGAGCAGCCGGATGACGGGGAGTTCTGGGCCGACGTCGTCCAACTCTGGGATGAGAAGGACCACAGTGTGGTCGGAGGGATGAACTACAGCGACGATGCTGCTGACCACGCGGTGGAAAGCCCGGATAGGCCATGATGACGCTGGTCCTTTCCGCATCGCCGGCTCAGCTGCGTGGGCAACTCACCCGATGGTTGATGGAGGTGAGCCCCGGTGTGTACGTCGGCAGAGTCAGCGCTCGCGTCCGTGAGGAACTATGGCTCCTGGTGACCAGCAACATGGATTCGGGCCGCGCGGTGATGACCTATCCGACGAACAAGAATGAGCAGGGTTTCGTCGTGGAAGTGCATCGCGGTCAATGGACTCCAGTGGACATTGAGGGGATGACGTTGATGAAGCACCCGTTGACAACAGAGAAGGGCGCGATGAAGGCGGGGTGGTCGCGTGCTTCGCGGTTGAGGAAGGCTGCGCGACGGAGACGAAACTAAGGTAAATTCGGCCGCTGGGATCGATGATGTACTGGTCAACAAGGGTGCTCCCCGCGTGAGCGGGGATGATCCGGTCTGGTAACGATGGCGTACCCCGGCTACCTGGTGCTCCCCGCGTGAGCGGGGATGATCCCGCAGACCCGACACACAGCAGGCCGATGCCGATGTGCTCCCCGCGTGAGCGGGGATGATCCACTGTTCCCGTGAGAGTGCGTCAAATTTGCGTAAGTGCTCCCCGCGTGAGCGGGGATGATCCTCCTGTGCAATCCCATCCGCGTTCAGCTCCGCGGTGCTCCCCGCGTGAGCGGGGATGATCCCGACGGGGCAATGGACCTGGCAGACAGTGAAGCGTGCTCCCCGCGTGAGCGGGGATGATCCGGCTGCGATGGCTGACGCTGCGGTGAAGATCGTGGTGCTCCCCGCGTGAGCGGGGATGATCCCAAGCAGACGAACCAGTGGGAGGACGGCGAGGCGTGCTCCCCGCGTGAGCGGGGATGATCCCATCGCGGCGCAGTGGGACCGCGTGCGCGAGGCGTGCTCCCCGCGTGAGCGGGGATGATCCCGTGAGCTTCCCGCAGGGTGTGAACATCGTCCAGTGCTCCCCGCGTGAGCGGGGATGATCCGGCCGAGGAGGACGGCACTCTCGAGCAGGCGCGGTGCTCCCCGCGTGAGCGGGGATGATCCCAACCCGTCCGGGCCGGTCGTCGCACACCTGGGGTGCTCCCCGCGTGAGCGGGGATGATCCGGAAGTCCGGGTCGACACCGGGCGGCCTTGTGCGTGCTCCCCGCGTGAGCGGGGATGATCCCGACGCCGACAATGCGCCTGCGGGTGGCCTGTCGTGCTCCCCGCGTGAGCGGGGATGATCCACGACAACCAGCGCATGGCGCGCAACGGTGACTTGTGCTCCCCGCGTGAGCGGGGATGATCCCGATCTGATCGAAGCGGGCTATGTGGAGCGGGTGTGCTCCCCGCGTGAGCGGGGATGATCCGCATGAGTGATCTGGTTCAGGAAGTCCGAACGCGTGCTCCCCGCGTGAGCGGGGATGATCCGCAGCAGACGCTGAAGCAGACGACGCAGCAGCAGTGCTCCCCGCGTGAGCGGGGATGATCCCGAAGTGCAGATGTGGATCAACGAACAAACCCAGTGCTCCCCGCGTGAGCGGGGATGATCCCCGGTCGGGGGCGAGGGCTTTGCCGCGGGCGAGGTGCTCCCCGCGTGAGCGGGGATGATCCTCCGAAGGCTGTGCCCTTGACGGACGCCATCGCGTGCTCCCCGCGTGAGCGGGGATGATCCCGCCCTCGGCGGACCGTGGGGTGTCGTCATCGGGTGCTCCCCGCGTGAGCGGGGATGATCCCTCCTCGGATGGAAGGAACCATGACCCGCACCCGTGCTCCCCGCGTGAGCGGGGATGATCCCTCGTCCAGGTCCTCGTTGCCGCCGGCCTCATCGTGCTCCCCGCGTGAGCGGGGATGATCCCAACGCAAAAAAGACCCCCTAGCGCCAAAGCGCGTGCTCCCCGCGTGAGCGGGGATGATCCGTGCTCGGCTTCCCCGCGTCGGCAGCGCAGGCGGTGCTCCCCGCGTGAGCGGGGATGATCCCCTCGACATTATCGAGGACTATCTCATGACCGCGTGCTCCCCGCGTGAGCGGGGATGATCCCGTCGAGGATCACAAGTTGCGCCATCCGGTCGCGTGCTCCCCGCGTGAGCGGGGATGATCCACGGGTCCACCTCCAGCGCCTGGTCGATCCCGTCGTGCTCCCCGCGTGAGCGGGGATGATCCCTCCGTGGCAGGAGGCACTCCCTGACTCACTTCGTGCTCCCCGCGTGAGCGGGGATGATCCCTCGCGCTGTTCCCCGTCCACGGTGACCTGCCAGTGCTCCCCGCGTGAGCGGGGATGATCCCTGACACCGAGGCGCCGGCACGCGTCCGGTACAGTGCTCCCCGCGTGAGCGGGGATGATCCCGGCGAATTCCACGGCTTCGACACCGAGGCCGAGTGCTCCCCGCGTGAGCGGGGATGATCCCTGCTGCACAACAAGTGCCTGGTTGTGAACGAGGTGCTCCCCGCGTGAGCGGGGATGATCCGCCCGCGCCGAGGTGGAACGCCTCACCGCCGAGGTGCTCCCCGCGTGAGCGGGGATGATCCCGGAGGCCACCTGTATGTGAGACTAAATAGGCCGTGCTCCCCGCGTGAGCGGGGATGATCCCCCCGTCACACGCGCCATATCAGCGACCGTCAGGGTGCTCCCCGCGTGAGCGGGGATGATCCCGAGACCTCAGGCTGCTAAGGGCATTGCGGCGCGTGCTCCCCGCGTGAGCGGGGATGATCCCACCGACGCTGTGGCCGCCGACCTCCTGGTCGCGTGCTCCCCGCGTGAGCGGGGATGATCCACTGGGCTGCGGCGTTTTCTCCGAGGGCTTCCCAGTGCTCCCCGCGTGAGCGGGGATGATCCGCAGTAGGTATCCACGCTTTGTGGGCGGCGAGCGTGCTCCCCGCGTGAGCGGGGATGATCCTGAGCCGAATGATCGGATGTTCACCCCTTACTCGGTGCTCCCCGCGTGAGCGGGGATGATCCGCAACCTGACGATCAACCATCTCCGCCAACGGAGTGCTCCCCGCGTGAGCGGGGATGATCCGGAGAAGCACAACCCGCCGAGGAAGTTCCGCAATGTGCTCCCCGCGTGAGCGGGGATGATCCCAATCTCTTCCCGGATTACGTCCAGAATCCGTGGTGCTCCCCGCGTGAGCGGGGATGATCCCGTTCACTGGGTAGACCTCTCTCGTAGTCACGTGTGCTCCCCGCGTGAGCGGGGATGATCCCCACGATCCGTGAGACGACACGTTCGCCAGCATGTGCTCCCCGCGTGAGCGGGGATGATCCCCCGTGCCCGTCATGCCACAAGGTAACCGTCTCGTGCTCCCCGCGTGAGCGGGGATGATCCCAGGGTCAGTCACCAGTTACCCTATTCATCTCGGTGCTCCCCGCGTGAGCGGGGATGATCCCGGGGGACGCACCGACCCCGACCTCCTGGAATAGTGCTCCCCGCGTGAGCGGGGATGATCCGGGCATTGACCGGTTCCGCGAGAAGCACGGCGCGTGCTCCCCGCGTGAGCGGGGATGATCCCCGGAACCACCGTCCACGCAGTGGCGCTAAAAAGTGCTCCCCGCGTGAGCGGGGATGATCCCGGGATCGGGATCTGCCACGACTGCCACGATTACGTGCTCCCCGCGTGAGCGGGGATGATCCCAGGCACTCCGATGCGCCGGTGACCGCGAGCTGGTGCTCCCCGCGTGAGCGGGGATGATCCCTCCGACGAAGACCGAATCTCGCCCGCATCCACGTGCTCCCCGCGTGAGCGGGGATGATCCCTGGCAGCACTGCGCACGCATGGTGTTCTGCGGGTGCTCCCCGCGTGAGCGGGGATGATCCCGTCACGTCGTTCATGACGGCGGTGATTGCCTCGTGCTCCCCGCGTGAGCGGGGATGATCCGCACATAGAGCCTGTTGCCGCCCCACTGAGAATGTGCTCCCCGCGTGAGCGGGGATGATCCCAGTGCGGGGCGGGCATTCATCGCCGTGGTTGCGTGCTCCCCGCGTGAGCGGGGATGATCCCCGGCCGGACTCGGTGACGTAAGCGCCGGTCGGGTGCTCCCCGCGTGAGCGGGGATGATCCCGGTGACGGGGATGATGCCCCATCCGGATGCCTGTGCTCCCCGCGTGAGCGGGGATGATCCGTCTCGAGCAACTGGCATCGTGACCATGTGTGCGTGCTCCCCGCGTGAGCGGGGATGATCCGCATCCACCATCACCCCGATGTACCTCACCCGAGTGCTCCCCGCGTGAGCGGGGATGATCCGTCCCTGTACTACATCGGCGCTGCGGTCGTCGCGTGCTCCCCGCGTGAGCGGGGATGATCCGCCCGCGCAACCGCCCGCCGCAACGCGGAACGGGTGCTCCCCGCGTGAGCGGGGATGATCCCAGCAGCAGGCCCAGCAGCAGATGGCCCAGATGGTGCTCCCCGCGTGAGCGGGGATGATCCCCCGCTCGTCGTCCCTGACGGGTGGAACTACCGGTGCTCCCCGCGTGAGCGGGGATGATCCGCACGACCTGGATGCCATGCTCGGCGGTGGTGCCGTGCTCCCCGCGTGAGCGGGGATGATCCGTTCAGGTCGACGCCGCAGCCTCTAGCCCGTGTGTGCTCGCCGCGTGAGCGGGGATGATCCCACGGGTCAGGGTGCGCAGGTCCGGGTCGGACCGTGCTCCCCGCGTGAGCGGGGATGATCCGTACCTCTGGCGGGCCGGGCGGAAGGGCGAACCGTGCTCCCCGCGTGAGCGGGGATGATCCCACGTCCCACGCCGACACACCCAGAGCGGCCGTGTGCTCCCCGCGTGAGCGGGGATGATCCCACGCTCGCAGCAGTATCCGACGCCATGACCTCGTGCTCCCCGCGTGAGCTGGGATGATCCGGCCGCCCAGGCGCACGAGGACGCCGCCAAAGCGTGCTCCCCGCGTGAGCGGGGATGATCCCGCGTCCGGCACGCCGGCGATGATCGTGGTGGCGTGCTCCCCGCGTGAGCGGGGATGATCCTCCGATTCGGCGTCGCCTGATAGGTCGCCTGCGGTGCTCCCCGCGTGAGCGGGGATGATTCCATAGCCTCGGCGACTGCCGGAATCCTCCTGCCGCACTTCGTGCGTAAGCAGACGCGCACCGCCTCTGCCGCTGCCCACCCGCCACGCGGCAGCCCCGCCCGCACACAGCAAAACCCCCGCAGTCCAGACGATGGCTGCGGGGGTTTTCCGTCCGGGCGGCAGCCCGGAGGGGTCCGTCAGTTAGACGAACAGGCCGGCGACGGCGTCGACGAGGCCGGTGATGCCGTCCTGGAGCAGGCCGACGACGGTGGTCAGGAAGGTGGAGATGGTGTCGATCATGATGGATCCCTTTCAGTGGATTCATGGTGAAAGGCGCAAGGTTTCACGCCGCTGATCAGACAAACGGGGTGCCGGCGGGATTGTTACGCTCCTTGCGGCAACTACCCCCGTCATTCACCCCTGACCCGGCGACTGTGCAGGTCACAGACGGAAAACCGGCCCCGGACGCGAGGTCCGGGGCCGGGCTGCAGGGGGAGACTGTTACACGAACAGGCCCGCGACGGCGTCCACGAAGCCGGTGATGCCGCTCTGCAGGAGCTCGACGACGGTGGACAGGAAGGTGGCGATGGTGTCAATCATGACAGAACCTTTCATCACTTCACGCCCACAGGCGGTCTGGGGCGCTTCAGTAATGCAACCGATGTGGTACAGCAGTCCGTTACGTCGTCAAAAAGAAAATTGTGACCCCGAGGCGCCGGCGCCGGAAACGACAGTGCGCACCCCGTGCCCTTGCGGGCGCGGGATGCGCACTGACCTGAAAGGAAGCACCCTCATGGTGCGGAGCACCGGGCACTTGGCGCATCCGTCATCTCCAAATTCCGGCTGCGTTACCGGTCACGATAATCGGCAGGAGCCTATATCGCTAGATATTTCCGCCGGAGCGTTACACGGGGGTGGCCATCGGGGACGAAATGGCCCTGCACGACGAAACCCCCGTCGCTCGCGGAGAGCGCGGGGGTCGGGTGTGGACCTGTCGGTCCGTCGCCGGTCTGCTTAGTTGAAGACGCCGGCGATGGCGTCGACCAGGCCGGTGATGCCGGTCTGCAGGAGCTCGACGACGGTGGACAGGAAGGTGGAGATGGTATCGATCATGGGAGATTCCTTTCAGGTCAAACATGTTCAGCCGGGAGGTGATTTCCAGCCGGAATCCAACGTACGACAGGTTTTGGCTAAGGTCAAAAACTAATGACGTTCCACCTGTAGATGTGGGGCGCTCTGCGAACACTGCAGGTCAGGACGTTGCAAGTTAGTGCTGCGATGCGCACTTTTCTGCAGACATAGTGATACCTGCGCAGGAGCCTGGCGCCGCAGCTTTTCTGCTGTAGCCTGTGGGCGGGCGTACCGTCCGGTACGCCGGAACGTCCTGACTCCTCACGGAAAGGAACTCTCCATGTCCCTCACCTCCTCCCGTCTCTCCCGCCGCCTCGGCGTCTCCCTCGTCGCCACGGCCGCTGCCGTCGGCCTCGCCGTCCCGGCCGCCACCGCCGCCAATCTCCCGGACTCCGACAACTCCACGGCGTCCGCCGCCGACAGCTCGTCGCAGGACGCCGATAACGACGGCAACGGCAACGACAACGGCACCGGTGACGACGATGCCCCGGTCTCCGGCGCTGCGGCACTCTCCAGCCAGATCCAGTCCTCGCTCGACGGCGACGTCGACCTGCAGCAGACCGTCTCCTCGCTGACCGGAACCGACTGGGGCAAGCTGATCACGACGACCGTCCAGCTCTCCAGTGGCACGGTCACCCCGGAGACCGTCGTCAACATCATCGAGCTGGTCAGTGGCGAGGACGTCACCGTCTCCAGCGCGGTGGACGCGGTCGCCGGCAGCATCGCCTCCGGCAGCTCCGACGATACCGGCAACACCGACGAGCCGGCCGGCGCCACCGCCCCGACGAAGTAGAGCGGCCCCGCCGCGGTCGTGACAGTGGCTCAAGGCCGCGACGCACGACGGCGGCTCACGACAGAGACAAGGGTGGCCGGGACGTACATCGTGTACGTCCCGGCCACCCTTGTCTCTGCTGTTGCCGTCCCCTGGACGGCGACCGGTCGAGGTACCTACCGGCAGTGCCCGGAGGCCGCGGTGTTCACCGTGGTCACGGGTTTTACCAGGGGCCGATCTCGTTGGTCGGGGCCTCCAGCTTGTCGGCGGAGACCAGGTAGGTGTCCATCGAGGCGTTGAGCACCGCGGTCTTGCCCGACAGGAGGTCAGGCAGACCCACGCCGAGCTTGCTCAGCTCCTTGGCGATGTCGTCCGGGGCCCAGTCCGCGTCGATGGTGATCGGCACGGCGGTGTTGATGCCCGCCATCTCCAGCGTCATGGTGAGCTTCTTCACCACGATGTGGAAGTTGCCGGACAGGATGGTCGTCGCACCCTGCGTGTCCTGCCGCATCGACTGGCCACCGTTCGGCGCGAGGAACTGCGTCTGCAGGTTCTTCAGTACGGTGCGGTCCGAGTCGATCCGCAGTGCCTTCTTCGGGCCCTGCTGGGTGTCGACGGTGACGTAGGACATCTTCATGTTCGGCGTCATCTCGGTACGGTCCGCGGTGATGGTGAAGGTGTTGCCGGTGATCGGCAGGCCCTCGATCGGCGGCGGCGGGGCGACGTTGAGGCCCGGGATCTGCACGCCGAGGGCGTCCAGTCCACCGTCGAGCTGGTTCTGCAGGTCGTTGCCGTCCGGCAGCGTCAGCGGCGGCAGCTCCGGCTTGGGGAGCTCGGGCAGCTTCGGCAGCTCAGGCAGGCCGGGTACGCCGGGTGCGCCGGGGTTGTCGGCCGGCGGGGTCGCGCCGTCCTGACCGTCACCGGTGCCCTGGTCGCCGTCCTGCGCCGGCGGGGTGATCCCCGGGATCTGGAGATCCGGCAGCTGCGGCAGCTGGGCCTGCGCCTGCGGGGTGTGCAGTGCCACGCCGACGCCCACGGCGCCGACGACGGCCAGCACGGCCTCCGCCGCCTCGCCCCGCTTCGCGGCCTTCTTCGCGGCCTTGGCGTCCTTCTTGTCCTTCTTGGCGGCCTTGGCCTCCACCTTGGACTCGGGGGACCACGCCAGTGCCAGCGCACCACCGACCAGGGCCAGCAGGGTGCCGATGATGAAACCGCCGAAGTTGGACTGCGGCAGCGCGACGATACCGAGGATCATCGCGGCGACACCGGTGAGGATGCGGCCCTCGCCACGGAACCAGGTCATCAGACCGCAGACGATCAGCAGGATGCCGATGACCAGGGTGGACACGCCACCGAGGGTCGAGATCTGGATCTGGATGTTCGAGACCCGGAGGCTGAGGTAGGTGGGTACCAGGATGACCACACCGGACAGGATCATCAGCAGGCCGGCGGCGAAGGCGCGCTGCCGGCGCCACCGGGTGAAGCGGCGGTTACCCTTCTCCAGCTTCTCGCTGCGGGTCTCCTGGACCGGGGTAGTCTCAGCCGTGGTCGCCGCATCCTGAGGCGCCGCCGGGGACGTGCCGGCGCCCCCGGTCGCGTTCTCGGGAATGGAGCTGTCGGTCATCAGCAGTCAGCCTTGCTGGCGTCGACGACGGAGACCTGGCTGCCGGCGGCCGTGAGCTTGTCCGCGGAAATCGAGGTGGCCTTGATCTTCTGGTCGAAGGCGTGGATCTGGTCGGCCGAGATGCCCCACTGGCCGGCCTGGGCGCCGCCGTCGAGCTGCGAGGCGTCGACACCGATCTGCGGCTTGATCAGGGTCATGCCACCGTTGAGGCCCGGGGCGCCGATGACGAGGTTGTCGGCCGAGAAGTTCTGGCCCGGGACCTTCATCTGGAACTTCTTGTCGCCCAGGCCCGGCAGCTTGACCGGCGCGGCCATGCACAGGTCGGTGACCTGGGCCTTCTTGAACTTCAGTTTCGAGACGGCGACGTCGCTATCGCGCAACTTGTCGGTGCCGACGAAGATGGCGACGCCCTCGCCGTCGAGACCGGAGACCTCCTGGGAGAAGATCGTGTTGGACAGTGCCAGGTTGGCGGAGATGCCGCCCTGCGCCATGGCGACGCCGGTGCCGGCGGTTGCAAGGAGGCCGACGGCGAGAATGCCGGCGAAACGCTTGCCCTTGATGTGACCCATTGTTGTTCCTCCGTCGGCGCCGCTCGAGGCGCCCGTCAGTGATGTGCGAGCTGGTACTCCCGCATATCGTATCTGCTGCGTAAGTGTTTCGACCAAAATTCTGGATATTTTTGCCACTTGTTGCAGTTACGGCGTCCTGATGCAGGTCAACGGGGCGCGGCAGACCGGTCGGCGTGTCCCGGCGTGTTCCGGGACGCTGCCACGCACAGCAGAAGTGCTATCACCTCCACGACGATCAGCGCCAGGATGAGCGCCGTCCACCCCAGCGCGAAGACATGCCCGGCCGCCCACCCCAGGATCGAGGACCCGAGGTAGTAGTTCATGACATAGGTGGAGGACGCCTCCGCCCGGTCGCGCGTCGCGATCGCACCCACCAGCGTCGAGGCGGTCGAGTGCACCGCGAAGAAACTCGCCGTGAAGATGAGGACCCCCACGATCGTCGCCCACAGGGTGGGGATGAGGGCCAGCAGCAGTCCCACCACCATGAGCAGCGTCGACAGGGTCAGCACCCGGGCCGGACCGAAGCGGGCGGTCAACGCCCCGGCACGGGCCGAGGACCACGTCCCCGAGAGATAGAGGAGGAAGACCATTCCGGCCAGCAGCTCACTGAGCCCGAACTGCTCGGTGAGGTGGAAACCCAGGTAGTTGTACAGCGAGACGAACGAGCCCATGAGCAGGAACGGCAGGATGAACAGGGCGACGAGCCGCGGATTGCGCCAGTGGCTGCGGAACGCCGCGAACTCATGGGCGAGGGTGATCCGCTTCGGCGTGAAGTTCCGCTGCGCCGGCAGGGCCCACGCGCAGACCACACCGAGGATGAAGGCCACCACCGCGCCGGCGAGCGAGGCGCCGCGCCAGCCGGTCACCTCCAGGAACCCCGACGGGATGAGCCGGCCCAGCAGGCCGCCGAGCGAGGTGCCCGAGATATAGAAGCCCATCACCTTGCCGAGATGGGAGGGGTGGATCTCCTCGGCGAGGAAGGTCATCGTCACCGCGGGCACGCCCGCCACCGCGATGCCCTGCAGGGCGCGCAGCCCGATCAGCGTGCCGATGCCGGGGGCGAGACAGAGCAGCAGGCTCAGCACGGTGGCGGCGAGGACCGAGATCTGCAGGACGCGCCGGCGTCCCACCCGCTCGGACAGGATGCTCACCGGCATCACGCTGACGGCGAGCAGGCCGGTCGTCGCGGAGACGGTCAGCGCCGCGGTCGTCGGGGAGACGCCCAGGTCCTCGTGGATCGCGGGGAGGAGCGCCTGCGTGAGGTACATGGCGTTGAAGGACGCCAACCCGGCGGTCGCGGCGGCGATGAGGACGCGCCGGTAGCCGGGGTCCCCGGGGCGAGTCCGGCCTGGTGACCCTGCTGGCCCTGCTGTTCCGGGTGATCCTGTTGTTCCGGCTGTTGCGCTGTCGCTGCCATGTGTCCATGGTGCGCTCCGCCGATCATCGTGCAAAATGCAACGGTGAAGATGTAACGTCCCGGTATGCGCATTGATGATCTGGCCTGGTTCACCGACCTCGCCGAGACCCGCAACATGGTCGACACGGCCCTGTCCACCGGCATCAGCCAGTCCGCCCTGTCGCGCCGCCTCGCCGGCCTCGAGGAGGAGATCGGCACCCCGCTGTTCGACCGGCTGGGACGCAGCCTCCGGCTCAACCGTCAGGGACAGATCATCGCGGACGCCGCCCGGGACGTCCGCGGCCGCTGGCTGGACGCCGTGGAACAGGCCCGCCGCGACGTCGACCCCGAACGCGGCACCGTCCGCCTCGCCTTCATGCACTCGCTGGGGACCTGGCTCGTCCCGGAACTGCTGCGGAGCTACCGGGCCGAGCATCCCGGCGTGCACTTCGAACTGGTCCAGGGCGCCGCCCGCGATCTCGTCGACCGGGTGACGTCGGGGCAGTCGGACCTCGCACTCGTCGGCCCCGAACCCACCGCCGAGATCCGCGCGGGGGAGGTGCGGTGGGCCGAACTTGCCCAGCAGAGTCTCGGCCTCGCCGTCCCTGACAGTCACCGCTGGTCCGGACGCCCCGACATCGACCTGGCGGAAGCGCACGATGAACCGTTCGTCGCGATGCTCGACGGCTTCGGGACACGGATCCTGCTCGACCAGCTCAGTGCCGATGCGGGCTTCCGGCCGCGGCTGGTCTTCGAGTCCATGGAGCTCACCACGGTCGCGGGCCTGGTCTCCGCCGGGCTGGGGGTGGCGCTGCTGCCGCTCGAGGACCCGAACCTGCGGTTGCCGGGGATGGCGGTCATCCCGTTGCGGACGCAGCGTCGCCGTGAACTCGGCATCGTCTGGACCGCCGGTGGCGCCGACGTCGCAGGAGCCGCTCTACCGCCCCCGGTGCAGGGCTTCCTCGACTTCGTCATCGCCTCGCGTCAGTAATCCCACTGACCCCACAGTGACCCCACTGATCCCGCTGGCCAAACCAGCCCCACTGTGATCCCACGTCGGCCGGTGCTCCGCCCGTTGTGGGCCATCGGCCCCGCATCTTGGGACGGGAGGACGTTTTACCCCCGCAAACATGACCTGCCGTCCCAAGGTGTGGGTCTTCGGCACCTGGGTTCGTTCGGCCGACGTGCGAGGTCGGCCGCCGAGGCCCGGTGGGGCGGATGCGGGGTCGGGAGGTGGACCGGGAAACCGGTCAGTCGAGGGCGGCGTCCTGCGGGAGCAGGCGGCTGGCCAGTGCCCGCCACCCGATGCACAGCACCCCGAGCACGATGAGCGACACGATGTACATGAAGATCTCGAACTGCGTGTTCGCGATACTCCACACGACGATGCCGGCGAACCAGGTCACCAGCCAGATGAGCACCCCGGTGCCGCGGGCGCGGTGGACCTGCGGGGTGAAGGTCAGGCCCCACGCGATCGCGAGGCCGACGGCGAACGGCCAGCACGCATGGAACCAGGTGCCGATCGTCAGCGGGGAATGCGCCAGACGTGCGAGGACGGCGAAGAGGATCACCGCGACCACATCGAGGATCACCGCGTTGCGGGTGCCGAGTCTGGCGGTCGCGGAAAGCGGGCCGGAGGGTTCGCCGGGGACGGGGCCGTCGATGACGTCGCTGGTGTCTGCATGTGCCATGGCCGCCATCGTAGTCGTCGACCGGTGGTTGCAGGTCCGTCACACACCCGGACCCACCCGGCAGGTCAGGGTTCCGGTTCGTCGACCGGACGGGGGCGGGCCGTGTCCTCCGGGGATTCTGCGCCGGGCTCACCCGACTCTTCGGGATCACCGGACGCCGCAGCGTCGCCGCCCCCGTCGGTGTCCGCCGGGGAATCGGCCCCGGACCGGGCGGCGTCCCCACCGACGATCTGCCGCAATGTCGGGCCCTCACCGTGCGGGCGCGAGTCCAGCACGAACGTCCACACGAACACGAGCCAGCCGACGATCGCCAGACCGACGAAGCTGATCATGCGGAACACGATCACCGCAGCGAAGGCCTTGCCGGACCCCATCTGTGCCACACCGACGAGCATGCCGGTGAGGGCGGCGTCCACCGGGCCCAGGCCGCCCGGGGTGACCTGCGCCTGGCCGACCAGTTTCGCGGTGATGAAGGCGAGCACCACACCGGCGACGGGGGCCTCACCACCGACGGCGAGGACGCAGAACAGCAGGCAGAAGATCTCCGCCACCCAGTTGAGCAGTGACAGGACGACCGACCAGCCGAGTTTGGCGGGCCGGAGTTCCACGGCGCCGAGCTGGTCGGCGAAGCCGGAGACCTTGTCGCTCCACCGGTCCTCCGGGGCGTTGCGCCACCGGTTGAACGCGGCGAGCACCTTCTGCAGCCACCGCTCGACACGGTCGGGGTGCCGGGCGACCCAGTTCGCGCCGAACGCCAGGAGGATGAGCACGACGATCGTCGTGGCCATCGAGTACGGGTGGAGGTCGGCGGTGACGAAGAACATCGAGCCGAAGCCGAGGATCGCCATGCCCGCGCCCGACAGCACGCCGGAGATCACCATGTACCAGCTGGCGATGACCGGGGTGGCGCCCCATTTCAGCTGTTCGCGGAAGATCATCGCGGCGGAGATCGCGGGGCCGCCGGGGAAGGTGGCGGACCAGGCGTTGGCCGCGAAGCCGAGGGCGTTGGCGGAGGTGCGTTTCACCGCGACGCCGGCGGAGCGCAGCAGAACGACCATGACCTCGGCCTGGAAGAGCATGGCGAGGGCCATGGCGACGACGGCGACGGTGATGTACCAGTTGTTCGCCGCCTTGATGGCGTCCCACCCGTCCTGGAACAGGTGGTAGTGGCCGCGCAGGGCGAAGGCGACGATACCGATGACGAGCAGGGTGAGCAGGGCGCGGACCCGCGGGTCCTTGAGCCACAGGATGATGCGCCGTCGTCGGCTGTGCGGGCCGACTTTCACCCGTTCGTCGTCGGTCATCGGTGACCACCGTCCCGGTGCTGTTCGGCGTCGAGCCGTTCCTTCAGGGCGGAGAAGGGGATCGCGCCGGACGCCGCTTCGCCGGGGTCGGCGTCCGGAACGCCCCCGGCAGGAGTCACGGCAGATGCCCCGTCAGTTGCCGGGGCACTACCGGCACCGTCGGACGCCGTGGCGAGCCGCTCGTTGTGGCCGACCTTCTCCGACAGCCGGGTGATCCAGCGCGGCGCCCACCAGCAGTCCTCCTTGAGCAGGGACATGACGGCGGGGACGAGCAGCATGCGGATGACGGTCGCGTCGATGAGCAGCGCGGCGATCATGCCGAAGGCGATGTACTTCATCATGACGATCGAGGAGAAGCCGAACGCACCGCACACCACGATCATGATGAGGGCGGCGGCGGTGATGATGCCGCCGGTCGTCGCCGTGCCGAACCGGATCGCCGCGTTGGTGGAGGCGCCGTGCGCGCGGGCCTCCACCATCCGGGAGACGAGGAAGACCTCGTAGTCGGTCGACAGGCCGTAGACGATGGCGATGATGAGCACCAGGACGGGGCTCATCAGCGGTCCGGCGGTGAAGTTCAGCAGGTCGGCGCCGAGACCGTCGACGAAGATCCAGGTGAGGATGCCGAGGGTGGCGCCGGTGCCCAGCAGGTTCATGATGACCGCCTTGGCGGGCAGGATGACCGAGCCGAAGACGACGGACAGCAGGATGAAGGAGGCCGCGATGATGTAGAGCAGCATCCACGGCAGCTTGCTGAACAGGGCGTCCAGCGATTCGACCTCCATCGCGGGGGTGCCGGCGACGAGGACGTCGGCACCGGGGACGTTGATGTCGCGCAGGGCGTCGACGATGTCGCCGTTGTCGTCGCGGTCGGCGATGCCGGCGGAGAGCACCGTCACCCCGTCGCGGGTCGGCTGGCTGACCTGGAAGGGGGCGGTGAGCCCGTCGACGGCGTTGGCCTGCTGGTAGACCTGCCCGAGGGCGGCGTTGTCGCCGGTGACGACGAGCTTCACCGGGTCGGTGCGCAGCTCGGGGAAGTCGGCGTCGAAGTGGTTCTGGGCGACACGGGTGGGTTCGTCCGGCGGCAGGAAGGTCTCGTTGATGCCGCCGAACTTCACGCCGCCGAGCGGGACGGTCAGGGCGAGCAGCACGCCGACGAGTCCGACGGTGATGATCTTCGCGTGCCGCATCGCGAAGGACGAGATCCGGCCCCAGGCCGAATCGACGGTCTCGGCGCGGGTCTTGCCGCGGTGGAACAGCGTCCACTTGTCGATGTTGCGCCCCAGCAGGGAGAACACGCTGGGCAGCACCATCACCGACAGCAGGGCGGCGAGCAGGACCGCGGAGATCGCCCCGTAGGCCACCGACTTGAGGAAGGCCTGCGGGAACAGCAGCAGCCCGGACAGTGCCACGGCCACCATCAGCGCGGAGAAGACCACGGTCTTGCCGGCGCTGGCGGTGGTGTTGCGGACCGAGGTGGGGACGTCGTTGCCTTCGGCGAGTTCCTCCCGGAACCGGGAGACCATGAACAGGCCGTAGTCGATCGCCAGGCCGAGGCCGAGCAGGGTGACGACGGACTGGGCGAAGGTGTTGACGGTGGTCACGCCGGCGAGCAGGGACAGGATGCCCATGGAGCCGAGGATCGACAGGATGCCGACCAGCAGCGGCATGCACGCGGCGACGACGGAGCCGAAGACGAGGATGAGCAGCACGGCGACGGCGGGCAGGCCGATGATCTCGGCGCGGGAGATGTCGTCGCTCATGCCGGTGTCCAGTGCCCCGGAGACGGCGGTCGCGCCGCTGATCTCCACGGTGGCGCCGTCCAGGTGCAGGCCGTGGAGGTCGTCCTCGATCGCGCGGTAGTTCTTCAGCACCTCGTCGGCGGTGCCCTGCAGGGCGACGGAGGCGAAGGCGGCGGAGTGGTCGCCGGTGATCATCTGCGCCTGGTTGCTGTCGAAATAGCTGGTGACCTGGCGGATGTTCTCCGAGTGGCTGAGGGCCAGGGTGTTGATCTGGCGTGACATGTCGGCCTTGACGGCCGGGGAGGTCAGGTCGGCGCCGCCGCCGGGGGCGTCCGCGTCGCGGGTGACGAGGATGATGACGTCACCGGAGGCGTCCCGTCCGAACGTCTCCTCCTCGATCTGTGCGGCGCGGGTGGACTCACTGTGCGGGTCGTCCCAGCCCTCCGAACTCATACGGTCGCCGAGCTGTGTGCCGATGCCGAGGTACAGCAGGGCGATGACAGCGATCACCACCGCCGGAATCAGCCGACGGTGGCGGTAGGCGACGTTGCCCCACTTCGTGAACACTGTTCTCCTCTAGCGACGTTTCCACAGGTATTCGCGGATGATGTGTTCCTTCTCGAGTCCCTTGCCCTCGAACTTGGTGGTGATCTGCCGGTCGGTGAGCACCGGCACGGTGGTCTCCCGGACGGCCGGGTCCGTCGGCCAGCCCAGGTATTCCAGGTCCGGCTCCGCCTCGACGAGTTCGTCGATCCACTCGGCGTAGTCCGCGTGGTCGGTGGCGACGTGGAGGATGCCGCCGGGCTTCAGGCGGGACGCCATGAGGTGGAGTGTGCCGGTCTGGATGATGCGCCGCTTGTGGTGGCGGGCCTTGGGCCACGGGTCCGGGAAGAACACCCGGATCCCGTCGAGGCTGTCGGGGGCGAACATGCGCTGCAGGACCTCCACCCCGTCGCCGCGGATCAGCCGCACGTTGGTGAGACCGCCGCGGACGACCGCGCCGAGCAGTTTGGCGAGCCCGGGCCGGTAGATCTCCACGGCGACGATGTTGTGGTCGGTCTCCAGCGGCGCCATGGCGGCGGTGGATGTGCCGGTGCCCGAGCCGATCTCCACGATGGTGGGGTGGCCGGTGCGGCCGAACCAGTCGTCGAGGTCGACGACGGTGTCCGGGTTGTCGTCGAGGTCCTTGCCGAGGGTCGGCCAGTTCTCCTGCCAGGTCTTCTCCTGGTTGTCCGTCAGGGTGCCGCGGCGGAAACTGAAGTTACCCAGTCGCGGATAGTCACGACCGTCGTTAAACTCGGTCTGCAACGGACGACCACGCCCGCTGGGGGCTGGTGACGGGGGAAGATCTGAAGTAGACATCCCGGTCATTCTTGCAGAGCCGGGGCAGGGAGGGAAAGCATGGACACGACTGTATCCGTGATCGGTCCGGACGAGACGACGGCGCGGGAGGTGGCCGCGGCCTTGCGGGGGTCCGGTGGGGGCTCCGGCGGGCGGCCCGGTGGGGGTTCGGGCGGGCCACTGCGCCACCGCATCGTCG
Source organism: Corynebacterium nuruki S6-4 (assembly GCF_007970465.1). NCBI lineage: Bacteria > Bacillati > Actinomycetota > Actinomycetes > Mycobacteriales > Corynebacteriaceae > Corynebacterium > Corynebacterium nuruki. Next base: position 2,419,970 of record NZ_CP042429.1, read on the forward strand.
TCGGTGCGGGGCCGGAGTCGACGGTACCGCACCCGGGCAGGTCCTTCGGGGTGGTGGCGGTGGTGCCCGCACCGTGCACGGCGTCGGACGCCCGGGTGGTGCGTGCCGTCGTCGCCTCGGTCGGCGGCTGCGTGCTCTACGCGGAATCCGACACTGCCGACCCAGCCGACACCGCCGACCCCGCCGACCCCGCCGACCCTGCCGAACTGGCCGCCCTGGTCGCGGAACCCGGGGTGGTGACCGTGCGCTGGCACCGGGACGCCGCGACAGGTGCGGCGACGGACCGGGCCGCACTCGCCGAACTCCGGGAGGTCCTCGACGGGATGTGGGTCGATGTGCCGCGCTGGCTGGCGGATGCCCGCCGTGCTGATGCGGACCGGGCCGACCGGGTACGCATCACCGTCCGGCTCGCGGCGGAGGACATCGCCACCGACCTGCTCGACAGTGCGCGGCATGACAGGGGCGACCGTCGCAGCGGGACTGTCGACACCGCCGCACTCGACGCCGCCTTCCGGTCACGGCTCACCGTCGCGGTGCTGGAACAGGGGGTGGAGATGCCGCATCTCACCGCACCGGAGGACACGCCGGACACGGCAGGGGAGAGCGCAGGGGACAGGACCGGGGACAGGGCGGCCACCACGGACCCGGCCGTCACCGCCCGTCCCGACCGCTCCGCCCTCGCCCTGTCCGCCCTCGCCGCCGGCGGAGCCGCCCTGGCTGCCGGGGCTGCGGCAGGGCGGGTCGCCGGTGCCGCGGTCGGGACCGTGGTCGCCCTCGCCGTCGCCGCACTGGTGCTGGTGATCCGGTGGCGGACACTTGTCGCGGCGTCCCGTACCCGGGGACGCGAGGAGGCGCTGGTCGCACTGCGTCGCCGCTGGACCACGACCGTCACCGATGTCGTCGCCCGGCTGCAGGCGCCGTCGGTCGCGGTCGCGGTGGCCGAGGAGACAGGGGTACAGCGGTGAACGACTGGGACTGTGACCCCGCCGGGGACGTCAGCGGCCTCCCCGGGGCCGGCGAACTCACCGGACTGCCCGCCGCCGGTCCGGACGCCGCCGGTCCGGACGCCGCCGACGGGCACCTGCTGCTCGACCTCGGCGGGCGGACCTACGGGCTGCCCACCGACCTCGATGAGGGGGAGCTGAGTGTGGGATCCGTCACTCTCGCCGACGACAACGGCATGACGATCTGCGCCGACACCGACGGTGACGGCACCGTCGACTACCTCTCCGTCGTCGGCTTCGACGGCAGCTGGTCTGCATGGCGGCGGCTCGGGAGCATCGCCGGGGACATTCCGGACGCCGCCGGGGACCCTCCCCCCGCCACCCCCGGGCGTCCGACCGATAACTGGAACACGCACGGGTGGATGTGTGTGGAACGGGGGGACTGGGGTTAGGCTTGGTCTGTCAAGACGCCTCACCCCTTTCGTCAGGAGCATTCATGACCATCCCCGGTCTCGTCGGCCCGGCCCCCACAAAGAACGAGGAACTGCTGCGGTGGATCGCAGAGTCCGTGGAGCTTTTCCAGCCGGAGCGCGTCGTCTTTGTCGACGGCTCCCGTGAGGAATGGGACCGGCTGACGTCCGAGCTCGTCGAGGCGGGGACGATCGTCCGGCTCAACGAGGAGAAGCGGCCCAACAGCTTCCTCGCCCGCTCCAACCCCTCCGACGTCGCCCGCGTCGAATCCCGTACCTTCATCTGCTCCGAGAAGCAGGAGGGCGCCGGCCCCACGAACAACTGGGCCCCGCCCGCCGCGATGAAGGAGGAGATGTCCGGGCACTACAAGGGTGCGATGAAGGGGCGCACCATGTACGTGGTGCCGTTCTGCATGGGTCCGATCTCCGACCCGCAGCCCAAGCTCGGCGTCCAGCTCACCGACTCGGCCTACGTCGTCCTGTCCATGGGCATCATGACCCGCATGGGTGCCGAGGCCCTGGACAAGATCGGCGACAACGGCGACTTCGTCCACTGCCTCCACTCCGTCGGCGCTCCGCTGGAGCCCGGCGAGGAGGACGTCGCCTGGCCCTGCAACGACACGAAGTACATCACCCAGTTCCCCGACACCAAGGAGATCTGGTCCTACGGCTCCGGCTACGGCGGAAACGCCATCCTCGCCAAGAAGTGCTACGCGCTGCGTATCGCCTCCGTGATGGCGAAGGAGGAGGGCTGGCTCGCCGAGCACATGCTCATCCTCAAGCTCGTCAGCCCGGAGGGCAAGGCCTACCACATCCTCGGCGCCTTCCCGTCCGCCTGCGGCAAGACCAACCTCGCGATGATCACCCCGACCATCCCCGGCTGGAAGGCCGAGGTCGTCGGTGACGACATCGCCTGGATGAAGTTCGGCGAGGACGGTCACCTCTACGCCGTCAACCCGGAGAACGGTTTCTTCGGCGTCGCGCCGGGCACCAGCTACGACTCGAACCCGATCGCCATGCAGACCATGGACGCCGGCAACACCCTGTTCACCAACGTCGCCCTGACCGACGACGGTGATGTCTGGTGGGAGGGCATGGGCGAGGCGCCCGAGCACCTCATCGACTGGAAGGGCAACGACTGGACGCCCGAGTCCGACGAGAAGGCCGCCCACCCGAACTCCCGCTACTGCGTGCCGCTGGCCCAGTGCCCGACCGCCGCCCCGGAGTACGACGACTGGAAGGGTGTGAGGGTCGACGCGATCCTCTTCGGTGGACGCCGCCCCGACACGGTCCCGCTGGTCACCCAGTCCTACAGCTGGGAGCACGGCACCATGATCGGTGCGCTGCTCGCCTCCGGCCAGACCGCCGCCCAGGAGGGTGTCGTCGGTACCCTGCGCCACGACCCGATGGCGATGCTGCCGTTCATCGGCTACAACGCCGGCGAGTACCTCAACCACTGGATCGAGGTGGGCAAGAAGGGTGGCGACAAGATGCCGTCCATCTTCCTGGTCAACTGGTTCCGCCGTGGCGAGGACGGCCGCTTCCTGTGGCCGGGCTTCGGCGAGAACAGCCGCGTGCTGAAGTGGATCGTCGACCGCATCGAGGGTCGCGTGGGCGCCGAGGACACGGTCGTCGGCCACACCGCCCGCTACGAGGACCTGGACCTCGAGGGCGTCACGGAGCCCGAGGAGGACATCCGCGCCGCGCTGTCCGCGCCCGCCGAGCAGTGGGCCGGTGACATCGAGGACAACGACGAGTACCTCACCTTCCTCGGCCCCAAGGTGCCGCAGGAGATCTGGGACGAGTTCGCCGCCCTGAAGCGCCGCGTGGAGCAGGCCAAGGCCGCCGAGAAGGCCGAGGTCTAGGACTTCTCCGCCCGGTTCTCCTCTTCCTCGCCGCTCGTCTTTCGCGGGGAGCTCGAAATCCTCACCTGCTGAGGCACGCTCCGGACTACCGGACGTACCCCAGCAGGTGAGGATTTCTGTGTGTGCGGGTTTTCTGCGGGTCGTCGCACTGCTACCCACCTCGCGTCGCCCGGGTCCCCGGAGACCGCCGGAACCGGCAGAGCACCCTGCGCGGTGGCAGCGCATCTGGCGTTGCGGCAGGCCACCCTGCGTTGCGGCAGGCCAAAAGTCGCCAGATCATGGGGGTGAACGGCGTTTTGCGCTGCCACCTGACCAGATGCGCTGCCACCGACCCGGGGACAGCGCAGGGACAGTCCGGGGACAGTCCGAGGACGGCCCCGCCAGGTGACACCGGCGTCCCCGGATCATCTGATCTCCTGTCGCGCTCACCAGGCGTAGGACTGCGGGGCGGTGCCCGGACCCGGCCAGATGCGGTTGAGTTCCACCAGCGTGGCGTCATCCAGGGTGATGTCGAGGGTGGCGACGGCAGCCTCCAGCTGACTGACGGTGCGTGCGCCGGCGATGAGCGTGGAGACCACGGGCCGGTGCAGCAGCCAGGCCTGGGCGACCGCTGCGGGGGAGTGCCCGAGGTCGGAGCACAGGGCCTCGTACTCGGCCAACGGTGCGGAAAGACGCTCGAATTCCGGGCTCTGCTGCGAACGTCGGACGGTGTCCTCACCTGCAGCGGGGCGTCCGGCAAGTACCCCTGCCGCCAACGGACTCCACGGGATCAGGCCGATCCCGAAATGCTCCAGGGCGGGGATGAGTTCCTGCTCGATCGCCCGGTTGGTGAGGTTGTAGATGCTCTGCTCGGAGACCAGTCCCAGCCCACCCCGGGCGCGTCCGGTGAGGTGGGAGTTGGTGACGTCCCACCCGGCGAAGTTCGAGGAGCCGACGTAGCTGATCTTGCCGGACGCGATGAGCTGCTCCATCGCCTGCCAGATCTCCTCGACCGGGGTCGCCCGGTCGACGTGGTGCATCTGGTAGACGTCGATGTGGTCGGTCCGCAGCCGTCGTAGGCTGTCCTCGCAGGCCCGGCGGATGTGGTACGCGGACAGACGCTGGTCATTCGGCCCGGTGCCCATCGGCTGGTAGAGCTTCGTCGCCAGGACGATGTCGTCCCGGTGGCCGGACTTCTGCAGCCAGCGGCCGATGATCTCCTCGGAGGTGCCGTATCCCCTCGCCATGTCGGGGCTCTGTGGGCCGCCGTAGACGTCGGCGGAGTCGATGAAGTTGGCCTTCCCCGCAAATCGTGGACAGGTAGCTAAGCTGCGTCAGGTTCCTCAGCAGCAGGTTTGTTGAGCAGATCCATCTCGAACTCCACCGGCGGAACGTAGCCAAGCGCGGAGTGCAGTCGCCGACGGTTGTACCGGGACTCGATCCAGTCACCGACCTTCATCCTCGCCTCAGCCCGGTGGGCCAGGCCCGACGGTCGTAGAACTCGGTCTTCAGCGTCGCCCAGACACTCTCAGCCATCGCATTGTCCCAGCACACACCGGTCCGCCCGACCGACTGCAGGATCTCCAGGTCGCGGCACACGGTGAACATGTCGTCACTGGTGAACTCGGTACCCCGGTCAGCATGGAACACCACACCCTCGGGAACTTCACCACGCAGCGTATAAGCCATTTTCAACGCCTTAGCGACCAGGAAGGTGCCCATGCGTGAATTCATCGCCCAGCCCAAAATCCGTCGGGAATGCGCATCAGTGACCGCCGCGAGGTACAACCAGCCCTCACCGGTGCGCAGGTAGGTGATGTCTGAAATCCAGACGCGGTTGAGTCCACCCTGGTCCCAGCCTCGTTTGACCAGGTCAGGGATCTTGTAGGTGTCCACACCGGGGATCGTGGTCACCGGGGTGAACTTCTTCGGACTGATGCCCTCCAGCCCCTGACGAAGCATCGACTTCGCGACTGTCTTCCGGTCGACGTCGGTGCCCTCCCGGGCGAGCTGGGCGTGGACCCGGGGAGCTCCGTAGACGTCATCGGACTCGGCGAAGACTTTCCGGACCTTCACATCGAGTGCATCACGCTGACGGCGCTGCGGGCCAGGTTCTGTGGCCTGGCGTTTCGCCCAGGCGTAGAACCCTGACCGGGACACTCCCAGGAGTCGTGCCATGCGGGTGACCTCGTAGTTCGCCTTCTGCGCTGCCATTAGTTCGTACCGTTCGTCGGTCGTTGCTTGGCTGCGAAGAAGGCTGCTGCTTTTCCCAGGAACTCGTTGTCTTTGTGCAGCTCGGTGACCTGTCGGCGCAGGGCTTTGAGTTCGGCGCGTTCGTCGAGGGTCAGTTCACCGGTCGGCTCGCCGGCCTCAGCGGCCCGTTCGGCGGCGACCCACTTGCCCAATGACCGGGAACCGACACCCAGCTCCCGGGCGACCTCGGCGATCGTGCGTCCGGTGTCGATGACCAGTCGGGCGGCTTCGTGCTTGTACTCGGGGCTGAAGGTTCTCCGGGGTCGTTTTCCGGGGGTCTTCTCGGTCATGGTGACATCCTCTCGTGCGGGACGGGGTCCCGCTAAATCGGGTGTCCACTCAACGAGGGTAGGGCCAAGTTCACTCCGAGGTCTACCGCGCGGTCGAGGATGGTGTGGGCGTCAGCTTCCGGCGTGGCGTCCCCGAAGTTCATGGTGCCGAGTCCGATCCTGCTGACGAGCAGGCCGGAGCGCCCGAGGTATGTGTATTCCATGGTGTTCTCGCTCATATCTGCGACGGTATCCATGGTGGCCAGCCTCAACCAGGTACTGACAGGGCACTGTCCGGGCCTGCCGGGCGCCGGCCCCGCGCCCTACGCTGGACGCCATGGACAGCAGGATGAATGCCCGGGCCGTGCAGGCGGAGGTGCGGGAGTTCCTCACCTCCCGCCGGGGCCGCATCACCCCGGGCGACGCAGGCCTCCCCACCACGGGCAACCGTCGGGTGCCCGGGCTGCGCCGCAGCGAGGTAGCGGATCTCGCCGGGATCAGCGCGGACTACTACGCGAAACTGGAACGGGGACAGCTCGCCGGGGCGTCCGCCGGGGTGCTGGAGGCGCTGGCCCGGGCCCTGCAGCTCAGCGAGGCCGAGCACCGGCACCTCTACGATCTCGCCAGCGCGGCTGACGGCGTCCCCACCTCAGCGCGTGGCAGGTCCTGGTCCGCCCGCCCGCACCAGGTCAGGGAGTCACTGGAACGGGTGGTGGACGCCGTGACAGGGGCCGTCGCCTTCGTTCGCGACGAAATGCAGGACATTGTCGCGGTCAACGACCTGGGACGGGAGTTCTACCGGCCGGTGCTCGGGGAAGCGGGCGCATCCGGGGCGACGGCCGGTCGCGCGAACCTCGCCCGGTTCCAGTTCCTCGACCCGGTCTCCCGCGAGTTCTACCCGGACTGGGACACTATGGCCCGGATGTGCGTCGGCATCATGCACGCCGAGGTCGGACGCAATCCGGGGCACCGTGGACTGCAGGACCTCGTCGGGGAACTGTCCACCCGGAGCACGGAGTTCGTTGAACTGTGGGCCGCGCATGACGTGCGGATCCACGGCGCCGGGACGAAACGTTTCTATCACCCGGAAGTCGGGGAACTCACCCTCGCCTTCGCGGAACTGCAGGTCACCGCGGACGACGGCCTGGCTCTCTACGTTTACTCTGCGGAGCCGGGGTCGGCGTCCGAGGAGAAACTCCGGCTGCTCGCCTCACTTGCGGCGACCGGTCGGACACACAGAGAAGGAGTCTGAGGATGCACGACGCGACTCTCGAGGACCTGATCGCCGAACTGGACGCCGGCCACCTCATCCCCGGTGATTCCCCGCTGCACCGGGCGATGCACCGGCAGTCCCAGGAGGCCATCCGCATCGCCACGGAACTCAACGGGACCTACCACGACGAGGCGGGCGTCCGTGCCCTGCTCAGCGAGCTGGTCGGTTACGAGGTGGACGTCACCGTCGGCCTGTTCCCGCCGTTCACCAGCGATTTCGGACGCAATATCCGGCTCGGACGGCACGTGTTCATCAACTCCGGGTGCCGGTTCCAGGATCAGGGCGGCATCACCCTCGGCGACGGTGCGCTCATCGGTCACAACACAGTCATCGCCACCCTGAACCATGCGATGGATCCGGCTCGGCGGGCCGATCTGGAACCTGCACCCGTGGTGATCGGGAAGGACGTGTGGATCGGGTCGAGCTCGGTGATCACGCCCGGTGTCACCATCGGTGACGGTGCGGTGATCGGTGCCGGGTCCGTGGTGACCAGGGATATCCCGGCCGGTATGGTGGCCGTCGGCTCGCCGGCGAAGGTGGTCCGGGCGGTCATGACCGGGTAGGACCGGTCACTTTCCGCTGTACACGGGGAACCCGGAAGACTCGCCGTAGTCGCGGGCGTCAAGGGTTTTCAGTGCATCCATGTCGGCGTCCCCGATGGTGAAGTTGACCTCCGCGTTGGTGCGCATGTGCTCTGGGTTCGCCGTCTTCGGCAGGGAGACGCAGCCGAGCTGCAGCGTGTAGCGGATGCACAACTGCGGCACGCTGACGCCGTACTTCGCAGCGAGTTCCCTGACCTGCGGGTTGTCCAGGATCTCGCCGTGGGCGATGGGGGAGTAGGCCTCCACGACGATGTCCCTGTCCCGGCAGTAGTCGATGAGGTCGGCGGGGGTGTTGCCCGCGTGGACGAGGATCTGGTTGACGTGCGGGGTGACCCCGGCATTGTCGATGATGTTGTCGAGGTCGTGCTCGCGGAAGTTGGAGACACCGATTGCCTTCAGCTCTCCGTCTGCGAAGGCTTCCTCCAGTGCACGCCAGGCGGCGAGATTGCCCTCGTCGTAGTTTCCACCGCGGAAGTCGTCCCAGGGTTGCGGCGCGTGGATGAGCATGAGGTCGACGTAGTCGAGGCCGAGTCTCTCGAGGGAACCGTCGATCGCGGCGACAGCGCCCTCGTAGTCCTTGATCTCGGCGGCGAGTTTCGTGGAGATGAAGAGTTCTCCGCGGGGGACACCGCAGGTGCGCACACCCTCGCCGACGCCACGTTCGTTGCCGTAGGCCTGGGCGGTGTCGATGTTGCGGTAGCCGGCGGCCACGGCGTCCTTCACCGTCTGCGCGGCCCTGTCGTCGTCGATGAACCAGGTGCCGAGCCCGAGGACGGGGATGTTGGCGCCGGTGGAGAGGGTGAGTGTGTCCGTCAGTGCGGTCATGGCCCCAGGCTACGACGGCCTGGCGCACCGGGCAGGTTGAAAAGGTGCCCTGTCAGTACCTGGTTCAGCTGACGGCAGTCGACCGGCCGGCAGACCACCATGTCCTGTGGCAGCGCATCTGGCGTTGCGGCAGGCCAACCTGCGTTGCGGCAGGCCAAAAGTCGCCGGATCGCCGAGGTGAACGACGTTTTCGCCTGCAACCTGACCAGATGCGCTGCCACCGGCCCGCCGGATGATGTCGGGCGGTGACCGGACGGCCACCCGTGGCGTCCTGTCACGGAGATCACGGCCGCAGGGGGAGGTGGTCCGACCACCCGCGGCGTTACGCTGGGGACCATGAACGACAGTCCCGTGACCCGGCACACGATCTTTCAGAACTCCCTCATGTCCGCACTGCTCGACGGCATCTACGACGGGGAAATGTCCGTCGGCGAGCTGCTCGGCAAGGGCAACTTCGGCCTCGGCACCTTCGACGCCCTCGACGGGGAGATGGTGATCATCGACGGTATCTGCTACCAGCTGCGCCACGACGGCACCGCCACCCGCGCCGACCTGGAGCAGCATTCCCCCTATTCCGTCTGCACCAACTTCGTGCCGCGGATCCGTCGCCGCGCCCCGGAGAACATCCGCCGTAAGGACCTCTCCACCTTCATCGACGACATGACGCCCTCGGCGAACTACATGTACGCCGTGCGCATCACCGGCACGTTCTCCGACGTCACCACCCGCACCGTCGTCCGCCAGGAGAAGCCGTACCCGCCGATGACCCAGGCCGTCGGCGACGATGCCGAACAGCACTTCACCGACATCTCCGGTGTCATCGCCGGCTTCCGCACCCCGATCTACGAGAAGAACATCTCGGTCCCGGGCTGCCACGTCCACTTCATCGACGATTCCCGCACCACCGGCGGCCACGTCCTCGACTTCACCCTGACCGAGGGGAAGATCGAGCTGTGCCCGGGCACCGACCTGGATCTTCGACTGCCGTTGACCTCGGCCTTCTCGAACGCGAACCTCGACCCCGAGGATCTCGACGAGCAGATCCACGCCACCGAGATCAAGGGATGACACACTGACCACCTCCGCTCCCGGCCCCGGTGCCCCGGACCCCGCCCCTGCCCCGGACCCGGCCCCGGACCAGCCGGCGTCCTGGCGGCGCGTCCCGGTCCGCGCCGTCAGACGCTTCTTCGACGAGGACTTCGTCGACCTCGTCGGCAGTCTCGCCTTCCGCTCGATGCTCGCCCTGTTTCCCGGGCTCATCGCCCTGGTCTCGATCCTGGGCCTGTTCGGCCAGAGCGAGGACTCGGTGCTCCGCCTGCTCAACCAGATCGAGGAGGTCACCCCGGAGCATTCCTGGGAGTCGGTGCGTCCGGTGCTGGAGAACATCCTGCGCGCGCCGCAGGCGGGGCTGGGCCTGGTCCTCGGCCTGCTCACCACCCTGTGGACGGTCTCCGGGTACATCAAGACGTTCAGCCGCACGATGAACGCGGTGTACGGGATCGTCGAGCAGCGGGGCATCTTCCGGTGGAATGTGCAGATGTATCTGCTGACCGGCCTGTTCCTGCTGCTGGCCGCCGTCGGGTTCGTCGGCGCGGTGCTCTCCGGGCCGGTCGCCGAGGCGGTCGGTGAACTCATCCACCTGGAGACCGCGGTGATCACCGTGTGGCGGTACGTCCGCTGGGTGGTGGTGGTCCTCGTCGTGGTGCTGCTGGTCGGGATGCTCTACCGCATCACCCCGGATGTGCGGTTGCGCCGTACCTGGGGCGGACGCCGGTTCCCGTGGTTCCTGTTCTGGCTGCGCTGGTTCACGGTCGGGGCGTCCCTCGCCATCGTCGCGACGGTGGCGGCGACGATGCTCTTCTTCCTCTATGTGGCGAAGGCCGGGTCGTTCAACGTGACCTACGGGGCGCTGGCCGGCGTCGTCGTGCTGATGGTGTGGCTCTTCCTCATCAACGCGGCGCTGGTGTTCGGCGCGCTGATCGACAACGAGGTCGTCAGGCGGCGCCGTCGCCGTGCCGGGCTCCCGGACCGGGCGTCCTAACTCACCGGACGCCCCGGCGCCGCGGTCACGTCGGTGTGCCCGGTGCGCAGGTACTCCAGCACCGCGGCGTCCACGACGTCGTTGCCCATCCCGAACTGGCCGTGACCGGGGCCGTCGACGGTGATGACGTGGCTGCCCATCGCCTCGGCGAGCGGACCGTGGTTCGGATAGGGGGTCTGCGGGTCGCGGGTGCCCTGGAGCTGCAGCGGCCGGGTGGCGAGACCGTCGCCGGAGACGTCGACGACCGGGGCGTCCGGCGTGATGCCGGAGCAGGCGGCGCCGGAGGTGAAGGTCGCGCCGGCGGACTGGAACGGGTCGCCGGTGACGAAACCGTTCCACAGGTAGCCGGGCACCGCCGCGGGGTCGGCCGCGACCCGGTTCTCGTTGCACATCACCAGCAGCTGCATGTTGGACGCCGTGGCGGCGTCGTCCTCGGAGAAGGCCTCGGTGAGGTCATCGGCGTCCGGCCGCTCGGCGGTGCCGTTGATGAGCTCGGCGAGCGCACCCCACTGGTTCGGCTGCGGCACGGTGATCCGGGTCAGGGCGAGCGTCGGGGAGGTGGCCTGGACCGCACCCGGGGTGGTGAGCTGGCTGAACAGGCCCTCGAGCTGGGCCTGCGGACCGTCGAAGGCGGTGAGGACATCCGCGGCGGGCTGCCCGGCCCACTGCAGTCCCGGCGGCAGGTCACCGATCTCGGCGGGCGGCGGGACGACGGTCGGGTTCGTGCCGGATTCCTCGACGACCACCCGCGACCAGGCGCGGTAGACGGCCAGGGGAGTGGTGCCGAGGTGGTAGGTCGCGTCATTGTCGGCGACCCAGGTGAGGAAGTCGTGGAGGGCGCCGATGTACCCGTCGGTCTGGGCGCCCATCACACCGTTCCAGGCGAGGCGGGGGTCGTAGCCCGAGTCGAGGACGAGCCGGTCGGTGTGGTCCGGGTGCAGGGTGGCGTAGGTGGAGGTCAGCTGGGTGCCGTAGCTCAGGCCGAGCAGGGAGATCCGGTCCTCGCCGAGGGCGGCGCGGACGTCCTCCCAGTCCTGGGCGGTCTCCCAGGTGTTCAGTGCGTCCGTGTACCCGGGCGTGCCGGTTTCGCAGGCTTCGGTGACGAAGGCGCCGTACTGCAGCTGCATGCGCACCGGATCCCAGCCGGCCGGGGTGGCGGAGCAGTCCACCGGGGTGGATCCGGGGAGGCCGCGGGGCTGGACGGCGACCATGTCCCATTCGTCGGAGAGGCCGGCGGGCCACTGCATGGCGGCGCCGCCGTCCCCGCCGTCGCCACTGCCGGCGCCGAAGAAACTGTAGGCGTCGCCGCCGGGGCCGCCCGGGTTGCCGAACAGGGCGCCGCGCCGGGCGGCGGGGTCGGCGGCGGGGACGCGGACGAAGCCGACGGAGATCTGTTCCCCGTCAGGGTCGTCGTGGTGCATCGGTGTACTGATCCGGCCACATTCGGCGCGGGCCTCGGTCACCTGGTCGGGGCAGTTTTCCCAGGTGATCGCCCCTCCTGGGGCGGCGTCCGGGGCGGGGTCCGGTGCGGCGCCGGCGGTGGGGAGTGGGACGGTGGCGAGGCCGGCGGCGAGGACGCCGGTGGCGAGCAGACCGGGGACGGTCCGGTGCCGGTCGGGCATGGGTTTCTCCTGACACGTCGGTGAGGGATTCATCGGCCACCGTACCTGGCGGCCTGTCCGATGACGTGCCGGGCGTGTCCGGAGAGGCGCTGCGCCAGCTAGCGGGTGGTGTACCCGCCGTTGGCGAACAACGTCTGACCGGTGATCCAGCCGCCGTCGGTGGCGAGGAAGAGGATGAGCGGGGCGATGTCCCCGATCTCCGTCAGCCTCCCGCCGAGGCCCTGGGACTTGTGGAACTCCACGCGCTCCGGGGTCTCCTGACCGTAGAAGAACGGGGTGTCCATCGGGCCGGGGGCGACGTTGTTGACCGAGATGCCGCGCTCGCCGAATTCCTTGGCCGCGGCGCGCGTGAAGTGCTCGACCGGGGCCTTGCCACCGGCGTAGGTGGAGTAGCCGTCGGTGAAGGCCGCGAGCAGTGCGGTCACGAGGGTGATGATGCGTCCGCCGTCGCTGACGTGCCGGCCGGCCTCCTGGAGGAAGAAGTAGGCGGCCTTGGCGTTGACGTCGAACATGTCGTCGTACTCGTCCTCGGTGGTCTCCACGATGGGCTTGCGCAGCACCTTTCCCACGGTGTTGACCGCGATGTCGATGTGGCCGAGTGCGGCCTCCGCATCCTCGAAGAGGGTCCGCACATTGTCGGGGACCGTGAGGTCGCCGGTGAGCAGGACGCCGCGGCGTCCGGCTTCCTCGACCGCGGCGAGGGTCTTCTCGGCTTCGGGCCGGCTGGACTCGGAGTTGTAGTGGATGGCGACGTCGGCGCCGCCGGCGGCGGCCTGGCGTGCCACGAGGGCGCCGAGGTTCTTTCCGCCGCCGGCGATGAGGACGGTGCGTCCGGTCAGGTCGTAGGTGTTCATCGGAGGGGCCTTTCTCTGTCGGTGGGCCAGGTTGATATAGCGACGATATATGAATATGTGGCGGCGATACAACCACTATCGTGGAAAACATGACGGATTCCCGGGTCAAGCTGCTCACCGCCGCCGCCGATCTCATCGCGGCCAATCCCGGCGGCGAGTTCTCGCTGCGCGCGGTCTGCGATGCCGCGGGCGTGAAACTGCCGACGCTGTACCACTTCTTCGGCAGTAAACAGGGCCTTGTCGATGCCGTTGTCGAGCACGGTTTCGACATGTATGTCCGGGAGAAAGGCCGGTCCGGGTCCAGCGGCGACCCAGTCCGGGACATCCGTGCGGGGTGGGACGCCCATGTCGCCTTCGGGCTGGCGAATCCCGGCTTCTACACACTGATGTACGGGACCGTCACTCCGGGGCGTGCCCCGGCAGCGCAGGAGGGGCCGTGGCGGATGCTCAACGGACTGACGGCCGAAGCGCAGCGGCAGGGCAGGCTCGTCGTGCCCGCCGGGCAGGCGGCGGCCCACATCCTCGCCACCAATATCGGGGTGACGCTGCGCCAGATCATCCAGGAGAAGGAGGACCGGGCTCTCAGCGTCGCGGTGCGGGAAGGGGTCATCCGGGCGATCACGGGGACCTCGGACGAGTCCGCGGTACAGCAGGGCCGGTCGCTCGTCGAGTTTGCGACGGCGCATCCGGACCGGCTGGGGGAGGCGGAGACCAGGCTCTTCGTCGACTGGGTGCAGAGGTTGCTGTAGCGGCGCCGGCGCTGGCGCCGACGGCATCGGCGGAGACATCGACGCCCGTCAACGTGACCTTGTGCCCGTCGACGTTCCCGCGTATTCTCCCCAGAGAACAAACAGACCGCTCTGTCCATTTTCTCGGGAGATCCCATGCTCATCACCGGACTCATCGTCGGTGGCCTGCTCGGCTTCGCCATGCAGCGAGGCCGGTTCTGCGTCACCGGCTTCCTCCGCGACATCTTCACCCTGCGCAGCTGGCGCGGCTTCACCGCACTGCTCGTCGTCATCGCCGTCCACGCGGTCGGCCTGGCCGCCCTGACCAGCACCGGGGTGATCACGCCGGAGTTCAAGGACTTCGCCCCCGCCGCCGTCATCGTCGGCGGCTTCCTCTTCGGCCTCGGCATCGTGCTGGCCGGCGGCTGCGCCTCCGGCACCTGGTACCGCGCCGGTGAGGGCCTCGTCGGCTCCTGGATCGCCCTGGTGATGTACGCCGTCTCCTCGGCGGCGATGAAGGGTGGCGCGCTCGGCGGCCTCAACGACTGGCTGCGCGGCTTCACCGTCAACGCCACCACCGCCCCGGAATCCCTCGGGATCAGCAGCTGGTGGTTCGTCATCCCGCTGGTGCTGGTCACCGCCGTGCTCGTCCGGTACTTCCTCGCCAAGGAGCGGGCCACCCCGGCGATGGCCACGCTGCCGCCGCGCAAGACCGGTCTGGCCCACCTGCTCACGGAGAAGCCGTGGCACGTCTTCGGGACCGCGCTGGTCGTCGGCCTGCTCGGCGTCGTCGCCTGGCCGCTGTCGGACGCCACGGGCCGCAACGACGGCCTCGGCATCACCACCCCGTCCTCCAACCTGGTCAAGGGCATCGTCAACGGTGGCGCGGACAACATCGACTGGGGAGTGCTGCTCGTCCTCGGTATCCTCGTCGGCTCCTTCTTCGCGGCGAAGGCCTCCGGTGAGTTCCGGGTGCGCGTGCCGGATGCCCGCCAGGCGTCCCGCTCGGTCGTCGGCGGCCTGCTGATGGGTGTCGGCGCGGCCTGGGCCGGCGGCTGCACCGTCGGCAACGGCATGGTGCAGACCTCCCTGTTCAGCTACCAGGGCTGGGTGGCGCTGCTGTTCATCGCACTGGGTGTCGGCGCCGCGGCGAAGCTGTGGCTGAAGCCCGACCAGCCGGTCAACAGCCAGGACGTCGAGGTCGCTGACGGCACTGACGGCACTGACGGCACGCCGGCCCCGTCGCAGGACGCCGCCCCGACCGCGGACCTGGGCGGTTTCGCCTCGGCGGTCGCGGTCCTCGACCGGCCGCTGGTGGCCGTGGGCGCCACGGCGAAGAAGGACGGACTCACCGATCTCGGCGACGGTCGCTGGGGGATGGACACCCTCGGCGCGGTCTGCCCGTTCCCGCTCATCGAGGCGAAGAACGCCATCGGGAAGATCGACGTGGGCGACGAGCTCGTCATCGACTTCGACTGCACCCAGGCCACGGACGCCATCCCGCGGTGGGCCGCGACCGACGGCCATGAGGTCACACAGTTCGAGGCGCGCGGGGACGCCGGCTGGGTCATCGCGGTGAAGCGCGGGCACTAGGTGTACTTCCCGAGGAGGTTGTGAACACGACCACCGGGATGACGTGAAAGAAGACCTCCGGTAACCGTTGAGGGTGAACCACCACCAACAACGAGGAACCAGGAGGTCTTCGTGTCCCACCGTAACGCACCCTTGACCCCGACCGGCAGGGCAAGACTCGTCAGCCTGATCGTCGATCACGGATGGACCCAACGCCGCGCCGCCGAACGTTTCAACGTCTCACCGGCCACCGCCCACCGCTGGGTAGCCCGTCACCGGGCCGGAGAGTCGCTCGCCGACCGGTCGAGCCGTCCGCACCACTGCCCCCATCAGCTGGACCGGCGCAGGGAGCACCGGATCATCAACCTGCGGTTCACCCGACGGTGGGGACCCCACCGCATCGGATACCACCTCGGTGTCGCCCGCTCCACGGTCGGCAGGGTGCTGGACCGCTACAACATGCCCGCTCTGGACTGTATCGACCAGGCCACCGGACTGCCGGTACGCAAGACCCCGCCACGCCGCTACGAGAAATCCGCACCAGGCGAGCTGGTGCATGTCGACATCAAGAAACTCGGCAGGATCCCCGACGGTGGTGGGTGGCGGATGTTCGGTCGTGGCTCCGACCAACACCGGGCATCCGGTCGAGCCACTGGAGCGGCCGCCCGAGCCGGAGCGAAACCAGGCAGAGGCTACCGGTACCTGCACCATGGAAGTCGATGATTACTCGCGGGTGGTGTACTCCGAGATCCTCGACGACGAGCGGAAAGACACCGCGGCGGGTTTCTGGATCAGGGCAGCTGACTTCTTCGCGTCACTGGGTGTGACCGTCGGTGCGGTGATGACCGACAACGGTGCCTGCTACCGGTCCCACGCGTTCGCCGATGCGCTGGGACCGGAGGTCAAGCACCGGTGGACCAGGCCGTACCGGCCGCAGACCAACGGGAAAGTCGAGCGGTTCAACCGCACGTTGATGACCGAGTGGGCCTACGCGAGGCCGTATCTGAGTGAGGCGTCCCGGGAGCAGGTGTACGGCGAGTTCATCGAGCACTACAATCGCCGGCGAGCTCACACGGGCATCGGAGGCTTGGCTCCCATGGACCGTGTTCACAACCTCACGGGGAACTACAACTAGGGAACGGCGTCCGGCGTCAGCGGGCGTCGGCCGGTGCCGACGTCAGCTCAGAACAGCGAACCTTCCGGGGGGACGCGCTGCAGCTCATCGGTCGCCTCGTCGGGGACGGGGGCTCCGGCAAGCTCATAGACCCAGCGGGGCAGGACGGTTCTGGTCCCCCGGGTCGCGTTGACCGCAGTCTGGGCGGCGAGCTTCCGCTCCAGTGGATCGGTGATCTTTCCGTTGTTCACTGTCGGCCTCCTTTGCCGTCGTACCCGTCATTGTCGTCGCTGATGCCGCGGATAGCCAGCATGGCAATGACATCGCGTTCCGTCTCCGTCGCCAGCGGGCTGGCGATCAGGATCTTCAGATGAGACCAGCCGAGGAGACGGCGCTCCCTATCTGCGCTCAACCGCAGTTCCTCTGCCCAGGTGTACCGGGACCGCCACTCGGTCCGGTTGCGGTGCCCTGATCAGGGAACGGCGTCCGGCGTGCCGGTAAAGTCACAGAGGACTGTCCTGACGATCCACCGAGCACCACGAGAGAGGCCCCATGCCCACCCAGCAGGTTGTTTCCCACCCCGCGAACGCCGCCATGTTCCTCGTCTTCACCGTCGACGACGGTGAGGACGCCGCCGGCGCCGCCCGGGACTTCCTCGGGGAACTGCCGGGTCTGACCCGTTCGGTGGGGTTCCGGCACCCGGAGGCGGAGCTGCTGAGCATCGTCGGTATCGGCTCAGATCTGTGGGACCGGATGTTCCCCGACCAGCCGCGCCCGGCCCACCTGCACCCGTTCGTCGAGGTCCGCGGCGCGACGCACACCGCCGTCTCCACCCCCGGTGACCTGCTGATCCACCTGCGCGCGGCGCGGCAGGACCTGTGCTTCGAACTGGCCCGTGTCGTCACCGACGCGCTGCGCGGCACTGCGACGATCGTCGACGAGGTGCACGGTTTCCGCTACTTCGACGAGCGCGATCTCCTCGGTTTCGTCGACGGCACCGAGAACCCCGAGGGGGATGACGCACTGGACGCCGCGGTGATCGCGGACGGCGACGGGGAGGACGCCTCCTTCGTCGGCGGTTCCTACGTCATCGTGCAGAAGTACCTGCACGACATGGCCGCGTGGAACGCGCTGAGCACCGAGGAGCAGGAGAAGGCCATCGGCCGGACGAAGCTCGACGACCTCGAGCTCGACGACGAGCACAAGCCGAGTAACTCGCATGTCGCGCTCAACGACATCGACGGTGACATCATCCGGGAGAACATGCCGTTCGGTTCGCTGAGCGGCGACGGCGAGTTCGGCACCTACTTCATCGGCTACGCCAAGGACCCGTCGGTGACCGAGGAGATGCTGCGCAACATGTTCATCGGTGTGCCGGAGGGCAACCACGACCGCATCCTGGACTTCTCCACCGCGGTCACCGGCTCACTGTTCTTCGTGCCTTCCCCGGCGTTCCTCGACGGTCTCGGCGACTGACCTGCCGCTGACCGGCGGCGACTGACCCGACTGCCACGACTCCGCTGACTGACCCGGCCTGCGGCCCAGGCTCCGGCGTGTCCGTGAACTCGAGCACGGAGGGCGCGGACCCCCGCTGCCCGTGTCATCCGTGCTCGAGTTCACGGACGGGGGAGGGAAAGCCCCGGAGAGTGCCCCGCGGGAGACATCGGTCCCGCACGTGTCCGGTGACACATCGGCAGGCCCGGAGACCGGGGTGCCTTCAGTTACCGCCCGATGCCTTCAGTCCGGGTCGGTTCCGGCGACCGGACCGACCCGGACTGAAGGCGGGTGACACGAAGTGATGGCGGTCCGGAGAAGGTCTGTCGGCTCCTGCGGCTTCGAGTGACTTCCGGCGTCTTCCGGCCGCTTCCGGGCCTATCCGCGGGCACCGTGAGCGGCCCGGACCGGCGGCGCCACCGCGACCACCTGTGCCAGCCGCACCAGCGGCAGTCGCGGCCCGGCGAGCAGCGTCGCCGTCACACCGGACACCGCGCAGACCACGGCGGTGACCGTGAAGGTCTCCGCCACCCCTGCCGCGGTGGCCAGCAGCCCGGCCAGTACGGTCAGGACGCCGCAGCAGCCGTAGGCCACCGCGGCGTACACCGAGGCCGCCCGGCCCTGACGCTCCGGTGGCAGCCCGTGGGTGACGGTGGCGAGACCCAGGCTGTAGCAGGGGCCCTGCCCCAGTCCGCACACTGCGGCGGCGGCCAGGACCGCGGGGTAGTTCCCGGCGTCGAGCGCCACGCCGAGTCCCGCGAGTCCCAGCACCAGCGGCAGGGAGGTCTGCCAGGCCCGCAGCCGGAGGATCCGGCGGTTGACCAGCAGCTGGCCGACCCAGGAGACGGCGAGGAAGACCACACCGGGCGCCATGGCCCCCAGCAGTGACAGGTCCGGTGAGGTCTGCCGGACGCGGGTGGCGACGAGGGCGAGCACGATGCCGGCGGCGGTCCACGACATCACGCCGATGAGGTAGCCGGCGACCCGGTGCCGCTGTCGGTAGCCGCCGACGACCCGCACCACCGGGGTCCTGCCCGGTGCGTCCGAGGGCTTCCCCGCTGCGGTGACGTCGGCCGGGCGGCCCCGCCGCGCACTGGCGACGAGGGTGACGGCCAGGACCCCGGCGAGCAGGGCGTGCCCCAGATACACCGACAGGCAGGACGCCGTCCCGGCCCCCGTCAGAGTCGCGACCGTACCACCACCGATGTTGGCGGCCAGTGCCCCGACGACCGCGGCCCCGGCGGCGACGGTCCGGGCGCTCTCCCCGAGTCCGGCCAGCGCCACCGCGGCGGCGGACCCGGTCGCCAGTCCGGCGGCGGCCCCGGCGACGGCCCGCCCGGCGAGCAGGACCGGGAAAGCGGCGGTTCCGGCGAGCATCACGAGGTCGGCGGCCAGGGTGAGGGCCAGTGCGGTGACGAGCGTGCGGACCTCGTCGGTCATGGTGCGGGAGCGGCGCCGGGGGTCGAGGACCGTGGCGGCGAGGGTGAGCACGAGCGCGGCGAGGTAGACGCTGAACAGGGTGGACTGCAGCAGCGGGGTGAGGTGGAACCGGTCGGTGTAGAGCGGCGCCAGCGGGTTCGGGAGATTGACTCCGGCGATGGCGAGGCACAGGGTCAGGGCCGCGCACGCCCCGGTGGTGCGGGAGACGGTGGCACGGGGGACGGCCCCGGTGGGGAGAGAGTGGTCGGACATGCCGGAAAGTGTCGGGCATGTACACCGTTCCGGGCAATCAGATGCGTTACTGTTGACCGTTATGACCACAGCGCACCCCACTGGGTCGGCCGTCCTTGACCGGACCGACCACCGGATCCTCGACGTGCTCGACGAACACCCGCGGGCCACCGTCGCCTTCCTCGCCGAGAAACTCCACCTCGCCCGGGGTACGGTCCGGGCCCGGCTGGCGAAGCTCACGGCGTCCGACGGGCCGCTGGCGCCGGTGACCGCGCGGCTGACCCCGGCCTCGGTCGGCCGGCCGCTGCGGGCGATCGTCACCGCGGAGGCCAACCAGGCGATGTTCGACGGCATGCTCGACGACCTCGCACAGATCCCGGAGGTCGTGGAGTGCCTCGGCATCTCCGGACGCAGCGACATGTCCATCGAGGTCGTGGCGGTCGACGCGGAGGACCTGTACCGCGTCACCCAGGAGATCATGGGCTGCCGGGGCATCAGCCGGACCGAGACGGGCATCGTGCTGCGGGAACTGCTGCCGCGCCGGATGCACCAGCTGGGGCCGGTATGAGGTCCCCGTGGCGCAACGTGCCGGGCCGGGCGGTGCGCCGGTTCGGGGCCTACGGCTGTCTCGACTACGCCGGCAGTCTCGCCTACCGGTCCCTGCTGGCACTGTTTCCGGGACTCATCGCCCTGGTCTCGGTGCTGAGCCTGTTCGGCCAGGACGAGGACACGGTGCTGCGGCTGCTCGACGAGGCACAGGCGGTGACACCCGAGGAGACGTGGTCGTCGGTGCGTCCGGTGCTCGAGAATGTGCTCACCGCGCCGGCCGCGGGGCTCGGTCTGGCGGTCGGCCTGGCGACGACCCTGTGGACCGCCTCGGGCTACGTGAAGACCTTCGGGCGGGCGATGAACACCATCTACGAGGTCGAGGAGGGCCGTGGAGTGGTGCGCTGGAACCTGCAGATGTACCTGCTCACGGCGTCCCTGCTGGTGCTGGCGGCCCTGGGGGTGCTCGGCCTGGTGGTCTCCGGGCCGGTGGCGGCGTGGCTGGGTGCGGTCGTGGGACTGCGGGAGGAGGTGCTGTCGGTGTGGGCGGTGCTGCGCTGGTTCCTGGTCCCGCTGGCGATCATCCTCGTCATTGTGCTGCTGTACCGGATCACCCCGAATGTGCGGCTGCGTCCCCGGACCTGGTTCAGTCCCGGTGCGGTGCTGGCGATCGTCGGCGCGGTGATCGCCTCCGGCGGCCTGTACGTCTACGTCACCTGGTTCGGCCGGTTCAACGCGACCTACGGGGCACTGGCCGGGATCATCGTGCTGATGCTGTGGGCCTATCTCGTCAACGCGGTGCTGCTGTTCGGTGCGGTGCTCGACAGTGAGACCGAGCGGGTCCGGCAACTGCGGGAAGGGCTGCCCGCCGAGGAATCGCTGCAGGTCACCGAACGGTACACGGCGGCCGTGGAGAAGCGGGACAGTCAGCTGGTCCGGGATATCCGGCAGGCCCGGGAGGTCCGGGAAGCTGTAGATGATACCGGTTCTGGAGACGGGACGGATACACCCGGGAAAGTACCGGGGGATCCTGTTCCGTAGTATGAGGCCATGGCTGTCCAGACTGAGAAGAACACCGCAGGGAAGAACCGGAAGGTGCGCAACCGGCGTGCCGACGGTGAGCGGTCGCGTCAGAAGATCCTGGACGCCGCCGCCGCCATCTCCGCCGAGCGCGGCTACGACGGCACGAGCATCGCCGCCATCTCGCGGCGCTGCGGCCTGCCGGCGAGCTCGATCTACTGGCATTTCGAGGACAAGGACGACCTGATGTCGACCGTCATCGAGGACAGTTTCGACGCCTGGAACCAGGCCTGGGACATCCCCGCCGACGGCAACATCCTCGCCGAACTCGTCGCCATCGCCGAGCAGCTCATCGGGACACTGCGGGAGCACCCCGAGTTCCTCCACCTCGGGCTGCCGCTGGCACTGCAGAAGCGGCAGGACAACCCGAAGCCACGGCGGATGTACCTGCAGATGCGGGAGAACCTCTCCGCCCGCCTCGGCGTGATCGGGAAGACCCACTTCTCACACGTGCCCGAGGGGCGGCGGCAGGCGATCATCACCTACCTCATCGCCGGCGCCGAGGGGCTGATCATCGCCCATGAGCTGGATCCGGAGTCCGACATCGACGAGCTGCTGGAGATCCACGCGACGAGCGTGATCCAGATGATCATGCAGGAGTCCGAGAAGTGGTCGAAGTGAGCACGGTCGGCTTCATCGGGGTCGGCGAGATCGCCGGCGCCATGGTGGAGGGACTACTGGGCGGGGCTGGGGCCACCGGGGACGCCGGGTCCGCCGGGTCCCCGACCACGGTGGTCCTCTCGCCGCGGGGCCGCGACCGGGTGGCGGCACTGCAGGAGCGGTTCGCCGGAACCGGCCGGCTCACCGTGGCGTCCTCGAATGCGGCGGTGGCGACGGGCGCGGAGACCGTCGTGGTCTCGGTCCGCCCGGAGCAGCTCACCACCGCGCTCGACGGGGTGGAGTTCCGCGCCGGGCAGACCGTGGTGAGCACGCTGGCCGGGGTGGACCTGGCGACGCTGCGCGCGGCGGTCGGGGACGGCCCCGACATCGTGCGTTCGGTGCCGCTGCCGCCGGTGGCGCGCCGGGCCGGCATCACCCCGGTGATCCCGGCGTTCCCGGCGGCGGTGGCCCTGTTCGACCTGCTCGGCGGCCATATGGCGGTCGCCGACGAGGACCAGATGGCGGCGGTCACGGTGCTGACCGGTGCGCAGACCGGACTGCTGCAGTACGTGGCCGACCTCGCCCGGTGGGCGGCGGAGCACGGGCTGGACGCCGCGGCGTCCGAGCGGTTCGTCCGCAGCAGTGCCGCCGGTCTCGCCCCGGCGCTGCAGGACGCCGCCACGCCCATCGACGATGTCATCGACACCTTCGAGACGCCCGGAGGGCTCAACTGGCAGCTGCGGACCGGCTTCTTCGACGTGGACACGACCGCGGCGCTGGACCGGGAACTCGACCGGCTGCACGCCCGGGTGCGCGGGGACAACTGAGTCAGGCCTCCCGGCGGGCGGCCTTGCGTCGCCGGTCGCGGCGCACCAGCCAGATCACGCCCGCCACGCAGGCCAGGGCGACGAGGACGTAGATCAGGGTGGAGAAGTTGTCGATCGTGTCCGAGACCCGGTGGTAGTTGTCACCGAGGAGCACGCCCAGGCCGATCAGCACCGCATTCCACACCGCCGAGCCGAGGGTGGTCAGCAGCGTGAACTTCACCGGTCCCATCCGGTGGACGCCCGCCGGGATGGAGACCAGGCTGCGGATCCCGGGGATGACCCGGGCGATGAGCACCGTGGCCTCGCCGTAGCGGTCGAACCAGTGCAGCGCCCGGTCGACGTCGGCCCCCTCGGTGAGCCACATCCGGTCGGCCACGGCGCGCAGGCGGTCAGCCCCGACCGCGGCCCCGAGCCAGTAGAGCAGCCAGGCGCCGACCACCGAGCCGGCGGTGGCCCAGAGGAATGCGGCCAGGGCGCTCATGCGTCCCTCGGTCGAGGCGAAGCCGGCGAGCGGGAGCACCACCTCGCTGGGGATCGGCGGGAAGACGGTCTCGATGAGGATGGCCAGGCCCACGCCCGGGGCACCGATGACCGCCATGAGTGAGACGATCCAGTCGACGACGGTGGTGATCACGGGGGCCTTCCGGTCCGGGTGCAGGGGTCAGGGTGAGTCCAGTTTACCCGGTTCCGGACGCCGCTCCCGGGCCACAACCTGCGGGTTCTCTGTCAGCTTCTGACAGGTTCCCGCAGCTTCCCGCAGGTTCTGTGAGGTTCTGTCAGCCGAGCTGCCCGGCGGTGGTCCCGATGATCGACCGGTCCGCCGCACTGAGCCGGTCGGACGCCAGATCGACCTGGTGCCAGAACGGGTAGCGCACCGCCGGTGCACTGACCCCGGCGATCCGGGAGATCTCCTCGTCGGTCAGCGTGAGGTCCACCGCGCCGAGGGAATCCTCCCACTGCGCCGTGGTCCGCGCGCCGACGACGAGGTTGGTGATCCCCGGCCGAGTCAGCAGCCAGGCCAACGTGACCTGCGCAACCGACGCACCGTGGGCGGACGCCACCTCGTCGAGGGTGTCCACCATGTCGTAGAGGTTCTCCCGGTCGGTGACGATGACGTCCGTCCCCGGCCCGTCGACCATCCGCGCCGGGGACTCCGGCTCGACACCACGGCGGTACTTGCCGGTGAGCAGCCCCATCCCCAGCGGGCTCCACACCTGGCTGCCGAGCCCCTGGTCGATCGCCGCGGGGATCATCTCGTACTCGGCGTCGCGGGCCTGCGGTGTGTAGTAGATCTGCTGGCTGACCGGCTTGATGAAACCGTTGCGCTCACAGGTCATGAGGACCTTCATCAGCTGCCAGGAGGTGTAGTTGGAGACGCCGTAGTAGCGGATCTTCCCGGACCGGACCAGCTGGTCCATCGTCTGGAGGGTCTCCTCCAGCGGCGTCTGGCCGTCCCACTCGTGCAGGTAGTAGAGGTCGAGGTGGTCGCGGCCGAGCCGGCGGAGGGTCTTGTCGACCTGGTCGAGGATGTGCCAGCGGGACTGGCCGCCGTCGTTGGGGCCGTCGCCGATGACCATCCGCACCTTCGAGGTGACCAGCAGGTCGTCGAAGGAGCGGGAGGACGCCAGCGCCTTGCCGAGGACCTCCTCGGCGACACCGGTGGAGTAGAAGTTGGCCGTGTCGACCAGGTTGATCCCGGCGTCCTTCGCGCGGGACAGCAGGTCGACGGCACCGTCGACGTCGACATGGCCGAAGTACTCCATGCCGTGGTCGCCGCCGAAGGTGATCGTGCCGAGGGTGAGCGGGCTGACGCGCAACCCGCAGGTGGGTGACAGTTGCCGGTAGAAGTCTGTGCTCATGTCGCCCGACCGTACCCGGACGACCGCACCCGGCAGGTGGCCCTGTGAAGGCCACCCACCGGGTGCGGGGACTTGCGGGGTCGGAGCGGGGGATCTAGCCCTTCAGCGAGGCGACCGGGGCGAAGCGGTCACCGTAGGTCGCGGTGAGCTCCTCGGCACGGGCGACGAAGCCGGCCACACCGGTGGTCGGGTAGTCCTCACCGGCGTCCGCGGGCAGCGGGGCCGCGACCGGGCGGGCGTAGTTCGTGATGAACTGGCGGGTACCGCCGGTCCACGCCGGGTAGCCGATACCGAGGATGGAGCCGATGTTGGCGTCCGCGTCCGAGGTCAGGACGTTCTCGTCGACACACCGCTGGGTCTCCAGGGCCTCGATGAACAGCATGCGCTCGATGAGGTCGATGAAGGCCGGGCCGTCGCCGGTGGCCGTGTCCAGGCCGTGGCCGGCGGTCGTGGTCTCGGCGTCCGGCACGGTGACCGGGGTGATGCCGAGCTTCTCGCGCAGCTCACCACGCAGGCCGGACCACAGGCCGGCGCGCTTCCCGTTCTCGTCGTACTCGTAGAAGCCCTTGCCCTCGAGCTTGCCGGGGCGCTCGTAGTCGTCGAGCATGGCGTCCACCAGCGCGTTGACGCCGCCGTCGTCGACAGCGACACCCGCGGCCTCGGCGGCGGCCTTGTTCTCCGCACCGATCTTGCGGGCCAGCTTGAGGTTCAGCTCGTCCTGCAGCTGCAGCTGCGGGGCCGGGTAACCGGCCTGGCGGCCGGCGGCCTCGATGACGGCCGGGTCCACACCCTCGACGAACATGCGCATGGCCTCGTTGAGGACCGTGCCGATGACCCGGGAGGTGTAGAAACCGCGGGAGTCGTTGACCACGATCGGGGTCTTGCGGATCTGGCGGGCGAAGTCCAGCGCCTTCGCCAGGGTCTCCGGGGCGGTCTCGTCACCGGAGATGATCTCGATGAGCGGCATCTTGTCCACCGGGGAGAAGAAGTGCAGACCGATGAAGTCCTTCTTCCGGTCCACACCCTCGGCCAGGCCGGTGATCGGCAGGGTCGAGGTGTTGGAACCCAGCACGCAGGTGTCCGGCACCGCGGCCTCGATCTCGGCGAACACCTTGTGCTTCAGCTCGGTGTTCTCGAAGACGGCCTCGATGACCAGGTCGACGTCGGCGATGTCGGCGTAGTCGGCGGTCGGGGTGATGCGCGACAGCAGTGCCGCGGACTTCTCCTCGGTCGTCTTCCCGCGCTTCAGCGCCTTGGCCTCCAGGCCCTCGGAGTAGGCCTTGCCCTTGTCCGCGTTCTCCTGGCTGATGTCCTTGAGGACGACCTCGATGCCGGCCTTCGCGGCGACGTAGGCGATCGCCGCGCCCATCATGCCGGCGCCGATGACGCCGACCTTGGTGAAGGTGGTCTTCGGGAACGGGGTGCCGTCGGCCTGCACCGGACGGGAACCGCCGCCGTTGCAGTGGTTCAGGTCGAAGAAGAACGCCTGCATCATGTTCGTCGACGTCGGGCCGGTGACCAGCTCGACGAAGTAGCGGGTCTCGACGGCGGTGGCATCCTCGATGCGCTTGAGCTGCGCACCCTCGACGGCCGCGGCGAGAATCGCCTTCGGGGCGGGCATCGGCGCGCCCTTGATCTGCTTGGTGACGTTCGCCGGGAAGCTCGGCAGCATCGCCGCGAGCGCCGGGGTGGACGGGGTGCCGCCGGGGATCCTGAAGCCCTTGCGGTCCCACGGCTGGGCGGACTCCGGGTTCGCCGCGATCCAGGCGCGGGCGGTCTCGATGAGCTGGTCGGCGGGGACGATCTCGTCGATCAGGCCCAGGCCCTGGGCCTTCTCGGCGGTGAACTGGGCACCGGTGGTCAGCACCTTGGTCAGGGCGTCCGCCAGGCCGAGCAGGCGGGTGACGCGGGTGACGCCGCCGCCACCGGGCAGCAGGCCGAGGGTGACCTCGGGCAGGCCGACCTTCAGGCCCTTCACGTCGGAGGCGATGCGGTGGTGGGCGACAAGGGCGATCTCCAGGCCGCCGCCGAGGGCGGTGCCGTTGAGGGCGGCGACGACCGGGACGCCGAGCGTCTCGATGGCGCGCATGTCGGCCTTCATCCCGTCGACCATGTCGCGGGTGGCCTCGGCGTCCGCCGGGGTGGAGGTGATCATCTGCTTGATGTCACCGCCGGCGAAGAAGGTCTTCTTCGCGCTGGTGATGATGACACCGGTGACCTCCTTGGCCTCGACACCGGAGACCAGCTTGGCGGCGGTCTCCTTCAGCGAGGCGCGGAAGGCGTCGTTCATGGTGTTGACCGGGGAGGTCGGGTCGTCGATGGTGAGGGTGACGACGCCGTTGCCGTCGGACTCCCAGCCGATGATGTTGTCGCTCATGGTGTCTCCTTAAACGCGCTCGATGATGGTGGCGACGCCCATGCCGGCGGCGACGCAGAGGGTGATCAGGGCGTAGCGTCCGCCGGTGCGGTGCAGCTCGTCGACGGCGGTGCCGGTGATCATCGCGCCGGTGGCACCCAGCGGGTGGCCCATCGCGATGGCGCCACCGTTGATGTTCAGCTTCTCGTCCGGGATGTTCAGCTCACGCTGGGCACGCAGGACGACGGAGGCGAAGGCCTCGTTGATCTCCCAGACATCGATGTCCTCGGGGGTCAGGCCGGCCTTGTCGAGCGCGGCGCGGGCCGCGGGGGCGGGGGCGGTGAGCATGATGGTGGGCTCCACACCGGTCGTCGCGGCGGCGACGACGCGGGCGCGCGGGGTCAGACCGTACTTCCCGCCGGCGTTCTCGGAGCCGACGAGGATGAGGGAGGCGCCGTCGACGATGCCGGAGGAGTTGCCGCCGTGGTGCTGGTGGTCGATCTTCTCGACCTGCGGGTACTTCGTCTGGGCGACGGCGTCGAAACCACCCTGGTCGCCGATCATGGCGAAGGCGGGACGCAGTCCGGCCAGCTTCTCCACGGTGGTGCCGGGGCGGATCGTCTCGTCGCGGTCCAGGACGGTCAGACCGTTGATGTCCTTGACCGGGACGACCGAGTTGTCGAAGCGGCCCTCGTCCCAGGCCTGGGCGGCGCGGGCGTGGGAGCGGGCGGCGTAGGCGTCCAGCTCCTCACGGGAGACACCGTCGAGGGTGGCGATGAGGTCGGCGGAGATGCCCTGCGGCACGAAGTCGGTGTAGAAGGAGGTCTCCGGGTCGAGCGCCAGGGCGCCGCCGTCGGAACCCATCGGGACCCGCGACATGGACTCCACGCCGCCGGCGAGGACGAGGTCCTCCCAGCCGGAGCGGATCTTCATCGCACCGATGTTCAGGGCGGTCAGGCCCGAGGCGCAGTAGCGGTTGAGCTGCACGCCGGTGGTGGAGAACGGCAGGCCGGCGTTGAGGGCGGCGGTGCGGGCGATGTCCATGCCCTGGTCGCCGAGCGGGGAGACGACACCGGTGATGATGTCGCCGATCGCCTCGGGGGCGATACCGGGGTTGCGCTCGAGGATCTCGGCGATCAGACCGCTGAGCAGATCGACGGGCTTGACCGTGTGGAGGCTGCCGCCGGGCTTGCCCTTGCCGCGGGGGGTGCGGACGGCCTCGTAGATGAAGGCCTCGGGGATGCCTGTGTTCCCCTGGCCGGTGGAGTTCGTCATGTCTGTCCTCACTGTCGACTGTGCCGACATCGGGTACAACGTGTGTCGCCGATCACTATATCCACATATCGTTCCGGAGGAGCATTTCCGGGTGGGTTCCCGACGTGTTCGGGGGTGGCCCGCCGGTTTTCCCTGCGTAGGCCATCACCTGCGGTTTTATGTCGGGAACCTACACATCTGCGCACGGATGGCGGTATGGGCGGTGTGGGCGGTGCAGCGGAGGTGCGACGGCCGGGTGGCGAGGCTGACGCCAACCTGTCGACCAGCCCCCTCGGGACGGGGGTCGTCGAGGGGTTGGCCGCACCGGCCTGTCGACCAGCCCCGTGCGGACGGGGGTCGTCGAGGGGTCGGCTGCACCGGCCTGTCGACCAGCCCCCTGGGGACGGGGGTCGTCGAGGGGTTGGCCGCACCGGCCTGTCGACCAGCCCCGTGCGGGCCGCTGCACAGCTACCGCCGCCGCAGCACCAGGACCAGGTTCGAGACCCCCACCTCGCGCAGTCCCGGAACACGCGTCAACCACCACGCCCACCACGGGTGGTAGCGGGGAAAGGCGGCCACAAGCTCGGCGGGGTACGGGTGGTCGGGGTCCGGTGCAGCTGGTGCGGTGTCGGTGACGGCGTCCGGACTGTCCTGCCGGTCCGGCAGTGCTGCGGCATAGTGCAGTCCGTCGGCGCAGGAGACGTTGAACAGGGACTCACCCCACCGGTTCTTCGGCGGGCGGCCGTGTTTCTTCTCGTAGCGGCGCGCCGCGAACTCGCCGCCGACATAGTGCTGCCACAGGCCGGTCTCGTGCCCGCCGAAGGGCCCGAGCCAGCAGGTGTAGGAGAAGACGACGAGGCCGCCGGGGCGGGTGACGCGCAGCATCTCGTCCGCCATCCGCCACGGGTCACAGACGTGCTCGGCGACGTTGGAGGAGTAGGTGAGGTCGAAGGCCTTGTCCGCGAAGGGCAGGTCCATGCCCGATCCCCGCACCGAGGACGCCAGTCTGATGCCCGCCGCGGCCATCTCCCCGACGTCGGGTTCGCAGGTCACGTAGTTGTCGACGCCGGCTGTGGCGAAGGCCCGGCCGAAGTAGCCGGGGCCACCACCGACGTCGAGGATCCGGGTCCCCGCCAGGGGCGTTGTGCCGTGCGACGTTGCTCTGGGGGACGCCGTGTCCCCGGCGTCCGCCCAGATGTCGGACAGCAGGCCGACCGTGTCCGCGGCGAGGTGCCCGTAGAACCGGTCCGGGTCGGACTGCTCGAACCGGAAGTCGGCGAGAAGACCGAGGGAGCGCCGCAGTGTCGCGCGGCGGCGGAGGGTGGGAAGAGACGTGGCGTCCCCGTGGCCGCGGGTGCCGGCTCGTCTCACGACTCTGCGCCGACATTCCGTCCCATCCGTGGCATGGGACGGACGGAATGTCGGCGCAAAGTCGGTCGGCGCGGGATTGTCCTGTGACATGCGTCGATGATGGCACACGGCCTCACATCACGACCTCACATCGTCGGGTAGTCGTCGTGGAGGTTGACGCTGTGGAACTCGACCGAGCCGTCCGGCAGCTTCCAGTAGTGCAGCCGCCGGGCCGCCGCTGTGCTGGTCTCCAGGTCGACCCGGAAGGCCTTCGCCCCGTCCGTGTGCCGGACGACCCGGGGCGCGCCACCGCTGGTCCCGGCCCGGAAGGCATGGTGGCGCGACGTCCGATCCTCATAACCGGCGGCGATCCAGGCGAGCACGTCCGGCAGCTTCCGGCGGGCCGATTCCCCCGCGCCCACCGTCTTCTCCACCGAGGCGAGGAAACCGTCGCCGAAGCGGTAGTTCAGCGGGTGGTCTGCCTTCGCCGGGGCATCGACATTGCGGGCCCAGCTCAGCCGGATCTCCTCGGCGAGCTGGTCGTCGGGCGCGGTGAACTCGGTGCCCTTGAGCACGCATTCGGTGTACACGGTCTGCCGGTCGACCCGCAGCTTCCGGCTGCCCCGGGGACGGCGACCGGAGGCCCCGGACGTCCCCGACGTCCCGGCCGCAGCCGTCCCGGCGGGGACCCCGGCCACGCCGCCGGGCAGACTGAGCCCCGCCGCCGTCAACCGGTCCCGCAGCAGTGCATTCTCCTGGTCCAGCCGGTCGTGTTCGTCCCAGGCGTACCTGTTTTCGTCGTTGACGGTGTTCAGCGCATCCCGCAGCCTGTCGATCTCCGCGGACAGGCCGTGGATCTGCGCCCGCAGCGCCGGCACGCGCCCGCGCAGCACGGCCAGTTCACTGTCCGGACCCGCGGAAGGCGAAGTTGCAGGAGACGGGGCGGCGGTATCCGCCGACTCAGCCGACCCCGCCGACCCAGCCGACCCCGCCGACCCTGCCGGCCCGGACAGCCACGCCGGCCCACCGTCGCGCAGCGCCGGGGCGTCCCGCAGTCGTGCCGTACCGTCGACCACCGGTCCGACGGCGATCCGCACCTGGCCCTCCCGCTCACTGACCGACTGCACCCGTACCGTCACCACGTCACCGGTGGCTGCCGTCCGGTCGATGCCCTGCTGCGTCAGCGTCGAGCCCGTACCCGGGATGACCTGCACCCCGACCTGACTCTTCCCGGCCTTCCCGGTCACGACCGCCGGGTAGCACCCGCCGACGACCAGCTCCGCCACCATCGCCGCCGGCTCGCGCAGACCGTCGAGGGACGCCACGGTTCCGTCCGCCCCGAGAGTGCCCCGCACCTCGTCGCCGTCCCGGAACAGCCCGTCGACGGTCACGGTCGGACTGACCTGCAGGGCGTCCAGATCCAGCTGCAGGACGCCGAACGCACCCGGGGCGTCCGACGACGTGACCATCGCCGACCGCGGGGACAGTGCCCCGGAGAACTCGCCGCGGAACGGGCGCACCGCGGCCCGGTCGGCGTCCGGCGCCGGGCGGTGCAGGTCAGCGGCCGCCAGAATGACACGGAGCCGGTCGATGACCACCCCGGTCACCCGGTCCGCGTTGGCGTCGGTGATGCCGGTGAACAGCAGGTCATCGGCGAACGGGTCGGTCATCCAGCCGAGATCGTGCGCCGGGTAGATACGCGCCGCACCGTTGTAGGGTGTCGCATCCGGCGGCATCGCGCCGGTGAACGCCCGGGTGAGGTCCGGATTCTCGATGACGACCAGGCGGATGTCGTCCGGGAACTCGTCGGTGATGCGGGACAGGTCGAGTTGCACCTCGCGGGTCCGGTTGACCGCGGTGACGACCAGGGTCGGGACGCCCGCCGCGCCGGTGCACAGGGATTCCGCCAGCGCGAGGATCTCCGGCGCCGTGGTGACCGTGGTGACGGTGACAGCAGCGGTGACGGTGGTGGCGGGCAGGCGGTCAGCGGTGACGGTGTTCATGGCCGCAGACCGTAGCGCGCCCACCGGACAGGAACGTGCGGCCACGACCGCCGTCGTCGAACACCGTGACGGACCACCACCCGGTGCTACCCTGACCTCCATCATGAGAGTTCTTCTGCTGTGCTGGCGGGATGTCGGCCACCCTGAGGGCGGGGGCAGCGAGGTCTACCTCGAGCGCGTCGCCGAGTACCTGGCGGACCCCGCACACGGCGGCCACGACGTCACCGTCCGCACCGCCCGCTACCCGGGGTCCGTCCGGACCGAACGGCGCAACGGGGTGACCTACGTCCGCGGCGGCGGGAAGATCACTGTCTACACCACCGCCTGGTGGTACATGCTCCGCCACCGGTTCGGGCCGGCGTCCGGCCGTTTCGATGTCGCCGTGGACACCCAGAACGGCATGCCGTTCTTCGCCCGCATCTTCGCCGGCATGTTCGGCGGTGCCCGGACCATCCTGCTCACCCACCACTGCCACCGGGAACAGTGGCCGGACGCCGGCCCCGTGGTCTCCCGCGTCGGCTGGTTCGTCGAATCCCGGCTGTCGCCGCTGGTCAACCGGGACGTCCCCTATGTCACCGTCTCCGATTCGAGCCGGCGGGAGCTCGAGGATCTGGGCGTGGATCCCGGACGGATCCGGATCATCCACAACGGTGTGGACGTGCCGGAGGAGCTGCAGGCCGGCCGCACGCTGCCACCCAGGCCGGAGGTGACCCCGGGCGGTGCCCCGCACCTGGTCACCCTCTCGCGGCTCACCCCGCTCAAGCAGATCGAGCACGCGGTGGACGCCCTCGCCGGCATCCTCCCGGCCTACCCGGGCGCGGTCCTCGACATCGTCGGCGACGGCTGGTGGGCCGACAATCTCCACCGCTACGTCGCCGACCGGGGGCTCGGCGGCCACGTGGTCTTCCATGGTCACGTCGACGGTGACGACAAGCAGCGGCTGCTCGCCGGTGCGGCGCTGCACCTCATGCCCAGCCGGAAGGAGGGGTGGGGGCTCGCGGTGATCGAGGCGGGCCTGCACGGCGTCCCGACGGTCGGCTACTCGACCTCGGCGGGGCTGCGCGACAGCGTGGTCGCGGGGGAGACCGGCGTGCTCGTCGACGACCGGGACGCCTTCACCGCGGCGGTCCGCGAACTGCTCGACAATGACGGTCTGCGACGGCGACTGGGGGAGGCCGCCCGCACCCGCGCGCTCGGCTTTTCGTGGGACGCCACGGGCGCGGCCTGGCGGGACCTCATCGAACACCGCTGAGGCGGGCGGCCGGGAGCCGTCGTCGGCGGGGCCGAGGCAGATCCGGGCAGGGGCCGGGACGGGGCCCGGAGAAGCCGGGAAAGGCGCAGGTGACCACCGAGATTGCGCTGGTGAGTTCCGGGTTTTTGCACTGTCGCGTTCCGCCCGTCATTCCGGGTGGAATTCCCCCGACTTTCGGGGTGAATTCCGGGCACATCGCCGGGCATATTCGCGATACATTCCGCCCGGTTTGCCGTCGGTCCGGGCCGCTGTCAAATCGGGTGGACCTGCAGCGGCGATCCGTGATCTCCGCTACGCTGGAACGACGGTAACTGACTGACGTTCACGACTGGAGGCTACCCGCGATGAGTGCGGTAAAGGCCGAACACCTGTACAAGGTCTTCGGCAGACACGGTAAAGAGGTCATCAGGCGGCTCGAACAGGGGGAGGACCGCAGTGAGTTGACGAACCTGGGGACCGCCGCCGTCATTGACGCGAATTTCGAGGTCGCCGAGGGGGAGATTTTCGTCGTGATGGGCCTGTCCGGCTCCGGAAAATCGACCCTCATCCGCATGATCAACGGGCTGTGGAAACCCACGGCGGGCACGGTCGAGGTCATGGGGAAGAATATCTCCGACCTCAACAACCGGGAGCTGCGTGACCTGCGTGCCAAGCACGTGTCCATGGTCTTCCAGCACTTCGCGCTGCTGCCGCACCGCACGGTGCGGGACAATGCCGCCTACGCCCTGGAGATCCAGGGTGTGGGCAAGGAGGAGCGGCTGGCCAAGGCTGACGAGTGGCTCGGCAAGGTCGGCCTCGCCGGCTGGGGCGACAGCCTGCCCGGCGAGCTCTCCGGCGGTATGCAACAGCGGGTGGGACTGGCCCGCGCGCTCGCCGCGGAGACCGACATCCTGCTCATGGACGAGGCGTTCTCCGCGCTCGACCCGCTGATCCGCACCGAGATGCAGGACCAGCTCATCGAGCTGCAGCACGACCTGAAGAAGACCATCATCTTCATCAGCCACGACCTCAACGAGGCGATGAAGCTCGGCGACCGGATCGCGATCATGCGCAACGGTCGGATCAACCAGATCGGCACCGCCACCGAGATCCTCACCCACCCGGCCGACAGCTACGTGGAGAAGTTCATCGCGGACGTCGACCGGTCGCGCATCATCACCGCCGCCAACATCATGCAGCCGGTCGAGGAGAACGTCGACACCGGCGGCTGGGCCGTGGTCCACCCCGACGACAATGTCTCGGACCTGTGGGAGGCCTCGGCGCAGGCCAACGGTCAGGTCGGCGTGGTCGACGACGGCAAGGTCGTCGGCCGGGTCGGATACTCCGACATCGTCGGCGCGATGGTGCCCGCCGAGGCGGACTCCCCTGATGACGCTGCTGACGCTGACGGAGCCACCGACACGGCCACCGACGAGGCCGCCGACACCGGGAAGAAGGAGGACTAGACCGTGGGTACCATCGCCAATCCCGACGTTCCCCTCGGAGACTGGGTCTCCGACTTCATCGACTGGTTCACCGACGCGTTCAGCTGGCTGCTGGACTTCATCGGTACCGTCCTCGACGGCCTGCACGACGCCTTCCACTGGGTGCTCGACTCGCCGACCTACCCCTGGCTGGTCGTCATCTTCGGCCTCACCGCCTGGGCGGCGGTGAGCTGGAAGGCCGGTATCTTCACCGCGGTCGGTTTCTACCTGGTCCGGGCGGTCGACGAGTGGCCGCAGGCCATGGAGACCCTCTCCCAGGTCCTCGTCGCCGTGCTCATCGCCGTGATCATCTCGGTGCCGCTGGGTATCTGGGCGGCGAAGTCCGAGACCTGTTCGAAGATCGTCAAGCCGGTCCTCGACTTCATGCAGGCCATGCCGGCCCTGGCCTACCTGGTGCCGATCATCGTCATCTTCGGCATCGGCGTGACCCCCGGCATGATCGCCACCCTCATCTTCTGCATGCCGCCCGGTGTCCGCTTCACCGAGCTGGCGATCCGTCAGGTCGACAAGGAGACCGTCGAGGCCGGCCGCGCCTTCGGCGCGACCCCGGCGCACATTCTGTTCCGCATCCAGCTGCCGCTGGCGCTGCCGACGATCATGGCCGGCATCAACCAGGTCATCATGCTGGCCCTGTCCATGGTGGTGCTCGCCGGTATGGCCGGCGCCCCCGGCCTCGGCGCGGACATCACCGCGGCGATCAGCAGCATCAACGTGCCGCTGGGTGTCAACGCCGGTGTGGCGGTCGTCATCCTCGCCATCTTCCTGGACCGCGTGACCGCGGGTCTGGGCAACAAGACCCCGCTGGCCAGAGCACAGAAGAACGCATAGGAGGAGCTGGACCATGACTACCAGGCTGACTACCAGTCTCAGTAAGCGCACCGGCGTCCGACGCGGCGTCCGGACCGTCGGCGGCGTCCTCGCGGCCGGCGCCCTCACACTGACCATCGGCGCGTGCGGCGCGAAGAACTCCAATGACCAGGTCGAGGGCGGCGGTGGCAGCAGTGTCACCGATCAGTTCGCCGACTGCACCCCCGGTGACGGGTCCGCGGACGTGTCGCAGATGGAGACCGACGGCAACAAGTCCCTCACGCTGGCCGCATTCAACGGCTGGGACGAGTCCTTCGCGGCATCCCACCTGCTCAAGTACGTCCTCGAGAAGGAGGGCTACTCGGTGGACATCCAGGAACTGGACGCCGGCCCCGGCTACACCGGGCTGTCCCAGGGGGACATCGACGTCGCCGTGGACACCTGGCTGCCGGTGACGCACGAAAGCTACCTGAAGCAGTTCGGTGACAAGATCGAGGCCCAGGGCTGCTGGTACGACAACGCGAAGCTCACGCTGGCCGTCAACGACGATTCCCCGGCGAAGTCCATCTCCGATCTCAAGGACATGGGTGACGACTACGGTAAGCGGCTCGTCGGTATCGAGCCGAGTGCCGGGTTGACCGAGCAGACCAAGAAGGCCATCCCGGTCTACGGTCTCGACGACTGGAACTTCCAGATCTCCTCGACACCCGCGATGCTCGCCGAGTTGAAGAAGGCGACGAACGCCGGCGACGATATCGCCGTCACCCTGTGGCGTCCGCACTGGGCCTACGACGCGTTCCCGGTCCGGGACCTCGAGGATCCCGAGGGCGCGATGGGCGATGCGGAGAACATCTTCAACTTCTCCCGCACCGGTTTCGACGACGACAACCCCTATGTCGCCCAACTGCTGCACAACCTCGTCATCAACGACGACAATCTCGCGTCGCTGGAGAACATCATGTTCTCCGACGACCACTACGGCGGCAAGAACAAGGACAAGGCGGTCGCGGAGTGGGCGGAGGCACACCCCGACTTCATCACGGACTGGAAGGCCGGCACCCTCGGCGGGAAGTAGCCCCGCCGCCGGATTCCGCCCCGCTCACCGCAGGTCGAAGAGGCGCCAGTCGCCGTCCGACCAGGTGGGCGTGAGATCCGCCAGGGCGTCCGGCAGCGCCACCGGGGCAGCGCCGTCGCCGGTGACGACCACCCGGTCGATGCCGTGGCCGGTGAGGTCCCGGACAGTCACCGTCCCGTCCGCCAGCCCGGCGAGCAGTGTGACGGTCTCCGGATCCCCGTCGACGACCTGCCCGTCGACGACCAGGTAGCCGGGATCCACCGGCGATCCCGGCAGCATCTTCAGCAGCGGGTCGAGCGTGGGACGCCCGGCAATGACCCGGTAGTTCCCCGGCGGCCACAGCAGCGTCCGACCGTCGCCGACTCTGTCTGCGACCTGCGCGTACCGGGCGTCCAGCGTCACCGGCCGCAGGTCCGCGAGATCGCGTGGCAGGGCGGGGACCTGCAGCCACACCAGCAGGCAGGACGCCACCACGACCGTTGCGGCCCCGGCCCGACCACGGAGGGGTCCCGGCAGCAGGCCCGTCAGCACCGCCAGGGCCGGCAGCGCGAGGACCACGAACTTCTGGGTGTCCCGCAGCAGCCCGGCCCCCGGGACCGTCTCCAGCAGTCCACCGAGCAGGGCGAGCCCCGGTCCGGTGGCCGCCAGGGCGGGGACGACCACCGCGACCGCCGCCAGCACCACCAGCCGACGCAGCGGCCCGGGCAGCATCCGGCGCCGCACGAGGACCACCACCACCGCCACGGCCACCAGTGCGAGGACCACACCGGCGAGCGCCGCCGGCCCCGACGCCCGGGAGGCGGGCACCGCCTGCGCATTCCAGATCCCGCCGAGACCGGCGAGGGCACCGGGCGTGCCGACGAACGGTTCGGCCCGGGCGGCGAAGAGTTCCGCCCCCCGGGAATCGGCCAGCGTGTCCGGAGCGCTGAGCAGGGAGGGCACCAGCCAGGGCAGGGCGAGCAGCGCACCGGCGCCGAGCGGCACCAGTGCGCGGCGCCGCCACCCGGCGGCGGTGCAGGCGGTCACCACGCCGAGGACCAGCCCGGTGGGCGTCAGCGCGCACACCGCCAGCACCAGGATCAGGACTGCCGTGCGCCGGCCCCGCTGTCTCGGCCGACCCCGGTCACTGTCCCGGGTCCCGGTACCGGCGGCCAGCCAGGCCACGAGCGGCAGCAGCATCCCGGCGGCCACCACCGACCAGTGGCCCTGCAGCAGCCGTTCGGCGACGTAGGGGTTCCACGGCGCGACTGTCGCGGCGAGGAACCGGCCGGGCAGCCGGGCACCGTGGCGTCCGGCGAGGCCGGCCGCCCCGAGGGCACCGGCGAACCCGGCGGCGAGCATCAGCGCCGAGACGACGACCGGTGGCGGGATGACGGGGGAGAGGAGTGCGAGGACGGCGTCCTGTGGGACGGCACGTGCCGGGCCGTCAGCACCGCGGGCGAGGTCGTTGAGCGCCATCGTCGGGGGGACGACCATGTCGCGCAGGACCAGGGCCTGTCCCCGGAAGCCGGCGACCAGCCCCTCGACGAACGGCCAGAGGACCACGACGGTGAGCAGTGCGCACCAGGCGGCGAGCACCCCGGTCCGCGCTGCCCACCCTGACCGCCCTGCCCGCCATCGGCCAGACAGGTTTTTCACACCTGACCGGGCACCGGATCCGGAATAACCCCAGGTCAGTTTCCGCCCCTCGGGATCCGGGGTGTGAAAAACCGGACGGGACGGGGACACGGGGAGCCGCTCCCTCAGCTGCGTCGGATGAGGACGACCGCGTACCCGACGAGCAGGATCCCGATGATGCCCGCACCCCACGGGATGTACTGGCCGACGGTGTTCATCCACCGGGTCGCGGACTTCGCCTCCGACATCTGTGCCTCAACCGTCGCGTCATCGTAGGCACCGGGGTAGTAGAGCGCGGTGCGCTGCGGATTGTCGAGTTCGCGGTCCTTGTCGGCGACGATGCGGTCGGCGTCGGCGGCGTCCCGGGCGTAGAACAGCCACGTCTCCTCCTCCTCGTTGACGATCACACCGGTCTTCGGGTGGACGTGGAGGGTGCGGTGGACGGTGTAGTACCGGCTCATCTCCACGTCGGGGCCCTCCCCCCGACCGTCCCAGCCGTCGACGTCGTCGGCGGTGAGCCCCCAGACCTTCGCGGGGAAGGTGAGTTTCAGGGAGGCGAGGGTCTGCCGGTCCGCGTCCGACAGGTCCCCGTCGGAGGAGAGCATCTGCTCGACCTGCGGGAACTGTTCGGTGGGGTGGATGACCTGCTCATAGCGGTAGACGGTCTCCCCGTCGATCTTCTCCTTGTCGACGAAGTCGATGTTCCGGGTGCGCAGGACCTGCCGGTCGAAGTACGGGTAGGCCTTCTTCTGCGTCCCGAACGGGAACCGGAACTGCAGTCCGGTGCGGGTGAACTGGGGGGTCTCCTCCTCGACCCGGTCACCACCGCTGCCGGGGACCCCGGGGGCGGTGATGTCGAGGGAGGAGACCGGCTCGTCGACCGGCATGGCGGTCCTGCGGTCCAGGGTGGTGCGGTCGACGGTGGAGGTGACGAGGTTGCGGGGTTCGGGCAGGTCGGTGCGGACCAGGGAGCTGCCCGCCTCGAGCGTGACCTTCTTCTTGGAGGTCGGCTCCTGGGCGATGAGGTGCTGCTGGTTCTTCAGCTCGATGTCGTGCCAGATGAAGCAGCTCACCGGCTTGTCCGGCGCGGCACCCCGGCATTCCGGACGCCGCGCATTGTCGCCGACGGCCTTCCCCGCCGCCATCGCCGCGGAGTCCAGCAGCCGACCCTGTGCGGGTGCTGTCGCCACATAGGTGTCGATGTCCTTGGGAATCACCTTCCCGGCCGGCAGCACGACGGCGGGGAGCGCAACGGCGAGCACGAGCAGCGCCACCCCGACGACGAGTGCCGTGTGGGTGAGGATTCTCTTCATGTCCCGCAACACTACCGGTAGCCTGGGACGGTCATGGTCGCCCCACGCCCCTTCCTCCCCGCACTGGAAGGACTGCGCGCCTGTGCGGCCCTCGGCATCGTGGTCACCCACGTCGCCTTCCAGACCGGGAATGACACGGGGGCGCTGTTCAACCGGATCCTGGCCCGGTTCGACTTCTTCGTGCCGGTGTTCTTCGCCCTCTCCGCGTTCCTGCTCTGGCGCCGCCACCACGACCAGGTCGGGGACTGGGCGGGCTACTACGTCCGACGGTGCGGCCGGATTCTGCCAGCCTACTGGGTGGTGGTGGCGGTGGTGCTGCTCCTGCTGCCGGTGGCGGGGCATCCCGGCGGGTGGCCTGCGGTGGCGAACATCCTGCTGATCCAGAACTACCTGCCCGACGGCCTCCTCGGCGGGCTGACGCATCTCTGGTCACTGTGCGTGGAGATGTTCTTCTACCTGGTCCTGCCGGTGATCGCCGTCGTGGTCGGACGCCGCCGCCGGCGTGTCCGTGTCCTCGGCATCGTCCTGCTGGGCCTGGTCGGGGTGGCGTGGCCGTTCCTCGCGGTGGTTGTCCCCGGTTTCGATCCCTCGGACGGCGGCGTGAATCCGCACATCATGCCGTGGGCCTTCTTCGCCTGGTTCGGGGTGGGCATGCTCGCCGCGGAGCTGGAGGGTTTCCTGCAGGACGCCCCGGCCGCCGTCCGGGACACGGCCCGGCGCTGGGCGGGACGCCGCTGGCTGTGGCTGCTCGTCGCCCTGGCCGCCCTGGTTGTCGCGGCACTGCTGGGACCCGAGGGGCTCACCCAGGCGACACCGTGGCAGTTCGTCCGCCGCAACCTGTGCGGCCTGGTCTTCGCCGCGGCTCTGGTCGGGCCGTACGTGGTGGAGCCGGCCGCCCCGGTGCTGGAGAGCCCGGTGATGCAAGCACTGGGCCGCTGGTCCTATTCGGTGTTCCTGTGGCACATCGCGGTGCTGTCGCTGGTGTTCCCGCTGCTGGGGATCGGACTGTTCCGTGGCGGCTACCTGGCGACGGCGGTGGTGCTGGTGGCGACGGTGGTGTTCACCGTTCCGGTGGCGGCGGTGAGCTATGCCCTGGTGGAGGATCCTGCCCGTCATGCCGTGAACCGGTGGTGGCGTCGTGCGGTCCGTGCCGATCACGCCGATCACGCCGGTCACGCCGACCACGCCGACCATGCCGACCGTGCCGGGCAGCCCCGCCGTGCCGGTCGCGCCGGGCGCGTCGGCTGAACAGCGTGGCGGCGACCGCGACGAGGAAGCAGATCTCCGGGAGCCAGGAGGTGCCGGCGTAGCCGTCGGTGCCGCCACCGCCCCACGGGCCGCGGGTGAACAGCGCGGCACCGAGACCCCCGGCGACGAGGACCACGGCCTGACTGAGCCGCGACGTTCCGGCGGCGGTGACCGGCATGACCGGCATGACCGGCGTGGCCGGCAGAGTCCGGGCGGCGGCCCCGTCGGCCCCGCTGGCCCTGTCGGCCGTGCCGGGCCGGCGGCGCCGGAACAGCAGGAGACTGCTGAGCCAGCCGAGCACCAGGACGACGGCCGCCGCCAGACCCGCCGCCAGCCAGGCCCGGTAGGTCCCGGTCGCCGTGAACTCCACGTCCACCGCCCCGGCGAGATCACTGCCGTTGCCGTCGCTGCTGTCGGCGCCGCCACCGTGCCGTGCCACCAGATCGGCGGGGACGACCCAGCCCTGCTGCCAGCCGTTGACGGTGACCGGGGCGAGGTCCTCCCCGTCCAGCGTCGCGCTCCGCCCGGGGTTCACCGTGGTCGGGGTGACGAGGAGCCGACTCCCCGCCGGAAAATCGGCCGCCGGCCGGGCGGGCGCGGCACCGTCGACCTCCAGCGAGACCCACCGGGCCTGCGTCCGGACCACGTGCTCCCCGGCGGTCAGCGGCACCCGGTCTCCGCAGTGCCTCGGCGTCCCGTCGATCTCCACGGGCATCCCGCAGTCCGCCGCCGTCACCTGCACCGACGTGTCCGCCGGCACCGGGAGGACCCGGCGCAGTGTGCCCTCCGGCACCTCCTGGCCCAGCACCCAGCGCTGCGGCAGGCCACCGGCCCCGGTCTCCGACGCCGGGACGACGATGTCGCGGCGCGGGGTGACATCCCGCCCGCCGTTGAGCTCGGTGAACGTCACCTCGGAGAGACCGGCGTGCGCCCCGGCGCCGAGGATCCGCAGCCGGACCCGGTCCGACCGGCCCGCCGGCAGGATGAACTCCCCGGACCGCCCCTCGGGGACCGCGACCGTCGAGGTCGCGACCGTCTGTCCGTCCAGTGACGTCTCCGCCTGCAGCCGGATCCCCGCACTCTGCGCCTCGGCGGTGAGCCGCAGCTGGCCGACCGGGCGGTCGAAGGAGAAGTCCAGCCACTGGTTCACCGTCGCCCCGTCCGCCGGCCGCCAGGCGGTCGTCGTGTCCCCGTCGACGGCGGCGTTGACCCCGGAGAGGGTGTCGGCCCCGGTGGCGTTCGTGGCGTCCGCCTGCGAGGAACTCGCGGTGACCGTCCCACCGCTCTGCCGGACCCGGGTCTCCGGGACCGGCGACTCCACCGGGTAGTCGCGCTCACGGTTGCGGCTGCGCCGGGGGTCGTCGGTGGCGAGGATCTCCGAATCGGGACTGCTGACCTCGCCGAAACTGTGTTCACGGCGCGCCGGGGTGTCGGTGACGGTCGTGGCGCCGGAGCCGGTGAGGATCCGGTCGCGGACCGGGCGCCCGGCGGCGGCGTCCGCCTCCGCGAGCCGCGGCAGCACCTCCGGCCCGCCGGCGACGGCCTCCAGCTGCCCGGGGTCGGCGGGGTCGATGAGCCGGGGGCCGGCCGTCCCGTCACCGACCCGGAAGATGCGCAGTTCACCGTCGCCGAAGGACGCCTCCTCGGTGAACCCCGGGGACCGTCGCAGGGTCCGGAGTGCGTCACGGGAACCGGGGGTGTCCGCGACGCGGGCGAGATCGGCCCGGACGAGGATGAACCCGACCCCCTGCTGGTCGAGGGCGGCGGACAGGCCGGGGGCCGGGGTGCCGGTGTCGAAGGCGCGCTGGACCCCGTCGAGGCCGCGGATCGCCTCCGGCGGCACGAGCGGCACGGCGTCCCGGACCACCCACGGCACGTCGAGCAGGGCCTGTGCCGGTTCGTCACGGGTGTTTCCCCAGGTCTGGCGGGCGGTGGCGGCGCGCGGCAGGATCATCGTCCGGGTGTCGGCGGCCGTCGGGGAGTGGTTGAGCCAGTCGGCGGCTTGCACCCAGGCGTCCGGCACCGACCGGTACCCGCCCTGCGGGGCGAGCGTCCCGGACCAGGCGGGGGCGGTGACGACGGCGGTGAGCAGGCCGACCGCGGTGACCGCGACGACGGGCCGGTTCGCCTCCGGGTGCAGCCAGGCCCGTCGACCGGCCGTGGTCCGCGGCGACGGGACGCGCAGCCCGCCGAGCAGGTGCACCACGCCGACGAGCAGCGGGAGGTGGACGAGG
This sequence comes from Corynebacterium nuruki S6-4, assembly GCF_007970465.1. Lineage (NCBI taxonomy): Bacteria > Bacillati > Actinomycetota > Actinomycetes > Mycobacteriales > Corynebacteriaceae > Corynebacterium > Corynebacterium nuruki. Next base: position 2,462,451 of record NZ_CP042429.1, read on the forward strand.
ACGTCGAATTTGTGGAGGTTGCGCAGCGGCGCCCCGGCCCCGTCGAGGAAGGCCCGCACCTGGTCCGCCACCGGGGAGAACGGCCCCGGGAGCCAGAAGACCAGCAGCCCCACCACCAGCAGCGACAACCATGCCGGACGCCACGGCAGGTCACGTCGCGACAGTCCCCACAGCCCCAGGACAGCGACCGCGAGCGTGCCGGCGACGAAGACGGGTTCGGTGACCAGGGCGTGGCCGGCGACCCGTTCGTCGGTGAGGTAGGGGGTCCAGCTGGTCGTCCCGCGCAGAACCTCGCCGAGACTGAACCAGTTCGTGGTGATCCCGGCGGATTCGATGAAGTCGGTGAACGGCGGGGAGTACCGGCCGAGGATCAGCAGCGGGCCGACCCACCAGAAGCAGGCGAGCACGCCGGCGGGCAGCCACCAGCCGAGGAACCGCCACGCGGTCCGGCGCACCAGGGGCGTCCGGGAACAGGCCCCGGCGACCAGCCAGACGAGGACGGTGGGCAGTACGGCGGCGCCGGTGGCGACCGCGTTGACCGCCCCCAGACACAGCACCGCGACCGCACTGCCGAGCGCGGCGCGCGCGATCTTCCGGGGTTCCGGACGCCGCCGGTGGTGTGCGGTGACCAGCACCCCCACCAGGGGCGTGAGGACCCAGGGGGTGAGGGCGACCGGCCACGCCTCCGAGGAGATGGCGCCGAGCGTGGTGAGGATGCGGGGGCTCAGCGCGAACAGGACCGCGCCGGTGATCCGGGACCAGCGGGACCACCGGTCACCGCTGAGCAGGTTGAGCAGGTCGAGCAGCCGGAGCATGCCGGCGAAGGCGGTGACGAGCAGCAGCCACCACCACAGCCGCTGGGTGAGCCAGTCGGGCAGCGGGTCGAGCAGTGCGAAGAACAGGCCCTGCGGGAACAGGTAGCCGTAGGCCTGGTTCTGCAGCTGGCCGAGGGGGAAGACGTCGGTCCAGGGAGACAGCGCCTGGTGGAGGAACGACCAGGGGTCGGCGACGAGGTCGTGTTTGGTGTCGGCGACGGTCAGCCCGGGGGACTGCAGCAGGGCCACGGCCAGCCAGCCGACCACGGCGACGGACCAGCCGCGGCGGGAGAGCGACGGCTGTCCCGCACCTGCCACACGTGAGACAGGTGACACGCGTGGCCGGCTGTGCTGGCGTGGCGGGCGCTGTGAAGTCAGCGGCGCTCCCCGTACTCGACGGAGCCGAGGACGGCGTTGCCGGCGTCGACCGAGTCAGCGGGCAGGTCGGTGTTGTCCGCCATCGCCGCGGCGCCGAAGGCGATGAGGCCTCCGATGACCACGCCGACGACGGCGGAGGCCACGGCCGGGCCGAGGGTCCGGCGGCCGGGGGAGTCGGACTCGAAGGGCATCTAGTCGTCCCCTTCCATCGGCGGGACGATGAACACGGGGCGTCCGGCGTGCTTGACGATGCTGTCCGCGGTGCTGGTCTGCATCAGTGAACGCCAGCCGGACAGAGCGCGGGTCCCGACGAGGATCATGGAGACATCGAGTTCGGTGGCGGCGTCCACGATGGCGGTCCACACCGCGGTGGAGGATTCCACCAGGTAGGGCTCGGTGTTGAAGCCGTGGTCGCGGGCCTGGGCGACGCCCTCGCGGCAGATGGCGACGGCCTCGGTGTAGGCGGGGTCCTCGCCCTCGGCGTCGTCGACGGCGGACACGTCGGCGGTGGCGATGCCGCCGACACCGGCGGCGCGGGCGGCCTGCCGGTGGATCGGCTCCCAGGCGGTGAGGATGTACGCGTTCTTCGTGGACAGGAAGCGTCCGGCGTACCGGATCGCACCCTTGGCCTGTTCGGAACCGTCGTAGGCGATGAGGACTGTATCTCCCGTGTAGTCACTGCTCATGTTTCTCAGCGTAGCGCGGACGGGTACGGTCGGGGCCATGATCACCCGACGTGTCACCGCCCTGATCACCGGACTGGCCTGCGCCGGGGTGCTCGCCGCCTGCAGCGACGGGGGGAATGACGGCGACGGGGGGACCGCCGCACCGTCCGCGACGGGTGGGGCGGCGGGGGATACCGCGGCGCAGACCACCGGCGAGACCCCGACCGCGGACGTCGCCGACGACGCCCGGCTCGCCGCCGCCACCCTGGCGGTCGGCGTCACCGGGTTCGACGACGCCGCCGCCGCGGTCGACCTGGGGGTGCGTCACCTGTTCATCGGCTCGGACACGGATCTCACCATGCTCAACGGCCAGGGCGACCCGGCCCGCAGCATCGACGCACTGCGTGACCGGGCGGGCGGGGACCTCACTGTCTCGGTCGACGAGGAGGGCGGTCAGGTCCAGCGGCTGGCCGGCATCATCGGCGAGCTGCCGTCCGCCCGCGAGATGGCCGCCACGATGACCCCGGAGGAGGTCGGCGCCCGGTTCGCCGACCACGGCCGGAAGATGCACGACCTCGGCATCACCATGGACTTCGCCCCGGACGTCGACCTCGACGGCGGGCAGAACGTCAGCGACAACGCCATCGGCGACCGGGCGTACTCCGCCGATCCGGAGGTCGTCGTCCGGTACGCCGGGGCCGCGGTCGACGGTCTGCAGCAGGCGGGGATCACCCCGGTCATCAAGCACTTCCCGGGGCACGGGCACGCCACCGGCGACTCGCACGCCGGGACCGTCAGCACGCCGCCGCTGGACCAGCTGGACGCCGACCTGCAGCCGTTCCGGGAGCTGGCCTCCCGCGACGGGGTGGCGGTCATGGTCGGTCACATGCAGGTCCCCGGACTCGACACCGCCGACGGAGCCGTGCAGGGTGCGACCACCCCGTCGTCGCTGAACCCCGCCGCCTACGGGCTGCTGCGTACCGCGGTGCCCGGCGGCGGGATCGGATTCACCGGCACCGTCTTCACCGACGACCTCACCGGTATGCAGGCGATCACCGACCTGCACTCCGGGCCGGAGGCGGTCGTCACCGCACTGCAGGCGGGTGCGGATGTCCCGCTGACCTCCACCGCCGCCGATGTGCAGGGCAGTATCGACGCGATCGTGGCGGCCCTGTCGGACGGGCGGCTCGACCGGGGCGTCCTGCAGCAGGCGGCGGACCGGTCGGTCTGACCCGATGGTTCCTGTGCGTCTCAACAGATAAGGTGTGGGCGTGACCAGTAACGAGTACTCCGCCGACTATGCCGACCTCCCGCCGAGACGTGGCTGGGGCCGCCGATTCTGGTGGCTGTGGCTGCTCATCGGACTGGTGGGGCTCGGCGGTGTGCTCTACGCCGTCGACACGGTCATGACCGAGGGCAACGTCCCCCGCGGCGTGACCGTCGGCGGGGTGGACATCGGCGGCATGTCGAAGAGCCAGGCGGAGGCCCGGCTGCAGAATGCGCTGGGCGAGTCCGTGAAGACCCCCGTCGTCGTCACCGCGGGGAACCTCCAGTCGCAGCTCGACCCGGTGACCTCCGGCCTGTCGGTCGACTGGGAGGCGACCGTCGACCAGGCCGGTCAGCAGCCGAAGAACCCGCTCACCCGGATCACCAGTTTCTGGCACACCCGGGAGGTCGGCATCGTCAGCCGGTTCAACGACCAGCGGCTGTCCGCCACCACCGGGCGGATCACCGACGAACTGACGCGGCAGCCGGAGGACGCGAAACTCAGCATCAACGACCAGGGGAAACCCGACATCGTCGATGATGTCGCCGGGCAGCAGGTCGACCGGGACGTCGTCACCGAGGGCGTCCGCGACCATTGGCTCAACGCCGACCACCGGGTCCCGGTGGATGCGGAGGTCACCGAGGCCGGGACCCGGCGGGACGCCGCCGAGCGGGCGGTGAGGGACGTCGTCGACAAGGTCACGGCCGGCGACGTCACCTTCGCCGGACGCGACGGGGTCGACGGGCTGCTGCGCCCGGCGGACATGGGGAAGGTCGTCACCTTCACCGCGGCGGGCGGCCACTTCGACCCGCAGTGGAACAAGGACGCCGCGAAGGACATCCTCTCGGCCCAGCTGGCCTCCACGGAGGTCGAGTTCCGCAACGCCAACTTCGACGTGCACGGTCGGGACCTGCACGTCATCCCGTCCCAGGACGGGGTCCTCATCAACTGGGACAGGACGCTCGACCCGCTCGACGAGAAACTGCTGGCCTCCGGTGACCGGCACAACGAGGTCAGTTACGAGGACAAGAAGGCCACCTACACCACCGAGATGGCGGAGAAGGCGAACTTCAACGACGTCATCGGTTCCTTCACCACCGGTGGATTCGCCGGGGATTCCGGGGTGAACATCCGGCGGGTCGCCGACCAGGTCAACAATGCGGTCGTGCTGCCCGGGGAGACCTTCAGCCTCAACGGGTACACGGGCCCGCGCGGCACCGCCCAGGGGTACGTGGAGGCCGGCGTGATCGAGAACGGTCACGCGGACCGGGCCGTCGGCGGCGGCATCAGCCAGTTCGCCACGACGCTCTACAACGCCTCCTACTTCGCGGGGATGACCGACGTCGCGCACACCCCGCACTCCTACTACATCAACCGCTATCCGGCGGGCCGGGAGGCGACCGTCTTCGAGGGGGCGATCGACCTCCAGTTCAAGAATGACTCGGAGACGCCGATCCTCATCGAGACCCGGGCCGGTGATTCCGATGTCACCGTCGACATCCGCGGGGTGAAGACGGTGGACGTCGAATCCATTCCGGGGCCGAAGACCGACTACACGGATCCGCAGCGCATGGAGCTCAGCGGCGACAAGTGCTCGCCGTCGAGCGGGTCGCGCGGGTTCACGACCTCCGACACGAGGGTGGTCCGGGGCCTCGACGGCAAGGAGCTGTCGCGGGAGACGACGAAGACGAAGTACGATCCGTCGCCGATCGTGACCTGCCGCTGATTCGCTGACCGGTCCGGTCGCGCAGCCGGCCGACGGTGCGACCGACAGGGGGCAGTCGACAGGGTCAGTCGGTGTGGTTGCGGGCGTAGCGGCCGATGCGGCGGGCCAGGGAGCGGACCTTGTCCGCCTCATCCTGGGTGACTCCGACGGCACGGGCGACCTCGATCTGCATCACGGCCGCGTCGTGCTGGAGGGCGCGGCTGCTGTCGGTCAGTTCCACGGTCACGCGCCGGTTGTCCTCGGGGCTGCGTGACCGGTGGACGAGGCCGGCCGATTCCATGCGCTTGAGCAGCGGGGACAGTGTGCCGCTGTCGAGGTGGAGGTGGTCGCCGAGCTGTTTGACGGACATGGAGCCGTCGCTGCAGTCCCACAGGGCCACGAGGACGAGGTACTGGGGGTAGGTGATGCCCCACTCGGTGAACCACGGGCGGTAGATCCGTTGCATGTTGTGGATACCGTCGTACAAGGCGAAACAGACGTGGTCGTCGAGTGGAAGTGATCTGCCCATATCTGCCGATTATCGTTCCCCGTCACGTTGCGCGCAATATTTCCGGCGAATTTCGTAGTGCTTAATACATGTTATTCAGTTTGGAAACTTAATGGCAATAACAAAATATTACTTTGATTAGTAGTTCTCCGGGACGTCCGGAGGACAGGAAACCCACCTTCCAAGGAGGAACCCCTCATGGGTCTTGTTGCCGGTCTCATCGATGGCGTCGTCAATCTCGTCGACGGACTTGTCGGCATTGTCGGTGATCTGCTGCACCTGGTACTCGGCGGGCTGTAGAACGCCCGCGGACGGCGTGCCGCACCCGTCGCCACGCCCTCCGACCCCGGTTCCCGCCGTCAAACCTCCGGGAACCGGGGTCCCGTCATGTTCGCCTCCGATACAGTGACAGGAATGAGCCCTGTATCCGGCCGCCACCGCCGCACCCCGCCGCACACCATCGGGTGGAGTCTCGGAGTGTCCGCGATCTCGACGGTGATGATGACACTCGACATCACCATCGTCCTCGTGGCGCTCCCCGCGATCACCAGTGATCTCGGACTCTCCCTCTCCGGAGCGCAGTGGGTGATCAACGCCTACAGCCTCACCTTCGCCTCCCTCATGCTCGCCGCCGCGAGTCTGTCGGACATCGTCGGACGCCGCACCATCTTCCTCATCGGCCACGTCCTCTTCCTCGCCGCCTCCGTCGGCTGCATCCTCACCGGCTCCGAGGCCGGCATCATCGCCTTCCGCGCCGTCCAGGGCGCCGGCGGTGCACTCGTCTTCGGCACCGCCACACCACTGCTGGCGGACGCCTTCCCCGAAGCGATGAAGGCACAGCGGACCAAGGCGGTCGCCGCGATGATGGGCATCGGTGGCGCGGCGAGCGCCTTCGGCCCGCTCATCGGCGGGGCGCTGGTGGAGACCGGACAGTGGCGGTGGATCTTCGCCATCAACATCCCCATCGGCATCCTCACGATCCTCGCCACGCTGATCTTCGTCCCGGACCTGCACCGCCGCGGGGACGCCTCCGCCGCACCGTCGGTCGCACCGTTCGCCATGGTCCTCACCGTCGGCGCCCTCGTGCTGCTCAACTACGGGATCATCGACGGACAGGAGCAGGGTTGGACGAGTCCGGTCATCATCGCCGCACTCGGTGCCGGCGTCCTGCTGTTTCTCGCCCTGGTGTTCTGGGAGCTCGGCAAGCGCGACCGGGCGATGATCGACTTCCGGCTGTTCCGGATCCCCTCGTTCGCCACCGTCACCTTCAACGCCTTCGCCTCCCGGATGTTCAGCTTCGGCATGCTGCCGTTCATCATCCTCTGGCTCTCCGGGCAGCTGGGACTGTCCGCCCTCGAGATCGGCTACGTGTCCTCGGCACTCGCCGTACCGATGGTCGTCTTCTCGGCGGTGGGGATCGCAGTGGTGCGGTGGATTCCGGTCGGGTGGGTGCAGGGCATCGGTATGGTCATCGTCGCCGGTGGTCTCATGCTGGGGCTGCGCATCGGCCTCGACTCGGGCTGGGCCGACCTCATCCCCATGTTCCTCGTCATGGGTGTGGGCACCGGGCTGATGCTGCCGCATGTCATGAGTCTGGCGGTGGAGGTCGTGCCGGCCTGGCGCACGGGTATGGCGTCCGGTCTGGCGAACACCGCCCTGCCGCTGGGCACCGCCTTCGGCGTCGCGGTCTACGGCGCGTACCTGTCCCACCGGGTGAACAACGGTCTGGACGGTCTGCCGATCCCGGACCAGTTCCGCGACCGGGTCTCGGAGGCGGCGGAGGCAGGCCAGTTCCGGGCGCTGGCGGAACAGTCCGCGCCGCTGGCGGAGAAGGCGCGCGACTTCTTCCTCGACGGGCTGCACGGCATCTTCGTCATCGCCGCGGTCCTCGCGCTGGTCGGTGCGCTGGCGAGTGTCGTGTTCATCCGGAAGGGGCGCGCGACCGCACCGGACGCCGGGTCGGATGCTGTGCCGGCCTCTGGCCCGGGCGTCGCAGCCGGTGCACGGTCGGCGATGGCGGAGTAACCTCCGGTGACGACACAAGGTCACGGCGGTGGGGCTCGCCGTACCCAACCTCGTCGGGGCGTCCCGACGACAACAGTCCCTGCCCGATGCGCCCGCGCGCGCGAAAGGTAGGAGAGCTGTATGCACCTGCAACCACGTTTCATCCTCGCCGTCGTCCTCGGCGGCATGGTCGGGGTGGCCGCCCGGGAGGGGCTGATCCTCGCATTCCCGTATGACGGCATGCCCTGGGTGGTGTTCGCGGTCAACATCGTCGGGGCGTTCCTCCTCGGCTTCCTGCTGGACGCCCTGCCCCGGCTCGGCTCCGACACCGGGTGGCGCCGGGTGGTGAGAGTGACGTTCGGCACCGGTGTCCTCGGCGGCTTCACCACCTACTCCACCCTGGCGACGGACACGGCCTCGCTCACCTCTGACGGTGCCGGGTGGGCGGCAGCGGGCATCGGCTACGCGGTCGTGTCGGTGGTGGTCGGGTTCCTCGCCGCCGCCGCGGGCATGCGCGTGGCCACGGCGGTCCGGCCGGGTCGCGGCGACGTGGCGGTGGAGGGATGACCCCACTGCTGTTCCTCGGGCTCTGCGTGGCCGGCGGGATCGGCGCCGGGTGCCGGTTCGTCCTCGACGGCGTGGTCAAGGACCGCACCGCCGGCGGCCGGGGTGCGGGATTCCCCTGGTCGACGTTCGTCATCAACGCCACCGGCTCGCTCCTGCTCGGTCTGCTCACCGGCCTGGTGACCGCCGGTGCGCTGCCGACGGACTGGCAGCCGGTGGTGGGGACCGGGTTCCTCGGCGGCTACACGACCTTCTCCACGGCGATGGTGGAGACGGTGAACCTGGCCCGGCAGCGGCGTCCTGCCGCGTCCCTGCTCAACGGATTCGGTGTCCTGCTGGTGACGGTGCTGCTCGCCGGCCTGGGACTGTGGGCGGGGACGGAGCTGGCGGGGTAGCGGTCGCCCCTGCCCGGCCGCCCTGCCCCGCCGTCCCTGCCCTGCCGCAACAGGGGTCGTCGACAGGTTGGTCGCACCGACCTGTCGACCAGCCCGGTCGGGACGGGGGTCGTCGACAGGCTGGCGGCACCACCCTCTCGACCAGCCCCCTGGCACCGGGAACGGGCATCAGGTGGTGCGCAGGGCCCGCGCCACGGCGTCCAGCACCTCCTCGTGGACCACCGGGATGTTGAAGACGCCGAAGCGGTTGAACCGGATCACCTGCCAGCCTGTCCGCCGCAGATCACGGTCGATCTGCTGGTCGCGCCCCCGGTGCCGGACGCCGTCATGATGTCCTCCGTCGTAGTACAGGGCGATGCGCAGCGGCCGGCATGCCAGGTCCGCGACCGTCCCGCCGGCCCTGGGTCGCGACGGGTCCCCGGACCCTCCCGTGACGTCGGTGAGGTCGACCTGGGACTGCCACCGGTAGCCGACCGGCAGCAGGTCGTGGACCAGGAGGCGCAGTGAGGTCTCCATCGGCGATTCCGCGCCGTGGTCCGCCAGAGCCAGGAGCCGGTTCATCGTCGCCGTCGGAATCCGCCGGTGCGCCGCGGTACGGAGGTCAGCCCCGGTGACCGGGGTGCACTGGAAGAAGGCGTCCAGCAGTTGGACGGCGCGGGCATCGGTGTCGGGGATCTCCGTCGGCGTGAGGACATTCCACACGTGACGGCGCGACAGGACCGTGTCGACGCACTGGATGATGCACGTTGCGGCGTCCACGGTGGTGAGTTCGGGGAGGAACGGGTCGGGATGTACCGTCCGCAGGTCTTTCGGCGGGCGGCGGAACACCGGACGCAGCGGGTGCCTCGCGGCGGTCGTCGAGGTCACCGCGCCCTCTTTCCGTCGGTCGGCGAGAAGGAGGGTGGGGGCGGAATCAGACCAGTCCGGTCCCAGGCCGTGGAACGGGGCGGCGGCGAACCCCGCGAGGACGCCGTCCGGATGATTCTGGGCGTGGGCGCGTGCCCGGTGCACGGCCGGCCCCGGGAACCCGCCGAAATCGGCGGGGTCCGGATGCTCGGCGCCCTCGGGGATCTCGAGGACCCGGCCCCGTGCGACGGTGAGGTAGCGGTGGTCGAGGTCCCAGCGGGTCGCCGTCCCTGATTCCAGCAGGTCACGGCGTTTCCGGGGTAGTCGGGCGGGGAGGATACCGCGGGTGTGGTCGGGGCCGGGCCCCGGGCAGCGGTGGTCGTCAGGGTGAGGTGGGAGTATCGGTGCCATACCCGGAGAGACGCTCCGGGTGGGCGCGGGGTTCCCGGCGGCCGGTTCCGCTCGCCGGCCTGTCGACCCGCCCCGCCGCGACGGGGGTCGTCGACCGGTGGGTCGCACCGCCCTCTCGACCAGCCCGGTCGGCATGACCTGTCCGGCGTGACCTATCCGGCGAGGATGACGTCCAGGGTCCGCGGACCGTGGACACCCTGCACCCGCACCAGCTCGATGTCGACCGAGGCACTCGGCCCGGCGACCATCGTCACCGGCGTGGTGTGCAGCCCCGCGGCGGTGAGCTTCGTGACCGCCTCCGGCAGCAGCTCGACGATGTCGGCGACCCTGACCACGACGACGTGGTGGTCGGGGACCAGGGTCGTGGCGCGGCGTCCGGACTCCGGCCCGGCGAGCAGGATGGTGCCCGATTCCGCCACCGCACAGAAGGAGGCGGTGACCACGGCGTCCACCCGGTCGAGCTCGGCGACGGCGACGGGGGCGGAGGTGGAGTCCTGCAGCACCTCGCCGCCGGCGTCCTCGAACGCGCCGAGCCAGCGTGCATCGACGTCGGCCGGGGCGACGACGGTGTTCCCCGCCCCGCCGTGACCACGGTCGGTGAGGTAGGACGCCACGGCGTCCGTGATCGCGGCATCGGTGTCCGCGACGCGGCGGACGGTGGCGTCGTAGTCCTCGAGCCGGTCGACGAGGAGGTCGACCAGTGCATCCGGGTCGGACGCGGCGAGATCGCCGCCGTGCCGGTAGTTCCGGGGGATGTCGGTGGTCTCTCCGGCGGGCAGCGTGCTGTTCTGCTCCCCGCTGAGCCCCAGTGAGGAGCGGATCCTGGCGAGGACCTCGGTCCGGGCGGCGGAGGTGTCGAGGCTGTCAGTCATCGTGGTTTCCCTTCTTCCCGTTCTCACGGTCCTTGAACCAGGCACGGAAGGACTGCTTCGGCGGCTGCGGCACATCGCGCGACGAGGTCCACTTCCCGGCGACCCCGGGCAGCCCCCACAGGCCGGCCTTCGGGGACAACTTGTTCGCGACCGGCAGGCCCTTCTCGACGAGGCCCATGCGGCGGCCGTCGCTCATCATCCATTTCGCGCCGTCGAGGGCGGCGTCCAGCTGGGTGTGGGGCAGGCGGCTGTCGTGGTTGACCTCCTGGTCCTCGTTGCGCAGCCGGGTGAGCATCTCGGGGATGTTGATCTTCACCGGGCAGGCGTCGAAGCACGCACCGCAGAGGGAGGACGCATAGGGCAGTGACCCGTTGGCGGACTCGTCCACGCCGGTGAGCAGCGGGGTGAGGATCGCGCCGATGGGTCCCGGGTAGACCGAACCGTAGGCGTGGCCGCCGGCGCGTTCGTAGACCGGGCAGACGTTCATGCACGCCGAGCAGCGGATGCAGCGCAGGGCGTCGCGGCCGTGCCGGTCGGCCAGGGCACGGGTCCGGCCGTTGTCGAGCAGGACGACATGGACGTTCTGCGGTCCGTCGCCGGGGGTCACACCGGTCCAGAAGGAGGTGTACGGGTTCATCCGCTCACCGGTCGAGGACCGGGGGAGCAGCTCCATGAACACCTCCAGGTCGCGGAAGGTCGGCAGGAGCTTCTCGATGCCCATGACGGTGATGAGGGTCTCGGGCAGGGTGACGCACATCCGGCCGTTGCCCTCGGACTCGACGACGGACAGGGCGCCGGTCTCGGCGATGCCGAAGTTCGCCCCGGAGACGGCGACCTTCGTCTCCATGAACTTGCGGCGCAGGTGCTTCCGGGACGCCTCGGCGAGGTGCTCGGGGTCCGCATCGAGGTCCGGGTCCACGTCGTCCATGTTGTTGAGGAAGATGTTGCGGATCTCCTCGCGGTTCCGGTGGATCGCCGGGACGAGGATGTGGCTCGGCTTGTCGCCGCCGAGCTGGACGATGAGTTCGGCGAGGTCGGTCTCGTAGGCGTCGATGCCCGCGGGTTCGAGCGCCTCGTTGAGACCGATCTCCTGGGTGGCCATCGACTTGACCTTGATGACGTCGCGGCGTCCCCGCTCGTTGAGCGGGGCATTGGCCTCGATGAGGCCCTTGACGATGTCGTTGGCCTCGTCGGCGTCCCGCGCCCAGTGGACGTGGCCGCCGGCCGCGGTGAAGGCCTCCTCGAACTGGAGGAGCAGCTCGGGCAGCCGGTCGATGACGTCGTTCTTCGTCGCCTCGGCGGTGTCGCGCAGGTCCTCCCAGTCCGGCATCTCGGAGACGCGCAGGGCGCGTTTGCCGCGGATGGTGCCGGTGGCCTTACGCAGGTTGGTGCGCATCTGGACATTGCCCAGCTCGTGTTCGGCGACCTCGGGGAACGGATGGAGTTCGTTGAGGTTGCCGCGGCCGGGGACTGTCGGCATGCCGAGGACGGTGGTGTTGCGGGTCGGGGTGCTCATCGCAGGGCACCTCCTGTCACGGTCGCGCCCTGGTCTGCCAGGAGCAACGGGTTCTCCTTCGTGGAGGCGAGGATCCGGGCCAGGTGCACGGCGGCGGGGATGTTGCCCTCGCCGGGGACGAGGCGTCCGGTGCGGGAGAGTCCGCCGCCGATGTGCATGAGGCAGGAGGCGTCCCCGCCGGTGCAGGTGTCGGCGCCGGTGGCGATGATCGCCTCGACCTTGTCGCCGAGCATGGCGCCGGAGACCTGCGGGTTCTTCACGGAGAAGGTGCCGCCGAAACCGCAGCAGGAGTCTTCGTTGCCGATGACCCGGAGATCGAGTCCCTCGACGGACGCCAGCAGGTTCCGCTGCCGGTCGCCGAGCCGCAGCAGCCGCATGCCGTGGCACGACGGGTGGTAGGCGACCGAGTGCGGGAAGTACGACCCGAGTTCCTCGGCGGCATCGGTGATGCCGCAGATGTCGGTGAGGAACTGGCAGAGCTCGTAGGTGCGGTCGGCGACCTGGGTCGCGCGGACGCCGAGGTCGGGATCGCCGTTGTACTCGGCGATCATCGGGTGCTGGTGGCCCAGGGAGGCGACGCAGGACCCGCTCGGTGCGACGGCGTAGTCCCAGCTCTCCTCCTCGAAGGCGCGGACGTGGTTGCGGACGACCGGGTAGGCGTCCCTGAACTTCCCCGAGTTGATGTGCATCTGGCCGCAGCATGCCTGCTTCTCCGGGAAGACGACCTGGTGGCCGAGCCTCTCGAGGATGCTGACGGTCGCTTTCGCGACCTCCGGGTACATGGCGTCGACGATGCACGTCGCGAACAATGCGATTCTCATGGGGAGTCACCCCTCTTCATCAGTTGTGGTGTGCGGTTGCGGATATCGTCACGGCCCACCTTAACCCCCGGCACCCCACCCGTGCGCGAGTGGTACGACCTCATTGAGGGTAGGGTGCCCGAACATGCAGAAACACCACCGGTGGGCCGGAATGCGGGAGAGAGGAGAGGAGGCATTCCGGCGGGCCGCGGTATTCGTCCGGGGAGAGAGGGCCCGGAACCTGCGAGGGGCGGGGAAGGGCGGCGCTGCCGGTGGTGTTCTGTTGTGTGCCACGGTCTGGTGCGGTGGCGTGCCCGTACCGTAGGCAGACCGGTCGGGTGCCCCGCAATCGGTCCACCGCGGTGACGGGGGTGGCCGGTCGGGTACCCCAGGGGGGTATACGGCGGTGGAGTTTCTCCGGTTTCGGTCTTCAGACCAGCGGGCTTGTCCGGGAGGGGCATGACATCGTGCAGCGGGTTCATGAAAAGCGGAACGGGGGTGGAATGAGGTCAGTGTTGCCTACATTTCATCTCCCGCAATGTTCCGGTAACCTTCGGCGACCTGCGGTGGGCTGCGGTGGCCTGCGGCGACCTTCGGCGACCTGCGGTGAACTGCGGTGATCAGTGGTGGGTCCACCCACGGCGTCCGGGATGGCAGCGGATCTGTCCGGGTGGCAGGCGAAAACGTCGTTCACCTGCGCTGTCGTGGCACTTTTGGCCTGCCGGTCTGACGGATGCGCTGCCGACTGAAAAAGCCACCGGCCCGCACACTCCGGGAGTGTGCGGGCCGGTGACGGTGGAGCCCCCTAACAGAATCGAACTGTTGACCTTTTCCTTACCATGGAAACGCTCTACCGACTGAGCTAAGGGGGCGTGCGTCGATGACCATATACGGTCATCGTAGGGTCTTGCACATCGCCAGGTCAGAAGTGGTTTGTAGTCTGCCCGGGTTGCTGTGGTCCATCGCCGGCGACGGGTGGGCTGTCATTCTCCGCGGCTGTCCGCGTCTCCGGGGTCGGTCACTGCGGGGAATTGCGCCGGCCCGTACGAGGCGATACCCGGAATGACAGGAGAAACCCGGGTTCAGCGTTCCGGGAGGACCGGCCTCGCCGCTCCCGGGGTTGATCGGGGGTTCCTCGGATGGCAGCGCAGCTGTCCACCCGGCAGGCATAAACGTCGTTCACCCGTGCTGTTGTGGCGCTTTTGGCCTGCCGACCCGACAGATGGCCAGCCAGTCAGACTGATGCGCTGACGGTGGGACAGATGCGCTGCCGGACGGCGGTGAACGGTCAAGTCCGGGGAAGTGGTGTATCTCCCTTCCGCTGAAACAAAAGCGCGTGACACCAGGTCAAGGACCATCACGGGCCTGATAACGGGCTCCGCTCATGCTGCCTCCTGCACCCGGTCGTCGCCGTCGACGTCGATGACGTTGGCGCCTATCACCGTCCGGGTATGCTCCAGACTCGTCAGCGACATGTACCGCTTCTGCTGGATCCAGTCATCATGCTGCTCTGCGAGCACTGCCCCGACCAGACGGACCACCGCATCGCGGTTAGGGAAGATCCCCACGACATCGGTACGCCGGCGGATCTCCCGGTTCAGCCGCTCGGTGGGGTTGTTGGACCAGACCTTGGTCCACACCGCCTTCGGCGTGTTGGTGAACGCCAACAGCTCGTCGAGAGCTTCCTCGAGGTAGTCGGCGACATGCGGGAACTTGCTCTGACAGAAGCTGACGACCTCACGGGCCTGGTCCCACACCGCGGCAGCATCAGGCTGCTGGAAGATCGTCTGGAACATCGCCGACAACGTCGGCCACTGGGTCTTGGACACCATGGACGACAGGTTCTTGGCGAAATGCGTCCGGCAGCGCTGCCACGACGCGTTCGGCAGGACCTCACCGATCGCGTGCTGGATACCCAGGTGCGCATCACTGGTGACCAGGAACACCTGGTCCAGTCCGCGGGCCTTCAGGTCGCGGAAGAAGCCGGTCCAGGAGGCCACGGACTCTGCCGTGGCGACCTGCATGCCCAATAACTCCCGGTAACCTTCCGCGTTGACCCCGGTCGCCAGCAGCACCGACGTCTTCACGACCCGACCGCCTTCGCGGACTTTCATCGTCAGCGCATCGCAGGACACGTACAGGTACGGCCCAGTGTCGAGTGGGCGGTGGCGGAAATCCTCAACCATGGAGTCAAGGTCCCTGGCCATTTCGGACACCTGGGACTTCGACAGGTTGGTGATCCCCAGGCTGGCGACCAGGTCGTTCATTCTTCGGGTGGAGACACCCTTGAGGTAGCAGGTCGCGATGACGGTGCTCAAAGCTCGCTCGGCCCGGCTTCGTCGTTCCAGCAGCCAGTCGGGGAAGAACGACCCGGAGCGGAGCTTGGGAACGGCGACGTCGACGGTGCCGACACGGGTGTCGAGGTCGCGGTGACGGTAACCGTTGCGGGTGTTGGTGCGGGACTCGCTGGTGGTGGCGTAGTCCGCGCCGCAGACCTGATCGGCCTGGGTGGACAGGATCTGGTTGATGAAGCTCTGCAGCATCTGGCGCATCAGGTCCGGGGAGGCCTGGGTGAGCAGTTCGTCGAGGTAGGTTGACGGGTCGATATGATGAGGGCTGGTGACCATCGTGGAGTCCCTTTCGAGGATATGTAGGAGTTGAGTCGAAAGGTACCTGCGGTGGTCGCCGTCGTCGTGGACGGGCGGTCACCGGCAGTTACAGATACACCACGCTAGAGGACGTAACCCGGTGAACGGCAGATACTGCACTCCCTGTCACCGTCTGACGGACGAAGACGGTGACAGGGAGTGCAGTATCGGGGAGGGGTCGGCCCCGGACAGCACGAAGGGCGCCGCCCGATTCCCGGGGACGCCCTCATGACCTGCAGTGGAGCCGATGACGGGAATCGAACCCGCGCCACCTGCTTGGGAAGCAGGAGTTCTACCATTGAACTACATCGGCATGGACCAGCTTGCGCTGTTACCGGAGCACACTCTAACACACCGCCACAGGAAGTCCCGCAGGCCCTCTGCGACACCCCCGTCGACTAGTCTGGCGGCGTGCTTCTTTCCGACCGAGACATCCGCAGCGCGATCACCGACGGGGCCCTGCGCCTCGACCCCTTCGACCCCTCGATGATCCAGCCGTCCAGCATCGATGTCCGGCTGGACCGCTACTTCCGCGTCTTCAACAACTCCCGCTACACCCATATCGACCCGAAGCTGCCGCAGGAGGACCTCACTGCGCTCGTGGAGGTCGGCGGTGCGCTGGGCGAGGGCGGCGTCCCGCTCGTCGACGGTGGTATCGCGCAGGACGCGTTTATCCTCCACCCCGGCGAGTTCGTGCTCGGATCCGTCCTCGAGCGGGTGACCGTCCCGGACAATCTCGCCGCCCGACTGGAGGGCAAGTCCTCGCTCGGACGCCTCGGCCTGCTCACCCACTCGACCGCCGGCTTCATCGATCCCGGGTTCTCCGGTCACATCACCCTGGAGCTGTCGAACACGGCGAATCTGCCGATCGCCCTGTATCCGGGGATGAAGGTCGGCCAGCTGGCGATCTTCAACCTGTCGAGCGCCGCGGAGAACCCGTACGGTTCCGGTGACCTGAAGTCGAAGTATCAGGGACAGCGGGGTCCGACGGCCTCGAAGGCGTACCTGAACTTCCGGTAGCCGCCCGCTGCCGCCCGCTGCCGCCCGCGGCTGCCGGGTCGGCCGTGCAGGGTGCGCACGGGTGTCCGGCAGTGCCTCCGCATACAGATCACCCCCGGCACCTGACGGGCCGGGGGCTCACTGCTGACGTTTCAAGAGGAGAATGCTCAGCTGCCGTATACGGGTCCTTCCGAGAGTCGGGGTCTCACTGTGTCTCACCGGGCCTGGCGGGGAGGAGATGCTCTCCGTCGGCCACTGACAATGACTCTACGAACCGGTCATTGGAGGAAGCTGGCAGCGCACTGACATGTCCGTGCGGAAACGGGCACAGCCCGGTCACTGTCCGGCGACCGCCGCCGTGGCGAAGGCGACAGCATCCGGCAGACCGTCGGTCCATCCCACGTGACCTGCGGGATCATGGTCCACCCGGTAGTGGATGTCCATCCCGTTGGCCCGTGCGGCGTCCACGAGTCCGTCGGTGGACGGCTTCGGGCTCACGACGTCGAACTCCTGCCGGCAGATGAACACCGATGCGTCGTAGCCGTCCGCGGGGACGCCGAGATGTGCCTGCAGTGCGGCGATGAGGGCCCCCTCCTCCGGGTCGACGATCCGCCGCCCCTCGGGTGTGGGGCAGCTGTCGAGCGGACAGTCCGGACGCGCGGAACGGAAACCGGCGAGCACGTAACCGACATAGGTCTCCAGGTCGGGCCGGGAGATCCGGACCAGCGGCGAGGGAGGTGGAGGAAACACCGCATGAGATGCAGATACCCTGACTCTTCCTCGGTCGATGCCACGCCGGAGGTCAGGCACCGGATGCCGGAACCCGGAAGACAGAACCCGGATGATAGAACGAGGTGCATGAAGCTCACCGTCACCGGCACCGGGTATCTCGGCGCCACCCACGCCGCCTGCATGGCGGCGCTCGGCCATGACGTCCTGGGGGTCGACACGGACCCCGGGACCGTGGACCTGCTGAACACCGGCCACGCCCCGTTCCGGGAACCCGGCCTCGATGACCTGCTGGTGCAGGGCCTGGCCACGGGGCGTCTCCGGTTCACCACGGATCCCGGGGCAGCCGCCCGGCACGGCCGGGTCCACTTCATCACGGTCGGCACACCGCAACGTGACGGCGGTACCGCACTGGACACCGGGGCGGTGGACGCGGCGGTCGACGTCCTGGCGGAGCACATCGCCGCCGCGGTACCCGCCGGTGGTCCGTCCCATCTGCTGATCGGTCGGTCGACGGTCCCGGTCGGCACCGCCGGCCGTCTGCGGTCCCGGCTCCGCGACCGCTACGGTGACCTGCTGCAGGTCAGCTGGTGTCCGGAGTTTCTGCGGGAGGGGCATGCCGTGGCGGATTCCTTCCGCCCCGACCGGATTGTCCTGGGCGTCGAGACCCCGGGATCGGACGCCGCGGACCGGATCGCGGCGCAGGTCCGGGAGATCTGTGCCGATGCTCTCGGTGCCGGCGTCCCGCTGATCGTCACCGATTTTCCCACGGCCGAACTCGTGAAGGTCGCGGCGAATGCCTTCCTCGCGACGAAGATCAGCTTCATCAACGCGGTCGGCGACGTGTGCGAGGCCGCCGGGGCGGATGTCACGGTGCTGGCCGCCGCCCTCGGCATGGATCCGCGTATCGGTGCGGCGGGACTGGGGGCGGGGCTCGGCTACGGCGGGGGCTGCCTGCCCAAGGATGTCCGTGGCTTCGCCGCCCGCGCCGGCGATCTGGGCGTCGACCGGCTAGCGGATCTGCTCGGGACGGTGGACGCGGTGAATACCGGACGCCGTGACCGCATTGTCGGGATGGCGGAGACTGCCCTGGACGGCGCTCCGGCGGGACGCCGGGTGACGGTGCTGGGGGCGGCGTTCAAGCCGGGGAGTGACGATGTGCGGGAGTCCCCGGCGCTGGCGGTGGCCGCGGCGCTGGACCGGCGTGGCGCCCGGGTGACGGTCTGTGATCCCGTGGCGACGGGACCCGTCCGGCGGGTGCATCCCGGACTCCGCTGTGAGCCGGTGCCCGAGGAGGCGTTGCGGGGGGCGGAGCTGGTGGTTGTCGCCACCGACTGGCCGGAGTTCACCACGCTGGACCCGGTGGCGGCTGCGGCGCTCGTGGCCGGTGCGGTGGTCATCGACGGCCGGAACTGTCTCCCCGCCGCCGCGTGGCGTGCGGCCGGCTGGGACTACCGGGCGCCGGGGGTCGGGGTGAATCCCGCTTCGACGGCGTAGACGGCGAGCTGGACCCGCGAGGAGGCGCCGAATTTGGCCAGCAGGTGTGAGACCTGTTTCTTGACCGCGCTGCCGGAGCGTCCGGTCGCCCGGCAGATCTCCGAGTTGGACAGTCCGCCGCAGATCATCGAGAGCACCTGCCGCTCCGAGTCCGAGAGCCGCGGGAGGGCGCGGGACGCCCCGGGCGAGGTCGTGGTCGAGGTTGCGGCGGATGAGGCGGCCGGCCCGGTCGTGTCGACGGGGGTCGGGTCTGCGTCCGGGTCCGGCGACGGGTGGTCGGCGAGCCGCTGCACCAGCCGGGTGGCGGGCTGGGGACTGACGATCGTCCCGCCGCGCGCGGCCTCGAGGACCGTGTCGATGATGTACTGCGGCCGGGAACTCTTCAGGATGTAGCCGCGTCCGCCCTGCCGCAGGATACGGAGCATGGTCTCGTCCTCGTCGAGGGAGGTCATGGCGACGAACTGCGGTGGATCGGGGCGGGCGAGAACCTCGTCCAGAAGGTCGAGGCCTCCCATCCCGGGCATGTGGACGTCCGCCATGATGACATCGGCAGGTTCCCGGTCGAGCAGCTCCAGGGCATGGCTGCCGTCGCAGGCTTCACCGACCACCTCGATCCCCTCGGCCGCGGGCGTGTTGAAGTACATGCGGAGCGAGGAGAGGACGAGGGGGTCGTCGTCGACGATGATGAGCCGGAGCGGAGAGGTCGCAGGGGGCGGAGTGGTCGCAGGGGTCGCTGGGGTCACAGTAATCAGACTAGGTCCCGGGGGAGACTGCGCCGTGACCTACCGGCACCAGAAGTAGCTGGCGTTCCCACCGCAGCCGATGGCCTGCTGGAGCGACATCTTGGTGTTGGTCGGGGACGGCGCGGCGGTGTCTGCGGTGTCGGCGGCGGCGGTGCTCACGGCACTGCCGAGCCCGGCGGCGAGGGCGACGGTGACAGCGCCGGTCGCGACACGACCGAATACTGGGCGGGAGGTCATGGGTGGTTCTCCTAGTGCAGGGACGGCGGCCTGACAGCGCCAGAGGCGTCAGGAGCCTCCGAAACGTCAGAAATGCCGGAAACGCCGGTAATCGTTATTCAACAATAGGCAGCGACAGCGCTGTCCGCCAGAGCGAGGGGGCCTCCGCCACCGGCCCCATGCTGATGGTCCCGCCGGCGTCCGTCGCCCGGGACTGCATGGATGCCAGCCCGATATGGGTCGAGAACAGGGCATCCTCGCCACCATAGGGCAGGGTGCCCTCAGTCACGGCGTTGGTCATCGACAGCAGGAACCGGGGGGAGCCGTCGGTGGTGCCGACCCGGCAGTCGAGACGGACGGTGCTGCGGGAGGGGGAGTGCTTCACAGCATTCGAGGTCATCTCCACGAGGATCCGCGCGACCGCGTCCCGGTCCACCGGCAACCTGTCCTCCGGCGGGAGGACGACGTCCGTCTCCACCTTCAACCGGTGTGCACGGAGCTCACTGACGGTGTTGTGCAGGGCGTCCCGCACCAGCGGCGGAGCCGCAGCCTCCGTCGACTGGTCCGGCAGCTCGGTGTTGAGGACCCGGAGCATCGCCCGGAGCTGTTCGAGTGCGTTCCGGGAGGTCTCGGAGATCCCCTCGAGCTCGGTCCGGACACGGGCATCGGCCGGGTCTTCGCCGGTCACGGAGAGTTCCAGCGCCTGCGACCGCATGACCACGCTGGTCAGGGAGGTCGCCACCGAGTCATGGAGATCGCGGGCGACGGTGAGCCGCTGCTGCCGCTGACTTGCGGCGAGGGACCGCTGCAGCTCGAGGCGTCGGCGGCGCTGACTGTGGCGGTTGTAGCCGAAGGCGTACACGATGACGAAGAACACGCCGACGAACATCAGCCCGACCGGGTCGAAGACGACGGCCCGCTGCTCCAGGTCGATACTCGACAGCGCCACATGCGCGATGACGAGGACCGTACCGGTCGTGAGCAACCCCCGGGCGGCGATGACCTCGATGGTGACCGCGGCGATCACCATCGCCAGGATGCCGCTGCCGCCGAAGAGATACGTGGCGACCGGCAGAACCGGCAGCGCCAGGACCGCTCCGACCAGCGGCCAGCGGGTCGTCAGTGCGACAGCGACGACCGCCCCCACGACGAAGAGATAGTGGCGGGCATCGAGGTGGTGGTCGGTGATCAGCAGGATGGCGAGACCGACCACCACCGCCACGGCCGTCTCCGGGATTCCGGAACCGGGCCGGAGATCGGCCCGGGTACGGAACCCCGGAAGTCCCGGCAGTCCCCGCAGCCGCTGTAGTCCGGGCCGCCCCGCGGTCCGCCGCGTGCCCTCCACCGTGGTGCCCCGCTACTGCTTGTAGGACGCGAGGAAGTTGCCGAGGCGCTCGATCGCCGCGGAGAGGTCGCGGGCCCACGGCAGCGTGACCACCCGGAAGTGGTCCGGTGCCGGCCAGTTCATGCCGGTGCCCTGGACGAGGTGGATCTTCTCCGACCGCAGGAGATCAAACATGAACTGTTCGTCATCGTGGATCTCGTGGACGTTCGGGTCGAGCCGGGGGAAGGCGTAGAGGGCGCCCATCGGCTTGACGCAGCTCACACCGGGAATCTCGTTGAGCTTCTCGTAGGCGACGTTGCGCTGTTCCAGGAGGCGGCCGCCGGGCAGGACAAGATCGTCGATGGACTGACGACCGGACAACGCCACCTGGATGCCGTACTGGGCGGGGACGTTCGCGCACAGACGGGTCGACGCCAGCAGGTTCAGGCCCTCGATGAAGCTCTCCGCGTGCCCCTTGGGGCCGGTGAGGACCATCCAGCCGGAGCGGTAGCCGGCGCAGCGGTAGGCCTTCGACAGACCGTTGAAGGTGATGCACAGCAGGTCGGGGCAGAGGGAGGCGAGGTTGATGTGGACCGCGTCGTCGTAGAGGATCTTGTCGTAGATCTCATCGGCGAGGACGAGCAGGGAGTGCTCCCGGGCGATGTCCACGATCTTCTGCAGGACCTCGCGGGTGTAGACCGCGCCGGTCGGGTTGTTCGGGTTGATGACCACGATCGCCTTGGTGCGTTCGGTGATCTTCGACTCAATGTCCTCGATGGAGGGCTGCCAGTCGTCCTCCTCGTCGCAGAGGTAGTGGACGGCCTTGCCGCCGGCGAGGGTGGTGGCGGCGGTCCAGAGCGGGTAGTCGGGTGCCGGGATGAGGACCTCGTCGCCCTCGTTGAGCAGGGCCTGCGTGGTCATGGTGATGAGCTCGGAGACGCCGTTGCCCAGGTAGACGTCGTCGATGTCGAAGCCCGGGAATCCGGGGACGAGTTCATACCGGGCGACCACGGCGCGGCGGGCCGAGGGGATGCCCTTGGACTGGGCGTAGCCGGCGGCGGCCGGGAGGCCGGAGATCATGTCCTGGACGATCGTGTCCGGGGGTTCGAAACCGAAGGCCGCCGGGTTACCGGTGTTCAGCTTGAGGATGCGGTGACCCTCGGCCTCCATCCGCTCAGCCTCGGCATTCACCGGCCCGCGGATCTCGTAGAGGACATTCTGGAGTTTCGTCGCCTGCTCCAGGCGGCGGAGCTCCGAGGGACGTTTCGGTGCGGTGCTCATTCACCCCATCATGCCAGGTGGGTGCCGGTGGCTGTGGCCGACCCGCCTAATTGGTCGGTGCAGTCGCTCCGCCACCCCCGGTGCCGCCGGTGTTGCCGCCACCGGTCTCCCCGGTGCCGCCGCCGGTGTTGCCGCCTCCCTGGTTGCCGCCACCGGTGTTGCCACCGCCCTGGTTACCGCCGCCGGTGTTGCCGCCTCCCTGGTTACCGCCCCCGGTGTTGCCGCCTCCCTGGTTGCCGCCGGTATTGCCGCCACCAGTGTTGCCGCCGCCAGTGTTGCCACCACCGGTGTTGCCGCCGGTGTTACCGCCACCCTGGTTTCCACCCTGGTTGCCCTGCCCGCCGGTCTGACCTCCCCGGTCGCCACCGCCGGCGTTGCCGCCGGTGCTCGGCCTGTCGCTGTAGTACTGGCCGGCGCCGTAGTCGTAGTTCGGGTCGTAGCCGTAGGCGCCGTCGGTGCCGCTGCCACCCTGGTTCTGCTGCGGCGCCTGCTGCGGCGCCTGCTGCGGAGCCTGCTGTGGTGCAGGTGCGGCACTGGACGGTGCATCGGACCCCACGGCGTCCGGACGGGCGTAACTCGGGGTGATCTTGGTGATCGTGGAGCGTTCCTCCCGCGGATCGTCGTCGTGCATCAGGCTCGACGTGAACAGCGCCGCGATAACGGCGATGACGGCACCGATAAGGAGGATCCAGCCCCACGGCGGAATCCGGCGCCACCACGGGCGGTCATCCGGTTCATCGGCATCGTCGTCGGCTGCCGTGCCGGCTCCGGCGTCGGGGGCCGCAACGCCGTCGGCGGTCCCTGCCTGTGCCGCAGTGAGCTCGGTCGGTGCCTCGTCGGCGGCGGGGGACCCGTCCGCGGACTGCTCCGGTGACGTCTGCTCCGCCGGTCCGGGCCGTTCAGAGTCTTCCCTGATGACGGGGATGATGCCGGTCATCTCCGGATCGTCGGTGCTGCCGACCGGGGTGCCGGCCGCACCGGCTGCGTCATCGGAGCCCTGCGTATCCTGCGCATCCTGTGCTTTCCCGTGCGTCTCCGGTGCGGCGTCGTCGTCTCCACCGACCGCGAAAGCCGTGTCCTCGAAGGCGTCCGTCTGCTGCGGACGGTCATCATCGGCCTTGCGGTTGGAGTCTGCAGGGTTGCTCATCAGGTCTCTTCGTCCCGTCACACGGTGTGCGTCTGGCGCAGGTCATGGTCGACACCATCTTAGACTGTCCACCGCTGTCTCCGAATCAATTGTTCCGACCTGCGGTGGAGCACTGTTCCGCGACGAAACCTGCGATATCGGCCCGCGCGGTACGTCCCTCCGGGACCGGGAGCAGCGGATAGTCGTGGAATGCGCCGGGCTGACGGTGCAGGCTGTGGCCGGTGGCGGGGACGCCGGCGGCGGCGAGTGCGGCGTCGAAGGCGACGGCATCGGGGGACAGGATGTCCCGGTCGCCGGTCCAGATCTTCACCGGCGGGAGAGTGCGCAGTGCGGCGGGGCCCGCGGTGAGCGGACTGACCAGGGGGTCCCGGTCGCCGACGACGCGGGACCACAGGGTGCCGGCCTCGCGCAGCCCCGCACTGTGGAGCCACGGATCGCGGCCGCTGCGTTCGATCTCCGCGGTGCCGGGGGTGCTGCAGGTGATGTCCAGCCAGGGGGAGATGAGGGCCAGCGCCACGACCGGCAGCTCCCCGCGCAGCCGGAGCAGGGTGCCGGCGGCCAGACCGCCGCCGGAGGAGTCCCCGGCCAGTGCGACGTGGTGGCCGGTGGCGGCGGCCTCCGTGACGGCGTCCTGCAGCAGCCGGGATATGACGGCGAATACCCCGGCCGCCTCGTGTTCCGGGGCCAGCCCGTAGTCGGGGACCACGACCTTCATGCCGGCGGCGGCGATGGCGTTGACGATGTCCCAGTGCTGTTTCGTCAGGCCAGCGGTGTAGGCCCCGCCGTGGAGGTAGAGGCAGATGTCCCGTGGGGTGTCGCGGGGCTCGTCGGTGGCCGGGACGAGTTCGTGGACGGTCGTGGTGGTGCCGTCGACGGTGACGGTGCGGCTGGTGAGGTGGTTGACCTGGTACATCTCGTGCGGCGGGGGCGTGGACGCCGCCCGTCGGCCCTGTGCCACGGCGTCCCGCAGCGCATGTGCGGAGACGAGGCTGCGTCCGCGGGCGCGGAGGACGGGGGTGAGGAGACGCATCTGCAGGCTCATGTCCCCGATCGTAGAGGGCGGATCGGACGCGTCCGAAACGTCGCCGGACTTGCCGCCTGACATGCCGCCGGACCCGGTGCCGAAAAAAAGTTGAGCGTACCGGGAACAAGTTCGAGGGGACCGCCGTTGTACCGTATGTCAGCAAGTTGAGCGGCAGGTACTCAAGTCAGGTTGACTCCTCCGGTAACGGGAGGCAGACTTGAGCGCGGCTCACTTAATTACCTCGAACAACAGGAGGACATGAATATGGGACGCGCAGTGGGAATCGACCTCGGAACCACCAACTCGGTGGTCTCCGTCCTGGAGGGTGGCGAGGCAACCGTCATCGCCAACTCCGAGGGCTCCCGCACCACCCCGTCGATCGTCGCCTTCGCCAAGAACGGTGAAGTGCTCGTCGGGCAGTCGGCCAAGAACCAGGCCGTCACCAACGTCGACCGCACCATCCGCTCCGTCAAGCGCCACATCGGCGACGACGGCTGGACCACCGGTGAGATCGACGGCAAGAAGTACACCGCCCAGGAGATCTCCGCACGTACCCTCATGAAGCTCAAGAGGGACGCCGAGTCCTACCTCGGTGAGGACGTCACCGACGCCGTCATCACGGTCCCGGCCTACTTCAACGACGCCCAGCGTCAGGCCACCAAGGACGCCGGCCAGATCGCCGGCCTCAACGTCCTGCGCATCGTCAACGAGCCGACCGCGGCCGCCCTGGCCTACGGCCTCGAGAAGGGCGACAACGAGCAGACCATCCTGGTCTTCGACCTCGGTGGCGGTACCTTCGACGTCTCCCTCCTGGAGATCGGCGACGGCGTGGTCGAGGTCCGCGCCACCTCCGGCGACAACAAGCTCGGCGGCGACGACTGGGACCAGCGCATCGTCGACTGGCTCGTCGACAAGTTCCGGACCGCCCACGGTGTGGACCTGTCCAAGGACAAGATGGCACTGCAGCGGCTGCGTGAGGCCGCGGAGAAGGCCAAGATCGAACTGTCCTCCTCCCAGCAGGCCTCCATCAACCTGCCGTACATCACCGTCGACGAGGACAAGAACCCGCTGTTCCTCGACGAGACCCTGTCGCGCACCGAGTTCCAGAAGATCACCCAGGATCTCCTCGACCGGACGAAGAAGCCGTTCGAGTCCGTGCTCAAGGACGCCGACGTGGCCGTCAAGGACATCGACCACGTGGTCCTCGTCGGTGGCTCCACCCGTATGCCGGCCGTGACCGACATGGTGAAGTCGCTGACCGGCGGCAAGGAGCCCAACAAGGGCGTCAACCCGGACGAGGTCGTCGCCGTCGGCGCCGCCCTGCAGGCCGGCGTCCTGCGCGGCGAGGTCAAGGACGTGCTGCTCCTCGACGTCACCCCGCTGTCCCTCGGCATCGAGACCAAGGGTGGCGTGATGACCAAGCTCATCGAGCGCAACACCACCATCCCGACCAAGCGCAGTGAGACCTTCACCACCGCCGAGGACTCCCAGCCCTCCGTGCAGATCCAGGTCTTCCAGGGTGAGCGCGAGATGGCCCAGCAGAACAAGCTGCTCGGCTCCTTCGAGCTCGGCGGTATCGCCCCGGCCCCCCGTGGCGTCCCGCAGATCGAGGTCACCTTCGACATCGACGCGAACGGTATCGTCCACGTCACCGCGACCGACAAGGGCACGGGCAAGGAGACCTCCATCACGATCCAGGACGGTTCCGGCCTGTCCCAGGATGAGATCGACCGGATGGTGAAGGACGCGGAGGCCCACGCGGAGGAGGACAAGAAGCGCCGCGAGGAGCAGGAGGTCCGCAACTCCGCTGAGTCGATGGTCTACCAGACCCGCAAGTTCCTCACCGACAACGAGGACAAGGTCTCCGAGGACACGAAGACCAAGGTCACCGAGGCCGCCGACGCTGTCGACGAGGCTCTCAAGGGCGAGGACATCGAGGCCGTCAAGGACGCCGTCGAGAAGCTCTCCGCCGAGAGCCAGGAGATGGGCAAGGCCATCTACGAGGCCGAGGCCGCGAACGCCGGCGACGGTGCAGGTGCCGAGGGCGCCGCATCCGCCGAGGATGACGTCGTCGACGCCGAGGTCGTGGACGAGGACGACAAGGGTGATTCCAAGTGACCGAGCCCGTCGACCCCGGTTCCCCGTCGGAGACCGACGAGGAGTACACCGAGACCTCGATGCCCGAGACCACCCCGGAAGAGGACGCCGTGAGCGCCGACACCGAGGAGGCCAGTGAGGCGCTCGCCGGAGATGACGAAGACGTCGTCGCCGACACCGCCGACGCGGACATCGACGACTCCGGTGAACTCTCCGACGCCGAGGAACAGCTCGCCGAACGGACCGCCGACCTGCAGCGGATCACCGCGGAATACGCCAACTACCGCAAGCGCACCGAGCGCGACCGGGTCGGCATCCGCGAGAGCGCCCGTGCCGAGGTCATCGCCGAGCTCCTCCCGCTCCGGGACGATCTCGACCTCGCCGACCAGCACGGTGATCTCACCGGGCCGCTGAAGGCGATCGCCGACAAGCTCGACGCCCTCTTCGGCAAGCAGAAGGTCGAGACCTTCGGTGTCGAGGGTGACACTTTCGACCCGGCGCTCCACGAGGCGGTGCAGGACACCTCCACCGGAGACGAGAAGGTGCTCGGCACGGTGCTCCGCAAGGGGTACCGGCTCGGTGAGCGGACGCTGCGCACGGCGATGGTCGTCATCGCCGACCCGCAGTAGCTCCCCGCCCCCGTACCGGCGCTCCGCGTCACACACAACAGAAATCCTCACCGTCAGGGGAACATCCGGATCACCGGAACGTTCTGTCACCGGAACGTTCCCCCGGCGGTGAGGATTTTTCTGTCGTTCACGGGGTGACCCGGGCGGCCCGGACGATCGCGCCGCGGATGTGCTCCAGCAGCTCCGTCAGGTCGTTCAGCAGATCCCTGTTGATCCGCACGGCCTCCCACCCGACCGCCTTCAGTGCCTGGAACATACGGAAATCGGTCTCCGTCTGCTCCTGATCCTCATGGTGTGCCCCGTCGTAGTACAAGGCCACCTTCAGTGCCGGGCAGGCCAGGTCCGGCGTGGTCCTTCTCCCGCGGAACGTCGCCCCGTCAACGACCTCCCCGTCCGCCAGGGAGACGGTGACCTGCGATGTCCATGCGTGACCGGCCGGAAGTTCGTCCCGGACGATCAGTCGCAGCACAGTCTCCATCGGCGACTCGGCACCCTGATCGCACAGCTCCAGCAGCGCCGCGAGCCGGACCCGGTCGACGATGTTCCGGGCGCCGGCGAGAATGTCCGTGTCGGACAGGTGGGTGCACTGGTAGTACGCGTCGATGAACTGCACCGCGCGGACCTCCCGGTCGGTCAGCCCGGGGATCGCCGGCACCCACCACTGCTTCTTTCCGGAGAAGACCGTCGCCAGGCACTGCGCTGCGGCGGTCGCGGCGTCCACCACCTTCAGTCGCGGGAACAGCGGGTCCACGCACACCGTGCGGGCGTGCTTCGGCAGCGGCCGGTAGACCGGGGTGCCGGGACCGGTGGGATTGCGTCGCATCCGGCCGGAGTGGAGCAGCACCGGTTCTATGTCCGCCCAGTGCGGCAGTCCGTGGGCGGCGGCGCACCAGGCCCCGCCGACGGCGGCCGGCGCCAGCAGCCAGCAGGCCCGCAGTCGGGTGATGATGTCCCACAGGTACGGCCCGGGGTCCTCGCTGCACCAGCCGTCCGGGCCGAGTCGGGCGGGGCCGTCGTAGTCGTCCTCCGGGGGCAGGACCACGCCGCGGACGGGCCGGTCCGCGCGGTCCACGGTGCGGCGGGGAACGCCGTCGCGCAGGGCTTCCCGCCGCAGGACGGGGGCCCGGAACGGATAGACGCGGCGGGTGAACAACGGCCCGCGGCCGGGCCTGATGCGGCCACTGTCCTCGGCGTCGGTCCAGGCAGGTCCCCCGAAAATCCCCATGCCGGAGATCGAACCACATCGGACCGGCACCCGTACCGGATACCGGAAATGTTCACCGTCCCGGGTACGCCCGGAAGCCCGGAGCGTTCCTGGGGCGGTGAACATTTCGGCGGGTGGCCGGCACGGACGCCGGCACGGGGTGATCACCCGGTGTGGTCTTCTCCGTCACCGTTCTCGTCGTCGCCGTTGATGCACTCCATGAGGTAGTCGTCGGGGTACACCTGGATCACCCGCTGGCCGTCGTCGTTGGTGGTGATCTCGGTGAAGGGCAGGACCTCGGCGCCCTCGCGGAACAGGTGGAGGGTCGCGCTGACCGGGCCCGGGTTCTCCGTGAACTGGGTGACGGCGGCGGAGGTCATGATGTTGATGCCGTTGAGCAGGTTGTGCCCCGTGGTGACCTCGCGGACGAGCATGAGGTGGCGGTGCGGGACGGCCACCATCACCCCGCGGGACATGTCGAGGTCGGGGATCCAGCGGGGGAGCAGCTCGTCGAGGAACAGCGGGGCGGACGAGAGGAAGAAGGAGGGGGATTCCACCGCCCGGAACCGGGCGCCGGCCTCCGTGCCCCGGATGTCCTCGACGGTCACCTCGGCGTCGATGAGCTCCTGCCACAGGTTGCGGTAGCCGACGCGCCACAGGTCGTCGAGGTCGTGGGCGGTGGGGTGGCCGTCGGCGTCCCCCACGCCCCGGTCGTCGAGCGAACGGTCGGGGAGGGTGACGATGGTGGTGGGCGTGTCGGAGACGAGGCTGACCACGAGATCGTCGGTGAACGGCCGGGTGGTCATGGTGTAGTCGGTCTCGTCACCGAGGGAGAGGGCGTCCCGGTTGACGAGCCGCACCTTGAGCAGCCGGAGGAAGTCCGGCTGGCTCAGCTGGTCGGGGTCGGTCCGGTCGAGCATGGCGGTGATGAAGTCGCGGACCTGGGTGGCGAAGGCGCGGTCGTCGGGGTCGGTGCGGGCGATCTGGAGGGCGAGGTTGTCGAGCCCGATGACGCGGGTGGCGGGTTCCCCGGGGTGGCTGGCCGCGATGTAGCCGTCGGGACGCCAGGAGGTGTCGAACCCGCGTTCGTGGAGGGTCCGCATCACCTCTTCACGCAGGGCGTCCGCCCGGTCGCGGGACAGGTGCGGGTACATCGCATCGGGCGCAGCGCCCTGCCCGCTGCCGTGTGTGCCGCCTCGGTGGATCATGGCAGTCCACCTTAACAGCGGGGAATGCCGGATGCCCGCCGCGCGTTGCAGGGTATAGACCTTAGCGTGATAGGCTCAAGTTTCCAGGATGGTGGCGCGAGCGGAAGGGAGTAACCACGGTGGCACAGAAGGAATGGATCGACAAGGACTACTACAAGGTCCTCGGCGTGTCCTCCTCGGCCAGCGCTGACGAGATCAAGAAGGCGTACCGGAAGATCGCACGGGACAATCACCCCGATGCGCACCCCGGTGACGAGAAGGCGGAGGAGCGGTTCAAGTCCGCTTCAGAGGCCTACTCGGTCCTCGGCGACAAGGAGAAGCGCGCCGAGTACGACGAACTCAAGCGCATGGTCGCCTCCGGTGGCTACGGCGCCGGCGGTTTCGGGGGATCCGGCGGCGCCGGGCGCGCCGGCGGCACCCGGGACTTCGACATCGGCGACATCTTCGGCGGCGGCTCCGGCATGGGCGGCGGCATGGGCGGTGGCCTCGGCGACATTCTCGGCGACATGTTCGGCGGCGGCTCCGGTGGACGCGGCGGTCACGGCGGTCAGCGGACCCAGCGACGCGCCCGTGGTGCCGACGTGGAGACCGAGATCACCCTCGACTTCCGCGAGGCGACCAAGGGCGTGACGGTCCCGATCCGGCTGACCAGCCCGGCCCCCTGCACCACCTGCCACGGCTCCGGCGCGAAGCCGGGCACCTCGGCGAAGCGCTGCGGGACCTGCAGCGGCTCCGGGGTGGTCTCGGAGAACCGCGGGGCCTTCGGCTTCTCGCGGCCCTGCCCGGACTGCAACGGCACCGGAACCCGGATCGACGATCCCTGCACGGACTGCGGCGGCTCCGGGCGGGTCACCCGCACGCGCACCATCACGGTGCGCGTCCCTGCGGGCGTCGTCGACGGGCAGAAGGTCCGGTTGGCCGGTCAGGGCGAGGCCGGGGAGCGTGGCCGGGCGGCCGGTGACCTCTTCGTCACCGTGCACGTCCGCCCCGACAACCTGTTCACCCGCAGCGGGGACGATCTCAAGGTGACCGTCCCGGTGAGCTTCTCGGAGCTGGCGCTGGGTGGCACGGTCACGGTTCCGACGCTCGACAACAAGGTGAAGGTCCGCGTCCCGGCCGGGACCGCCGACGGCATGACCCTGCGGGTCCGTGGCCGCGGTGTGGCCAAGCGCAACGGGCACTCCGGTGACCTGCTGGTCACTGTGCGGGTGACGGTCCCGAAGCACCTTGACGAGGGTGCGGCCAGCGCGCTGCGCCACTACGCCGAAGAGGAGAAGCGGTCCGGGTTCGACCCGCGGGCCGACTGGGCCGGGAACTGACCGGGCCCCTGGACGGGGTCCGGTAGACAGGTACAGAGAGCGGAGGTGAGAGAAGATGGCGGAGAAGAAGGACAGTGACCGGGGAAACCGGTCCGACCACGAGGTGTTCGTGATCTCCGTGGCCGCGGAGATCACGGGGATGCACGCGCAGACTCTCCGCACCTACGACCGGATGGGCCTGGTCACCCCGGAACGGACCAGTGGCGGCGGACGCCGCTACTCCCGGGACGATATCGCGCAGCTGCTGGAGATCCAGCGGCTCAGCCACGACGAGGGTGTGAACCTGGCCGGCATCCGGTCGATCATCGACCTGCAGCGCCGTGTCGATGATCTGCAGGCGGAGAATGTCGCCCTGCGTCGGCGCCTGGCGGCGGCGGAGGGCGATGCCGGACGCCACGGCCGGGGTGGCGAGATCGTCCATGTGCCGCATTCGACCGCGGTGGTGCTGTGGGAGCAGCGTCGTCGGCGGCACGGCAAGGGCGGCGGCACCGGCAGTACCGGCGAGGCCTAGAGGCTCCTCCCCGGGAGGGACGCCTAGAGTGTGACGAAGCCCAGCACCGCGCTGACCACGGCGAGGATGCCGAGTGTCGCCGGGAAGGCGGGGGATTCGTGGCGGCGCAGGTGGGTGGCGGTGGCGCCGGCCATGACCAGTGCGAGCCCGACGGCGGCGAGCGGGGTGAGGACGGGCACGGTGTCGAGTGCGCGGGGGAGGATCAGGCCGAGGGCGCCGAGGAATTCCGCGGCGCCGATCGCCTTGACCGTCGTCTCCCGGAAACTGTCGGCCCAGTCCATGCCGGAGGAGACGAGGGCGTCTTTCGCACGCGAGAGTTTCGTTGTGCCGGTGCCGAGGAAGACAACGGCGAGAACGATGTTGATGATCCAGAGAACGACGGTCATGACGGCTCCGGTGGGGTGGCGGCCTCACGGCGATGTGGTGGTGTGGTGGTTCAGGGGTGATGTGGTGTTGTCACGGATACTAGCCGATATCCGCCCCGGTGGGGAGGGGGTCCCGGTGCAGGTCCGGGACCCGGATCCCGGACCTACCCGATCGACCGCAGCTGGGTCTCGGACTCCTCGACGGCCTTGAGTGTCGCCTCGGTGGATTCCGCGTCGTCGGCGTTGGCGAACTCGACGATCGCGTCGGTGTGGTTGTGTCCGTAGGCCTGCTGGCCGATGCCCTCCCGGCGCTTCGCCAGCAGTTCCTCCCGCTGCTCCAGCGGGGTGAGCGGGTTGCCGAACATCTTCCGGGCGACCTCCGGGGTGTACACCCGGGGGGTCTCGGCGGGCACCTTGTAGTAGACCGGCTTGATGTAGCGCAGTGCCCGCGGGCAGATCCGCTCGACGACCCAGCAGATCAGTGCGGGGTTCCGGCGGAAGAAGGCCAGGAAGGGCTTCCACAGCAGGAACATCGCCTCATCGGTGATGCGGGACTGCTTCACGCCGAGCATCGGGCGCATCCACCGCGGGTAGGTGGCGATGATGCTCTTGCGGAAGAACGGGCGGGTGATCATGCGGATCGGCTTCGGCAGGCCGGTGAACGCGGTCTCCGCACCGTTGATGATGTGGTTGACATTGCGGATCGCCGCTTCGGAGGCGGACAGCTTCTCGCGCCAGTCGTCGAGGAACTTCTGGACCTCGCCTCGGGTCTTCGGCACGTCGGCCGGGTCGATGGGCTGGAACTGGGCGGCGACCGCCATCTGGGACCAGTACTCGTTCTCCTCGTCACGGGAGAGCTTGCCGGGGCCGAACTTCTCGTAGGTGTAGAGGATCGAGTGCCACGCGGTGACCAGGATCCACAGCTGGGAGGAGGGCTTGTTCGCCTCGTAGTCGTTGCCGGTGACCGGGTTCTTCCCGTAGGAGCGGTCGTGGACCTTCATGAGGATGTCGGCCATCCGGGTGACGGTCTGGGCGTCCGCGAACAGGACCGCGGCGAAGTACTCCATCGTGCGGTCGTAGCGGACCGGGGTGCGCTTGTAGACCTGGCCGGAGTCGTCGACGGCGGCGACGAGGTCCGGGTCCAGGTGCTCGATGGTCACTGCACGGAAGAATCCCTGCAGTGCGGAGGTGGGGTAGCTCCACACCTTCCAGGCGATGGAATCGGGGCCGAAGAACCCCTCGTCGGCGCGGTGGGCCATGTCGGTCTTCCTGCCGCGGCGGAAGGCGCCGGACTGTCCGGACGCTGTGGTGGTGTCGGTTGTGGTGTCGGTCGTGGTGTCGGTGGTCATGTCACCGGTGTCGTGGACTGGGCAGCTCATGGTCTTCCCTCCATGGGTCGTCTGGAAACCGGTTCCGGGGCTGCAGATCCGGTTCTATAGTGCATGTTCCAGAACGATAGCAGGGATGCGTGGCGTAGGCCACAGTTTCCGGAAAAGTTCCGGGTCAGGGGATCGGCAGTGCGCCGGGAGCCGTCGCCGGGCCGGCACCGTCCGCCGGGATCAGTCCAGCGTGACGGTCCCCTGGACGATGCCCACCACCGCAGCCACGGCGGCGATGATGACGACGGCGGAGATGAACCACTCGAAGGCGTTGAAGATCCGGCCGCCGTGGCGCAGCCGGGTGAGGACGTAGGCCACCATGCCCGGCACGACGAGCACCATCCCCAGCAGCACGAACTTCGGGTCCGCCGCGTAGAACAGCCACAGTGAGTAGGCCACACCGACCGCGGCGATGATCCCGTGCAGCAGGTTCGCGCGCCGGGCCACCGCCGGACCGTCGAGGTTGAACTTCGAGCCGGCGTCCGGGTGCCGGAACCCGCCGCCCTTCGT
Organism: Corynebacterium nuruki S6-4; assembly: GCF_007970465.1. Lineage (NCBI taxonomy): Bacteria > Bacillati > Actinomycetota > Actinomycetes > Mycobacteriales > Corynebacteriaceae > Corynebacterium > Corynebacterium nuruki. Next base: position 2,496,027 of record NZ_CP042429.1, read on the forward strand.
GGCGAGCAGCAGCAGGTACAGCGCGGCGAACAGGTACGGGATGAGATACAGCGAGGTCGCCAGCTGCACCATCGTCGTGTAGGCGGACTCGTTGAGGAAGAACACCACGATGAACAGCTGGATGACGACCGCCGAGAGCAGCTGGGCGGCGACCGGCGCCCCGTTGGGGTTGATGGTGCCGAGCTTCTTCGGCAGCAGTTCGTCCTGCGCCATCATCGTCAGCGGTTCCGCACACAGCATCTGCCAGGACACGTAGGCGCCCAGCACCGAGATGCACAGCCCCGCCGAGATCAGTCCGCCGCCCCACGGGCCGACGACCACCTTGAGGACCTCCGCCATGGAGTTGTCGCCCATCTGGGCCAGATCCTGCCGTGAGGCCACACCGTAGGACAGGAAGCTGACGAGCAGCAGCAGCACGAACACCGCGAGGAAGCCGAGCAGGGTGGCCAGGGAGACATCGCGCCGGGTTTTCGCCCGACGCGAGTAGGCCGAGGCTCCCTCGATGCCGATGAACGCCCACACGGTGAACAGCATCATGCCCTTGACCTGTGTGGACAGGCTGGCGGAGTGGTCGCCGGCCCCGGTGCCGTCGGACCCGAAGGTGGCGAGGCGACCCCAGAAATCGGCGGTGAAGATCTCGGTGTGGAAACCGACGAAGGCGACGAGGATGAGGAACGCGGCGATCGGCAGCAGCTTCGCCACCGTGGTGATGATGTTGAGGATCGCCGCCTGCTGGATGCCGCGCGCCAGGACCGCGAAGATCACCCAGTTCATCACCGTCACCGCCAGCGCGTTGACCAGCAGGTTCCGGCCGTCGAACAGCGGGATGAAGTACCCCAGTGAGCTGAAGAACAGTGTGGCGTAGCCGACCTGCGCGATGATGGACGCCAACCAGTAGCCCCAGCCGGAGGCGAAACCGACGAAGTCACCGAGACCGGCGCGGACGTAGCTGTACACACCCGAGTCCAGGTGCGGCTTGCGCAGCGCGAGGGACTGGAAGACGAAGGCGACGCAGAGCATGCCCACGCCGGTGATCGCCCAGCCGATGACGGCGGCACCCGGGGAGGCCACATTGGCCACGTTCTGCGGCAGGGCGAAGATACCGGAGCCCACACAGGCGCCGAGGATCAGCGAGATCAGGGTGGGGAGGCGGACAGTGCCTTTACGGTCCCGGGTTTCATTCACGGGATCTCAGAGTATCCCACGGACCGGGAAACGACCTCAGTGGTCCAGCGCCAGCTCCCGCAGGGTGCGGAACAGTGCGGCACCGTCCACGCCGAGACCGTTGTGCTCCCACCGGTTCGTCACGTGCGGACGCAGCCCCCCGATGCCGGACGCCGTCTCCATCGACAGTTCGAAGGGGACGAAGATGTCGTCGAGGTACACGGCCGCGGCGCTGCGGATCCCGTTGTCCGCGGTGGCGGCCAGGGTGTCCGCGTCGTAGAGCGGCGTCCAGTCGTCCTTCGCTGCGAGGAGCTGCGCGACCTCCTGCCACGGCTGCAGCGCCGGATCCTCGGCGAACAGCCACGGCCGGATGTGTTCGCCGAACAGGTGGACCGGGTCGGTGGCGGCGTCCGGAATGGCGTCGGTGAAGCCGGGCAGCTGGTTGCCGATGCGGGACGCCGCCCACCCGGTCGCGCGGTCCATGCCGTAGATCGATTCGTGGAGGACCGCGTAGAGCGGGGCGTCGGCGAACCGGACCTGGTCGGCGACACCGAGCAGGAAGGGGGTGCGCAGCCGCTTCTCGCCGCCGACGGTGTGGAACGGCTCCTCCAGCAGGTAGTTGAGCGTGTCGAAGCCGCCGGTGCGGCCCAGGTTCATCCCGGTGAGGCGGAAGCGGCGGGAGGACAGCCGGGACCCGTCGGCGAGGAACTCCTCATGGGTGTCGAGGTGCCGGCAGATGTCCCGGATGAGCTGTGCGGTGCCGGGGAACTGCGCGTGGAACCGCTCGTCGCGCACCGCGGTCTTCGCGTAGGTGGCGCGGTAGATGTCGTCGATGCGGGTGTGCGGGTCGGCGGCGAAGCCGGGCAGCCCGCCGGTGAAGAACGCCTCGGAGACGCCCTCGGGGTGCCGGGAGAGGTAGGCGGTGATGCAGAATCCGCCGAAGGACTGGCCGAGCAGGGACCAGGGCTTCTCGCCGAGGGCCTCGCGCAGCAGTTCGGCGTCCGCCACGATGGCGTCGGCGCGCAGGTGGGTGAGGTAGTCGGCCTGCTCGTGCGCGGTGGCGCCGAGCGCCTCGGGGGTGGCGGCGTCCACCGGGGTGGAGCGGCCGGTGCCGCGCTGGTCGATGAGGATGACCCGGTAGTTCTTCAGGGCCTCACCCAGCCAACCGCCGATCTCCCGGGTGGGGGCGGTCGGACGCAGCGCCCCGTGGCCGGGTCCACCCTGGAGGAACAGGAGGGCGGGGAGGTCCTCGCCGCCGTCGGGGACGTACTCGCGGGCGAAGACGTCGATCGTGCGGGGGCCGGTGGTGGTCGTGCCGGCTGTGCCGGCGAGCTCCGGGTGGACGAGCGGCGCGGTGAGCACGTGCTCCTTCACGGTGTGCCCGTGACGGCGGGTGACGGTGGAGGTGAGGTTCGCTGCGGTCATGGGTCCGGTTGTACCCGGTGCGGTCCGGCTGTGCGTCAGATGGTACCGGCTGCGGGGCCGTCAGCCGGCGCGGGCGTGTCGATTTGACTGCGTCCGGACGGGGTGCCACTATAAAGGTGGAAAGAGGGAGCCTCGCAGACGCGGATACGCGGTGCGGGGCTTTTGTCGTGTCCGGGGGCGGGGCGTCGGGTTAATGGGGGTCCCTCAGTCTTGTTCAGGGGAGAGTTGTCCCGAGCTGACCCGATTCTGCGTTTCCGGTCCGACGGAACTGACCGAACCGGGTCAACTCGGGTCACCACGACGTCCTCGGGACGACCGTCCGGCCGGTGGCAGCGCAACCGTCGGCACGGCAGGCCAAAACGCCGTTCACCACCGTCTCCGGCGTAGTTTTGGCCTGCCGGCCGAACAGGTGGCCTGCCGGCCGAACAGGTGCGCTGCCGGACCGGACGCCGCGGCCGGGTTACTGGTCACAAGGCGTGTCCCCCGGGCCGGTTGTGCGACGACATGTCGACGGTGTACCGAGCTGACCCGGTTCGGACGATTCAGTCCCCCGGAAACGGCGGAATCGGGTCAACTCAGGTCAACTCGGGTCACGGAGCTCGGGGACAGTGCGCTGATCACACATACAGAGGTACCGCTGGTGAGGGCACTGACACTGGACCAGGAGGGCAGGAATAACGGTCGGAAACAGATCGCACCCGGAGAGGAGCGGAGTCATGGCGACGCAGGACACTCGATTGAGCGAGGCACAGGAAGCGCACATCCTCCACCTGAAGGCGCAGGCCGCGTACAACGCGAACAAGCACACCAACGACATCCTGCCCCGGTGGGTCTACGAGGAACTGGGTACGGACGTCCCGGCCGACGCCACCGACGAGCTGCAGATCATGCCGAAGAAGCGGTGGTGGCAGCGACTGAAGGCGTCCTGATCAGGGACAGGAGATCACCCGTCGACGGTGAGCACCACCCGGTCCACACCACGGAACGGGCCGAGAGACTCTGCCTCCTGCTCCAGGGCTTCCACGGTCGACGGGGAGAGGGGGCTGAAGGGGGAGACCGTCACTGTCAGCGACCTCCCCGACTTTTTCGGACGCCACACTCCGGCGATACGGCCGCCGACAAGGATCGTCCCGGGCGCTCCGACCGGGGCCCACACCGTCCGGTGGTGCTCCTTCGCGACGAGGGTTTCCCGGTCGCGGCACTGCGTGTAGGGGTCACGGGGCGGGAGGAACCGGACGGCGTCCCCCGGGAACGACGCGTCCCCCAGGAGATCATCCACGTCGGTGGTGAGGGCCCAGGCGCGGCGTCCTGCGTGGTCAAGCTCGGTGAGTTCGTCGGCCAGGAGATCCCACCAGGCCTTCGCGTCGGTGGCGGTCACCCCCTGCCACGCGGCGAAGTCTGAGCGGGTCGACGGACCGTCACAGTGCAGGTAACGACGGAGCAGTTCCGTGCGTGCCGCCGTCGGTTCCATGGTGGGGAACGGGGCACCGCACCACTCGTCGACGAGCGAGAACCGGCTGCCTCGCCCGGGGACGATGCAGATCACCCCTTCCAGTGTGAGGATCCGGAGGACGAAGTGCACCACTGCCTCACCCACCGGTTGCCCCGCGGCATGGGGTCCCTCGGAGTCCCAGACGTCTCGGGCAGCCTCGGGCAGGTGCCCGGCGACCCGGGGCGCGATCTCCCCGCCCAGTTCGGTGACGGTGAGCTGTCGTCCAGCGAGGACATCGTGGATCTCCTCCCGCACCAGGGCAGTGGCCCTGTCGAGAGTGAGGGAAAGTTGGTCGAGGTCACGCTCCACGCCACGGATCAGGTGCAGGCGTCCGGCTTCGGTCGGCGGGAGGACACCGGTGGTGAAGACCGCGGCGTCCCGCGTCGGAATCAGGAACGGGGCTCCGCGCATCGACCAGGTGGTGACCAGAGACTTCTGCGTGCTGACCGCAGCAGAAAGATCCTCCGGGGTGAGGTCCACGCGGGCATGCAGGGCCAGTGCCGCGGAGCCGGGCGGGCTGTCCTGGATGCCGCAGGTGCCCACCGCCTGCGCCAGTTCCGTCACCGGAGCACGGTCCAGCAGACCGTGGTTGCGCAGTCGGAAGGCGATGACCTGGTCGGTGGTGACGGACGGCGTCTGGGAAGTCACGGCTCCACGGTAACCTCACCGGCATGCTCCGTATCGCCACCGCCAACATCAACGGGATCCGTGCCACGCAGCGTCGGGGGTTCGGCGACTGGCTGGACACGCGTGGCTGTGACGTCGTCGCGCTCCAGGAGGTCCGGGCGCAGGCCGACAAACTGCCCGACAACGCTTTCGGGAGCTACCACGTCGCCCTGGAGACCGGGACCATTTCGGGACGCAACGGGGTGGCCGTCCTGACCCGGGAAGCACCCGCAGCGGTCCGGACGTGGAGCGGTGGGGCGCTGCTCGGCGGCCCGCATGCCGCACCGGACGACCTGCGCGACGTGCCGGCCGTCGACCGGGTGCCGCTGGCGCGGAAGCTGCGTCCCTTCATCGCGCAGGGACGCTACATCGAGGTCGACCTCGCCGATGCCCCGCTCACGGTCGCCTGTCTCTACCTGCCCAAAGGCGGGTTGCCCGCCGAGATGCAGCGGCCGGAGCGGATGCGGGAGGCACCCGACGGTGGGGCGCACTACGAGCGGAAGATGGGGTTCCTCGCCGGCTTCGGACGCTATCTGACAGCCACGCGCCGGGCGGCTGCCGCCGACGGCCGGGAATTCCTGCTCATGGGGGACATGAACATCGCCCATACCCGCCGGGACCTCGCCAACTGGCGGCGCAACCAGAAACATGACGGCTTCCTCCCCGAGGAGCGTGACTGGTTCGACCGGCAGCTCTCGCCCCGCACCCTCGTCGACGTCGTCCGGGCGCTGCACCCGGACGAGGACGGGCCGTACTCGTGGTGGTCCTGGGCGGGGCAGTCCTTCGCCAAGGATGTCGGGTGGCGCATCGACTACCACCTCGCCACACCCCGGCTGGCGGAGACGGCGGTGGCGGACGCCGTGGACCGGGACTTTCGTGGCGTCCGGCTCTCGGATCACTCGCCGGTTGTCGTCGACTACGCCAGCGGGTAGCCGGTGACCGGGCCGGCGGTGTTCGGCTCCCAGCCGAGCTCCGGGGCGACATACTCGGCGAAGTTCTGCAGGATGCGCAGGTTCGCGTCGATCCCCAGCTGGCTGGGGATGGTGAGCATGAGGGTGTCCGCCTCCATGAGGGCGGTGTCCTTCTTCAACTGCTCGACGAGCTTGTCCGGCTCATCGGTGTAGGTCCGGCCGAAGGTGGCCTGGCCGTCGTCGATGTAGCCGATACCGCCCTCGTCGCCGCCGATGCCGAACATCCGCATGTCCTCCTCGGAGGTCACCGGGATGATCGACCGGGACACCGAGGTGCGCGGCGTCCAGGTGTGGCCGGCTTCCTTCCATGCCTCACGGTACTGGCGGATCTGTTCGGCCTGCAGGTCCTCGAAACGGTCGCCGTTGGCCTCGGTGAGCAGGGTGGAGCTCATGAGGTTCACCCCGTTGTGGGCGGCGCGGACGGCCGTGTCGCGGGATCCTGCGCCCCACCAGACGTGCTTGTGCAGTGACATCGAGTGCGGCATGACCGGGACCGGGACGTTCGGGTGGTACATCCGCGGGTACTGCTGGTCGAGCGGCAGGGAGGTGGCCATGCCCTTGCCGTCGACGGCGTCGAGGAAGCGGGTGAACTTCTCCCGCGCCATCTCCTTGCCCTTGGGGTCGTCGGCGGCCGGGTGGTAGCCGAAGGACTCGTAGCCGCGGTCGACGGGCTCGGGTGATCCCCGGGACACGCCGAGGGCGACTCTGCCGTCGGACAGCAGGTCGAGCTGGGCGGCCTCTTCAGCGAGCTGCAGCGGGTTCTCGTAGCGGATGTCGATGACGCCAGTCCCGACCTCGATCCTGCTGGTGCGCGCCGCGATGGCGGCGAGCAGCGGCATCGGGGCGGAATGCTGCGGTGCGAAGTGGTGGACGCGGAAGTATGCACCGTTGACGCCGAGTTCATCGGCGCCGACGGCGATCTCGAGCGCGTTCTTCAGGTTCTCTTTTGCGCCGGGCATGCGACGGCCGGCGCCGCTGCGTTCAGCGGCGGAGAGGTCGTAGTGCCCGAAGCTGAGGAAGCCGAAGGCCTTCATGTGTGCTCCTCCATGGTGTTCAGTGTCTGGCCGGTGGCCTTTTAGTTGATGTATCAACTATATGTCGGTGGGGCCGGGACCGCAATACACATGACCGGGCAGGTCGCACCTTGGGACCACAGGACCATCTGACGCGGGAAAAGCGTCCTCCGGTCCCAAGCTTCCGGCACCGGAGGTCAGACTGTCAGGGTCAGGCTGTCAGGGGTCAGACCGTCAGGTGACGTGCCTGGAGGTTGACGGAGACTCCACCCTCTCCGACGTAGGTGTGGAGAGTGTCGGCGGTGGTCACACCGGGCAGGTCGACGGTGGCGACCGGGACGCCGTCGGCGGTGACGGTGAGGACGCCGCCGTCCAGCGTGGCGGCGTAGACGACCTCGGCACCGTTGAACCGGCCCCGGTCGGTGAAGCTGCCGTCCGTGGTGTCGGGAACCGGAGCCGGCTGAGCCGCCGGGCCGCCGGGCAGAGTGACGGGGACGATGATGTCGAGCAGACCGATGACCTTGTCACGGTAGTCCTGGATGATCCACTGCGAGTTCTTCTCGTCGGCGGTGACGTTGACGTAGGCGGTGGAGACGGTGCCCTTGTCGGAGAGGAAGAGCGGACGGCCGTGGACGTCGATGCCGGCGGTGTCGGACCCCGGGGCGACGGCGGCGACAATGTCCCGGACGGTGCCCTCCCGGTCGTGCTGGGCGGAGAGCTCGGCGGAGATACCGGCGGCGGCGAGTCCTCCGACGAGGAGGACGGAGGCGGACAGACTGACGATGTGTGATGTCTTCATGGGACTCACGCTACGGCCGCCACGGGGGTCAGCGAATCAGCCTCCGGTCTGAATATGCAGGTCAGTCAGGGTCATACCGGAGGATGAGGTGATCATCCCGCCAACCGCTGCGCCGCCTCCCGCCCCGCCAGCCGACCGGCCCGGTTCGCCCCGATCGTCGAGGCGGTAGACCCGTAGCCGACGAGCAGCACCCGCGGATCTTTCGCGACCGTGACCTCGTCGGACATCCGGATGCCGCCGCCCTCCGGCTCCCGCAGGTGCAGCGGGGCGAGGTGGTCGAGCGCGGGCCGGAAACCCGTGTTCCAGAAGACCGTGTCGATCTGCTCGGCGTGTCCCGGCGGGAACGGGACCCAGCTGTCCGGCTGCGCCAGTGCGGGGGAGCCGTCCGGTGCCGTCGCCGCGGCGTCCCGCAGCGCCTGTGCGGACTGGTCGCCCCAGACGGCGCGGTCGGTGGTCAACCGCCCGATCATCCCGCGGGAGACCAGCACCCCGGACGCCACCGCGGCGAGGTACTCCGGCCAGGGCGGGATACCCGTGTTGCGCACCACCGATTCCGGACGCCGCCCGCTGTAGGTCGCGGCGCGCACCCGCTCCTCCACGCCGTAACCCCACCGCTGGTCGAACTCCTCCCGGGTGAAGTTCGGCGGCCGGCGCGTCGCCCAGAACGTCTGTGCCGCCGAGCCTGGCTGGTGGAGCTCCAGCAGGAACTGCACGGCGCTGAGCCCCCCGCCGACGACGAGGACGCGCTGACCGGCGAAGTCCTCTTTCCGCACGTAGTCGACGGTGTGCAGCTGACGGCCGGTGAAGTCCGCGATGCCCGGGACGTACGGGATGTAGGGGTGGGTCCAGGTGCCGGTCGCGTTGAGCAGCAGCCGGGTCCGCACGGTGGTGCAGGTGCCGTCGTGCAGCACGGTGAGCTCGAGAGGCGCGTCCGGTTCCGGCCCGGTGGAGTGCACACTGACGACCCGCACGGGCCGGACGACATCCAGCCCGAACCGCCGCTCGTAGGCGCCGTAGTAGTCCGCGACGAGGCGGGACGCCGGGACGGTCGGATCAGGGCGTTCCATCGGCATGCCCGGCAGGTCGGCGATGCCGTGGGCTTTGCCGAGGGTGAGCGAGTCCCACCGCTCCCGCCAGGCGCCGCCCGGCCCGTCGCCGCTGTCGAGGACGAGGAGGTCGGTGCCGGGCTTCACCCCGCGGCGCACCAGTTCATGGGCGGCGGCGAGTCCGGCCTGTCCGGCGCCGACGATGACGGCGGGCACCGCGTCCGGGAGTGTGGTCATGGCCCCCAACGTAGTTTCTCCAGCACCTGCTCGTCGGAGAGGTAGGCGCTGTGGGTGTCCAGGTCGCCGCGCAGCCACAGGTAGCCGTCGGTGACGGTATCCCAGGCGCGGTGGAGGGGACCGCCCCGCCTGTTGTCCCCGATGGCCCCGTTGACACTGTCGACACCGTCGACACTGTCCGCGCCGAACAACGGGGACGCCGGATCTCTGCCGTGGAGTCCGTGGACCGGACCGGTGGCGAGTCCGATGAGGTCGCCGGGTTCATCCCGGACGTGGACCTCGGCATGCCCGTCGGTGGCGTGGAGGTTCAGGGCGCCGGCGGTCGGCGCCACCATCCCCGGACTGCCGAGAATCTGCAGGGTGTCCGCCTCGAGTCCGGCACTGAACGGCATCGCGGCCGTGCCGGTGAGGGTGGTGCCGTAACTGTGGGCGATGATCTGCAGGTCGGCGTCCTCCCGGGTGGTCTCACGCAGTTGCCGCTGCGCCTTCCGGAGCGCCGGCGCGCCCACGATCGCGTGGCCGGGCAGGGCGCCGGTGAGCAGGTTCCCCGGTGCGGTGTAACCGTGCCAGGCGACGACGGCGTGGCCCGGACCGGCGATGCGCCCGGCGGCTGCCGCGGTGCCGGCGACTGCACCGCTGCCGGAGGACCCGACCCCGCTGACCAGGGTGGAGACCGTCCGTGCCTCGGCGAGGTCGCCGACCACCACCGCGGGCGAACCGGCGAGGTCCATGACGGCCACCCCGACCACGTCGGGGTCGAGACCACGCAGGGCGAGACTCTCCCGGGCCCGGTCGACCGCCGAGGTGAGTTCGGCCTTCCTGTCCGCACCCAGGGTGGCGTCGAGCTCGGCAGGGAAGACTGCTGCCCCGGCCGCCGCCCGCGCCGGATCGCGGGTCAGTTCCGCGACGGCGCCGGGGGAGAACTCCACCGGACTGACCACCGGCGGCCGGTCGACGTCGCAGGTGACGGACACGGCGCCGCCGGCCAGTGAGTCCTGCAGCATGACGTACTGCATGACCTCCTGCAGGACCGCGGTCAATGCCGCGGCGGTGCCGGCGACGAGGTGACCCGCCGGGCCGGGGACGGCGGCGAGCAGACCGGTGACCGCCCCGGCCGTACCGCCGCCACCCGGACGGACCGTGCCGTCCGGGCTGACATGCATGCCGGTCGTCCGGGCCGCCGCGAGCACCGCGCGGACGATCCCCTGGGCGACCGCGAGCGCGGCGGTGTGGGCGCCGGTCATCACACCGACCGCGGTACTGCGGAACCCGGCGACGTCGGCCTGGTTGGTCGAACTGTCCACCCGGTGGCGCATGGCCTCGGCCGCGGTGCCGTCCCAGCCGGGGAACTCCGCGGTACCGCGCAGCTCACCGGCGGTACCGCACAGTGATGTCCCACCCCGTCGCCACCGGTCGGCGATGTCGGTGACATGCCCCAGGTCCGCATGTTCGATGTCACGGATGTCCACGGTCATTCCCCCGTGCCGGTGCTGCCGTCGCCGCTGCCACTGCCGTTGCCACTGCCGCCGGCGAACGAGTCCACCGCGGCGGCCTCCGCACCGGTGACCGCGGCGACGAAGGAGTGCAGGTCACCGGCGCAGACATCCACGGCCGCGGCCTCGCCGTCGAGGGCCGTGCCGACCTGTGCCGCACCGTCGCGCAGTGCGGTGCACAGCCGGCCGCCGGGCAGGTCCCGTGCCTCGGCGACTGCGCCACCGAGCATCCCGGCGGCCTGTGTCAACGCCTTGGCGTGCCCCGTCAGACGGTGCGCCGCCGCCGTCACCGACGTCGGCTCCACCCCGAAAATCCGCTCTGTTCCCTGTCCTGTCATGACCCCTCCCGGGTGCGTTGTCGCCCCGGTGTGTCCCGGGCCGGTGCACGCACACTACGACAGGACCGGCGGGAGTGGTACCGCGACGGCCCGGGACGCCGCGTTCTGTGGACAACTCACGACAGATTCGGTCCGGGGACCGGCGTGTCGTGGCGGTGTCCTGTGGACAACTCCGGTCAGGTGGGGCAGTTCCCGGGCAGGGACGGGACGATGTCCGTGAGGAAACACAGTGACAGGAACCCCACCGTCGAGCCGAGGACACCGGCGAAGACCGAGCCCTGGGCGATGCTGTCGAGCGGTGGCGGAAGCTCCCCGGCGGCGTCGTAACTGTCATTCGAGAACTCGATGGGGCTGGCCGAGGGCCGGTCCGGGACATCGGGGGCTTCCGCCCCGGCGGCGGGGACGGCGGCGAATGCGGTGCCGACGGTGAGCAGGCCGGTGGCGGCGACGGTGGTGAGGCGGCGTACGGACATGGGGTGGTCCTTTCTCCGGTGTCCTTTTTCTGGGGAAATTGTCTCCGTGTCGCCCGACCCTACGCTGCTGTATCTTGGCCGCAACCCCGCAGCGGCTACCCCAGCCGGCCCTCCAGCCGGTCGAGGTAGCCGCTGCTCGTGGCGTCCAGTCCGGTGAACTCCACGGTCTTCCCACGGCGTTCGTACTGCTCCCGGACGCCCTGCAGGGCGGCGACGGTGGAGGAGTCCCACACCGTCGTCGCGGAGAAATCGACCGTCACCGCCGCGGGGTCGCCGGCGTAGTCGAACTGGTACACCAGGTCGTTCGAGGAGGCGAAGAACAGCTGTCCGGCGACCCGGTAGGTGCCCTCCCCGGTCCGCTCCACCCGGGTCAGGTGCGCGACGCGCCGGGCGAAGGCCACCATCGCGGTGAGCACGCCGAGGATCACCCCGACGGCCAGGTTGTCGGTGACGACGGTCGCGACGACGGTGACCAGCAGGACCACGGTCTCCGAGCGCGGCATGACCCGCAGGGTCCGCACCGAGTTCCAGTCGAAGGTCGTGAACGCGACGACGATCATCACCGCCACCAGTGCGGCCATCGGGATCCTGCCGACGACGTCGGACAGGCTGACCGACAGGATGATGAGGAACAGGCCGGCGAGGAACGAGCTGATCCGGGTGCGTGCCCCGGCCTGCTTCACGTTGATCATCGTCTGGCCGATCATCGCGCAGCCGCCCATGCCGCCGAAGAACCCGGTGACGACGTTGGCGATGCCCTGGCCGACGGATTCGCGGGTCTTGTCCGAGTGGGTCTCGGTGATGTCGTCGACGAGCTTGGCGGTCAGCAGGGATTCCATCAGCCCGACCAGTGCCAGCGCCACCGCGTACGGGGCGATGATGCCGAGGGTGTGGAACGTCCACGGGATGTCGGGGATGCCGAAGCCGGGGAAGGTGTCCGGCAGTTCGCCCTGGTCGCCGACGGTGGGGACGTCGATGGACAGTGTCACGGCCGCGAGCGTGACCAGCAGGATGGACGCCAGGGGCGCGGGCACCTTCGTCGTCAGTTTCGGGAACAGGGCCATGATCACCAGGCCGCCGATGACCAGCGGGTACACCTGCCACGGCACGTTGAACAGGTGCTGGAGCTGCGCGGTGAAGATGAGGATCGCCAGGGCGTCCACGAATCCGACCATGACGGAACGCGGGATGAACCGCATCAGTTTCGCCACGCCGAGTGCACCCATCACCATCTGCAGGACGCCGCCGAGGATGACCGTGGCCAGCAGGTACTCCACGCCGTGGTCGCGGGCGACGGGGAAGATGACGAGGGCGATCGACCCGGCGGCGCCGGAGACCATACCGGGGCGGCCGCCGAGGACGGCGGTGACGCAGGCCATGGTGAAGGCGGCGTAGAGGCCCATCCGGGGGTCGAGTCCGGCGACGATGGCGAAGCTCAGTGACTCGGGGATGAGCGCGAAGGCGGTGACGAGTCCGCCGAGGATCTCGACGGTGAGGAGTTTCGGACTCTTCAGCGCGGTGAGGACGGACGCGGGGGCCGGCTGGGCGGACGTGGTGGACGCGGTGGACGCGGCGGGCTGTTCGGGCTGTTCGGGCACAGCGTGATGGTAGTCGCTGCGGGACCCGGACGCGGTGTCGGTTTCCCGAACCGAGGGGTCGGCCGGCTCCTGCGGCTGTTGGGTTCACGAATCGGTGTGCTGTTGGAGGACAGAAAATTCGACCTGTCGGTTCGTTCCGCGGGCATCGGGCCCCAGTGTCGGACCCAGTGTCGGACCCAGTGTCGACCTCAGCCCCGTCAGCGGCGAGGATCTCGTGGTCGCCACGGTGTGAGGCGCACCGTGCACCACGTATTCACCCACTGTTCACCGCATCCCGGCCCCGCCGGTCACCCGGTGTACACGGCGACGGCGCACCATACGGTCCATGCGAACACGCTCTCTCACTCTCTCCCTGCTCGCGACCGTGACCGCCACTGTCGCCGCGACCTCTGCCCTCACCGCGTCCCCGGCTCTCGCGGACACCCCGCCCGGCCCGGACCGGACCGCCCTCATCGACGAGTTCTCCGACTGGTGGACCGCCGCCGACTATGACGGTGACAGCGACGCAGGAAAGCTCGCCACCGCCTTCAAGGGCGACGTCACCGACAAGGGCGCCGACGTGCTCAAAGCCAACGACGGCACCCTGCTCGGCATCAACCACGCCGCCGCCGCGGACCCGGACCAGTCGCTGCGCGCGCTGGAGGACGCCGACATGATCTGGACCGAGACCCTCGGGGACGCCCTCGGCCCGGTGCTCTCCGGCTACTTCACCGACGGTGTGGAGCAGGGGAAACTCCCGCTGACCAGTGCCGTCATCGAGACCGGTGAGGACAATGCCACCACCGGGGACGCGAAGACCGACTTCAACTACCCGCGCCCGTTCCTGCAGACCGGGGACCGGGACAGGGGGAGTGTCGGCGACCGTTCCCGCAACGGCGAGAACGACCTGAAGGGGCTGGACGCCCAGCTGGACATCCACCGCATCCCGGACCAGGGCACCCGTCCGGACAACGGGGCGCCGCACACCGCCGGCTACGACACGTTCGCCGGCGTCGGCGAGAAGGGTCTCGACGGGATCAACCAGGCCTTCCCCTCCGGCCACACCACCTACGCCTACGGCATCAGCCTGCAGCTGGCCGAACTGCTGCCGGAACTCGGCCCGGAGATCCTCACCCGGGGCTCGGAGGCGGGCAACAACCGCATCGCCCTCGGCGTCCACTACCCGCTCGATGTCATCGGCGGCCGCATCGAGGGCCACGTCAACACCGCCACCCAGCTCGCCGACGGTGACTACATCGCCGGCACGCTCGACCCGGCCCGCGACGAACTCGTCGGCTACCTCGAGGACCGCTGCGAGGCCGACGGTCACGGTGCCACCCTCGACGCGTGCATCGGGGACACGGACGCCAATGACGCGGGCGGCTACACCAACCCGTTCACCGACCCGGTCTCCACCGCCCCGGTCACCGACCGGGCCAGCGCCCTGCAGGCCTACCAGGCGCGGATGACCTACGGTTTCGCGCCGACCTCACTGGACAACCGGCCGGCCCAGGTCCCGGAGAACGCGGAGAAGCTCCTGGCCACCGCGTTCCCCGAGCTCAGCGACGCGCAGCGCCGCAGTGTCCTCGCCGCCACCGAGATCCGCTCCGGTTCCCCGTTGGACGCCTCCTCCGACGGCTGGGCCCGCATCAACCTGCCCGCCGCGCTGAGTGCGAGGGTCACCGTCGACTCGACCGGTGCCGTCACCGGCGTGGAACCGGGACAGGACGCCCCGAGCGTGGTCAGTGCCGATGTCCCCGGGCAGCCGGCCGGGTCGCTCGGATCCCTCGTCGGCAGCCTGTAGCCCACCTGTAGTCCAGCCGTGTCCACCTGTGCCCTTCTGCGTCCTGCCGTACCCTGGTGACCATGCGCATCGCAGCAATCCAGATGAGCTCCGTGCCCGACGTCGCGAAGAATCTCGCCGCCATCGTCCGGGCCGTCGGTGAGGCCGCCCGTCACGGCGCCGACCTCGTGGTCTTCCCCGAGGCGGCGATGTTCCCCTTCGACGCAGGACGCCTCGACGTCATCGCCCAGCCCCTCGACGGACCGTTCGCGACCGGGGTGAAGAAGGCGGCACAGGACAACGACGTGACCGTCGTCGTCGGCATGTTCACCCCGGCGGACACGGTCTACCGGCTGCCGTCGGGGGAGCTGCGGACCGAGGCGCCGACGAATGCGGGGGAGGCGAACCACTTCCGGCGGGTGAGCAACACCCTGCTGATCACCGGCCCGCACGGCACCGACCACTACGACAAGATCCACACCTTCGACGCGTTCGGCTACCGGGAGTCCGACACGGTCAAGCCGGGCAACCGGCGGGTGGTCTACGACATCGACGGGGTGACCATCGGCCTGGCGACCTGCTACGACATCCGGTTCCCGGGGCATTTCTACGCCCTGGCGAAGGCGGGGGCCACGGTCATGGTCGTGCCGACATCCTGGGGTGACGGGCCGGGCAAGCTGGAACAGTGGCGCACTCTCACCGGGGCCCGCGCCCTGGACACCACCAGTTACCTCGTCGCCGCCGGCCAGGCGCGTCCCGGGTCGCCGGACCGGTACGGCCAGAATGACGGGCCCACCGGGATCGGTCACTCGGTCGCGGTCGGTCCGGACGGGGCACGCCTGGCGGAGACCGGCTATGTCGCCCAGATCCTCGTCATCGACATCGACCCGAACCGGGTGGAGAAGGTCCGGAAGGGCCTGCCGGTGCTGCCCGGGCATGACCGCGACCTGGCGGTCAGCGGTGTGGACCTCGATGACCTGCGGAATCTCGGGGTGCAGCCGCTCGGGAAGAACTGACCGGCCCGGCTGGCCCGGCTGGCCCGGCTGGCCCGGCTGGCCCAGTCGGCACAGCCCTCACGGCTCGGCGGTGATCGCGGCCGGGTCGGCACCGGCGGCGGTGAGGGCCTGCAGGGCGTCCCGCACCGCGGCCTTGCCTGCGGCACTGTCGTCGCCGGCGATGAGGATCCGGCGGTTGCGCCAGGTGCCGTCGGCGAGGACGGCGTCCACGGCGGTGCCGGTGCGCAGGGGTTCGCCCATGGCCATGATCTCGTCGGCGGGGTGGGCGTAGGCGTGGAAGCGGGCGGCATCGGCGGTGTCGTGCCAGGCGGTGCGGGCCTCGCCGGTGGGGTCGTCGGCGGAACCCCGCACGACCGGGGTGACGGTCAGCCAGTCGAAACTGCCGGCCAGCGACAGGACGCCCACGAGCTCGTGCAGGTCGTCGCGGTGCGGGGCCTCCCAGTAGAGGTGGACCGGCGGATGGGAGGGGCGTCCGGAGATCTCCAGCAGCAGGCAGCGCAGCGGCGCCAGGCCCGCCCCGATCGCCAGGAGAGCCACGCCCCGGGTTTCGTCGGCGGGAATGTCCAGACCGCCGGTCGGGTTGGCCAGGACCCAGGTTTCCCCGGGGGTGACCTGCACCGGAGCGTCGACGGGGTGGGGGAGGTGGAATTCGATGAACCCCTCGAGGTTCGGCGGGAGGGCGCTGGCGAGCTGCTGCCACCGGTCGGGTTCGGCGGGGGTGCGGACCTCGAGGAACTGGCCGGGCCAGCCGGTCTTCCCGTTCGCCTTCCGGCCGGCGGCCAGCCGCACGACGGTGGTGTGCGGGCCACGGCGCTGGACATCGGTGACCTCGGCGGTCACGGTGGCGGGGACGCCCGCCTCATCGTCCTCCGCCGAGCCGATGGCGGCGACGCGGACGCCGGAGTCGACGACCTGGAGCAGTTCGGTGAGCCCGGCGGGGATGCCGAGTTCCTCGGCCCGCTGGTAGGTGATGTCCGGGCCGGGCCAGGGCTGGTCGAACTCGGCGCACAGGGCGCGGCTGACCGCCTGTCCCGCGGCGGCGATGTGCCCGACGGTGATGCCGTCCTTGCGCAGGTCGCGGCCCAGGTCGGTGAGGAAGGAGGTGCGGTCCTCGTCGAACCCGCCGGCGTCCCGGCTGTCGACGACGATCCCGCCGGTGGTGTACAGCACGGCCTTGTAGATCCACCGGCCGTCAGGCAGGTGCGGTGCGGCGGTGACGCCGTCGGCACTGACCGGCTGGTCGACGTGGGCCGGGGCGGGGGCGGTGGCGCGGTACTGCGCGGCGATGCGTTCGGCGACGGAGGTGGTGCGGTCCTCGACGGCGGCGAAGGCGCCCTCGAGTGTGGTGAGGTCGGGTGCGGCGGGGATGCGCTGGTGGGCAGCGTGCCGGGATGATCCGCGGGTGAACTCCTCTGTCATGGTTCTCATTGTGGCACACAACGAAACCGGGGACGCCCCGTGCGCAGCGGCGCAGATCGGGTCGGGGTGATCCGAAGGCTTCGGCGGCGCCGGGGCCGCGACTACCGTGCCACCCATGCAGACAGAGCGGTCTAGTAGAAGTGGTGTGGCAGGGACAGCGGCCGCCGCGGGACTGGTCCTCGGCGTCCTCGCGACCCTGACCACCCTCAGCGCCTGCGGCAGTGCCGCGGGACAGCGCGGCGACGGGTACACCGGGCCGCCGGTCAGCGGCGGGACACTGCGCGTCGCCTTCGACGCGGACATCACCTGCGCCGACGGCCAGCAGGTCGGCAACAACACCGCCCTCAACGTCTCCCGGCAGCTCACCGACTCACTCACCGACCAGGACCCGGCGACCGGGAAGATCGTCCCGTGGCTCGCCGAGAGCTGGGAGGTCAGCGACGACTCGACCACCTTCACCTTCCACCTGCGCGACGGCGTGCACTTCACCGACGGCACCCCGTTCACCTCGCAGTCGGTGAAGGACAACTTCGAGGGCATCGTCGACCTCGGGGCGAAATCCTCCCTCGGCTCGACCTACCTCGCCGGGCTGACCGGCATCGACACCCCGGACCCCCGCACCGTCACCGTCCGCTTCGCCGAACCTGACGCCCAGTTCCTCCAGGCCAGCTCCACCATGACCCTCGGCTTCTACGCGCCGTCGACCCTGGCGGAGACCCCGGAGCAGCGCTGCACCGGCGACCTCGTCGGCACCGGGCCGTTCACCCTCACCGACTTCAGCCCCGCCGGCGGTGCCTCCCTGGTCCGCAACGACGACTACCGGTGGGGGTCCGCTCTGGCGCAGCACCAGGGGCCCGCCTACCTCGACGGCATCGACTTCACCGTCGTCCCCGAATCCGGCGTCCGCAACGGCAGCCTCGCCTCCGGCCAGATCGACGTGGACACGGCCGTCCAACCCCAGGACGAGGAACTGCTCGACCAGTCCGGCTTCCCGATCGTCGACCGCCCCAACCCCGGGGTGAACTACTCACTGTTCCCCAACTGGAAGAAGGGACCGTTCACCGACCCCCGCGTCCGGCAGGCGGTGAACGCCGCGGTCAACCGCGACGAACTCACCGCGGTGCTCTCCGCACGGCAGAAGCCCGCGACCTCCGTCCTCGGCTCCACCACCCCCGGCTACACCGACCAGTCCGATCTGCTCCGGCATGACCCGGACACGGCGAACCGGCTGCTCGACGAGGCCGGCTGGACCGGACGCGACAGCGACGGCTTCCGCACGAAGGACGGGGCCCGGCTCACCGTCCCGGTCGGCTACTGGCAGACCGCCCCGTTCCTCGAACTCGTCCAGCAGCAGCTGCGGGCGGTGGGCGTGGACCTGCAGCTGGAGAAGAAGACCATGGCGGAGACCTCCGCCGCCCAGCAGGCCCGCACCAACGACGTCGAGTTCTACAACCTCACCCGCTCCGACCCGGACGTGCTGCGCACCGTCTTCGACGCCGGCGGCCGCAACGTCAACAACCGCCCCGCCGGCCACGTCGACGACCTGCTGGGCGACAGCCTCGCCACCACCGACCCCGCCACCCGGGCCCGCACCGTCGGCGACATCACCGCCGACCTCGTCCGCGACGGCAACGTCATCCCCCTCGTCGAACTCTCCGGGATCTCCGCCACCGCCCCCGACGTGCACGGCTACCGCTACGAGGCCTCCAGCCGTCTCCAACTCCTCGACACCTGGCTCAGTGAAGGAGCATGACCGTGAACCGCTACCTGAACAGATATCAGGCCCGGCACCTCCTGCTGCGCGTCCTCTACGGCGTGATCATCATCTGGGCGGCCTGGACCCTCACCTTCCTCATCCTCTACGCCCTGCCCGGCGACCCGGTCGCCACCATGCTCTCCGGGTCCGGACAGTCGGACGCCACCCCGGAGCAGATCGACGACCTGCGCCGCCAGTACGGCCTCGACCGGTCCCTGCCCGGCCAGTACCTCGCCGCCCTCGGTGGCCTGGTCACCGGTGACCTCGGCTCCTCCTACCTCACCGGGGACGCCGTCACCACCTCCCTGGCCGACACCCTGCCCACCACCCTCGAACTCGCGGTCGCCGCCCTCGTCCTCGGCGGGATCGTCGGCATCCTGACCGCCGTGGCGGCCGTCGCCGCGACCACCGGCCGGTCACCCCGGCTCCGCCGGCTCGGCGACCTCCTCTCCGGCCTGCCGGTCCTGGGCGTCTCCCTGCCCACCTTCTGGGTCGGACTGCTCCTCCTGCAGATCTTCTCCTTCCGCCTCGGCTGGGTCCCGGCCCTGGGCGGCACCGGCCCCGCCGGACTCGTCCTGCCCGCCGTGACCCTCGCCGTCCCGGTTGCGGCGACCGTCGGCCAGGTCCTCCAGCGCAGTCTCACCGCCGGCTGGCACCAGCAGTTCATCACCACGTTCCGCGCCGCCGGTTACACCACCGGCCGGCTGCTCACCACCCACGCGCTGCGTGCGTCCCTGGGGCCGCTGCTCGCGGTGGGCGGCGTCCTCACCGGTCAACTGCTCGGCGGTGCCGTCGTCGTGGAGACCGTCTTCACCCGCAACGGCCTGGGACGCCTCCTCGTCACCTCCGTGACCTCTCAGGACATTCCGGTGGTGCTGGGGGTGGTGACCGTCTCCGCGGCGATCTTCGTCGTCGTCAACATCGTCACCGACCTGCTGCTGCCCGTGGTGGACGCCCGTACCCGGACGACACAGACGACACGGACGACTCGGACGACACGTACCTCCACCGATCAGAAAGAGACGGTGTCCGCATGACCGCCACGACTGCCACGGCCGCCACCGTGCCCGGGCCCCGGACCCGGCGGCGTCCTGTCCGGAACCCCCGTACCGGCCGCCGCACCGGGCCCGGACCCGGCACCGTCCTCGCCGGGCTCGTCCTCCTCGTCGTCCTGGCCTGGGCCGTGGTGCCCGGCCTGTTCACCTCCGCCGACCCGCTCGTCGGACAACCCCTCGACCGGCTGCAGGCGCCGAGCCTCAGCCACCTCTTCGGCACCGACCACCTGGGCCGTGACGTGTGGACCCGGGTCATCCACGGCGCCCGCGAGTCCGTCGTCACCGCCGCACTGGCCGTCGCGGTCGCCGTCGTCGCCGGCAGCCTCATCGGCACCGTCGCCGGCTACGTCGGCGGTGCCCTCGACTCCTTCCTGTCCCGCCTCACCGATGTCCTGCAGTCGGTGCCCAGCCTGCTGCTGTCCATCGCCGTCGTCGCCGGACTCGGCTTCGGCCCCGGCAAGGTCGCCGTCGCCGTCGGTGTCGCCTCCGTCCCGACCTTCGTCCGGGTGGCGCGCAACGAAGTGCTGCGCTGGCGCACCAGCGCCTTCGTCGAGGCCGCCCGGCTCTCGGGCGTCGGCACCGGACGCATCCTCGCCCGCCACATCCTGCCGCACGCCCTGAGTCCGCTCGCCGGTCTGGCGGTGCTGGAGTTCGGCACCGCACTGCTGTCGGTCTCCGCCCTGAGCTTTCTCGGGCTCGGCGCACCACCGCCGACACCCGAATGGGGCCTGCTCGTCGCCGACGGGCGCAGCTACCTCGCCAGTGCCTGGTGGCTGACCACCCTGCCCGGCCTCGTCATCGCCGTCACCGTCATCGCCGTCAACCACCTGTCCCGCACCCTCACCACCAGGAGCACATCATGACCACCACCACTGCAACCACGACAACCGCAGCAACCACAGTCACGACCGGGACGCGCGCAGACGCCGCCGGCCACCGCCCGCCCTACCCGCCGCACGCCGGCAGCGTCCTCGACCTCATCGACCTGACCGCCTCCTACGGCGACCGGACCGCGGTCCGGGACCTCGACCTCTCCCTGGCGGCCGGGGAGACCGTCGCCCTCGTCGGCGAATCCGGCTCCGGAAAATCCACCACCGCCCGCGCGGCCGTCGGACTCGGCGGGGCGGGGCTCACCGTCACCGCCGCGGAGCACCGGATCCTCGGGACGGACGCCACGACCGTCGGCCCCGCGGCCTGGCGCCGCCTGTACCGCGGCGGCATCGGCTACATCCCGCAGGACACCGGCGAAGGTCTCAATCCGGTGCGCACCATCGGCAGCCAGCTCGCCGAGGCGGTCCGGCAGAACGGCGGCACCGGACGCTCCGGATGTGCCGCCGTGCGTCAGGAGGTCGCTGACGCCCTCACCGCCGTCGGGCTGGACGCCACCCTCCACGCCCGCCGCCACCCGCACGAACTGTCCGGCGGGCAACGTCAGCGCGTCCTCATCGCCCTGGCGCTCATCGGCGACCCGGCCCTCGTCATCGCCGACGAACCGACCTCCTCCCTCGACGTCACCGTGCAGAAGCAGGTCCTCGACCTGTTGGAGCGTCGGGTCCGGGAGACCGGGGCGGCGCTGCTGCTGATCACCCACGACCTGGGTGTGGCCCACGCCCGCGCCGACCGCATCGTGGTGCTCAAGGGCGGCCGCCTCATCGAACAGGGCACCGCTCGGACGGTGCTGACCGCCCCGCAGGAGGACTACACCCGCGACCTCGTCGCCGCGGTCCCCGGCCGGGCAGCACGCCGGGCGGCATCACCGGTGTCCGAAAGGACAGAAGCTGCGGAACCGGTCATCACCGCCCGCGGGCTGACCCGCATCTTCGACCGGGCCACCGGACCCGCCGTCGACGGCGTGGACTTCACCCTCACCGCCGGCCGCACCCTCGGCATCGTCGGTGAATCCGGCTCGGGCAAGTCCACCACCGCCCGCATCCTGTTGGGCATCGAACCCTTCGACGCCGGCGAGGTCACCGTCCTCGGCCGACACCTCGACGGCCGCGGTATCCGGGGCCGCCGGGGCGGGGACGCCGTCGCCCTGTCCCGGCGCGCCCGACTGATCCACCAGGACCCCACCGGCTCCCTCGACCCCCGGTTCACCGTCGCCGACACGGTCGCCGAACCCCTCGTCGGCTTCGGCATCGGCGACCGGCACTCCCGCAGGAGACGCGTCGCCGACCTGCTCGACCAGGTCGCCCTGCCGTCGGACGCCGCCGGCCGCCGCCCCGCGGAACTGTCCGGCGGGCAGCGCCAGCGCGTCGCGATCGCCCGGGCACTGGCCGTCGAACCCGACCTCCTCGTCCTCGACGAACCTGTCTCCGCCCTCGACGTCTCGGTACAGGCCCGGATCCTCGACCTGCTCACCGACCTGCAGGGCGAGCTCGGCCTGACCTACCTCTTCATCAGCCACGACCTCGCCGTGGTGCGTGACATCGCCGACGAGGTGGCGGTCATGGCGTCCGGCAGGGTCGTCGACCACGGGCCCGCCGGGGACCTGTTCGCCCACCCCGGCAGCGACGTCACCGCCGGCCTCCTCGCCGCCGTCCCCACTCTCCCCACCATCCCCGCCCAGAACTGAACGGAGCACACCATGACCAACGACAGACGACAGGTCCACCTCGCCGCCCACTTCCCGGGCGTCAACAACACCACCGTGTGGGCCGACCCGGAATCCGGCTCCCACATCGAATTCGCCGGCTTCGAGCACTTCGCCCGCACCGCCGAACGCGGACTGTTCGACTTCCTCTTCCTCGCCGAGGGACTGCGGCTGCGCGAGCACAAGGGACAGGTCTTCGACCAGGACGTCGTCGGACGCCCCGAGACCGCCACCGTGCTGTCCGCCCTCGCCGCCGTCACCACCCGCATCGGGCTGACCGGCACCTTCAACTCGACCTTCAACGAGCCCTACGACCTGGCCCGCACCCTCGCCACCCTTGACCGGGTCTCCGGTGGACGCGCCGCCTGGAACGTCGTCACCAGCCACAACGCCTTCACCGGGGCGAACTTCCGGCGGGGCGGCTACCTCGACGGCGCCGACCGGTACCGGCGCGCCGCCGACGTCGTCTCCCTCGCCCGCACCCTGTGGGAGTCCCACAGCGGCAGTGACGGGCACACCGGCGACGGCTCCTTCGCCCGGCACAGTGACTTCGTCGACGTCCACGGCACCTTCCCCGTGCCGGAGACCCCGCAGATCTCCCCGGTGATCTTCCAGGCCGGCGACTCCGACGAAGGCCGCGACTTCGCCGCACGTCACGCCGAGGTCATCTTCTCCGCCCACACCGAGGCCGAGGACGGGAAGGCCTTCCGCGCCGAGATCGACCGGCGGCTCGCGGCGGCGGGGCGGCGTCCCGAATCGTTGAAGATCTACCCCGGCATCTCCGTCATCCTCGGGGACACGGAGGCCGAGGCGCAGGAACGCTACCGGGAGGTCCGGCACGCCCAGGTCCACGGCCCCGGCGCGATCGCCTTCCTCGAACAGGTGTGGGGCCGCGACCTCACCGACTACGACCCCGACGGCCCGCTGCCGGAGATCGGACCCGACCTCGACAACGCCGACATCACCCGCGGCCGCGTCCGCCACGAGAAGGACTACGGTGCGCTCGCCCGACGCTGGCGGGAGCTCGCCGAGGAGAAGAACCTCTCCATCCGTGAGCTCGTCACCGAGGTCTCGGGGCGCGGCGGCACCCTCATCGGCACCCCGGCGCAGGTCGCCGCAAAGTTCGACGACCTGACGCAGCAGCGTGCCGCCGACGGCTTCATCATCGTCCCGCACATCACCCCCGGCGGGCTCGACGAGATCGTCGACCGGGTCGTCCCCGAACTGCAGGACCGTGGCGTGTACCGCACCAGCTACCCCACCAGCCCCGGGGACGCCACGCTGCGCGACAACCTCGGACTGCCCGCCTACGTCCCCGGCACTTTCCCGGCCGCGCCGGCTGTGCCATCCGTGCCATCCGTCGCCCGCACCAACCAGGAGGTCTCCGCATGACCACCGTCGTCCGTGTCTCGCCGTCCGCCGCGCTCGACCTCGATGCCCTGTCCGCCGCCGCCCGTGCACTCGACGGGGCGTCCGACAACTACCTGCTCGTCCTCGGTGACGACTACACCTCCGGCCAGAACGCCGTCCCCCTCGCCGCCTGGCTCGCCCCGCAGACCACCCGGCTGCGCATCGTGGCCGAGGTGCCCGTGACCCACACCGAGCCGTTCCACGTCGCCACCTCCACCGCCACCCTGGACTACGCCGCCACCGGGCGCGCCGGGTGGTCGCCCGTCGCCCAGACCTCGGACGCCGCCGCCGACGTCATCGGACGCCGTCCCGCCGCCTCCGCCGACGCTGCCTGGGGCGAGGTCCCCGATGTCGTTGCCGCCGTCCGCGCCCTCTGGACCTCCTGGGAACCGGACGCCGAGATCCGCGACGAAGCCACCCACCGCTTCATCGACCGGGACAAGGTCCACTACGTCGACGCCACCGGCACCGACTCGGTCGGACAACCGTGGTCGGTCAAGGGACCGTCCATCGTGCCGCGGCCCCCGCAGGGTGAACTGCCGACCGTGATCACCGTGGACACCCCCGAAGCCGTGCCGGTCGCCGCCGCGGTGACGACCGGCCCGGGTGACATCGTCATCACCGGTGACCGGTTCGTGTCCCACGACGGGTCGACCGGCGAGGTCCGCCACATCGCGGACGCCGCCGGACTGCTCACCCTCGCCGCGAAGGTCAGCGCATGAGCCGGACACTGGTCATCGTCGGCGCCGGGCCGCGCACCACCGGCATCCTCCTGGCGCTTGCGGCCCTGCCGCCCCAGGCCGGTCCGGCGGTCGACATCCACGTCGTCGACCCGTACCCCGCCGGGCCCGGCCGTATCTGGCGCGACGATCAGCCGGCGGAGGTGTGGATGAACAACACCTCCGACGAGATCACCGTCTACGCCGACGGTGACCCCGGTGTCCCGGCCGCGGTGCCCGGACCGGGCCTCGCCGACTGGGCCGGTGGCCGCCGCTTCGTCCCCCGCCGGGAGGCCGCCGGCTACCTGCGGGACGCCTTCGGGCGGGCCGTCGCAGCACTCACCGACCCGGCGTCCCACCCCGGTGTCACCGTCACCGAACACCGCACCCGGGCGGAGCATGTCACCCCGGCCGACGGTGGTGTCCGGCAGGTGCGGCTGGCGGACGGCACGGAGCTGCGGGCCGACGTGGTGCTGCTGGCCCAGGGGCACCTCGACGTCGACCCCGGCGACTCCGGCGACCCGGGCGACCCCGGCGACCCGGGCACAGTCGGGGAGGGGCACACCCCGCCCGGCTACACCGTCGACCAGGACTTCTCCGGGCTCCCGGCGGGGCAGGACGTCCTCGTCCGCGGATTCGGACTCGCCTTCATCGACCTCATGGAGATGCTCACCGAAGGCCGCGGCGGCCGGTTCGAGCACCGTACCGGACACAGTGCCGGTGATGCGGCCCGCGAACTCGTGCCGACCTACGTCCCCTCCGGCCGGGAGCCGGTGCTGTGGGTCGGGTCGCGACGCGGGGTGCCGTACCGGTCCAAGCCGGTCGACGGGCCGCCGACCGTGGAGCTGCGTCATCTGGTCCCGGCGACCCTCGACCGGGTGCCGCGGACGTCCGACGGCACGTTGGCACCCGGGCACCTGCGACGACTGCTGAGTGCCGAACTGCACAGTCAGTGGTCGGCGGTCACCGACGACGCACTGGACCTGCACCGCATCGACCGACCGCTCGACGGCCTCGCCTTCCCCGGTCGCCACGCCGTGGAACGCGAGGTGGAGCAGATCGCGCTGACGAACCTCATCCGGGCGACCGACCGGCGGCACCCGCAGGACGGCGTACTGTACAGCACCCTCGTGGCGTCCTATTTCGTCCTGCACGCACTGCTCGCCGAGGGACTGCTCGACGAGGAGGACCGGGCACTGGTCGCACGGGTGGAGGGCTCGTTCTCCTACGTGTGCTCCGGGCCGCCGCCGGAGCGGCTCGGGAATCTTCTGGCGCTGCACCGCGCCGGGCTGGTCCGGTTTCTCGGGCCGGACACCCGCTTCCGCCGGAACGCCGACGGGGGACCACGGTTCCGCGCCGACAGTCCCGTCGTCGGCGGCGACCCGGTCACCGCCGACCACCTGGTGGACGCCCGGTTGGCGCAGGTCACGGTGCCGTCGGTGACGGACCCGGTGCTGCGCGGGCTGCTGGCGGACGGGGACCTCGTCGCCGGGACCGGGGCGTCCGGTGCGGCGGATTCGGTGTTCGTCGTCGACGCGGACAACCGTGCGGTCGGGGCGGACGGCGTGGCGTGTGACGGGCTGTTCCTGGTGGGGCCGTCGACCTCTGACCCGGTGCGGGAGGGGTTCGGGCGCCCCGGGCAGCGGACCCGGGTTTTCCCGGCGAACCGGCGGGTCGCGGAGGCGGTGGCGGGGGCGTTGGCGGGTGACCGCACGCTGAGTGCCCCGGGCACGGTGTGAGGAGAACGGACACACCACCAGACTAACCTGTTTGACAGGTTAGTTGGTCATCGGGCATTCTCACCCCCATGAACAACGCGCACCCCGCCTCGCCGCCACGCAGCTCCGCGTCGCTCGTCGCCGCCGTCCTCGGCCTCATGGTCGTCGTCATGGCGCACTCGAACATGCCGACGCCGCTGTACTACATCTACGGCCGTGACTTCGAGGTCACCACCGGCGCCATCACCGTGATCTACGTGATGTACGCCGTCGGCATCGCCGTGGGACTTGTCCTGGTCAACGCCGTCACCGCCCGCGTCGGGCAGCGGTACACCCTCGTCCTCGCCGCCGCCGCAGGGATCGTCAGCAACCTGCTGTTCCTGGTCGCCGACGGCATCGGCTGGCTGCTGGCCGCCCGGATCTTCACCGGCATCGCCTGCGGCTTCGTCATGAGCGTGGGCACCACCCTGGCGGTGGAACTCACCGCCGCGGAACACCGGCAGCGCACCGCGGTCGCCGCCACCGCCTGCAACGTCTCCGGCATGGGACTCGGCCCGGTGCTCGGCGGCATCGCCGCGGACCACGCCGCGTCCCCGGTGACGGTGGTGTTCACGGTGCACCTCGCACTCCTGGTGCTCCTCGTGGTCCAGCTGGTCCTGCTCCGCCGGGCGGACACCACCGGACCCGTGCCCTGGACCGGGTGGTTCCGCCCGCCGAGTGCCGCAGGCTTCCGGCCGGCGTTCTACGGGCTCGCCCTGATCGGCCTGGCAGGCGTGGGGGTCTTCGGCCTCATCGCCGCGCTCACCCCGGCGTTCCTCACGGAGATCGGGGTGGACGCCTCCTTCACCGTCAGTGGTCTGGTCGTCGCCTGCACGTTCGCGGGCTCCGCGGTCGCCCAGTTCGCGTTGAAACGGGTCGGACTGCGGTCCGGCGTCCTGACCGGGGCGTCCGCCGTCATCCTGGGCCTGGTGCTGCTGGCGGTCGCCGTCGGCACCGGACAGATGTGGCTCTACATTCTCGCCGCCGTGGTCAGCGGAATCGGGCAGGGGATGACCCTCTCCCGCTCGGTCGCCGCGGTCTCCGCCGCCGCGCAGGACGCCGCCGAACGCGTCTCCGCGGTATCGCTGTTCTACTTCCTCGTCTACCTGCTGGCGTCCGTCCCCGTCGTTCTCGTGGGCGTCGTCCAGCGCAGTGCCGGGCTCGGGACCGCCGCCGTCGCGTTCTCCGTACTGTCCGCCGTCGTCGTCGCCGTCGGGGTGGCCCTTGCCGGACGCCGCCTCTGACCCTGTATCCGATGCTGCCTGAGGTGCCGCAGCAGGGACGGTGCAGTCGGAAGCGCACAGGAGCACACAGGAGCACAATGGTGGGCATGAGTGAGATCCTCTTTCTCGGCGGACGCCCCAGCCTCGACCTCGTGAACACCCTGCGTGGGCGCAACGACGACGTCCTGGGGCGGCGCGACCTGCTCGCGGACGCCGAGGGGCTGCGGGACTGGATCAGCCGTGCCGGCGACGAGGCCGACTGGTTCACCCTCGATGCACCGGCCGGTATGCCGACCGACACCGAACTGGCGGATGCCGTCCACCTGCGGGAGGCCGTCCATGACCTGGCACTGGGGAACGTGGAACCGGCGGATCTCGATACCGTGAACCGGCTGGCCCTGTCTCAGCCGGTGCCCGCGCTGACCTGGGACGGTACGTCGTTTGCGGTGGCCGGGGAAGACGGGCCGGCTACGGTCTCCCAGGTTCTCGGTCTGTTGGCGGCGGATGCGGTGAATCTCTTCGCCACGACCGCGCCCGAACGCATCAAGGAGTGCGCCCAGCCGCGGTGCGGCATGGTCTTCCTCGACACGTCACGGGGCAACCGGCGGCGGTGGTGCTCCATGTCCACCTGCGGGAACCGTGCGAAGGTGAAGCGTTTCGATGACCGGGCCCGGGAGGCCGCGGCCGGCGCTTAGGTGTACTTCCCCTCGTGGTTGTGGACGCCGCCTGCAGGTGTCGGGTTCACGAACCGAGGGGTCGGTCGTGTCCCGGGGCGGTCGGGTTCACGAACCGAGGTGCGCACTGAGGACAGGAAAATCGACCTGTCGGTTCGTTCCGCGCGCATCGGGGGTTCCGCGGACACCGGGGTCAGTGTCGGTGCTCTGCCCGCCACTCGGCCTCTTCTCTGCGTCGGCGCTCGACCTTTTTCACGATGTCCGGGTGCCGGCGCTGAATGGTTTCAAGTACCCGGGTGGCGCCTTCCTGGCGGATGCGCTCGGTAAGTTCGTCATCGGCGGGCTTCCGTGTGCTCACGGCATGTCCTCCTCGGTGGATGATGTCGAGCCCAGTGGGGATCCCGGGTGTTCTCCATCGGTTGTGACCTCGGTGATCAGTGCCGGCAGGCCCACGACGATGTGCCTGTCCTCGCGGCTCCGCAACGGTGATGCTGCGAGTTCGTTGAGGAACAGCCAACCTACCTCCTGTCTGAGATGGTCATCGGACGCGGTGAGTTCCAGAGCATCCATCAGCCGGTTCCACCACGACGTGCTGTTTCCGGCACTCTGCTGGCGCACGGCGACGATGACGGACACGATCAGGGCCCTACAGGCACCGCCGACCGGCGGGAAAGTGACGCACATCACCACAAAATTGAAACTTGAGTGGAACATACTCAACCCCCGCGCCGTTGTACCCTGTGTAACCGATAGAGTTGACAGCGGTAGGCTAAAGCCAAGCGGCAGGGACGCGACAGCGTCCACAGTGTGTGGCACAGCGACCGTCCGTCCACACACCAGCACGAAAGGGAGATACATGAGCGGTTTCACCCCCACCACCCGCACCCAGGAGGCCCTGCAGGCTGCACTGCAGTCCGCCAGCGCCAAGGGCAACCCGGACATCCGGCCCGCCCACCTCCTGGTCGCCATCCTCGACCAGGAGGATTCCATCGCCCGGCCGGTCCTCCAGGCCGCCGGGGTCGACCCCCAGGGCGTTCTGTCCGACGCCCGCGACCTCGTCGACGGCTACCCGTCGGCGCAGGGCTCCGGCATGGCGAACCCGAACTTCAACCGGGACGCCCTCAACGCCCTCACCGCCGCGCAGGAACTCGCCGAGGAGCTCGGCGACACCTACGTCTCCACCGAGGTCCTGCTCGCCGGCATCGCCAAGGGCAGCTCGGACGCCGCCCAGGCCCTCCAGAACCGCGGCGGCACCTTCGAAGCCATCCGCGGCGCCTTCGAATCCGTCCGCGGCAACCGCAAGGTCACCACCGAGGAGCCCGAAGGGCAGTTCCAGGCGCTGGAGAAGTACTCCACCGACCTCACCGCCCGGGCCCGCGAAGGCAAGATCGACCCGGTCATCGGTCGTGACCAGGAGATCCGTCGTGTCGTCCAGGTGCTGAGCCGCCGCACGAAGAACAACCCGGTGCTCATCGGTGAGCCCGGTGTGGGCAAGACCGCCATCGTCGAGGGCCTCGCGCGGCGCATCGTCGCCGGCGACGTGCCCGAGTCGCTGCGCGGCAAGAAGCTCATCAGCCTGGACCTCGGCTCCATGGTCGCCGGCGCGAAGTACCGCGGCGAGTTCGAGGAACGCCTCAAGGCGGTCCTCGACGAGATCAAGGAGGCCGAGGGCGAGATCATCACCTTCATCGACGAGCTGCACACCATCGTCGGTGCCGGTGCCACCGGTGAGTCCGCCATGGACGCCGGCAACATGATCAAGCCGCTGCTCGCCCGTGGTGAGCTGCGCCTGGTCGGTGCGACCACCCTCGACGAGTACCGCAAGTACATCGAGAAGGACGCCGCCCTGGAGCGTCGTTTCCAGCAGGTCTACGTCGGTGAGCCGACGGTGGAGGACACCATCGGCATCCTGCGTGGCCTCAAGGAACGCTACGAGGTCCACCACGGCGTCCGGATCCAGGATTCCGCGCTGGTCAGCGCCGCAACCCTGTCGGACCGCTACATCACCAGCCGGTTCCTGCCGGACAAGGCCATCGACCTCGTCGACGAGGCCGGGTCCCGGCTGCGCATGGAGATCGACTCGCGCCCCGAGGAGATCGACGATGCCGAGCGCGTCGTCCGCCGCCTCGAGATCGAGGAGATGGCGCTGAGCCAGGAGACCGACGAGGCCTCCAAGGACCGCCTGGTCAAGCTGCGTGCCGAACTCGCCGATGAGCGGGAGAAGCTGTCGGGCCTGACAGCCCGGTGGGAGAACGAGAAGGGCTCCATCGACAAGGTCCGCGCCGTCAAGGAGGAACTCGACGGCCTGAAGACCGAGTCGGAGATCGCCGAGCGCGACGGGGATTACGCCCGTGTCGCCGAGCTGCGCTACGGCCGGATTCCGGAGCTGGAGAAGGAGCTCGCCGAGGCCGAGGAGACCGCCGCGAAGGCGGAGGAGGACCGGATGCTGACCGAGGAGGTCACCCCGGACACCATCGCCGAGGTCGTCTCCGCCTGGACCGGGATCCCCGCCGGCAAGATGCTGCAGGGCGAGACGGAGAAGCTGCTCGCCATGGAGAAGGTGCTGGGTGGTCGTGTCGTCGGCCAGAAGGCCGCCGTCACCGCCGTGTCGGACGCCGTGCGCCGGTCGCGTGCCGGTGTCGCCGACCCGAACCGGCCGACCGGTTCCTTCCTGTTCCTCGGTCCGACCGGTGTCGGTAAGACCGAGCTGGCGAAGGCGCTGGCGGAGTTCCTGTTCGACGACGAGCACGCCATGGTCCGCATCGACATGTCGGAGTACGGCGAGAAGCACTCCGTGGCACGTCTGGTCGGTGCTCCCCCCGGATACGTCGGCTACGACGCCGGTGGTCAGCTCACCGAGGCCGTGCGGCGCCGCCCCTACACGGTGGTGCTGTTCGACGAGGTCGAGAAGGCACACCCGGACGTCTTCGACGTGCTGCTGCAGGTGCTCGACGAAGGTCGGCTGACCGACGGCCAGGGTCGGACGGTGGACTTCAGGAACACCATCCTGATCCTCACCTCGAACCTGGGTGCCGGCGGGACCGACGAGCAGGTCATGGACGCGGTGAAGCACGCCTTCAAGCCGGAGTTCATCAACCGGCTCGATGACGTGGTCATCTTCGATTCCCTGTCCGCAGAGCAGCTGAAGTCGATCGTGGAGATCCAGGTCTCCCAGCTCGCCGAGCGGCTGTCCGCCCGTCGGCTGGACCTGCAGGTCACCGACGCCGCGAAGGGCTGGCTCGCCGAGCGCGGCTACGAACCGGCCTACGGTGCCCGGCCGCTGCGCCGCCTGATCCAGAAGGCGATCGGCGACGAGCTGGCGAAGAAGCTGCTCGCCGGTGAGGTCCGCGACGGCGACACGGTGCAGGTCGATGTCGACCCGCACATCGCCGACGGGGTGGACGCCCTGTCCATCCAGGCGGTCGCCCACGAGGACTGACCCCCGCCCCCGAAATCTTCACCGCCCGGGGCACGGATCCACCACCGGATCCGTGCCCCGGGCGGTGAAGATTTTTCTGCGTGGGGCCTGCGGTGCCCTCATCCCACCGGAATAGCGGGACGCCCCGGGCGGTTGCAGCGGACGTGAACATCGATATCTGGTCCGACGTCGCCTGCCCGTGGTGCTTCATCGGCAAGCGCCGCTTCGAGACCGCACTCGCAGCCTTCCCCCACAAGGACGAGGTCACGGTGACGTGGCACTCCTACCAGCTGGACCCCACCCTCCCGGAGCACGACGACCGTACCGAGGCGGAGTACCTCGCGGCGTCCAAGGGTATGCCGGTCGGGCAGGTCCGGGCCATGTTCGGCCACGTCGCCGAGCAGGCGGCGGGGGAGGGGCTGCACTACGACTTCGACAGTCTCGTCGTCGCGAACTCCATGCGGGCGCACCAGCTCATCCAGCTGGCCAAGGAGACGGACGCAGGGACGGACGCGGGGACGGACGCGGCCGATGCGACTGGGGCGGCCGGCACGGTGAACGCCGTCGAGGAGGCCCTGTTCCGGGCGCACTTCGAGGACGGCGAGGACATCGGGTCCCCGGCGGTGCTGGAGCGTGTCGGCGTCGCCGCCGGGCTGGACGCCGCCGCGGTCCGTGATGAGCTGGATTCCGGCTCCCGGATCCCCGCCGTGGAACAGGATGTCCGGCAGGCGGCGACCCTCGGACTGAACTCGGTGCCGACGTTCGTACTGGACATGGCGCTGGCGGTGCCGGGGGCGCAGCCGGTCGAGGTGTTCGGCCGGGCGCTGGAGCAGGCGTGGGAGCGGTCGCACCAGGGGCTGACCACTGTGACCGGCGACAGTTCCGACGGGGATTCCGCCTGCGGTCCCGACGGCTGCCGGCTGTAGTTTCCCCGGGGCTACGTTGCCCGTTCTCCGGACATCCCGTCCGCGGGCGTGTCACCGGCTGATCCAGCGGCGCGGGTGTGCGTCGGCAGGGTGGATTTTCCCGCCGGGCCACCCTGCCGACGCACACCCGGAGGCAGCATCGACACCGCATCGCCGATAACACCGGCACCTGAGATGACACCTGTCACACGAACCTGGTGACAGATGCGCGGCAACCCGTGACAAACGCCTCTACCAGCGCCGACGCGTCCGCGGCACGATCGGAGGCATGAGCACAGCAACCGAGCCCACGGCCACCCCGACCACCCGCCGCACCACCACCGCCCCCGTCATCACCGTCCGGGACCTGACCCGCACCTACCGCCCCACCGGCAGGAAGAAAGACGCCTACACCGCCGTCGACGGCATCAGCTTCGAGGTCCGGCGCGGCGAAGTCTACGGCCTCCTCGGCACCAACGGCGCCGGGAAGACCTCCTCCCTCGAAGTCATCGAGGGCCTCGCCGCCCCCACCGGCGGCACCGTCGCCATCTTCGGCCACGACCCGAAGACCGACCGCGACATCGTCCGCCCCGACCTCGGCATCATGCTGCAGAACGGTGGCCTGCCCAAGGAACTCACCGTCGCCGAGACCATGCGCATGTGGGCCGGCACCTGCTCCACCCCGCGTCCCACCGCCGAGGTCCTCGCCGAGGTCGACCTGACCCACCGGCTCACCACCCGCGTCGGCTCCCTCTCCGGCGGCGAGCAGCGACGCCTCGACCTCGCCTGCGCCCTGCTCAACGATCCCCGCGTCATCTTCCTCGACGAACCCACCACCGGCCTGGACCCCGAGTCCCGCGCCCGGACCTGGGAACTGCTCGCCGACCTGAAGGCCCGCGGCGTGACGATGGTCCTCACCACCCACTACCTCGAAGAGGCCGAACGCCTCGCCGACCGCATCGCGATCATGCATGCCGGCCGCATCGCCGTGGAAGGCAGCCTCGACGACCTCGTCGCCGCCGAGGGTGCGGAGATCACCGCGACCCTGCCGGGCAACGGTCCCGGCGCCGGCCCGGACGCCCTCCCGCACCTCCCGGACACCACCGGTTTCCCCGACTTCCCCGGAGCTCTCGTCAGCCGCGACGGTGACCGTCTCCGGATCCAGACAACCCACCTCCAGCGGGACGCCCACCGGCTCCTCGACTGGGCCGCCGCACAGGGCATCACCTTCGACCACTTCACCGCCCGCCCCGCCAGCCTCGAGCGCGTCTTCCACCGCATCGCCGGTGCCGACGCACAGGCCGCCTGACCGGGAAACCCTGACCGGAACACAGAGAAAGGAACACCCGTCATGACCACTGCAACCAACACAACCCGCCCATCACAGCGCACCGCCACCCCGCCCCGCACCGGAGCGGCGTCCCGGATCGTCTCCCGCGTCACCGCCCTGGCCCGCTCCGAGACCCTCCAGTTCCTCCGCAACCGCACCCTGCTCATCAACGCCGCTGTCTTCCCCCTCGGCTTCGGCCTGGCGATGTTCTTCGTCACGAAGGCCGCCGACGGCTCCACCGTCACGGACGCCGCCGCCATGGCCCTGGAGTACTTCCTGGTCTTCGCCCTGATATTCGTGCAGTACTACACGGTGCTGTCGATGGTCACGACCCGCCGCGACGAAGGCGTGATGAAACGGCTGCGCACCGGCGAGGCCCGCGATGCGGAGATCCTCGGCGCGTTCTCCTTCCCCGGCGGCGTCCTGACGGTCCTGCTCACCGTCGTCATGGTGGTCGTCCTCATCGTCCTCGGCGCCCCGGGGCCGGTGAACGTGCTGCCGGTCATCGTCGGCGTCCTGCTCGGTCTCGCGGTCTGCACCGGCCTGGCGCTGCTCACCAGCGGCATGACGAAGAACGCGGAAGCCGCCCAGATCACCTCCCTGCCGGTGATGGTCCTCATGTTCGCCTCGATGGGCAGCATCCGCCAGATGTTCCCCGACCAGGTCAACGACATCATCGGACGTACCCCGTTCGCCCTGGTCTTCGACCTCTCCGAGTACGGCTGGACGGGCAGCACCATGACCCAGCGCATCGCCGATGACGGCCCCGCCCCGCTGGACGCCGCGGGCGTCCTCGGGGAGACCTGGCCGATGATGGTCATGCTCGCCGCCTGGGCGGTCCTCTGCCTGTGGGCCGGTGCGAAGTACGTGAAGTGGGATGTCCGGAGCTGACCGGCCGGGAACAGGAACTGACACAATGGGTGCCGTGAACCCTTTCCGGACCTGGCGGACCTTGGGCGGCGGCGCGAAGCTCGCCGTCTACACACGACTGTCACTCGATGCGATGGTCGTGTTCTTCGGCCTGTACGTGGTGGTCGTCGTCATGTTCGTGGACACCGACGTCACCCCGCCCGTCTGGCTCAGCACCGTCGACATCGTGGCGTCCCTGCTGCTCATCGCCGTCGGTGTCGCGGTCCTCGAGTTCCGCCCCGAGTTCTCCACCGCGCCGCGTCGTGCCGTGCCGTGGCTGCTCCCCGCCGCGACGGTGCTGGGGGCGTCCTGCTGGCTGGCGGGAATCCTGCTGACCCTGTCGGGGAACGACGAAGTGTCCGCGGGCGGGGCGCCGCTCGTTGTCATGTCCCTGTTCGTCGTGCCGTTGGCCGTCCTGCCCTGGCTGCCGTACCACTGGCCGGTCGCCGCGGCCGCCACGGTGGTGACCGCGCTGGTCCTCGGCGGGAACTGGTGGATGGCCCTGTTCATCCCCTTCTTCCTCATGACGACACTGCTGTCGGCGTGGACCGTGTCCGTGGCCAGACAGCTCGACCGTGCCCGCATCACCGAGAGTGCGCTGCAGGTCAGTGAGGAGCGTCTCCGCTTCGCCCAGGAACTGCACGACACGGTCGGTCAGCGCCTCGCCGCGATGTCGGTGAAGACGGAACTCGCCCGGGCACTCGCCGCCCGCGGCGATGACCGGTTGGACGCCGAACTCGCCGACCTGCAGTCCCTGACCCGCACCACGGTCGCCGAGATGCACGATGTGGTGGAGGGCTACCG
Source organism: Corynebacterium nuruki S6-4 (assembly GCF_007970465.1). Lineage (NCBI taxonomy): Bacteria > Bacillati > Actinomycetota > Actinomycetes > Mycobacteriales > Corynebacteriaceae > Corynebacterium > Corynebacterium nuruki. Next base: position 2,531,492 of record NZ_CP042429.1, read on the forward strand.
CACCGCGGACCTCGCCACCGAACTGCGGTCGGCCCGCGACCTGCTGACCAGCGCGGGCGTGGCGTGCACGGTCGAGGGCGATCCGGCGACCGTCGGTGAGCCGCTCGACGAGGTCGCCGCCTGGCTGGTCCGGGAGGCGGCGACGAACGTGATCCGGCACTCGGAGGCCACCCGGGTGCGGATCACCCTCGCTCCGGACATGGTGGCGGTCGCCAATGACGGGGTGGTGCGGGACATCGGCCGACTGTCGGGGCTGGCCGGGATCAGACGCCGCGCGGAGCCGGCCGGGGCGTCCCTCGTCGCCGAACGCGACGGTGACCGGTTCACCGTCACCCTGACAGGAGCGTCATGAGTATCACCGTGGTCGTCGTCGACGACGAATCCCTGGTCGCCAGTTCACTGTCCACCCTGCTCGACCTGGAGGACGACCTGCGGGTCGTCGCCACCCTCGGCTCCGGTGAGGACCTGCTGTCCTGGTGGGACGCCGCCGCTGCCGACGACGCCGCCCACCGTGCCGATGTGGTCGTCATGGACCTCCAGCTCGGCGGAATCGACGGCGTGGAGACCGCCCGCCGGCTCGCGCAGCAGGCCGGGGAGACTCCCGCGGTCCTTATCGTCACCAGCCACGGGCGTCCCCGGGAGCTCCGGCAGGCCCTCGCCGCGGGGATCCCCGGGTTCGTGCGGAAGACCTCCACCGCCGCCGAGTTCGCCACCGCCGTGCGCGCCGTGCACGCCGGACGCCGCTACATCGACCCCGACCTGGCCGCCGCCGCGATCAGTGCCGACGAGTCCCCGTTGACCGACCGGGAGGTGGAGGTGCTGGAGGCCGCCGGGCGCGGCGGATCGGTGGAGCAGATCGCCGCCACGGTGCACCTGGCACCCGGGACGACCCGCAACTACCTGTCGTCGGCGATGGGCAAGACGGGGGCGGCGACCCGGTTCGAGGCGTGGCGTATCGCCCGGGAACGCGACTGGCTGTAACGGTACCGCCCCGCGGGGAGGTAGTTCACAGTGACAACCTTCCGTCGATCCCACAGGATGTGAGAACGATGTCCCTGTCCACCCGAGTGCTCACCGCCGTCGGCGCCGTCGCCTGCGGTGCGGCACTGGCCACCGGCAGCGCCGCCGCCGACGAGCCGGCGCCGGCACCGGAGCCTCAACCCGTGCCCGTCTACCAGATCCCCGCCACCGCCCTGACGGTCAACGGACTGGTCGTGCCCGGCGTCCACTTCGCCACCGTCACCGCCACCTCGACCGGTCCGGGGGAGGTGGGCATCTCCGCACCGACCTCACCGGAGGTCTGCGCGACCACCTACGTGAACAAGAACGTCCGGGTCGACTACTTCAGCCCGGCCACCGGCGCAGCCGGCAACGTAACCGTCGACCCGTGCCCGGATTCCGGGTTCGACACGGCCCCGGCCACCGCCGTAGCCACTCCCGGTTCCGGCCCGCTGGTCATGACGGTCTCTGTCGTGACCGTCGGTGACGGACCCTTCGCCGATCTGCCGGCCCTGCCCGGTGCGGGGACCTTCGTCGTGCCCTGACGTTCCGGCCTACGATGGCGGCGATGCAGAACTCCGGCCATGACTCCACCGCCACCACCGTCACCGTCCCCGTCGACGGGATCCCGGGGGTCGGATCGGAGACCCTCGCGGCGTCCTGCCTCGGCGGGGCGCGTTTCGTCGTGCGGTCGGTGCCGTGCGCGGCGACGGATGTCGCTCTCGGGGACATCGTCGAGTGCGTCACGGTCGACGGCCGCCCCCACCTCGACCGCGTCCTCGTGCGCGGCGGTGGGTCGACCCTGCGCATCGCGGTGGAGGACGACGATCCGCTGGTGTACCGCCGGATCGTCGAGGGCCTGACCGCCGCGGGGTGTGCCGTGGAGGCGGTCGGGGCGCGGATGCTCGCGGTCGGCGTGCCGGCGGACGCGCCGCGGGAAGGGCTCGACCTGCTGGTCGACCAGTGGCGGGAAGGCGGGTCGGTCCTCGTCGCCCCCGGCTACACGCATCCCGGCACCACGGGGAAATAGTCACCCTCGGGGGAACGTCCGGAGCGTCGGAACGTACCTCGGCCGGTGACTATTCCGAGTCGGTCCCGTCGCGGGGACCGGAGGTCCGGCCGAACCGGTCCCGCAGTCCCCGGCGCGCCGCCGCCCGTTCAGCCTTCCTCGCCTCGCGCTCCTCGCGTCGCCGCATCCGGAACCGGCGCCGCGCCATGTCGCGCGCCAGTGTCATCGGCTGCCGCAGTTTCGCCTGCGCCGCCCACGACAGATCCTGTGTCCCGGGGAGTTTCCAGCCCCGCCAGTAGGACAGGATCATCATCCCCGCGCCGAGCACCGGGGCGACGATCATGCCGACGAACAGCAGCGGGAAATCGCCGGCGACCCCGGACTCGTTCACCGAGTAGACGGCGACCATCAGTGCGGCGGTGAGCGCGGCCGGGGTGGCGTAGAGCGTCGCCCCGCCGAAGACCTCCGGCACCGAGCCGGTCAGCACGTCCCGGATCATGCCGCCGCCGACGACGGTGAGCACGCCGAGGAACAGTGCCGAGGACCACGGCAGCCCGTTGGCGAGGGCCTTCGTGGATCCGGTCGCGGCCCACACGCCGAGCACCACGGCGTCCCCGTGGACGCGGAAGATCTCCCAGCTCCGCGAGTTCATATGGATGGCCGTCGCCAGCAGGGCACCGAGCAGTGCCAGCCCGAAATAGCGCATGTCCTGCAGTGCGGCGGGTGGTCCGTTGTCGATGAGGACGTCGCGGATCATGCCGCCGCCGAGGGCGGTGATGATGGCGAGGAAGACGATGCCGACGATGTCGAAGTTGCGGGCCCGCGCGATCGTCGCGCCGATCATGCCGTAGAGCACCACACCGATGAGGTCGAGGGTGGCGTAGACCGTCCTCACCGACGGGTCGACGAAGTCCATGGCGACGAGGATAGCGGCCCGGACGGGCAGCGTCGGCCGCGGTGTGCTTCTAAGATGGCGCTCATGAGTCCATTCATCTCCGCCGACGCCCTGTACGCCGCCACCGCCCGCGGAGACCGCACGGTCATCCTCGACTCCCACTGGGAACCCGGTCGCAACTCGCCCGAGGGTTTCTCCGGCTACCCGGTCGACAACTCCTCCTGGGAGGCCTACCTGTCCCAGCACATCCCCGGATCGTTCTTCTGCGACCCGCAGCGCATGCTCGTCGGCACACCCGACCCGCGGGTGGGGCGCAACCCGCTGCCGGACCCCGCCCGGCTGCAGTACTTCTTCGACGAGTGGGGATTGAGCGCCGACGTCCCGGTGCGGATCTACGACGCCGGCCGCATGCTGTACGCCGCCCGCGCCTGGTGGGTGCTGCGCTGGGCGGGGCTCACCGACGTCAGCATCCTCGACGGCGGCACCGCGGCCTGGACCGCCGCCGGTGGGGACCTCGCCGCCGGGATCGGCTGTATGCGCGGCCACGGCCACGTCGACGTGGTGCCCGGGTCGATGCCCGTGCTGGAGATCGGGGACGTCGACGGGTGGCTGGCGGCGGGGAAGACCCTCCTCGACGTCCGTGGGGAGGGACGTTTCATCGGACGCCGTGAACCACTCGACCGCCGTGCCGGGCACATCCCCGGGGCGGTGAACATCCCGGTGGACCTGCTGCTCGGGTCGGCGACGGGCACCGCCACCGGGGAAGGGCATGTCCCGGCGCCGGAGACGGTCGCCGACCGGCTGGCGGGCCGCGGCATCACCTCCGGGGAGGATGTCGCCGTGTACTCCGGGTCCGGGGTGGACTCGGCCCTGTTCCTGGCACTGATGGAGCACGCCGGACTGCCCGGGGCGTCCCACTTCGTCGGTGGCTGGTCGCAGTGGGCGGCCGACCGCAGTCTGCCGGCCGCGCTGGGGAACGGGTCGGGGAAGTAGCGGCAAAACCCGGTGGGCCTGCGGGCACGCCCGTAAACTGTCACCATGAGAGACCCGGAGACCACCCTGGGGAGCCACACCGCACCCAACCAGATGACACTGGACATCATCACCCCGATGCCCGGCACCGTCGCCTCCCTCGACTCGGTGCCTGACCCGATCTTCGCCGCGGGGACGCTCGGCGGCGGCCTGGCTGTCGTCCCCGACCCGGACCGCGACCATGTCACACTGCGGGCGCCGGTGAGCGGCGTCCTGACCCGTCTGATGCCCCACTTCTTCGTCATCGTCACCGAATCCGGCGTTCCGGTGCTCACCCACCTGGGCGTCGACACCGGACGCCTCGACGGCCAGGGCTATTCGGTCCACGTGAAAGAGGGGCAGCATATCCGGGTGGGGCAGCGGGTGACCACCTACGCCCCGCGGGAACTGGCGCGTCTCGGCTTCGATCCGGTCGTCCCGGTCGTGGCGATGCGGATCGCCGCCGTCGAGGGGCGGATGGTCCCGGGTGAGCCGTGCGAGCCCGGCGACGTCCTGTTCCGGCTGTGACACTGTGACTCTGCGACACTCTGACCTGGTGACGCTGTGACACAATAGGAGCCATGCTCCGTCGCTTCACCACCCTGGCCACGGCCGTGCTGATGCTCGTCAGCGTGGTCTTCTTCACCGGCCGTGTGGACCCGGGCACGGGGGTATGGCTGTTCTACATCTACTTCTCGGTGAGTTTCTTCCTCCTGATCTCGGGGGTGCTCCTCACCGAACGCGACTACTTCGGTCCCCGCCGGCACCCGGTGAACCGGATGTTCGTGCTGCTCAGCTGGACCGGTGTCGGGGGGCTGCTGGTGCTGATGATTGAGATCGCGGTGCTCGATTCGGCGCATCTGTGGCTGTACGTCATCGCCAGCGTGGCCGTCCTCATCGGGGTGATGGGGTCGACGGTGGTGGCGGTCTCCGCCAGACCGTGGCGGGACCTGTTCTACTCGCGGCGGACGCCCGGCAGTGACGGGCCGGGCGACGGCCGCGGCGACGGGGCCGCTGCCCGGCAGGGTGCGGCGGGTGGATCACCGGTTCCGACCGCGCTGCCCGGCCGGTCAGATGCCGTGCCGACCGGCGATGATCCCGTGCATGGCGTCCCGCGGGAGCAGCCGGGCGGCGGGGAACGCCACCCCGGCGCTTGAGCCGGCGGCGTACAGCGGTTTCGGACGCCGCGACGTCACCGCCCGCATGATCTCGGCCGTCACCCGGTCGGCGTGGATCCCGGCACTCTCGTTGGCGTTGAGGTGGGTCAGCATCGTGTCGAATTCGTCGGCGTAGGGGCCGGACCGGTCGATGTAGACCGTCCGGCGCTGCGAGATGCCTGTGTCGATCGCGCCGGGCTCCATCACACTGACCCCGATACCGAAGGGGCGCAGTTCGCGGCGGGCGGAGAACCCGAAGGCCTTGACGGCGGCCTTCGAGGCGCCGTAGCTGCCGCGGTGGGCCAGCGGGAAGCTGCCCAGCATCGAGCCGACGAACACGACCCGGCCGCGGCCCTGTGCCCGCATGCCGGGCAGGACCTGCTGGGTGACCTCGACGTGGCCGAGGACGTTGACCTGGAACAGTCGCTCGAGTGCGTCGCGGGGGAGTTCCTCCAGCGGGCCGTTCTGCGATTCGCCGGCGTTGTTGACCAGCACGCTCACCGGCGGGCCGGCCTGCCCGGTGACGTCCACGCCGATGTCCGCCAGTTCCCCGGGCAGCCGGTCGATGCTCGCCGGGTCGCCGAGGTCGAGCGGGACCAGTTCGACGTGGTCCGGGGTGTTCGCGACGGCACCCGGCGACTGCGGGTCGCGGGAGGTTCCGATGACGCGGAAACCTGCGTCGACCAGGGCGGTGGCGGTGGCGGCGCCGATGCCGGAGGTGGCTCCGGTGACCAGGGCGACGTCGCCGGGGACGACCTGCGGCAGGGCGGGTGTGGTGAAGCGGGCGGTGAAGCGGGCGAAAGGATTCGGCATACCGTCATTGTTACCGGCGTTCGTCGGTCGTCGTGTGCGGTTTGCTGAACAGTTGCCACACCGGGCCGGTGGCCAACCAGACAGCCAGGATGATGCCGAGCGTGCCATACCAACCGCGCAGCGTGTCGGTCGCCTGTGCCTCGTACGCGGTGCCGTTGACGAGCAGGACGCAGATCTCCAGGATGACCGCCGCGAGTGCCGCGGCGAGCAGGGCGCGTCCGAAGTCGATGACCTCGGCGCGCAGTTTCCCGGACCAGCTGGTGGGACGGGGGTCGGGGACAGTCTCGTGGCGGACGCGCTGGCGGTACGTCCGGTCTGCCCAGGCGACCATGCGGCGTCCGAAGACGACGGAGAATCCGAGGTAGAGGGCGGCGATGCCGTGGGCGGCGCCGGGTTCTCCGCCGGTACGTAGGTCGGTGACGGTGAAGATGAGCAGCAGCAGGTCGACGACCGGGGTCGCTGCGAGCAGGACCAGGCCGACGTGGGGGAGGTTGAGTGGGTAGCGGGCGAGGAGCCCTGCGACGAGGAGGACCCAGAAGCCTACTTCGCAACTGATGATGGCGACAACCATGATGTTCTCCTTGTTGTAATACAACTGTGCTAGTCGGTGATCGCGATAGTAGCACGGTCGTGTCAGAGAGTGGAAGGGCGAATACAGTGGACCCCATGACCCGCCTCACCGCCGCCCGCCGACGCACCGACGCCCTCACCGCCGCCCGCCGACTCATCGTCGACCGGGGAATCGAGGCGGCGAGCGTCCGCAACGTCGCCGAGGAGGCCGGCATGTCCGCCGGATCACTGCGGCACATCTTCCCCTCCCATGACGACCTGTTCATCGCGCTGCTCGAGGACGCCGAAGCCACCACCCGGGCCCGGATCGCCGAGGTGGACCGGCGGACCCTCGCAGCCCGCGAGGCGGGACGTTCTGTGGACTTCCGACAGGTGGCTCTGGAGCTGCTGATGCAGATCGAACCGTTCGGTGGAGGGGGCGGTACCGGCGGTACCCGTTCGGAGCTTCTTGCCCAGCTGGCGGTGCTCACCGCGAACCCCGGCAACGGGCGGTTGGCCCGGATCCGCCGCCAGACCGGCGAAGCGATCGACGGGCTGTGCGCCGACGTGGTCCGGGGGTTGGCGGCGGCATCCGGAGTGTCCGTCGACGTGGCGGCGGGCGCCCTGGAACTCCGGCTGCTGGTGGACGGGATCGCGTTGCGCGCGCTGGAGAACCCCGACTTCGGGGAAGCAGATGCCAGCCGGATCCTCGCCGGTGCGCTCGACCGACTGGCGCCACGGCGCTGATGGTGCACGGTTGCGTCCGATACACATTCCGGCCGGACCGTGCCACGGATCGGCCGGAATGTGTATCCGTCGTCACGGCAGCGCAACCGATGCAACTGAGGCAACCGATACTGTGGAACATATGCTGTTCTCCTCCCCGGATATCTCTCCTGCTCTCAGAATCGACTGCATCTTCGGGCACACCGGTGAGATCGGCCAACTGACCACGGACGTCCTCCCGGGAGACGTCGTCGTCCTCACCGGACAGAACGGCGCCGGGAAGTCCACACTCATCGACACCCTCGCCGGGGAACTCGCGCCCTGCTCCGGGGAGGTCCGGGTCCGTCACCGCGGCGACGGCGTCCTGCTCGATCCCGCCGCGCCGGCGGCGGCCGGCACCGTCATCCGCATCGCGGACCCCACATTCTTCCCCGACCTCACCCTCGGGGAACACGTGGAAATCCTCGCCCGACGGACCGGCGTCACGAAGGACGCCCTGCTGGCGGACTCGGCGGCCTGGGAAGTGTGGGACCTGCCGGACACCCTGCCGTCGCGGCTCTCCAGCGGGCAACGGCAGCGCGCCCACCTGGGCCTCCAGCTCGCCGTCGTCGCGGTCACCGCCGCTCCCGTCGTGGTGCTCGATGAGCCGGAGCGCCATCTGGACGTCGCCTGGACCCGCGTACTCTGCGGTGAACTCCGGCGGGCGGGCTCCGGTGGCGCGGCAGTCGTCGTGGCGTCCCATTCACCGGCGGTCACCGAGGTGGCCGACCGGGTGGTCGCGCTGTGACCGCGGCAGTCATTCTCCGGGTCCTCTGCGCCCTCGCGGCACTCGTCATCCTCGTCACCGTCGCCGAGCGGATGTTCCCGCTGCGGTCGGTGGCCCGTGACCGGTGGGAGTGGGAGCTCCGCCCGGCCGGGCGGTTCCCCCGGATCGACCGCGCCGGGTGGGCGCAGGTCGCGGTGTTCACCGTGCTGGGAGCCGGTATCGGCGGGCTGCTGCGCCTGGCCGTGGGACTGTGCCGGCCACGTCGGCTGTCCGCGGTGCTCGCGAACGGGACCACGCGGGCGATGGCGACGGCCTCCCACCAGCTCTTCGACTCGGAGAGTGCGGCGGACATCTACGCCGCGACCTGGCTGCGGGACGCCCCGGTCCGCTCCCGGCGGATCAGGGGACCAGTGCTCCCGGCCCTGATGCTGCGCCGGATCCTCCGGCGGGGGTACATTCCGCTGCTGTCCGTGACCGTCGCGCTGGTGGCCGCGGCACTCGGCCCGGCGGCAGGGGCGTGGGGACGCGGCCTCCTCATCCTGTGTTGGGCGGTCCCGGCCGCTGCGGTGTGGCGGGCGACCCGGCTCCGTATCCCGGGGGAGGGGTGGTGGCGCGCGGCGCTCCTGACGGTTACCGCAGGCCTGGGCGCCGGGATGCTGCTGCTCACCGGGGTACCCGCGTCGCCGGTGCCGGCGGTGGCTGCGGCAGTGGTCACGGTGCTTGTCGGCGGACTGCTGCGGGGCCGCCCCCGCATCAACGACGACTTCGGCATCACGGAGACCGGACTGTTCAGCATCCCGACCGGGATGCTGGGCTACTGGGCATCGGGATGGATCGCGGTGGTGCCGGCGGTGGTCGCCGCGGTGACATGGTGACCCCGCCCACCTGTTCGCTGTGTGCCGCGCCACGGGTGCGGCTATACTGTCACCGCGCCTAACCGCGAGAACCACAACTTCATACGCCGCTCGCAACCGTGGTGGGAGAGGCCGGTGGAATTCCGGCCGCCGTAGGAGCAAACACCTCCCCGTCAGACACTCTCAGGCACCCGTACCGCCACAGTGAGGCAACTCTGGAAAGAGCAGGTCACCGTCGTCCGTGACCGGCCGCCGAAGGAGAAAGGCACCCTCGAAAGCACACCAGCGTGGTCATGCTGAAGCTCTCAGGCACCCTCGACAGAGTGGGGAGGACACCGTCCACCGCGTGGACGCCGTCACCGGTATGCCCGACAACAGGCATGTCCGGCACCGGCGACATCCGCGCCTGATTCTGTCCCCCGCCCCTCCATGCGAAGCATCACCGGAACTGCCGGCATCCGCCGCCGGTGACGCGTAGGAAGAAGAAGACATGGCAGCCCCCCATTACCAGCGGCACATCGGCCCGAACGCGGCCGATACCGCAGCCATCCTCGCGACCCTCGGCTACGAGTCCACGGCGGCCCTCGCCGCGGCCGCGGTCCCGGCGTCCATCGCCCAGACGGCCCCGATCGGTCTCGCCCCCGCCCTCAGCGAGCCGGAGGCCCTTGAGGCCCTCCACGGCTTCGCGTCGAAGAACACGCTGAAGAAGCAGCTCATCGGTGCCGGCTACTACGACACGGTCACCCCGGCGGTCATCCGCCGCAACATCGTGGAGAACCCGGGCTGGTACACCGCCTACACCCCGTACCAGCCGGAGATCTCCCAGGGCCGTCTCGAGGCCCTGCTGAACTTCCAGACCATGGTCGAGGATCTCACCGGCCTGCCGATCGCCAACGCCTCGCTGCTCGACGAGGCCACCGCCGTCGCCGAGGCCTCCCAGATGATGGCCCGCATCAACGCGAAGGTGGCGAAGAAGGGTGGCGTCGTCCTGCTGGACGAGGCCCTCCACGATTCCAGCCTCAACGTCACGCTCTCCCGCGCCGCCGCCGCGGACATCCCGGTGGTCATCACCGCGGTGGACGCCGCCACGGTCGCCGCCTACGAGGGCGAGATCGTCGGTGCTGTGATCTCGAACCCGGCCACCACCGGTGAGCTGCGCGAGGATCTCGCCGAGGTCATCGCCGCCGTCCACGACCGCGGTGGTCTGGTCACCGTCGCCGCCGACCTGCTGGCCCAGGTGCTCGTCCAGTCCCCGGGGGAGGCCGGTGCGGACATCGCCGTGGGCTCGGCCCAGCGGTTCGGCGTCCCGCTGTTCTTCGGTGGCCCGCACGCCGCCTTCCTGGCGTGCCGCACCGAGTACCAGCGCAAGATGCCGGGCCGTATCGTCGGCGTCTCCGTCGACGCCGACGGCACCCCGGCCTACCGCCTGGCGCTGCAGACCCGTGAGCAGCACATCCGCCGCGACAAGGCGACGTCGAACATCTGCACCGCCCAGGCGCTGCTCGCCGTCGTCGCCAGCTTCTACGCCGTGTGGCACGGTCCGGCCGGCCTGCGGGAGATCGCCTCGGGCATCCACGGCCGCGCCGTCGCCCTGGCCGTCGGCCTGACGGGCGAAGGCCTGACCCTGGCGTCCGACCTGTTCTTCGACACGGTCACCGCCGAGGTGGAGGACGCCGCCTCGGTCGTCGCCGCCGCCTGTGACGAGGGCTTCAACCTGCGGCTGGTGGACGGGACCCACGTGGGTGTCTCCGTCGGCGAATCGACCACCGACGAGGACATCGCCGCGCTGGTGCGCGTCATCGCCGGTGCCCACGTCGCGGTGGACACCACCTCGTTCGACGCCACGGAGGGCCCGCTGTCGGGCATCCTGCGCACCGACGACATCCTCACCCACCCGGTGTTCCACTCCGTGTCCTCCGAGACCCAGATGATGCGCTACATGCGCCGTCTGGCCGACCGGGACCTGGCGCTGGACCGCACGATGATCCCGCTGGGCTCCTGCACCATGAAGCTCAACGCGGCGATCTCGATGGAGCCGATCACCTGGCCGGAGTTCGCCGGGATCCACCCGCTGGTGCCCGAGGACCAGGCCACCGGCTGGCTCGAGCTCATCGCCGACCTGGAGGACCGGCTGGCGAAGATCACCGGGTACGCCGCGGTCTCCGTGCAGCCCAACGCCGGGTCGCAGGGTGAGTTCGCCGGCCTGCTGGCGATCCGCCGCTACCACCTGTCCCGCGGGGACGACCAGCGCACGCTGGTCCTCATCCCGGCGTCCGCCCACGGCACCAACGCCGCCTCCGCCGCCCTGGCGGGTCTGAAGGTCGTCGGTGTGAAGAACGCCGACGACGGTTCCATCGACGTCGACGACCTCGACGCGAAGATCGCGAAGTACGGCGACAGGATCGCCGGCATCATGATCACCTACCCGTCGACGCACGGCGTGTTCGAGGCCCAGGTCGGCGAGGTGTGCGCGAAGGTGCACGCCGCCGGCGGCCAGGTGTACATCGACGGGGCGAACCTCAACGCCCTGGTCGGTCTGGCGCAGCCGGGTGACTTCGGCGGCGACGTCAGCCACCTGAACCTGCACAAGACCTTCACCATCCCCCACGGTGGCGGTGGCCCGGGTGTCGGCCCGGTGTGTGTCGCCGAGCACCTCATCCCGTTCCTGCCGTCCGACCCGTGGAGCGACCCGACGGTCGCCCCGGCGGTCGACGAGGGTCGCCCGGTCTCCGCGGCGGTGCACGGTTCCGCCGGCGTCCTGCCGATCTCCTGGACCTACATCGCGATGATGGGTGACGAGGGCCTGACCGAGGCGTCCCGGATGGCGCTGGTCAACGCGAACTACATCTCCCGCCGGCTCGCCGACGTCATCCCCACGCTCTACACCGGGGACCACGGCCTCGTCGGCCACGAGTGCATCCTCGACCTGCGTGAGCTGACCAAGCAGTCCGGCGTGACCGCGGCGGACGTGTCCAAGCGGCTCATGGACTTCGGTTTCCACGCCCCGACGCTGGCCTTCCCGGTCGCCGGGACGCTGATGGTCGAGCCCACCGAGTCGGAGGACAAGGGCGAGCTGGACCGCTTCATCACCGCGATGACCACCATCCGCGCCGAGATCGACGAGATCATCGCCGGGGACGTCGCCGTGGAGGACTCGGTGCTGCGCCACGCACCGTTCACCGCCGAGTCCGTCGTCCGCGACGATTTCGAGACGGCCGTCTCCGGCGGTCACTTCTCCCGCGAGAAGGCCGTGTTCCCGGTAGCCTCGCTGCGCCGCGACAAGTACTTCCCCGCCACCCGCCGCATCGACGACGCCTACGGCGACCGCAACCTGGTCTGCTCCTGCCCGCCGCTGTCCGCCTTCGATATCGAAGAGAACACCGAGGAGAACAATGAGTAAGGAAACCGCACTCCACGCCGTCCACGAGGCGCTCGGCGCCCGGTTCACCGACTTCGGCGGCTGGGACATGCCGCTGAAGTACGGCAAGGAGCTCGAGGAGCACCGCGCCGTCCGCGAGGCCGTGGGCGTCTTCGACCTGTCCCACATGGGCGAGGTCCGGGTCACCGGGCCGGACGCCGCCGCCTACCTCGACCACGCGCTGATCTCCCGGATCTCCGCGGTGAAGATCGGCAAGGCGAAGTACTCGATGATCTGCACTGAGGACGGCGGCATCATCGACGACCTCATCACCTACCACCTCGGCGAGGACGACTACCTCGTCATCCCGAACGCCGGCAACGCCCCGGCCGTGTTCGCCGCGCTCACCGAGCGCGCCGCCGACTTCGACGTCACCGTCACCGACCGGACCGACGAGGTCTCCCTCATCGCCGTGCAGGGCCCGAAGGCCGCCGACGTGATGCTGCAGATCATCGACGAGGTCACCGACGCCCCGGAGGCCTCCGGGGCGTCCTCCGACGACAACTCCGTCGCCGCCGCGGTCGCCGGTCTCGGCTACTACGCCGCCTTCGCGGGCACCATCGCCGGGGTCCCGGCGCTCATCGCCCGCACCGGCTACACCGGTGAGGACGGCTTCGAGATCTTCGTCGATAACGGCGCCGACGGCGCCGCCCCGAAGGCCGTGTGGGATGCCGTGCTCGCCGCGGGCGAGCGTGACGGCGTCCTGCCGTGCGGTCTCGCCGCCCGCGACACGCTGCGCCTGGAGGCCGGCATGCCGTTGTACGGCAACGAGCTGTCCCGCGAGCTCACCCCGGTGGACGCCGGGCTCGGTGTGCTCGCCGCGACGAAGTCCAAGGACGAGTTCGTCGGGCGGGACGCCATCCTCGCCGCCAAGGAGAAGGGCACCACCCAGATCCGCATCGGCCTGGTCGGGGAGGGGAAGCGCGCCGCCCGCGGCGGGTACCCGATCCTCGACGCCGACGGCAACCGGCTGGGCGAGGTCACCTCCGGTGCCCTGTCGCCGACCCTGGGCTACCCGGTGGCGATGGGCTACGTCACCACCGACGCGGCGGCGGAGGGCGGTGCCGCCGCCGAGGGTGCGACCGTCACCGTGGACATCCGCGGCAAGGCCTACCCCTACACCGTTGTCGCGCTGCCGTTCTACAGCCGCGAAAAGTAAGCTCGACCCGAACCGACTGAGGAGAAAACCATGACTGCACTTCCCACTGACCGCCTGTACTCCGAGGAGCACGAGTGGGTGAACTCGACCGACATCAACGCCGGTGACACCGTCCGTGTCGGCATCACCCACATCGCCGCCGAGGCACTCGGCGAGATCGTCTTCGTCGAACTGCCGGAGGTCGGCACCGAGATCGAGGCCGGTGAGCCCTACGGTGAGGTCGAGTCGACCAAGTCCGTCTCGGACATCTACGCCCCGGTCTCCGGCGAGATCACCGCGGTCAACGAGGGTCTCGAGGACAACGCGGGCGTCATCAACGAGGACCCCTACGAGGCCGGCTGGCTGTACGAGGTGAAGGTCACCGAGGCCGGCGAACTGCTGGACCACGAGGCCTACGCCGCCGACAACCAGTGACCTCCGGTCGGGAGGACCTGTCCGGTCCTCCACTATGCTGTGCATGATGCCTGTCGCCGTCCTCACCATCGTGCTCGGGCTCGCGTTGCTGATCTTCGCCGCGGGCCTGTTCCTGCGTGCCTCGAAGAAGTCCGGTCCGTCCGGAGCAGCAGAGCCGACCGGCTCACCGGACGCCACCGCCGTCCCCGCCCCCGGCCCGGTGGCCGGGCGGTGGTCACGGTCGGTGCCGTCGGTACCGGAACCGCTGCCGGACGGGGATCCGGTCCCGGTCACCGGCGGAGCTGACCGGGGGATTCCGGACGCCGGTACCACCGGCACCGGAGACGCCGCAGTCGCCGGCCCGGCGGATCCGGTCCCGGATGCGGATCCGGTGCCGGCCCCTGCGGCTGAACCGGAACCGGTCGCGGCCGCCCGTGAACCGGCCCCTGAAGCGGCCCCGGCGCCGACGTCCGAACCGGCCCCGGCGGCTCCGGCAGCACCGGCACCGTCCGGGCACACCAGCCTCGCGGGGCGCCGTGCCCGACGTCAGTGGGCCGCCGCCCACGGCTTCGAGTACACGCGGGAGGACCGCTACCTCACCCCGGAATGGCCGGTGAGCCTGCTCCACCAGATCTCCCCGGACCGGGTGGATCCGCCCGCCCGGGATCTCGTCTCGGGCTTCGTCGACGGTCACCAGGTCCACATCGCCGACGTGGCGGGGACGACCCTGGTGGCCCTGCGCCGGTCCGAGTCCTCCCCGGTCGACGTCCACTTCACGACGGTCGCGGCGATGCCGGCGGGGATGCGGCACTCCGAACTGTGCGACTGCCCGCCGTTCACCGGTTACTCCACCGACAACCGGGCACTCGACCGGATGCTGGACGCCCGGGTGACCGGCACCCTCCGTGACCTCGCCCCCTACGCCTGCGACGTGGTGTTCTCCGGCGCGTGGCTCGTCGCCCAGTTGAGTGGCCGGGCCGAAGCCGAGGTCTCGGAGCGGATGCTGCCGCAGCTCGCCCTGCTCGGGGACGCCGCGCGGGTGCTCCCGCCCCGGGTGACGAGCACGGAACTCGCCATGCCGACGGCCGATCCCACCCGGCCCCGTCCGGCCTCCGGTGCACATGTCGACCTCGCCGCCGGTGGTTCCGGCGACAGTGCTGACGGCGCTGACGGCGCTGACGGTGCCGGAAACGCGGCCGGTGCACCGGGCACCGCCGGGTCCCCGCAGCAGCCCGCCGCCCGCGGGCATCTCCGCGCGGTCCCCGATGCCCCGCAGCCGGACACAAGTCCGGACAGCGCTCCGGACACAGTGCAGCCGGCGGAGGCCGCCGCGGAGGAACCGTCGCCGTCGGTGCATGTCAACCGGCCCACGGAACCGGTGGATTTCCCCACCCGCTCGGAGGCGCGGAACTTCGGCGACACGTCCGGGATGTCGGATGCCGCCGCGGATCTCTGGAATCCGGACGAGACCCAGGAGGGCATCCCGGTCGTCGGCGACGACGACGCCCGGCCCCGGCAGGGCCGGGGTGCCCACACAGCTGATCCGTCGTCGGATGCGCCCCGTATCGTCCGCGGCTACAGCGAGGCCACGATCTTCACCGACGGCAGCGACGACAGCGACGGCAGCGACGGCACTGACGGCGGCGATGCCGACGGTTCCGGTGTCGGCGGGTGGGCCGGGGACATCCCGGAACTGAGCGCCCCGCAGGGCCGGCACCGCGCCCCGGACGCCCGTCACTCCGACGGTTCCGACGACGGCGAGGACAATGACGAGGTCGTGGACGCCGAGATCGTCGACCCGGACGACCTCCATGACCCTGACAACCCCGGCAACCGCGGCAGCGCCGACGACTGACCGCAACACTTCTGACAATCCACATCGAAAGGCACGTCCCATGAGCACCCCCACCGTCAACGCCGAGAAGCTGCACCGCCTCGCCGAGCTGGTCACCGAACTCTCCGTCGTCCGCGGGAAAGTCATCCTGTCCTCGGGGAAGGAGGCGGACTACTACGTCGACCTGCGGCGCGCGACCCTGCACCGGGAGTCCGCGCGGCTGATCGGGGAACTGCTCCGTGAGCTCACCGCCGACTGGGACTATGTCGCCGTCGGTGGCCTGACCCTCGGCGCCGACCCGGTCGCCACCTCCGTCATGCACACCGGCGAGGGTGTGGACGCCTTCGTCGTGCGCAAGGAGGCCAAGAAGCACGGCATGCAGCGTCGGATCGAGGGGCCGGACATCGAGGGCAAGCGCGTGCTGGTCGTCGAGGACACGACCACCACCGGGAACTCCCCGCTCACCGCGGTCGCCGCCGTGCGGGAGGCGGGCGCCACGGTCGTGGGTGTCGCCACCGTCGTGGACCGGGCGACCGGGGCGAAGGACGTCATCGAGGCCGAGGGTGTGGAGTACCGCAGCCTGCTGGGCCTGGCGGACCTCGGCCTCGCCTGAGAACCCCGCCCGACCCTGCCCCCGCCTGACCCCGCCTGACCGTTCCTCCGCCCCCTCCGCCCCCGCGCCCCGGTTTTTCACACCTCCGCCGGCGGAACTGGTCGGCGGGAAACGCTCTGACCTGCATGTCTCATACAGTGGGCAGCGCCGGAGGTGTGAAAAACCGGGGACGCCCCGGGACACCCGGCAAACCGAGAGGATGGACCGTGAAGAAGCTCTACCTCGCCGCCGGTGCGGTCTCCGTCGCCGCCGCCGCGGCCGGACGCCGTGGTGACCGCCTCACCCGGCTGGTGAAACCCGCACTCATGCCGCTGCTCGCCGCCGCGGTCCCGGGGGTGCGGCGGTCCCCCGTCCTGCTCGCCGGTCTCGCCGGAGGCTGGCTCGGCGACGTCATCCTCATGGGGGCGGCCGGACGCAGCGACGACCCGTCGGTACGCGCCCGGAACCTCAACCGGGGCTCCGCCGCGTTCGCCGTCAACCAGGCGGCCTACATCACCCGCCTGTGGTCGCAGGGGCACCGCCCGACGCGGACCGCCGTCGCACTGCGCCTGCCCGTGCTGGTTTCGGGGATCGTGACCGCGGCGACCGGTGCCCGGTCCGCGCTGCCCGCCGCCGTCGGCTACGGGTCCCTGCTCGCCACCACCTCCACCCTCGCCGCCGACGAGGGGGAGACCACGCCGGCGGCGGTGGGCGGCAGCCTGTTCGTCCTCTCGGACGGGCTCATCCTCGCCCGGCAGGCTTTCCTCACCGGCGACCGGCCGCTGGTCCGGGTCCTCGACGGCGTGGCGGACGGCCTGGTCATGGCGACCTATGTCGCGGCCCAGCTGCTGCTCGTCGAGGCCGTCGCCGGCACCCCGGGGGAGCGTCCCCGTGACTGAGCGGACCGCACCGCAGGAGCCGAAACCGGGCAGGGGGCCGACGGAGTGGTTCGAGCACCCGGTGGGGGTCGGCCCGTGGGAGCAGGAGCACCCGGGCCTCCCGGATCCGCTGACCGGTCCGGACGCCGACCGCTACGATCCGGCGCTGCTGGCCGAGGGTGACCGGCGCAATGTCGTGGACGCCTACCGGTACTGGCGGCAGGAGGCGATCGTCGCCGACATTGACACCCGCCGCCACGCGCTGCACATCGCCATCGAGAACTTCGGCAACGACTCGAACATCGGCACCGTCGTGCGGACCGCCAACGCCTTCGCCGTCGACACGGTCCACATCGTCGGCCGGAAGCGGTGGAACCGGCGTGGCGCGATGGTGACCGACCGCTACCAGCATCTGCTGCACCATCCGGACACCCCCTCGGTGACGGCCTACGCCGCCGCGCACGGCCTGACGGTCGTGGCGGTGGACAACACGCCCGGCTCGGTGCCGTTGGAGACCGCCGAGCTGCCGGAACGCTGCCTGCTGCTGTTCGGTCAGGAGGGTCCGGGGGTGACCCCGGAGGCGCAGGAGGCGGCGGCCATGACCGTGTCCATCGCACAGTTCGGCTCCACCCGGTCGATCAACGCGGGCGTGGCCGCCGGCATCGCCATGCACACCTGGATCCGGCAGCACGCGGACCTGCGCGACGCCTGGTAGCTGCGGTGTGAGCGGCAGCGGGAACAGCAGCGGGACCGCCGCCCGGTAGGCTGGCGCGCATGGAAGAACGCTGGGACCACCGCGCCGATCTGGCCGAGCAGGCCGTCGAGGAACGACACTGCAGCCGACTGTGGGCGATCCCGCGGACCAACCTGGCGGTCGTCTCCTGGCCGCCGACGACCCGTGACAAGCTCTTCTACCACTGGCACATCGACTGGCAGGCCCAGTACCTCGACTGCCAGGCGGACGCCGCCGAGCGACGCTCCCGGAAATCGCGGCTGAGCATGATCCGCCGGACCGTGCGTGCGGTGCGGATCCGGAATCTGGGGCCGCTGCCGAAGTACACCGACTACGACGACAAGGCGTGGCTGACCCTCGCCCTGCAACGGGTGCACCACCTGGAGCGCTACGGGAAGGTCCGGTACCTGCACGGACTGCAGGAGAACATCTTCGCCGGGGTGGACGATCTCACCGGCGTTCTGCCGTGGACGCCGGGGGACACCTACTACAACGTCCCCACCAACGGTCCGGTCGCGGTCCTGGCGGCCCGGTCGGGGCGTCCGGAACTGGCTGCGCAGCTGCTCAACTGGATATACACCCACCTGGTGGACGCCGACGGGCTCATCACCGACGGGCTGCGGATGACGCTCTCCGGGCCGGAGCGGGTGGACGAGATCCGGGCGGCGAACCAGGGCATCGTGCTCGGCGCCCTGGTGGAGATCGCCCGGGCGCGGCGCGCCGATGCCGGGGTCGCCGATGCCGCGGTGGACGAGACGGGGATGACGGCCATCACCCGGGTCCACCACCTGGTGGAGAGCATTTCGCGGCACATGACCACTCCCGGGGGTGTCATCGACTGGCACGCCGACGGCGGTGACCACGGCCTGTCGAAGGGGATCCTGGCCCGGTACCTGGCGCTGGTCGCCACCGACCTGCCCAGCGACGACCGGCTGAGCCGGTCGACCCGTCGGCTGGCACGGCGGCTGGTGCTGCGCTCGGCGGAATCGGTGTGGCACCACCGTCTGGAGATGGACGGCCTGCCGGTGTTCCCCGCCGGTTGGGCGCAGGACGCCGTCCTGCCGCAGTCGGGCAGCCCGCTCGGCGCCGTGCTGGCGGGGCACCCCGGGGCGGCGGACATCCCGGAGCGGGACCTGTCGGTCCAGCTGTCGGGGTGGATGCTCATGGAGGCGGCGGCGAAAGTCTCCGTCCTTCCGGGGGGAGGACCGGACACGACAGGCGGGTCGGACAGCGCGTAGCGCGGTGGTGGGGGCATACTGGGGGAGACCACGCGACCCCTGCAGGGAGGAATACCCATGCCCATCGCCACCCCCGCCGCCTACCGCGACATGCTGGACAACGCGAAGGAGAACGGCTTCGCTTTCCCGGCCATCAACTGCACCTCGTCGGAGACGATCAACGCGGCCCTCAAGGGATTCGCGGACGCCGAATCCGACGGCATCATCCAGTTCTCGCTCGGCGGCGCCGAGTTCGGCTCCGGCCTCTCGGTGAAGAACAAGGTCGCCGGCGCGGAGAACCTCGCCGCCTTCGCCCACTCCGCGGCGAAGCACTACGGCGTGAACATCGCGCTGCACACCGACCACTGCCAGAAGGACAAGCTGGACGAGTACGTCCGGCCGCTCCTCGAGATCTCCCGCAAGCGGGTGGAGGCCGGCGAGGATCCGCTGTTCCAGTCCCACATGTGGGACGGCTCGGCCATCCCGATCGACGAGAACCTCGAGATCGCCAAGGACCTGCTGCCGAAGTGCGCGGCGGCGAACATCATCCTCGAGGTCGAGATCGGCGTCGTCGGTGGTGAGGAGGACGGTGTCGAGGCCAAGGCCGGCGACAACCTCTACACCTCGGCCGAGGACTTCGCGAAGACCGTGGACGCCCTCGGTACCGGCGAGAACGGCCGCTACATCCTCGCCGCGACCTTCGGCAACGTTCACGGCGTGTACAAGCCGGGCAACGTGAAGCTGCGCCCGGAGGTCCTGGACATGGGCCAGAAGACCGCGTCGGAGAAGCTGGGCCTGCCGGCGGGCTCACAGCCCTTCGACTTCGTCTTCCACGGCGGCTCCGGCTCCGAGAAGTCGAAGATCGAGGAGGCGCTGCGCTACGGCGTGATCAAGATGAACGTCGACACGGACACCCAGTACGCCTTCACCCGCCCGATCGCCGGCCACATGTTCGCCAACTACGACGGCGTCCTGAAGGTCGACGGCGAGGTCGGCAACAAGAAGGTCTACGACCCGCGCTCCTACCTGAAGAAGGCGGAGCAGGCCATGTCCGAGCGCGTCGTGGAGGCCTGCACCGACCTGCACTCCGTCGGGACCTCGGTGACGAAGTAATGGCCGAGCAGATCCGGAAGGGCCGGGACCTCTTCGGCGCCGAGCACCCCGAGGTGCGGCTGCCCGAGGAGCTGGCCACCGCCGCGACCGGCGGCGAGTCGGTCGAGGAGCTCGAGAAGCTCGCCGTGGCGAACCCGAAGGATTCGGGGGTGTGGGCGGAACTCGCCGCGCACCACCTCGCCGCCGGCGGGACGCCCAGCGAGAAGATCACCGCCTACGCCTGCGCCCGCACCGGCTACCACCGCGGGCTGGACGCCCTGCGCGGCAACGGCTGGCGCGGCACCGGCCCGGTGCCGTGGTCGCATGAGCCGAACCGCGGGGTGCTGCGCGCGATCATGATGCTCGCGGTCTGCGCCCAGGCCATCGGCGAGGAGGACGAGTACATCCGCTGCCTCAACCTCGTCAACGACTGTGACCCGGCGGCGGCCGCCGCGATCGGGGCGGAGCAGTAGCGCTGTGACCCGGCCGACCCGGCCGACCTTTCCGACCCGGTCGGGCCGCGTCCTGCGGTGGGGCGCGGTCGTGCTGTCGGCGTTCTGCCTGGTGTGGGCGACCGCCCCGCTGTGGGGCCGGTTCACCGCCGCCCTGCCGGACGCCCTCGCGTGGTCCGTCCCCGTCGCCCAGGCGTCCTGGCCGGTGGGCGCCACGCTGACGGTCGTCGCTGTGACGGGGGCGGGGGTGCGCGCGGGTCGCACCGTCCCGGTCGTCGTGCTCGGTGCGGGGGTTCTCGTCACGGCGGGGCTCGCGCCGGCGGCACTGGACCATGCGGGGCGCTCCGCCGGGCTCCCCGACAGCACCCGTGACAGGGCCCCCGGCACGTTCCGGGTGCTGTCGGTCAACACCTGGTACCACCAGGCGGACCGTACCGCACTCGCCGACATCGCCCGCGACCTGCGACCGGACGCCGTGATGCTGCTCGAGACCTCCACCGCCGAGGCCGCGGCCGTGGCGGAGGTGACCGGACTGCGCAGCGTGCTGCCGGTCTCCACCAGATCACGCGGTGGCGGGACTGCGCTCCTCCTGCCGCCGGACGAGATCTCCGGTGCACCGTTCCCCGCCTACGACGCTCACCTCACCCGACACCAGATGCCCGTCGCCGGGGTGCGCTCCGGCGCGACACTGACCGCAGTGCACACCAACGCCCCGTTCAACCGGGAGCTCGTGGCCGGCTGGACCCGGGAGTTCGACGACCTGCGGGACCGGGTCGCGGGCCGGGCGGCCACCACACCCCTGCTCATAGCCGGTGACCTCAATGCCTCGGGTGCGCATCCCGAGTTCCGGCGGCTCACCGACGGTCTGTCGGACTGTACGGGTGCGACCTCGGGGATGCTCGCCGCGCCGACCTGGCCGGCCGCGGGGGTGGCGTCCTGGCCGGTGGCGCGACTGGACCACATCCTGGTGCGCGGTGGCGACTGCCTGGCCGGCGGCACCGTCGACGTGCCCGGGTCCGATCACCGGGGCGTGTGGGCCGACGTGCGGTGGGCCCGGGGTGCGGGCCACTGACCGCACTATGTTCGTCGCGGATACCGTCGGCCCACGGTGGTCGCGCGGTGTGGGACAATGGTGGACATGTCAGACAAGGCCAGTACCACCGGGGAGAAGGGCTGGTTCCGGCAACGCGCCCGCGCGAGTGACGGCGTCCGCGCCGCCACGGACTCACTGAAACGCATCGCGCCACGTCGTGGCATCCGGCGGGTCCGGACGATGTGCATCTACGCCCTCGAGGCGGCACTCGCCGCCGGCCTGGCCTACTGGGTCGCCACCGACATCATCGGCCACCAGAACGCCTTCTTCGCCCCGATCGCCGCAGAGATCAGCATCGGCATCAACGGCGGCAAACGCCTGCGCCGTGGCCTGGAGATCGTCATCGGCGCCGCCGTCGGCATCGCGATCGGCGATCTCGTCATCGCCCAGATCGGCGGCGGACCGTGGCAGATCGGTGTGGTCGTGTTCGTGGCGATCCTGCTGGCCACCTTCGTCGATCGGGGACCACTGGTCCCGCCGCAGGCCGCGAGCTCGGCGGTGCTCGTCGCCACCCTCCTCCCACCGGGTGACCACGGTGCCCTCGACCGGATGGTGGACGCACTCGTCGGCGGTCTCATCGGCCTGCTCATCCTCGCCGTGGTGCCGCGCAGTCCGCTGCGTGAGGTGCGCCGGGAGATGTCGGGCCTGATCTCGAAGGCCGCCCTGGTCCTCGATGACGTCGCCGACGGGATCGAGGACCGGGACGCCGCCGTCATCGGGGACGCCCTGCAGACCGCCCGCGGTACCCAGGCGAACGTGAACGCGATGATCAAGGCGATGGACAGCGGCGACGAGATGATCAGTGTCTCGCCGATCTACTGGTCGGCGCGCCGCTACGCGAAATCGATGGACCGGATACTCGTGCCGGTCGACAATGTCATGCGCAACACCCGGGTCCTGGCCCGCCGGGCGGAGATCATGGTCGACGACCGGGTCGAGCCCCATCCGGAGATGGCGAAGACGATCCGGGAAGTGTCGGACACGCTCGGTCACCTCGGTGCCCTGTTCGAGCAGGGCGGCACCCGGGGTACCCGCCAGGAGCTCGTCGAGATCCCGGAGATCACCCGTCGACTCCAGATCATCGGCGGGCGCACCGGCCTGTGGATCGCCGAGGGGTCCGGCCTGTCCGGTAACGCGGTACTGGCCCAGTGCCGGTCGATCATCGTGGACGCCCTGCAGGTGTGCGGGATGTCGCGCGAGTCGGCCCTGGCGTCCCTGGTGCCGACGGTGGCGCACCCCTGGCAGCCGCCGGACCAGTGGAACGGTGCCGATGACGGGGACTCCGACGGTCCGCAGGGCCCGGAGAACGACTGACCGTGGCGGAGGTCAGGCAGTAGGCAGGTAGTCGTTCGTCGTCACGGTCGCCCCGTCGACGTCGGCCCTGTCTCCGCTGCCGTCCCCGCCGGCGGCGTCCAGCAGCCCGTTGTCCCGCATCCACCCGGCGTAGCGCGACCAGGCCGCCGGGTTCTGGACACCGAAGGTGCCGCCGCCCTTCCGCAGGATCGCGAGGGTGGCGTCCACCATCTTCCGCAGGATCTCCGGATCGTAGGATCCCTTCGTCTCCGGGGTGAGGGCGTCCACCGCTGCCGCACTGTCGGCGAGTGCGGCAGCCTGCCCGTCGGCGGTCCCGGCGAGGAAGTCGCGGACCCGCCCGGCATAGGCGGCGTCCTCCGTCAGCCGGGTGGGGTTGGCGAGGAGGACGAGTTCCGCGGCGTCGGGGATGCCGAGCTGGGTGGCGGTGAGTGTCGTGATGTCGGTCTGCTCCGCCAGCTCCACGCCCTCGATGTTGGGGTAGGCGCCGTAGATGGCGTCCACCTGGTCGCTCAGCAGCGCCTGGTTGAGGTTCTGCTGCACATTCGGCATCCGCACACTGTCCGGGTCGATGCCCGCCTTCCGTGCGGCGTAGCGCAGCGACGGTTCCTGCGAGGGCAGCCCGGAGATCGCGACCTTCTTGCCCGCCAGGTCCGCCGGGGCGTGGATGCCGGCGGACTTCCTGGCGATCAGGGCGTTCAGCGGGGTGGGGATCAGCGCACCGACGCTGATGACGTCGAGACCCTGGGACGCCGCGATGACCGTGTCGGTTTCGTAACTGACCGCCAGGTCGGCGTGGCCGAGCGCGACCTCCTTGGCGGCGTCCGCGGTGTTGCCCGGGAGGATGAACTCCGGGTCCACACCGTGGTCGTCGTAGGCGCCGGTGTGTTCGGCGGTGTACATCGCCAGGTGGTCGGGGTTCGGGTTCCAGTCCAGCAGCACACTCAGCCGGGTGCTGTCGCCGCTGTCGTCGGAGGAGCAGGCGGTGAGGGAGACGGTGGTCGCGGCGGCGGTGAGTAGCGCGACGACCGCGAGGATGCGGTGCTTCATGATTCCTTCCGGTGCTGCCGGGTGACATTCCACGGGCAGCAGAGACGTTCGAGGGCGGTGGTGGCCAGCAGGAGGACCGCGGCCAGGGCGGTGAGGACGACGACGAGGGCGAAGACGAAATCGGTCTGCAGCCGGGGGATCGCCTGCAGCAGCAGGTACCCGATCCCGTCGGTGGAGCCGGTGTACTCGGAGAACACCGCCGCCACGGGGGCGAAGGTCACCGAGACCCGCAGGCCGGCGAATCCGGCGGGCAGGGCTGCGGGGAACCGCACCCGCCAGAACAGGGAGTGGCGGGTGGCGTGCAGGCTGCGCATCGTGTCGATGAGGTGCGGGTCGGCGTCCCGGATCCCCGACAGCAGGTTCATCGCCACCGGGAAGAAGAACATCAGCGCCACCACCAGCACTTTCGGGGTGATGCCGTAGCCGAGGGCGATGGTGAAGATCGGTCCGATGACCACCACCGGGACCGACTGGGACGCCACGAGCAGTGGCGCGAGGGCGATGCCGACCACCGGGAGGTAGCCGGCGAGGATCGTGATCCCCAGGGCGGCGGCCAGTCCGGCGGCCATGCCCAGCAGCGTCTCGGACAGGGTCACCCACGTCGCCGGGGCCAGCCGGTCGGACCAGGTGTCGGTGAGTGCGGTGACGACGGAGCCGGGGGAGGGCAGGACGTAGTCCTCGACCCGGCCGCCGGTGGTGAGGAACACCCAGACCAGCAGGACAAGGACGACGGTGACCAGCGGGGGAAGAACGGTACGGACGGTACGGACGGTACGGCGGCCTCTCATGCGGCCACCGCCGCGAGTCGCCCGAGGATCTCCGCACGGTCGGCGGCGAAGGCGGGGTCGGCGAGGATCTCCGCCCGCGTCCGGACGCCGCCCGCACTCCCGCCGCGACGACTGAACCATCCGGGCCATGTGCCGGCGACACGGCCGTCCGCCAGCAGGATGACCTTCTCCGCCAGCAGCAGTGCCTCGTCGACGTCGTGGGTGACCATGACCATCGTGGCGGAACTGTCCGCGAGGAGCCCGGCGAGCCAGTCCTGGATCTCGCCGCGGGTGATCGCGTCCAGCGCGCCGAGCGGTTCATCGGCGAGCAGGACCGGCTTGTCGGCGAGCAGTGCGCGGGCCAGGGCGGCGCGCTGCCGCATCCCGCCGCTGAGCTGGTCGGGGCGGGTACGTTCCTGTCCTGCCAGGCCGCAGCGTGCCAGCATGGCGCCGGCCCGGGTGCGGGCCTTGTGGCGGGGCACGCCCCGGTTGCGCAGCGGGACGGCGACATTGTCCTGCAGGGTGAACCACGGCAGGAGGCTGTCGCTCTGCGGCATGAGGGCGCAGTGGGAGAGTCGGGCGTCGCTGCCGGCGTCCCCGAGGACGTGGACGGTGCCGGTCGTGCGCGTCCCGGGGGTCAGGAGGCCGGCGATGAGGTGCAGCAGGGTGGATTTCCCGCAGCCGGAGCGGCCGATGACGGCGGTGTGCTCTCTGGCGGGTACGGACAGGCTGACGTCCCGTAGGACGGTGCCGTCGGCGTGCTTGTGTGGATAGGCGAGGTCGACGTGGTCGACCTCCACCGCCGGGACGGGCGGTATCGGCATGGTGGACATTCCTCCGCTCATGTGAATGAGGTCAGGTTCGGCGGGTGTGATCTCAGCCCCGGGTCATGCGCCCGGGACACCCCGTGTCGGTTGTCGGATATTCGGTTGTGCCGGTCATCATAGCGTGCGGTGCCGGCGTTGCCGCGTTGTCGGTATTGTCCCGTGTTGCGCAACGCGGTACAGTGAACAGTGTGATCATTTCCTTCCGTCACAAGGGGCTCCGACGCTTCTTCGAGTCTGGGAGTCAGGCCGGGATTCAGGCGGAACATGCCAGAAAACTGCAGCTTCGATTGTCGCTGTTGAACGCGGCAGTTGAGCTCCGCGACGTCGACCAGCCGGGTTGGTTTCTGCATCCTCTGCTGGGCGGCAGACGTGGGAGATGGTCGATCAGGGTCAGTGGAAATTGGCGCCTGACCTTCGAGTTCTCCGACGGCAACGTGTATGTGCTGGATTACGAGGATTATCACTGACGTGTCAACGGCGGTGGCGAAAACGGGAAAGGATGACGTCATGACGATGTACGCACCGGTACGACCCGGCGAGTTCATTACCGAGACCTACCTGGATGAACTGGGGCTCAGCGGTCGCCAACTCGCGGATGCTCTCGGGGTTGCTCCGTCGACCGTGTCCAGGCTGCTCCGCGGGGACAGTGCAGTCACGGGCGAGATGGCGCTGAGGTTGGCCAAGGCTTTCGATACGACGGCTGAACTGTGGATGAACATGCAGCAGGCCTATGACCTCTGGGAGGCGCGGAGCCGTGTCGATGTCGCTGATGTGCATCAGGTGTGGTGGCGGAAGCCGGAAAACGGTGAGTCGGACTCTGCAGGCTGAACCAGGTTGCTAGCGTTGGCGACGTGATCGTGAAAACCTGGCCCGAACTGACCACCACGGAGGTCTACGCCCTTGCCCGCCTGCGCACCGAGGTCTTCCTCCGCGAGCAGCGGTGTGATGACGAGGAGCTGGACTGGCGCGACCTGGAGCCCACCACCGGGCACTACATGATCCTCGACGGCACGGGTCCCGCGGTCAGCGCCTACCTGCGGGTCCTGGTCAATCCGGTCGCGGAGGTGGGCAATGCACACCTGGTGGTCGGGCGGGTCGTCACCGATGCGGGACGCCGTGGTGAGGGCCTAGCCGGGCAGTTGCTCGCCGAGGTCATCGCCCGGCACGGGGATGAGCCGATGATGCTGCACGCCCAGGTCTACGCTGCCGGCCTCTACCGGAAGGCCGGTTTCGTCCCGGTCGGCGAGGAGTTCGACGAGGCCGGCATCCCCCACATCACCATGGTCCGTCCCGCGGACTGACCGTCTCACGGTGGTTTCCCGGCTCCGGACCACCCCACGGCGGTCAGGGCAGCAGCCCCGCTACCGCCGCACGAACTGCCCGTCGCGCAGGTGCCGGTAGAACGTCACCGAGCTGACGGTCCGCGGATGGACGACCGTGTCCCGCACCACCGTGAGATCCACCCCGCCGGCCTGCAGCGCCCGGCCGGTGAGCACCTCATCCGGGTCCACCCCGCCCGGCTGTGCGGGCGTCCGGAACAGCCGTTTCCGCGGGGGACGGGCCGCGGCCACTGCGTCCCAGACGGAGGGGGTGGTCAGCCGGGCGGCGGCGAGTCCGGGGGCCCCGGTGGTCGGGACGAACCTGGCGCCGTAGGGTCCGGGGCGCCCGTCCCAGGTCGTGGCGTCCTGGTTGAGGAACAGGGTCTGCGAATCGACGATCACCTCGCCGACCAGGGTGGCGCCGGCGTGGAAGATCTCCGCGCAGCCGAGGGTCACGATGCCTGCGTCGTCCCGGACCACGGCCGTGGGGCGCGCCGGGCCACGCAGCGCGAACTCCAGCGCGGCCGCCGGGGTCGGCAGCTGGTCGTCGCCCAGCCCCCAGTTCTGTGCGATGAGGGACGTCCCGTCGGTCGGCACGAATCCGACCGACACCCACATCGCGTCGATGCGCATCAGCCGGGTGACCACGGCGGCCAGGGCGGCGTCCGATCCGACGACGACGATCCGCACCGGCTCGTCGGGCTGCTGCGGGGCGGGTCGGGGATCGGCCTGATGGGGCACGTCGGGCTGTGCGGCGATCTCGTCGAGCGACGGGGTGGGGTCCACCGGCAGGTAGGTCGAGGCGATCCCGTCGAGCATCTTCAGCTCGCGGCGGCCGGGGACCGCGGCGAGCCGGACGGCATCCGGGACGGCGTCCCGCAGCGCGTCCGAGAGGGCGGGGGGAACCTCGCCACAGGCCAGAACCACAGTTGTCATGGCGTCCAGCGTAGTGGAGGCGCTAGACTGGTGAGTCGGCCGGAACGCCGGAACGTCACCGAACACGTCGAGGAGCGACGAAAGCACATGACAGCAATTATCGTGGTGGGAGCCCAGTGGGGGGACGAGGGCAAGGGGAAGGCCACCGACATCCTCGGCGGCAAGGTCGACTACGTCGTCAAGCCCAACGGCGGCAACAACGCCGGTCACACCGTCGTCGTCGGTGGTGAGAAGTACGAACTGAAGCTGCTGCCCGCCGGTGTGCTCAGCGAGAACGCCACCCCGGTCATCGGCAACGGCTGTGTGGTCAACCTCGAGGCCCTGTTCGAGGAGATCGACGGTCTCGAAGCCCGCGGCGCCAACGCCTCCCGCCTCAAGGTCAGTGCGAACGCCCAGCTCGTCGCCCCGTACCACCAGACCCTCGACAAGGTCACCGAGCGGTTCCTCGGCAAGCGTGCCATCGGCACCACCGGCCGTGGCATCGGCCCGACCTACGCCGACAAGGTCTCCCGCATCGGCATCCGTGCCCAGGACATCCTCGACGAGTCCATCCTGCGGCAGAAGGTCACCGGCGCGCTGAACCAGAAGAACCAGATGCTGGTGAAGCTGTACAACCGCAAGGCGATCGACCCGGAGGAGATCGTCCAGTACTTCATGGGCTTCGCCGACCGCCTCGCCCCGATGCTCATCGACGGCGAGCTGGAGCTCAACAAGGCCCTCGACGAGGGGAAGTCGGTGCTCATGGAGGGCGGTCAGGCCACCATGCTCGACGTCGACCACGGCACCTACCCCTTCGTCACCTCCTCCAACCCGACCGCCGGCGGTGCCTGCGTGGGCTCGGGCATCGGCCCGACCCGCATCACCAGCTCGCTGGGCATCATCAAGGCCTACACGACCCGCGTCGGCGCCGGCCCGTTCCCGACGGAGCTGTTCGACAAGTGGGGCGAGTACCTGCAGACCACCGGTGGTGAGGTCGGCGTGAACACCGGTCGGAAGCGCCGCTGCGGCTGGTATGACTCGGTCATCGCCCGCTACGCCTCCCGCGTCAACGGCTTCACCGACCTGTTCCTCACCAAGCTCGACGTGCTCACCGGCATCGGCGAGATCCCGATCTGCGTGGCCTACGACGTCGACGGGGAGCGCTTCGACGAGATGCCGATGAGCCAGTCCGACGTCCACCATGCCGAGCCGGTCTACGAGACCATGCCGGCGTGGGACGAGGACATCACGAAGTGCCGGACGTTCGATGAGCTGCCGGCGAAGGCGCAGGACTACATCAACCGGCTGGAGGAGCTGTCCGGCACCCGGATCTCCTACATCGGTGTGGGCCCGGGGCGTGACGAGACGATCGTGCGCCACGACATCATCGCCGGGGAGTAGCCCTGGCTGCCCCGGCTGACTCTGCTGATCTGGTGGAGCGGGTCGGTGCCGTCCTCGACGTCATCGCCGACGGTGAGGTCGCCGGCTACGGCGAGGTCGCGCGGGCCGTCGGTCTGCCGCGTGGTGCCCGCGCGGTCGCCCGGGTGCTGGCCGCCGGGGGTTTCGGCTGGGACCTCGCCGCCCCGGTCATCCCGGTGGGCCGGGCGCGCGGTCGCGCCGGTCACCGCTGTTTCGTCGTCCCGGAGCTGGGGGAGGGGGAGGATTCCCGCTCGGCGGGGCTGGCACGCCGTGCGGTCTCCTTCACCCGCGGGGACGCCGGGGAGACGCTGCTGATCCCCACCGCACAGTGCCTGGACGCCGCGGAACTGGCCGAGCGCCTGGGCTGACCGGCCGGCCTCGCCGGGGCAGCGTCCGGCGCCCGCCGAAAGTGTTGCCACCCCGCCCGGCCGTCATCCGACGTTTCCGCAGGTCGCGAAAAGTCTTACCGGTGCCGGCCGGTAATATTTCCGGCGCGGCGCGGCGTCCGGCAGGGTACCCGGCACATCCCGGTCGAGGCGCCGGATCCGGCCCCTGGCACACTGGGCGCCATGTCCGACACCCCCGTCCTGCATCCCGTCGCCCCCGGCTATGTCCGGGCGAGGTACGTCGCCGAGCTCCCCTGGTCGGTGGTGCCGCTGGTCGCCTGCGTCATCGTCGCCCTGTTCGTGCCGTGGCTGTGGATCGCGGCGGGTGTCCTCGCGGTGCTGCTGGTGTGGGATCTCTGGCTGATCCCGGCGCAGGCCCGCAACCGGGGCTGGGCGGAGACCCCGTCCGAACTGCTCATCGCCAAGGGCATGCTGTGGCGCACGTTCACCGTCGTGCCCTACGGTCGGATCCAGTTCGTGGACGTCACCGCCGGCCCGGTGGAGCGGCTGTTCGGCATCAAACGCGTCAAACTGCACACCGCCTCGGCGACCAGCGATTCCGAGGTCGTCGGTCTCGCCGCGGCGGAGGCGGACGCGCTGCGTGACCGGCTCGCCGTGGCCGCCCGCGAGCGGATGAGCGGCCTGTGACCGCGCCGGCAGGGGAGCAGCCGCAGAAGACGCCGGAGGACTGGCGCCGGGTCCACCCGCTCAGCCCGCTGCTGCGGATGTGGGCCGCGCTGGTCGGTGTGGCGGTGCTGCTCCTGGCCCAGAACGCGGACACGCTCGGGAACCTGCGCGACTGGATCGGGGAGGCGGGCGTCCCGACCGGGCTGCTCGTCCTCGTCGCCGTCGGCGTGGTGGCCGGGGTGCTGCTGCTCGGCTGGCTGCTGTCGCTGCCGTGGTGGTGGGCCACCGGTTTCCGGGTGACTGACGAGGAGATCGCGGTGCGGCGGGGTGTGCTGTCCCGGCAGCTGCGGACCGCCCGGTTCGACCGGGTGCAGGCGGTGGACCTGGTGGAGCCGTTGCCGGCACGGCCGTTCCGGCTCGCCGGGGTGAAGGTGGAGACCGCCGGCGGCCGGGGCAGTGAGGTCACCGTGGAGTACCTGACCCGGTCGGACGCCGAGGAGCTGCGCGTCCGGTTGCTCGACCTGGTCGGCGCTGAATCCGCTGAATCCGCTGATCCGGCTGCGCCCGCTGAACCCGCCGGGGAGGCCCGGCCCGACCGGCGCATCTTCATCCCGGAGATCCCCGTCACCCGGTCCCTGGTGGCGGCCGCCCTGTCGGGGTCGACGGCGTGGGCGGTGGTCTCCCTGGTGCTGTCCCTGTCCACTCCGGCGGGCCTGGCACTGCTGCTGCCGGCGCTGGCCGGCCTGTTGCCGTGGTTCTGGTCGGTGCTCAACCGCAGCTGGCGGTACACGGCGACACTGTCGGGGCCGGCGGATGACCGGCTGCTGGGCATCACCTTCGGTTTCTCGGAGCGACGCCGGCAGTCGGTGCCGCTGCACCGGATCCATGCGGTGCGGATCAGCCAGCCGGTGCTGTGGCGCATCCTGGGCTGGTGGCGGGTCGACGTGGGCGTCGCCGGTTACGGCGAGCAGAAGGCGACGGGGTCCACGACGGCGGTGCTGCCGGTCGGGGACCTGGCTCAGGCGCTGCGGGTGCTGGCGGTCCTCGGCCCGCTGTCGTGGGAGGAGACCACGCGCTACGCCGACCCGGTGCGTCCCACTACCCCCACCTACGGCAGTCCGCGGGCCGCCCGGTGGGTCTCGCCGCTGGACCGGCAGTGTCAGGGCGTGACGCTGGTGGGGGAGCGGCGGCACGCCGTCATCTGCCGTCACGGTCGGGTCGGACGCCGTCTCGAGGTCATCGCCCCGGGCCATATCCAGGAGCTGAGCTGGTACCGGGGGCCGGTCGGCCGGCTGCTGGGGCTGGCGGACGTCCGGCTGGATCTGGTGCCCGGCCCGGTGCGGATGCGTGCCCGCCAGCTCACCGTGGCGGACGCCTCGGCGTTGCTCGACGAGCTCCGGGCGCGGACGCTGCCTCCCCCCGACCGGGCGAACGCCGGACAGTGACGCGGGTCACGCCGTAGCATGGCCCTCAACTGTCGTCTACCCCCTCAAGGAGTGTCCCGTGAGCTTCGGATTCCTGTTCTTCCTCCCGTCCGAATCGACCGGGACGCCTGACGGATATCTTCCGGAGGGTGCGCTGCTGTCACTCGCCTCCGGGCATCTCGCCCAGCTGGAGCAGACGGGCTCCCTCCACGGGGTGCCGGACGAGGTGACCACCGACGACGTCGCCGGTCCCGGGGTGCCGCCCGTGATCGCGGACATGGCCGGCTGGATCAACCACCACGCCGATCTCGGGGCGCACGACCCCACGCAGCCGCCCTCCTACCGCTTCCTCAGCATCTCGGAGTTC
This sequence comes from Corynebacterium nuruki S6-4, assembly GCF_007970465.1. Classification (NCBI taxonomy): domain Bacteria; kingdom Bacillati; phylum Actinomycetota; class Actinomycetes; order Mycobacteriales; family Corynebacteriaceae; genus Corynebacterium; species Corynebacterium nuruki. The sequence continues at coordinate 2,563,544 of NZ_CP042429.1, forward strand.
CCGGTGCTGCCCAACCACGGCGTCCTGTATTTCGAGGTGCCGTTCGGCAGTGCGGAGGAGACCGGCCGGCAGCTGCAGTTCAAGGCCGCGGAGCTGGGACTGTGCATGGTCGACGACATGGAGACCCTGTGGGTCAACCCGACGGGGGTGCCGGCGGGCCTGTGGATGCGCAATTCGATGGACATGGTCACCGTCCATGTCGACCGGGCGAGCATCCTCGCGGTCCTGGGGGAGGACGTCGACCGTCGCCGCCGGGCCGACGGCGGGATCCCGTTCGTGGTCATCGAGGTCCTGGACACGGCGGCGCCCCACGGCTGCCGGTACATCCAGGCGGCGATGCCGGGCGGGGGGTGGGTCGTGGAGTACCGCACCGAGCACAGTGTGTTCCGGCTGCGTCCGGAGGAGATCACCGGGGCTGCCGCGCTGGAGTCCGTCGTGGACGTGCTCGGCGACTTCACCGACTACGTCGCCGGCCGGGGGGACGCCTTCGTCGGGCACGACTGGGAGGACGCTTCCGCCGAACTCATCGGTTAGGCTGCCGGTATGGCCTATGACCTGTATGTCACCGCGCCCGACCATCCCCGACCGGCCGAGGCGCTGACCGCGTTCGCCGATACGGTGAACCGGGGTGCCGTACCCGGGGCGGCCGACCCGGACAATCCGCCGGCGGACCGGCGGCTGCGGATCACGGCGTACCCGGTCGCACCGTCCGACGGTGTGCTGACCGTCGCGGTGCCCTACCAGGGTGCGACGGAGACGCTCAACAGTCTGCAGAATGATGCGGCCCGGCGGACGGTGCGGCTGACCGACATCGGCGGGCGCGTCCTCGTGGAGACCGCCGGCGGGGACTCGCCGTTCCGGATGCGGGACCGGGCGGGGACGGTCCACACGTTCGTGGACGCCACCACGGTCCGTCGGGTGCTGGCGGAGGCCGACGGGTGGCGTCCCGCGGGGATGGTCCTGTCGGTCTCCCCGGCCGATGATCCGACCGGGGCGAACTATCTGCGGGTGGGCATCGTCAACCGGCGGTGGACGGTGCACCTGCGCACCGGGGAGACGGTCCGGCAGCTCGCCGACCTGCTCGACCGGGCGGAGACCGCGGCGACTGTCGTGGACAGTTACCTGGCCGGCGATGTCGCGGCGCTGGAACAGCTGAGCTGGGCGGACATCTCGATGGGGATGGTCGCGGACACGACGAACCGGTGGCGGCTCGATGATTCGGCCGGCGGGCTGACGGTGACCTCGGAGGCGGAGGTCCGTGAGGCTGTCACGGCGGGGTTCGCCGGGGGCTCCACCGGCGACCTCGACTGGCTGCAGGTCAGCGACCAGACCAACCCGGGCGACTACATCACCGCGGACCGGCATCTCGGCACACAGTGGTGCGTGATGTGGGGCCACGGCTACGGGGAGGAGCGGTACTGGCGTGCGGTGGTGGATTCGCCGGCGGCGGCGCTGGACCTGCTGCTCGCCTGGACGGAGACCCCGGAGGAGACCTTCCTCGCCGCCCGCGACTGGGAGCTGGTCGTCGATGAGTGAGCATCGGGGCGTCGCTGTCCGGTGGGGTTGCTAGGCTGCGCCCATGAGCTTCGGAAACACTTTCTTCCTGCCCGATGATTTCACCGACCATCCCGGGAAGTTCTGCCCTGCCAGCGAACTCCGGGCGCGTGAAGGTGCTCTCATGGAGTACATGGAGGACGGGGCGAATGAGTCGGCACCGGTGCCGCCGGTGTTGACGGAACTGGCCGACTGGATCAACCTGCATGCGGACACGCTCGCCGAGGATCCCGACAACCCGCCCGCGGACCGCTTTCTCCGTCTGTCGGGAGACGCCTTCCCGGAGGGCCGGCAGCTGTACCTCGGCGTGATGTACTCGGCGATCGACGACACCTGTGGTGCCCTGCAGCAGAAGGCCGCCGAGTTGGGGGTGTGCATGGTGGATGACGAGAACAACGTGTGGGTCAATGCCACTGCGGGCCCGGAGGACGCCCCGGCCGGTCTGCGACTGAAGGATTCCACTGCGGGTGTCACCACCCACGTCACGCAGGACAGTGTCCGCGCCGTGCTCGTCGACGACGCTGCCCGCAACGAAGGCACGGACGGTTTCCCGTTCATCGTCGTCGAACCGGTGGAGCCGGAGAACTCCCCGGTTCCCGGGGTGCAGTTCGCGCAGGCGGCGCGGTTGAACGGCGACTGGGCCGTCGAGTACCGCGCGGGGCACACGATGCACCATCTGGATGAACCGGTGACGGGGATCGACGATGTGGTCCGTTACCTCGGTGAGTACGTCGACGGAGACGTGGGCGCCTTCCTCAGCCACGACTGGGCGACGATGGATTTGGAGGTGCAGTAGTGGCGGAGCCGACCCGTCCGACCGTCGTCGCCGACGTGGACACCGGCATCGATGACGCCCTCGCCCTGCTGTGGCTGGCGGCTCAGCACCGCGCCGGGCGGCTGGACCTGCACATCACGACCTCGGCGGGGAACACCACGGCGGCGCTGGCCGCGCGGAACTCGGCGGAGGTGCTGCGCATCGCCGGCTGCCCGGAGGTCCCCGTCACCGCGGGTGCCACGCACCCGCGGGTCCTGCCGTTGACGACCACCCCGGAGACTCACGGCCCGGAGGGGCTGGGCTACTGGCGGCCGCGCTCCGGCGGACTGCCGGACGAGTCCTCCCCGGCGGACGCCGTCGCCGCCTGGGCTGCGGCGGCCCCCACACACCTGCTGGTCGCGGGACCGGCGACGAATCTGGCCTATGCGGTGGAACATGAACCTGACCTGCTGCGCGGCATGCGGGTCACGCTGATGTGCGGCGCGTTCACCTACCCGGGCAACACCACCCCGACCGCGGAGTGGAACACCTGGGTGGACCCGCACGCCCTCTCCTACGCCCTGGAACACTGGCCGACGGGGGCGGAGCCGCCGACGATCTGCCCGCTCAACGTCACCGAGCAGGTCATCCTCACTCCGGAGCAGCTGGCGGAGTGGACGACGGCGGCGAGGACCGCCGGTCACACTGACCTGCCCGGGCTGTTGGACGACGCGCTGCGGTTCTACTTCGAGTTCCACGAGTCGGTCGGGGTCGGCTACTGCGCCCAGATCCACGATCTCGCCGCGGCGATGGTGCTCTGTGGTGCGGTGGACACCGACCTGCGGGACGCGACGGTCCGGGTCGAGGCGGATTCCGACCTGCTGCGCGGCACGACGGTGGCGGACTGGGCCGACGGGTCGGGGGAGACCGCCGGCACCGGCCCGTACTGGGGGCGTCCGGCCAATGCGCACATCCTCACCGGACTCGATCCGGCGGCCGTCTTCGCCCGCTTCGGTGAGGCGGTCGATCTCCTCACCCGCTGAGCCGGGGGTCGGCGGCGATGACGGCGGCCAGCTGCCGGTCCCAGTCATGCAGTGCGCGTGCCAGGTCCGGATCATCGAAAGCCTCGGTCAGGTAGTTTCCGAGTCGCTGCTCCGAGACCAGTCGGACAGGTGTCTCCGTCATATGGCGTCCCCCGTGATGATCCCGGTGCCCCCTTGACACCGGTTGTCGGTGTCGCCTAGCGTACCTAACTGTATTCCCCCCCACATACAGACTTCCCGTTCAGCGGTGCATGTCGTGGGGGGTTCGACTTTTCGGGGGCGGGGTACGGGCGGTGCTCGTGCAGAAAGCATCTGTGGTTCATTCGACGATAACGTTGCGGCGACCGAACCACTGACCTACGCTGGCCTCAACATGAACCGTGATTCAACTCACATGTTCCGTCGCCACCAGGAGGTCCCCGTGTCCCAGTCCGTGTTTGCGCCTGTTTCCCTGCCTGTATCCCCGTCCCCGTCCGTCCCCCGGAACCTCCCCGCCCGCGACCACTTCGCGCCGGTCACCATCCCCGACGAGACCCTCTACGAGGCGATCTTCGGCTCCCTCACCCTCGCCGACCTCGACCGGCCCGCCATCACCGACAGCATGACGGGTCAGCACGTCACCTACGGCGAACTCCGCGGCATGGTGGACGCCACCGCCGGCGCCCTCGCGGCCCGCGGCATCGGGAAAGGCACCGTCGTCGGGCTCCACGCCCCGAACTCCCTCGCCTTCGCCGTGGCCTTCCACGGCATCATGCGCGCCGGCGCGACCGCCACCACCCTCGGATCCCTGCTCATCGCCTCCGACGTGGCGAAGCAGCTGCGGGACGCCGGGGCCTCCCACCTGCTGACCTTCGGCGCGCTGGGGGACGCCGGCGTCCGCGGCGCCGCGGACGCCGGACTGCCCGCCGACAACGTCATCGACCTGGCGGACCCGGCACACGGGCTGGCCGCCCTCATCGCCGAAGGTCGGCCGGCCCCGGATGTCGACCTGGATCCCGCCACCGACCTGGCGGTCATCCCCTTCTCCTCGGGCACGACCGGTATGGCCAAGGGTGTGAAGCTCAGCCACCGCAACCTGGTGGCGAATCTGTACCAGCTGGATCCGGTCGTGCGGGAATCCGGGCTGGAGCCGGACTGGACGCTGCTGGCGGTGCTGCCGTTCTTCCACATCTACGGGATGAACTCCCTGCTCAACTCCTCCCTGCGGCAGCGCAACCACCTGGTGACCATGCCGGCCTTCGATCTCGCCGGCTTCCTGGGGCTCGTCGAGAAGCACGGGGTGAACATCAGTTACATCGCCCCGCCGATCGCGGTGGCGCTGGCGAAGCACCCGCTGGTCGACAACTACGACCTGTCGAGCCTCGCCCACCTCGTGTCCGGGGCGGCGGCCCTGGACGGGGAGCTCGCACAGTCGGTCACCGACCGCATCGGCGCCTCGCTGGTGCAGGGCTACGGGATGACAGAGACCTCCCCGGTCACGCATTCGGGGGTCCCGGGGGTCTCCCCGGTGGCCTCGATCGGGCCGGCGGTCCCGAACACCGAATACCGGGTCGTCGACGTCGCCGACGAGTCGCTGCCGGAGATCCTGCCGCCGGACGCCGAGGGGGAGCGTTCGGCCGCCGGTGAACTGTGGATCCGCGGCCCGCAGGTGATGGTCGGCTACCTCAACAACGACGAGGCCACGGAGCGGACCATCACCCCGGACGGCTGGCTGCGCACCGGCGACATCGTCGAGATGGACCACGACGGCTACGTCTACGTCGTCGACCGGCTGAAGGAGCTCATCAAGTACAAGGGCTACCAGGTCGCTCCGGCGGAGCTGGAGGCGCTGCTGCTGACCCACCCGGACATCGCGGACGCCGGGGTGGTCGGGGTGACCCGCCCGTCCGACGGCGAGGAGGTGCCGCGCGCCTTCGTCGTCCCGCAGAACCGGGACGGTGCGCCGGTCGCGGTGGACCCGGCGGCGCTGATGGCGTGGGTCGCCGAGCGGGTCACCCCCTACAAGAAGATCCGCTACGTCGATGTCGTGCCGGAGGTCCCGAAGTCGAACACCGGCAAGATCATGCGCAAGGAGCTCAAGAAGGTCCCGCTGGGCTGACGGCTACAGCCCGGCGGCGTCCGCCACCCGGGTCGCCCCGGCGATGAGCGCGTCGACGGTCTCCGGGACCGGGGCCCCGGCCGCCGCCGCGTTCTCCGGGGTCTCGGCGACCCGTCGGATGACCCCCTCGACGATGACCGCCACCTTCCACAGCCCCAGGACGTGCCAGAAGTCCAGCGCGGCCCGCGACCGGCCGGTGGCCGCCAGGTAGCGGTCGGCGAGCTCGTCGGGGCCGGGGAACCCGTCAGCGAGGGCGGCGTCGAACCCGGGCAGGTTGGGGCCCTGCCGGGTCGGCCAGTAGGACAGCAGCGAGCCGATGTCGGCCAGCGGGTCGCCGAGGGTGGTGAGTTCCCAGTCGACGACCGCGTTGACCCTGCCGGTCGACTCGTCGACGATGATGTTACCCAGGTGCAGGTCACCGTGGACGAGGACGGTCTCGGTCTGCTCGGGGACCGCATCGGCCAGCCGGGCGGTGAGGGCGTCCAGCGCCGGGAGTTCGCGCGTCTTCGTCTTCTCCCACTGCCCGGCCCAGCGCCGCAGCTGGCGGGGCGCGTAGGGCTTGTGGGAGGCCAGGTCGGACAGTCCGGTCTCGTCGAGGTCGACGGCATGGACGGCGACCATCGCGTCGATCAGTCCGTCCGCGGCGGTCCGGCGGGCGTCCGGCGTCAGGCGCTGCGCCGCCTCCCGGGAGTTCAGTGAGGTCCCCGGCACCGCGGACATGGCGATGACCGGCACGTCGCCGGCCCCGTCACCGGTCCCGCCGCCCCCGTCGGACAGCGTGGTGGCGCCGTGGATCGTCGGGACCGGGACGTCGGTGTCCGCCAGGGCGGCCATGATCCGGCCCTCGCGCAGCACGTCGTGGGCGGAGGCGGTGAGGTGCCCCAGTGGCGGGCGACGCACCACGACGGAGTGTCCGGCACCGTCGGTGGCGCGGTAGGTGAGGTTGGACTGGCCGGCGCCGATGCGGGTCAGGGTCAGCGGGCCGTCGCCGGTGATCCCGCTGCCGGGCAGTCCGGCCAGCCAGTCACCGAGTCCGGGGAGGTCGAGGGGGTCGGTCATGGTCTCACCTGTACTTCCGCAGTTCGGCCCGGGCGATGGTCATGAGGTGCACTTCGTCGGGGCCGTCGGCGAAGCGCAGCGTCCGCAGTCCGGCGTACATGCCGGCCAGCGGGGTGTCGTCGGTGACGCCCTCCCCACCGAACACCTGGATGGCCGCGTCGACGACCTCGAGGGCGACCCGGGGTGCGAGGACCTTGATCGCGGCGATCTCCTGGCGGGCGGCCTTGTTGCCCACGGTGTCCATCAGCCAGGCGGCCTTCATGGTCAGCAGCCGGGCGGATTCGATGCTGATCCGCGCCTCGGCGATCCGGTCGCGGATGTTGTCGCGGTCGGCGAGTTTCTTCCCGAAGGTCGTGCGGGACTCCGCCCGGCGGCACAGCAGCTCCAGGGCACGTTCGGCGATGCCGATCGAGCGCATGCAGTGGTGGATCCGGCCGGGCCCGAGCCGGTCCTGGGAGATGCGGAAGCCTTCGCCTTCCCCGCCGAGGATGTCCGTGTCGGGGACGAAGACGTCGTCGAAGCTGATCTCGGCGTGCCCTTCGCGGTCGTGGTAGCCGAAGACGGGCAGGTTGCGTTCGACCGTCACACCGGGGGCGTCGGCGGGGACGACGAGCATGGACTGCTGGCGGTGCCGGTCGGCGTCCGGGCTGGTCTTCCCCATGACGATGAGGACGCCGAGGTGCGGGTGCATGCCGTTGGAGCTGAACCATTTGCGGCCGGTGAGCCGGTAGCCGCCGTCGACGCGGCGGAAGTCCATGGCGATGTTCGTGGCGTCCGAGGAGGCGACGCCGGGTTCGGTCATGCAGAACGCGGAGCGGATCTCCCCGCGCAGCAGCGGTTCAAGGTACTTCTCGCGGTGTTCGGGGGTGCCGTAGAGCTCGAGGATCTCCATGTTGCCGGTGTCCGGGGCGTTGCAGTTGCAGGCCTCGGGGGCCAGGCCGATGCTGTGGCCCATGATCTCGGCGAGGGGGGCGTATTCGGTGTTTGTCAGGGCGGGGACGTTGTCGCCCTCGTGCGGGTGGAAGAGGTTCCACAGGCCGCGTTTCTTCGCCTCCTCCTTCAGTTCGGCGAGGACGGCGGGGAAGTGGTGGGGGTCGCCGGATTCGCGGATCTGCTGTTCGGCGACCGGTTCGGCCGGGTACACGCACTCGTCCATGAAGGCGGTCAGCCGGGCCTGGTAGTCGAGGCTGCGGTCGGTGTTGCTGAAGTCCACGGCAGGCCTACTTTCCGACGGTTCCGACGAGCTCGCCGCCGTCGACGACGAGGTTGGAGCCGGTGATCCAGCTGCTGGTGGGGGAGGCGAGGAAGGCGACGGCATCGGCGATGTCGGCCGGTTCCCCGATCCTGCCGAGCGGGGAGCCGGCGGCGACGGCGGCCTCGTGTTCCTTCCACAGGGCCTCGGACAGCCGGGTGCGGACCACCCCGGGGCAGACGGAGTTCACCCGGACGGCGGGGCCGAGTTCGCGGGCGAGCTGTTCGGTGAGGTGGAGCAGGGCGGCCTTCGAGGCGTTGTACACCCCGATGCCGTCCTCCATGGTCAGGGCGCCGATGGAGCAGATGTTGACGATCGCGCCGGTCTCCTCCGCCCCGAGTCCGGCGGTGAGGGCGGCCCGGGTCCAGATGGTGGGGCCGGTGACGTTGATCTCGAAGACCTTCGCGACCAGTGCGGGGTCTTGGTCGGCGACGGGGCCGTAGGCGGGGTTGGTGCCGGCGTTGTTGACGAGCACGTCGAGGCGTCCGGTACGGGCCACGGCGGTCGCGCAGACGGATTCGGCGGCGTCCGGGTCGGCGACATGGCCGGCGAGACCGGTGACGCTGCCGGCGCCGGCGAGTCCGGCGAGTTCGGTGGTGATCTGGGCTGCAGCGGCTTCCGCGGCGTCCTGCTTCCGGGAGGTGAGGAAGACGTCGGCGCCGGAGGCGGCGAGCAGCGTGGCGGTGGCGTGGCCGATGCCGCGGCTGCCGCCGGTGACGACGGCGGTGCGGCCGGTGAAGTCGTAGGTGGTCATGTCGGCCACCGTACTATGAATCGTGATTCAATTCACCGGTTCGGCGTCTGTCCCGGACAGCCCCAGCGTGCGCAGCCAGAGCAGGTCCGCGGTCGCGCACAGCCGGTCGAACGTTTCATCGGTGTCCGGGAACCGGCCGTCGACCCAGGTCAGGTACGCCATCCGGGAGACCGCGGCCGACAGTGCCACCGCCGTCATCTCCGGATCGGCGACCGTCACCCCACCGAGATCGCACAACCGCCCGATCAACCGGGTGTTGCGGTCGATGAACCCGTCCGCCCGGTGCAGCCGCTGCCGGCTGAACTGTTCCTCGGCCTGCGCGACCTCCTCCATCAGGGCCATGACGTCTCGGTTCTCCCGGTAGGACGCCAGATACGCCCGGTTCGTCGCACTGATCTGCTCCGCCGGGGACCCGTGGTGGCCCGCCGCCCCGGCCCGGCCCGCGGCGCGCATCTCCTCCTCCACCCCGGTGAGGACGGCGGAGAGCAGGGCGTCCCGGTCAGCGAAGTAGGTGTACAGCGTGCCCACCGAGCAGCCGGCTTCCGCGGCGACCGCGGTGAGTCTGGTGTTCCGGTGCCCGTCGCGCAGGAAGACGGTGCGGGCCGCGGAGAGGATCTCCGCCCGGCGCCGGCCGGCACGGCTGTCGGCGGCCGGGGGATCGGTGTGTGCGGCGTGTGCAGTGTGCGCGGTGTGCTCGGCCATACCGCGCATCGTATCGGTCCGGCCGGCTCCGGGGGAGCGACCGGCCCACCTGTTAGCCTGTGGAGATGATGAGCGGCACAGCGGCAGGAGAGAAGAAAAACGACACCGGGCCGGTGACGCTCTGGCTGCGGCGGGTGACCCTGGTCGCCGCGGCGGCGGTGACCGTGTGGGTGCTGGTCCGCTATCCGTCGGCGCCGGACACGGTCCCGGTCCACTTCGCTGCCGGCGGGGAGGCCGACGAGTGGGGGTCGAAGTCGACGGTGCTGTGGCTCTCGCTGATCATGCTGGTGATGATCGGCGGCATCCACTGGCTCTCGTACCGCCCGGACGCCCCCTGGGTGAACTATCCGAAACCGCTCACGGTGGTCAACGCCCCGGCGATGTACCGCGCCGGTGAGCAGATGATGGTCTGGCTCAATGCGGGCCTCGTGGTGCTCTACGCCGGGCTCGCCGGCGCTGTCCTCTCGGGGGCGGATATCCTGCTGTTCCTCATCCCCGGCTTCGTCCTCCTGGGCGGTGGGCTGGTCGTCGGCATCGTGAAGATGGTCCGGGCCTGATCGGTCCCCGGCCGGCACGGCACCGGGTAGGCTCCGTAGCCAGTTGCCGGCCCGTTGCCTGATTCCTGCGAGAGGACGCCCGATGAACATTCCCGGACTCCCCAATTTCCGTGACCTCGGCGGTCACCGCACCAGTCACGGCACGGTCATCGCGCCGGGGGCGCTGTTCCGCTCGGTCGACCTCAGCCGGCTGGAACCCGCCGGCGGCGAGGCGCTCGGTGCCCTCGGCATCCGGCGGATCATCGATCTGCGGACCACTGTCGAGGTGGAGAAGCGTCCGGACCGGCTGCCGGAGCGGATGAGCAGCCGGCACCTCGATGTTCTGGCGGATGCCGGTGCGGCGGCCGGCGCTCAGGTGGGGCGCATCATGGAGGATCCGCGTCGGCTCACCGAGGTGCTCGGCGGCGGGGCCGCCCGGGACCGGATGGCCGCGACCTACCGCGACATTGTGTCGATGCCGAGCGCGCTGCGCAGTTACCGGGAGCTGTTCCTCGGGTTCGCCGGGGATGCCGGCGCCGGCGGCGTCCTGTTCCACTGCACGACCGGCAAGGACCGCACCGGGTGGGCGGCCGCCTCGCTCATGCTGCTGCTCGGGGTGGATGAGGACGCCGTGACGGAGGACTACCTGCGCACCAATGCCGATCTGCTGCCGGCGATGCAGCCGGTGCTCGACCGGTTCGCCGGGCAGGGCGGCGACCCGGATGTCCTGCTGCCGGTACTGGGGGTGCAGGAGGAGTACCTGCGCACCGCGCTCGACGAGGTCGAGGTGCGGTTCGGCGGCATCCGCGGCTACGCGACCGACGGGCTCGGACTGACGGAGCAGGACATCGACCGGCTGGCCGCCGCGGTCACCGTGGACGCCGGTTCAGGCGGTGGTGGTCTTCGGTGAGAGAAGCTGGGACACCCGCCCACGGCTGACGCCGAGGAGGGTCGCCGAGTCGGTGACGCTGAACCCCTCGTCACGGAGCCGTCGCGCTACCCGGCGGATCTGCGCGGCGGCATCTGCCTGGGCTGCAGCTGCGGCGGCAGTGGCCTCTCTGCTCTCGGTGATCTGGTCGGACAGATCACCGATCTCCGGCACGACATCGACCTGCACAGTGGAGTGGTCGGTGTCGGGGTCGAGCGTGTCGAGGTAGTCGCGAACCTGGTCGGTGGCATCAGACAGGTACCGGGTTGACGTGGCGTTGTCGTCGTCGATGATGAGGTCCCAGCCGCCGGACCACTTCCGGGCATGAACGGAGATGTGGTTGTCGGTGTACATGTCAGTCATCCCTTCGTGATGCGTTCGATGGCTTTGAGGGCATTGCGTGTGACCGCCGGAGACACTTCCCGCGTCCGGGTGATGATGACCGGCCGGTCCAGGCATGGGGCAGTCCAGACTTCGTGGTCGCCTTTGCCCTGTCGCGTCCGGACGAAACCGGCTGCATGAAGACGTTGAACGAGATCACGGTACTTCATGGGTCTGGTCACAAGCCGGATTTTATGCCCCCTATAATATCACCGTCAAGGGGGGATAACATCATGAAGAAGATCCACGAGTCGAGGGCCGTGACGGTGCTCACCGCCGCGAACGAGGCGGCGTCCAGCAGGGTGGCGGCGATATAGAGCACGCAAAAAGTATAAAGGGTATAAAGCGTGCAAAAGTCCCGCCGCTGCCGTCCCCGCTGCACCGGTGCGTAGCATCACCGGCATGACTGAACGCACCCTCCCGGACGGCGCCGTCGTCCGCCCCGCCGAACCGCAGGACGTCGCCGGCATCCTCGACTGCATCCACGCCCTCGCCGTGTACGAGAAGGAGCCGGACGCCGTGGAGAACACGGTGGAGATGCTCACCGACACCCTGTTCGGCGAGAACCCGCAGGCCTTCGCCCATGTCGTGGTGGTCGACGACGAGATCCGCGGTATCGCCCTGTGGTTCCTGTCCTACTCGACCTGGACCGGACGCCACGGCATCTGGCTGGAGGACCTCTTCGTCCACCAGCAGTTCCGCGGCTCCGGCTACGGCACTGCACTGCTGGCGTCTCTCGCCGAGATCTGCGTGGACCGCGGGTACACCCGGCTGGAGTGGACGGTGCTGGACTGGAACGCCCCGTCGATCGCCTTCTACCGGTCCCTCGGTGCCCAGCCGCAGGACGAGTGGACCACGCAGCGGCTCGTCGGCACCGACCTCACGGCGCTGGCGGCCCGGTAGGCGTCCGCCATACAGAAATCCTCACCGCCCCGGGAACGCTGTCAGGCTGACAACGTTCCCCGGAGGGTGAGGATTTCCGGGGGTGGGCCGGGCGCTACGCGTTGACCGAGGCGCGGGCCTTCTGCGCGGCGGCGACGAGCACCTTGATCGAGGCGGTGGTCTCGTCCCAGCCGCGGGTCTTCAGACCGCAGTCGGGGTTGACCCACAGCTGCGAGGCGGGGACGGCGTCCAGCGCGTCGGACAGCAGCGTGTCGACCTCGGACTGCTCCGGGACGCGCGGGGAGTGGATGTCCCAGACGCCCGGGCCCACGCCCAGCTCGAAGCCGGAGTCACGCAGGGCGTGCAGCACCTGCATGCCGTTGCGGGCGGCCTCGATGGAGGTGACGTCGGCGTCCAGGTCGCCGACGGTGCCGATGAGCTCGTTGAACTCGGAGTAGCACATGTGGGTGTGGATCTGGATGTCGTCGGCGACACCGGAGGTGGCCAGGCGGAAGGCGCCCACGGCCCACTTCAGGTAGGCCGGCTGCTGGGCGCGGCGCAGCGGCAGCAGCTCGCGGATGGCGGGCTCGTCGACCTGGATGATCTTCGCGCCGGCGTCCACGAGGTCGTCGATCTCGTCGCGCAGGGCGAGGGCGACCTGGTCGGCGGTGGTGCCGAGCGGCTGGTCGTCGCGCACGAAGGACCAGGCGAGCATGGTGACCGGACCGGTGAGCATGCCCTTGACGAACTTGTCGGTGAAGGACTGCGCGATCTTGAACCACTCGACGGTCATGGCCGCCGGGCGGGTCACGTCACCGAACAGGATCGGCGGCCGGACGCACCGGGAGCCGTAGGACTGGACCCACGCCAGGTCGGTGGAGTGGTAGCCCTCGAGCTGCTCGGAGAAGTACTGCACCATGTCGTTGCGCTCGGGCTCGCCGTGGACGAGCACGTCGAGGCCGAGGGCCTCCTGGCGTCCGATGACGTCCTTGATCTCGGCGACCATCGCGTCGTGGTACTGCGCCTCGGTGATGTCGCCCTTGCGCAGCTTCGCGCGCGCCTGGCGGATCTCGGTGGTCTGCGGGAACGAGCCGATGGTGGTGGTCGGCAGCGGCGGCAGGTTCAGTTCCTTGGCCTGCACCTCGCGGCGCTGGTCGAAGGAGTTGCGGTGCCGGTCGGCCTCGGTGATGGCACCGGTGCGCTGCCGCAGTGCGGCGTTGCGGGTGCGCTCCGAGCTGCGGCGGGACGCCACGGCCTCGTGGGCCTCGGCGACGGCGGCGTCATCCTCGGCGGTCTCCTCGCCACGCAGGGCGCGGGACAGCAGGGCGACCTCGGCGATCTTCTCGGCGCCGAAGGCGAGCCAGCTGCGCAGCTCGGCGTCGTCGTCGAGGCTGGTCTCCTGGGCGAGGGAGTAGGGGACGTGCAGCAGCGAGGAGCTGGTGGACACGCCCACCGGGCCGCGGGCGGCCAGGGCCTTGAGGGTCTGCAGGGCGCGGGCCAGGTCGGTGCGCCAGATGTTGCGGCCGTCGACGACACCGGCGAGCAGCTGCTCCTCACCGGTCCAGGACGGGAGCAGGGCCTCGTCGGCGATGTTGGTGTCGTCGGCCTGGCGCTCGTCGGTGCGTCCGGTGACGAGGTCGACGCCGAAGGCGGCGATACCGGTGCCGGACAGGGTCTTGACGGCCAGGTCGCCGTCGCCGAAGTAGGTCTGGACCAGCAGGGCGGTGTCGCCGGCGGCGGCGACGAGCTTCTCGTAGCCGGCGCGGGTGCGGGCCAGCAGGTCGGCCTTGCGGGTCTCGTCCTTGTCGACGTCGGTGACGAGGTAGGGCTCGTCGAACTGGACCCAGGCGGCGCCGCGCTCGGCGATCCGCGGCAGCAGGCGGGCGTAGGCCTCGAAGATCTCCTCGAGGTGGACCAGGGCGTCCGAGCCGTCGGTGGTGCGGGCCAGCGCCAGGTAGGTCAGCGGGCCGATGAGGACCGGGCGGGCGGCGGTGCCGCGGGTGACCTGGTCGGCGAGGTCGGTGAGCAGGGCGGCGTCGTCGAGGCGGAACTCGGTGTCGGCGGCGAGCTCGGGGACGATGTAGTGGTAGTTCGTGTCGAACCACTTGGTCATCGCGGAGGCGGGCAGCTCGGCGGTGCCGCGGGCGGCGGCGAAGAGCCGGTCGACGTAGGCGGGCAGGCCGTCGTTGTCGTGGTCGGCGACGTCGGCGACGCGCTCGGGCAGGGCGCCGAGCAGGGCGGAGGTGTCGAGCATCGAGTCGTAGAAGCTGCGGCCGATGGTGGGGACGGAGTCCAGGCCGGCGCCGGCGATGAGGTCGGCCTGCTGGTTGACCAGCTGGGTCGCGACGGTGGCCAGGTTGCGGCCGGTCGAGGCGTCCTTCCAGTAGGTCTCGAGGGCCTTCTTGAGCTCGCGCTTCGGGCCGATGCGCGGAACCCCGGCGACGGTGGCGTTGATCTGTGCGGTCACAAATGATCCTTCACATGTGGATGTACGGTTCTCGCCGTCGGTGCGAGGTCACGTGCCGCCCCGCCCCCGGTGCATGTGAATGCCCCGGGTGGACCGCACGCCACGGACCTGTGGTCCGCAGGTTCCGCCTCGTCCGGGGCTCCAGGAGGGGAACTCGACTCTCGTCGACTGCTTGGTCGCAAAGGTAACCAGTAGACCGCTCAGTCTGTCAAGTCGCCCGGCACTGTACCGGTCAAGTGGGGGAGGGGGACACCGGCCGGTATTCTCGTCACCATGTGGCCGGTGTACAGCGGAAACCAGTACCGGGACGCCCTCGCGCAGGCCGCCGCCGCCGTCGCCTTGCCCCGGTGACCCGCGACTGGGCACAATGAGCACGTCAACACCGCATGCGGCGTCCCCGAGGTGACATACGGGCCGCCGCGGCACACCCGTCCGAATACCCAGGAAGCCCAACCCCGTGCGTCCCTTGTCACGCCCTGTCCGCCTCACGCTGGTCAGCATCAGCGTCGTCCTGTTCGTCATCACCTGGCTCTGGCTCGTCCTCAGCCAGCCGCAGGACTCGGACTTCTCCTCGATGGCGGACTCCCGCTCCACCACCGTCGCCCTCATCGGCTTCCTCGTCCCCACGCTGCTGTCGCTCGTCGCCGTGGTCCCCACCCTCCCGGTGCGGACCCTGTCGCTGATCCCGGTGGCCCTGGTGCTCAACATCGTCATCGGCCAGGTCGTCGGCACGATGGGCCTGCCGCTGCCGCTCTACCTCGACTCCTTCGGCACGGTGCTCGTCGCCGTCCTCGCCGGCCCGGCCGCGGGCCTGGCCACCGGTGGCCTGTCGAGCATCGTGTGGGGCGCGTTCAACCCGACGATCATCTGCTTCGCCGCCGGCTACGCGATGATGGGCCTGGCGGTCGGGCTGCTGCGGAAACTGTGGCTGTCGTCCTGGTGGAAGGTGGTCCTCGCCGGGATCGTGCTCGGTTTCCTGTCCGGCCTGGTCTCCGCCCCGGTCGCGAACTTCATC
Organism: Corynebacterium nuruki S6-4; assembly: GCF_007970465.1. NCBI lineage: Bacteria > Bacillati > Actinomycetota > Actinomycetes > Mycobacteriales > Corynebacteriaceae > Corynebacterium > Corynebacterium nuruki. The sequence continues at coordinate 2,578,969 of NZ_CP042429.1, forward strand.
TTCGGCGGTACCGCCGGTACCGGCACGGGTCTGCTGGTCAGTGCCTATGAGGGGCTCGGCGCCTCGCAGACCACGGCGGTGTTCCTGCAGTCGTGGACCTCGGATCCGATCGACAAGATCATCGTCTTCCTCGTCATCTGGGTGGTGGTGCGGTCCCTGCCACGGCGGACGGTGGACACCTTCGCATGAACCCGCTGACCCCGCTGGTCGCCGCCGGCTGCGCGATCGTCACCGTCATGGTGCTCCACAGTCCGTGGGTCTCCGCGGTCTTCCTGGCCGGTGCGGTCGTCCTCGGCCTCCTCGCCGGACGCCGCCACCGCCGCGCCCTGGTCGCCGGTCTCGTCATGTCGGTGCCCGCCCTGGTCTCCTACGTGCTGATCTACGCCCCCTTCGGCGACCACGAGATCGCCCGCCCGCTGATCCCGGTCACCTCCGACGGTCTGGCGGTCGCCGGGGACCTGGGACTGCGGTTCGCGGCCATGACCTGCGCAGGTCTGGTGCTCGCCTCGTTCGTCGACGCGGACGCCCTGATGCGCACCCTGCAGCTGCGGATCCCTGCCCCGCTGGTCTACATGACCGGCTCGGTGGTGCGGCTGCTGCCGATGGCGCAGCAGCGGTGGCGGACGATCCGGCAGGTGCAGGCGTCCCGCGGGGTGGACGTGACCACCTGGCGGTCCCGCGGGTCGGTGGTGCTGCCGCTGATCGTCGGTCTCATCAACGATGCGGCGACCCGGTCGCGTCCGTTGCAGCGCACCGGCATCGGTGAGCCGGGCCCGCGGACCGTCCTGGTGGCGGTGCCGGACCGGCGGGTCGAACGCGTGGGCCGGTGGCTGCTGGTCCTGGTCGCCGTCGCGGCCGTGGTCACCGCCGTGCTGTGACGCGTAACCTGGCGGGCACCACCACCACCGATACCGTCCGAGGAGGACATCATGCCGAAGCCGTCCGTCAGCGAAGCCGCCGCCCACTGGGAGGGCACCCTGTTCGAGGGGTCCGGCTCTGCCAGCCTGGAGACCTCGAAGGTCGCGACCTTCGACACGAACTGGAAGGCCCGTACCGAAGCCGGTGCCGGGACGACGAACCCGGAGGAGCTGCTGGGTGCCGCCCTGGCCTCCTGCTACACGATGCAGCTCGCCAACGGTCTGGCGGAGGACGGCCACCCGGCGACCGCCCTGGACGCCCGCGCCGCCGTCACCTTCGACCTCGCCAAGGGCGGGATCACGCAGATCACGTTGACCATTCACGGTGACGTCCCCGGCCTCACCGCCGACGAGTTCCGGGAGAAGGCCCGCTGGGCCAAGGACACCTGCCCGGTCTCCACCGCGCTGAAGTCCGTGCCGAAGGAACTGCGCTTCGAGTAGCGACGTCGGGGGTCGTCGAGGGGGCGGCGCCGCAGGCGTCGGCTCCGTACTCTCGGCCCCATGACTTCACCGGAGACACCACAGGAGAAACCGCCGCTGGTCCTGGCGATCACCGCCTGCCCCACCGGCATCGCCCACACCTACATGGCCGCCGAGAACCTGGAGGCCGCCGCGCAGGAGGCCGGGGTCCGCGTCCGCGTGGAGACCCACGGCTCCATCGGGGTGGAGCACGCCTTCACCGACGCGGAGATCCGGGATGCCGCGGCCGTCGTCATCGCGGCGGACACCACCGTCGACACCACCCGCTTCGCCGGGAAACGGCTGGTCTCCACCGGCGTCGACGAGGGCATCCGGAAACCGGTGGAACTGCTGCGGTCGGCGCTGGAGGCCCCGGTCGCCACGGCCGCCGACGCCGCAGACTCCGCAGCCGGTGCGACCGCGTCCGGCGACACCTCGCAGGACGCCGACCGGCCGTTCCTGCGCCGCCTCGGCGACGACCTGTACAAGGCGCTGATGAACGGCGTCTCGCACATGATCCCCTTCGTCGTCACCGGCGGTCTCCTCATCGCCGTCGCCCTGTCGATCGGCGGTGAACCGACCCCGGAGGGGCTCGCGATCCCGGAGGGCAGCTTCTGGGACGACCTCAACCAGCTCGGCACACTCGCCTTTTCCCTGATGGTGCCGGTACTGTCCGGCTACATCGCCATGGCCATCGCGGACCGCCCGGGCCTGGCGCCCGGGTTCATCACCGGCCTGGTGGCCGTCACTGGCGAGCTCTACAACTCGGAAGCGAACGCCGGCTTCCTCGGCGGTATCGTCACCGGCATCCTGTCCGGCTATGTTGCCCTGGCGATCCGGAAGATCCCGGTGCACAAGTACATCCAGCCGATCTGGCCGATCATCGTCATCCCGGTGGGGACGACCCTCATCGTCGGACTGCTGTTCATCTACCTGCTCGGCCATCCCATCGCGGACCTCTTCGACGCGATGACCCGGTGGCTCGAGGGACTGCAGGGGTCCTCGGTGCTGCTGCTCGGGGCGATCATCGGCGCGATGATCGCCTTCGACATGGGCGGTCCGCTGAACAAGACGGCCTTCCTGTTCTCCGGTGGTCTGATCGCCACCGGCAACGCCGCCCCGATGGGTATGGCGGCCGCCGCCATCGCGGTCCCGCCGATCGCCGCCGGGGTGACGACACTGCTGGCCCGCCGGCGGTTCAACAAGTCGGAGCGGGACGCCGGTATCGCGGGCCTGTTCATGGGCTTCTTCGGCATCTCGGAGGGGGCGATCCCGCTGGCGGTGGCGCGGCCGGTCCAGATCATCCCGGCGAACGTCGTCGGTGGTGCGGTGGCCGGTGCGTTGGCGGGCCTGACCGGGGTGGAGGACAACGTCATGCACGGCGGCCCGATCGTCGCGGTGCTCGGCGCGGTGGAGGGGATCGGCTGGTTCTTCCTCGCCCTGGTGGCCGGTGTCGCGGTGACCTCGGTGGTCTCCCTGCTGCTCATGGCGGTGACGACCGGGACCCCGGCCAGCGCCGAACCCCCGACCGACCTCATCGACACCGGCACGGTCCTGCTCGGCACCACCGTCGCCGACCGGGACGCCGCGGTCCGTGCGCTGGCGGGCGCGGCAGCGGACGCCGGACGTCTCGCGGCACCGGGGGTGGTGGCTGCGGCGCTGGCCCGGGAGGAGAAGTCCACCACGGCGGTCGGCCACGGGGTGGCGATCCCGCACGCGCGGACCGCCGATGTCACGGTCCCCACCCTGGCCTTCGCCCGGCTCGCCGACCCGGTGGACTGGGACGCCCCGGACGGGGCCCCGGTGGACCTCGTCTTCCTCATCGCCGTCCCGGAGGACGCCGGGAAGCAGCACCTGAAGATCCTGGCGAAGCTCGCCCGGGCACTGATGAAGGAGGACTTCCGGGAGTCGCTGCGCGCCGCCGGGTCCGCGGCGCAGATCGTGGCGTTGGTCGACGACCTGGGCGTGGCGGATATCGCGGCAGGTGCCACAGCCGGCACAGCCGGCACAGCCGCCACTGGTACTGTCGATGCATGATCGAGCGCTTCATCTGGGGGGATTCCGGCTCCGGCCTGTCGGACCACGCCTGGTGGACTGCCGGGGAGACCGGTGCGGCCTGGGTCGGTAACGATGCCTCGGCGCACCTGTCCCTGCTGCGGTCGACGGTACGGGAGGAACTGGCCTTCGGGATGGAGCAGCAGGGCGTCCCCGCCCCGGAGATGGCGCGGCGGATCGACGCTGCCGAGCGGACCTGGGGGCTGACGGACCTGGCGGACCGGGATCCGTCCCGGCTCTCCACCGGGCAGACGCGCCGGGTCGCGGTCGCCGCCGCGCTGCTGCGTGACCCGGGTGCTCTCGTTCTCGACTGTCCCCTCGACGGTCTGGACGCCCCGGCGGTGGACACGGTGCAGGCCACACTCGACCGGTTCGACGGTCCGGTGACCGTCTACGACCGGCTGCGCACCCCGCTGGCCGACGGTGCCCGTGAGGAACTGCGGCTCGTCGACGGGCAGCTCGTCCCCGCCGCGGCTCCGGTGCCGGAACTGCCCGCCGCGGCACCGGGTGCGGCGTCCGGGAAAGCGGTGCTGGACTGCGACATGACGGTCACCCGCGGCCGGTTCAGCGTGGCCGCGCGGCTCGTGGCGCGTGCCGGGGAGGTCACGCATCTGGCGGGGCCCAACGGTTCCGGGAAGACCTCGGTGATGCTGGCGGTCCTGGGGCTGGTGCCGTACACCGGCCGGCTGGTCGCGCCGACCGCGCCGACCCCGGGGTGGGCGCCGACGGGGATGGACGCCGCGTTCTCGAAGCGCACCGTCCGCCGGGAGCTCGCCGTCGGCACCGACCGCGACCATGCGGACGCGGCGCTGGAGTGGGTGGGGCTGCAGCGGTGGGCCGACGTCCACCCGCTCGACGTGCCGAGTTCACCGCGCCGGATGGTGGCGGTGGCGGCGGCGCTGGTCCGCGCCCCGGAACTGCTCATGCTCGACGAGCCGACGGTCGGGCTGGACGCGCCGGGGCACACCTGGCTGGCCCGGGTGATGCGGGAGTACGCGGCGGGGGAGTACCACCGGGCCCTCGACATGCCGACGGCCCGGCCGGCGGTGCTGTGGACCTGCCACAGTGCTCCCGTCGCCCGGGCCGTGAGTACGACCTCGGTCGTGCTCTAGTTACTTCTCGATTGCCTCGTCGGCCGTGCCCTCGTCGGACGCCGCCTCGATGGACTCGGCGTGGTTGACGGTGACCTTGCGGCTCTTCGCCTTCTCGGCGAAGGGCAGGGTCACGGTGAGCACGCCGTTGCGGTAGTCCGCCGAGATCGCCTCGGTGTCGACCGTGTCGCCCACGGTGACCTGACGGCGGTAGGAGCCGGTGAAGCGTTCGTTGGCGATCCACTTGACCCCGTCGGTCTCGCCCTCGGTGTGCTCCGGGGTGGTGGTGCGCTCGGCGGAGATGGTGAGGACGCCGTTGTCGATGTCGACGTCGATGCTCTTCGGGTCGACACCCGGCAGATCGGTGGTGAGTTCGTAGGACTCACCCTTCTTCACCAGGTCCATCGGCATGAACCGCGGGGTCCGGGAGTTCGCCGGGGTGTCGGCGAACAGCTCGCGGGCGACGTGGTCCAGCTGGGAGAAGGGGTCGAAACGGAACGTGGCCATGGTGTGTACCTCCAGGGATCGGGGTGTTGTCGGTGTTGCCCGAACTAGCTTACACCAGACTCAACTATGGGGGTGCGGGTTCTATTCCCGCCCGCCAAAGTTGAGTGCGGGTGATTCATGTCACGGTGAATGGAAGGGGCGCCGCATCATCGGGAGGGTGCCATAGTCGGGGCCACCGACAGACAGAGTGGTCTATATCGGCCACCGTCTGGCGTCCCGACGTCGAAAGGACCACACCATGACATCCACCCTGGTCACCGCACCGCGCACCGCGACCGTCACCCGCCTGACCCACAGCATCGGCGCCCGGATCGACGGCATCCGGCTCGACGGTGACCTCGACCCTGCGACCGTCGAGTGGCTGCGGACACAACTGGCGACCCACAAGGTGCTCATCATTCCCGGTCAGGACCACCTCACCGACGAATCCCAGTACGCCTTCGCCGCACTTCTCGGCACCCCGACCCTCGCCCACCCCACCGTCGTCAGCCACGGCCGCGACAACCTCGTCCTCGAGGGTGCGGCGAACGCCTGGCACACCGACGTCTCCTTCGTGGACCGGATCCCGAAGATCTCGGTCCTGCGCGGCGTCCAGCTGCCGGCCTACGGCGGAGCGACCGAATGGGCGAACACGGTCGCCGCCTACCGACGGCTGCCGGAGCCGTTGCGCGACCTCGCCGACAGGCTCTGGGCCGTGCACACCAACGACTACGACTACGCCGCGGCGAAGGACCGGGACGCCGTCGACTCCAGCGGCCTGTCCTACGCCGAGTTCACGAAGGTCCGGTTCGAGACCGAGCACCCGCTCGTCCACGTCCACCCCGAGACCGGGGAACGGTCGCTGCTGCTCGGCCAGTTCCTGTCCCACATCTCGGGACTGCGCCCTGAGGAATCGACGGATCTCGTCCGGATCTTCCAGAACCGGATCCTCAGGCCGGACAACACCCTCCGCTGGCACTGGTCGGCGGGCGACGTCGCAATCTGGGACAACCTCGCGACCCAGCATTACGGCGTCGCCGATTTCGGTGGTCAGACGCGGAAGAACCACAGAGTCACACTCGCGGGCCCGGTTCCCGTTAGCGTGGGCGGGGAACGATCCCGCATTCTGTCCGGCGACGCGAGTGAATACTCTGTCATCGACACGCCGCGTCCGCTGGTCGACTACCACGGAGACATCGCAGACCAGTGACCGAATTCATCGATTCGCGGTGGCAGGACATCCTGTTCCGTAGCTACCAGCACACGAGCCTGGTCATCCAGGCCGTCATCCTCGCCACCGTGATCGCCCTGGCGCTCGCCGTCCTCGTCACAACGTGGCGTCCGCTCACCCCGGTCGCCAACGCGTTGTCGGCGGTCGGGCTGACGATCCCAGGGCTGGCCCTGCTCGGCCTCATGATCCCGATCGTCGGTATCGGCACTCTGCCGTCGGTCATCATCGTCGTCTTCTACGCGGTCCTGCCGATCCTGCGTAACGCCGTGGTCGGGCTCGACAGTGTGTCGCCCGAACTGGTGGAGGCCGCCCGGGGCCAGGGGATGAGCACGGTCGCGGTGTTCTTCCGGGTCAGGCTCCCGCTGGCCTGGCCGGTGATCCTGACCGGAGTCCGGGTCTCCGCCCAGATGTCGATGGGCGTCGCCGCGATCGCGGCCTACGCCCTCGGCCCCGGGCTCGGCAGCTACATCTTCACCGGGCTGAGCCAGATCGGTAACGCCAACGCCCTGAACTACGCCCTGGTCGGGACCTTCGCGGTCGTCGTCCTGGCGCTCATCCTGGACGCCGTGCTCGCCCTGCTGGGCCGGCTGACGACCTCGAAAGGTATCCGCGCATGACGACAGCAGAACAGATCGCCACGGGCGCCGAGATCCGGCTCGTCGACGTCGTCAAGACGTACCCGGGCCAGCAGGATCCGGCGGTCGAAGGCGTCAGCCTGACGATCCCCGCCGGGGAGATCGTCATGTTCGTCGGTCCCTCGGGCTGCGGGAAGACCACCACCCTGAAGATGATCAACCGGCTGATCGAACCGACGTCGGGGAACATCTTCATCGACGGCGAGGACGTGACCTCCCGCAACCCCACCGAGCTGCGCCGCACCATCGGCTATGTCATCCAGGGTGGCGGCCTGCTGCCCCACCTGTCGGTGAAGGACAACGTCGGCCTGGTCCCGGGGCTCCTGAAGTGGCCGAAGAAGCGGATCGCCGAACGGGTGGATGAACTGCTCGACATGGTCGGACTGGATCCGGAGGTGTACCGCGACCGGTATCCCCGCGAGTTGTCCGGCGGTCAGCAGCAGCGCGTCGGTGTGGCCCGCGGCCTGGCGGCCGACCCGCCGGTGATCCTCATGGACGAACCGTTCGGTGCGGTCGACCCGATCACCCGGCAACGGCTGCAGGACGAACTGCTGAGCCTCCAGGAGGAGCTCCACAAGACAATCGTCATCGTCACCCACGACATCGATGAGGCGGTCAAGCTCGGCGACCGTATCCTCGTCCTCGGGGAGCAGGCGCGGATCGCCCAGTACGACGTCCCCGAGGCGGTGCTGGGCAACCCCGCGAGCGACTACGTCGCCGACTTCGTCGGCTCCGGCTCCAAACTCAAGCAGTTGTCGCTGTTGCGGGTCGCGGACGTCGGAACGGTGGAGCGGCCCACCGCCGTCGTCGGGGAGGACACCGCCACCGTGGTCGCACGCACCCGGTCCGCCGGGGAGAAGTCGGTCATCATCCTCGACGACCGGGGCCGGCCCCGGGACTGGGTCTGGGCCCGTTCCCTCGAGGGCGAGACGACGGTCCCCGAGCCGACCATCGAGCTGCAGACCACGGTGGACCACCGGGCGACCCTGAACGACGCACTCGATTCGATGCTCGTCTCCAGTCACGGTGGTGCGATCGTCACTGAACGGGGCCGGTACACCGGCGTGATCCTCTACGACGACGTCACCGCGAGGATCCGTGACGTCAACGGTCGCGAGGAGGAGCCGTCGTGAAGAATCTCTCCCGGGAGGACCGGATCCTGCTCATCGGGATCCCCGTCCTCGTCCTCGTCGTCTTCGCGGGCTGGGTCGTGTGGCGACAGACGGCTGATCTCGGCGACGTCGAGGCACGGCTCCTGGACTGGTCGAATGTCGGCTCGTTGACGTGGGAGCACCTCAAGTTGGTCGTGTATTCCGCGGTGCTGGTGATGGTGACGGCTGTTCCCGTCGGCGTCCTGCTGACCCGCCGTCGCACCGCGTTCCTGTCCCCGGTGGCCACGCTGCTCGGCAATATCGGGCAGTCCGCGCCGGTTGTCGGCGTCGTCGTGCTGCTGGCCATCTGGCTCGGTTTCGGAACCGGCACCGCGGTGCTGTCGTTGACGATCTACGGTTTCCTGCCGGTGCTGTCCAACACGGTCACCGGTCTGAAAGCCGTGGATCCCACCCTGGTCGAGTCCGCCCGGGGGATGGGAATGTCGCCCCGGCAGGTGCTGACCCGTGTCGAACTGCCGTTGGCGATGCCCGTGATCATGACGGGCGCGCGGACCGCACTGGTTCTGCTCGTCGGGGCAGGTGCCTTCGCCACGTTCATCGACGCCGGCGGTCTCGGCACCCTCATCCAGACCGGCATCACCCTCTACCGCTTCAGCGTGCTGGTGTCCGGCGCGATCCTCGTCGCACTCCTCGCTCTCGTCGTCGAGTGGGTGGGGCGGGTCCTGGAATCGGTCCTGACCCCGGAAGGAGCGGCATGACCGTCCTACGAAAGACCCTGGTGGCTGTCACCGCCGCATGTTCACTCGTCCTGGCGTCCTGCGGTCTCGGAAGCGCCGGCGGCTACACTCCGTCGGGGACGCTCGGCGGGCCCGTCAAGGATGTCGACCTGCACGGTGCGTCGGTCTCGGTCGGGTCGAAGAACTTCACCGAGCAGATCCTGCTGGGGAAGATGGCGACGATCCTGCTGAAGTCCGCGGGGGCGTCCGTAAAGGACATGACGAATGTCCCGGGTGCGGCGACCTCCCGGCAGGCCCAGCTCGACGGGGACATCGATTTCCAGTGGGAGTACACGGGCAACGGGTGGATCAACTACCTCGGCCACGACGATCCGATCCTCGACCCCGGCGAGCTGTACCGCGCGGTGCGGGACGGTGACCGGAAGAACGGGCTGGAGTGGCTGCCGCCCGGGGCGATGAACAACACCTACGGGTTCGCCGCGACGGATGCGACCGCGCAACGGCTCGGGGTGCACTCGTTGTCGGATGTGGCGAAGCTGCCGGCGTCCGAGCTGACATTCTGCGTGGAGTCCGAGTTCGCGAGCCGTAACGACGGTTTCGAGCCGATGCTCGAGGCCTACGGCATCTCGCCCGACGAGGTGAAGAAGTCGGTCATGGACACCGGGGCGGTCTACCAGGCGACGGCGGACGGTGACTGCAACTTCGGTGAGGTTTTCACCACGGACGGCCGGATCAAGGCGCTGGATCTGACGGTGATGGACGATGACCTGCCGTTTTTCCCGAAGTACAACCTCTCCGGCGTGGTCCGGCAGGACCTGCTGGACGCCCACCCCGGACTCGCGGACCTGTTCGCCCCGGTCGTGGCGAAGCTGGATGACCCGACCATGATCGACCTCAACGCCCGTATCGACGTCGACGGCGAGGAACCGGTCACTGTGGCGAAGGACTGGTTGACGGAACAGGGGTTCCTCACCGACTGAACAGGTTAAGCTCGGAAACATGTATCTCGGTATCCTTCCCACCAGCCCGTGGCAGCACCGTCAACTGTGGTCCGGCGAGGGTGCTTCGGCGGAGTTCGCGCAGCGCATCATGGACCCGGCCTTCCATCTGGAGCTCGCGCAACTGTGTGACCGGGCGGGACTGGATTTCCTCTATCTCCCGGACCGCAGCGCGACCTTCGGCGCGCCGTTCGACCCGTCCGCGGTGGAGAGCATGTTCGAACCCGTGACGGCCATGGCGTATCTCGCCGCAGGCACCCGGCGTATCGGCCTGGTGCCGACGGTGTCCACGACCTGGTCGGAGCCGTACACCGTGGCCCGGGAGCTGCTGAGCCTCGACCACCTGTCCGGGGGACGTGTGGGCTGGAACGCGAAAGCCTCCTACGCGGACCCGGAGCTCCCGAATTTCGCGCACCGCGGTGACTTCTCCCCGCTGCAGGCCCGCGAGCGGTACATGGAGTTCGTGCCGCTCGTCCAGAAGCTGTGGCGCTCGTGGGACCGGGACGCCGTCCTCGCCGACCCCGCCGCCGGCCTGTGGACCAGACCCGACAGCGTGCACCCGGTCTGCCACCGCGGTACGCACTTCGAGGTCGAGGGGCCGCTGAACATCGCCCCGTCCCCGCAGTACCACCCGCTGACGGTGATGGCGGGGCGGTCCGACGGCTTCCTGCGGCTCGCTGCGCGGGACGCCGATGTCGTCTTCACGTCCGTCGCCAGTGTGGAGGAGGCGACGGAGGTGAACAGCACGCTGCGGGGGCACCTGGCCGACCATCACCGCAGCGCGGGGTCGGCCCGGCTCATGCCGGGGCTCACGGTCGGGACCTCGCCGCACCCGGACAACAGCTTCCACCTCAGCGGCCGACCGGCGGACATCGCCGGTCAGATGGCGGAGATCGTCGAGGAGAGCGGTATCGACGGCTTCATCGTGCTGCCGACCCTGGTGCCCGACGACATCCGCTTCTTCGCGACGGAGGTCGTGCCGGAACTGCGCGCCACGGGGGTGGTCCCCGAGGTACCGCTGGACGCCGACGGGGGCGTCCGCCCCGGGACACTGCGCACCAACCTAGGACTCTGATAAGTGCCCTGGTAGCGTTTCATGGCATGTACACCCCGGACGCCATCGGCACCCCGAACAGCCCCAATGCCACGAAAGTCCTCCTGCTCGGATCAGGTGAACTCGGCAGGGAGGTGACGATCGCCCTGCAGCGCCTCGGCGTGGAGGTCCATGCCGTGGACCGGTACGAGGGGGCCCCGGCACAGCGGGTGGCGGACCACCACTACACGATCGACATGACGGACCCGCAGGCGGTCCGTGACCTCACCGAGCTGGTCCGTCCCGACTTCGTCGTCCCCGAGATCGAGGCACTGGCGACCGATGCCCTGCAGGAGATCGAGGACGACGGTCTCGCCACGGTCATCCCGACGGCCCGGACGACCCGCCTGACGATGAACCGTGAGGGGATCCGTACGCTCGCCGACCAGGAGCTGGGCCTGCCCAACTCGCGCCACGTGTTCGCCTCCAGCTTCGAGGAGTTCCAGGACGGCGTGCAGCAGATCGGCCTGCCGTGCGTGGTCAAGCCGGTGATGAGTTCGTCCGGCAAGGGCCAGTCCTACATCCGGACCACCGAGGACATCGCCCCGGCGTGGGACTACGCGATGAGCGGCGGACGGGTCCACTCCCAGCGCGTGATCATCGAGCAGTTCGTCCCCTTCGACTACGAGATCACCCTGCTCACCATCCGTTCCGTCGATCCCGCCACCGGCGAGCCGGCGACGTGGTTCTGCGAGCCGATCGGGCACCGTCAGGAGCGCGGCGACTACGTCGAGTCGTGGCAGCCCGCCCAGATGACCACCGAGGCCCTGGAGGCGGCACGGTCGGTCGCCGCCCGCATCACCGGTGCCCTCGGCGGCCGCGGGGTGTTCGGGGTGGAGCTGTTCATCAAGGGCAACGACGTCTACTTCTCCGAGGTCAGCCCCCGGCCGCACGACACCGGCATGGTGACGATGGGATCCCAGCGTTTCAGCGAGTTCGACCTGCACGCCCGCGCGATCCTCGGCCTGCCGATCGACACGACCCTCATCTCCCCCGGCGCCTCGGCGGTCGTCTACGGCGGGGTCGAGGGCGATGACCCGACCTACACCGGTCTGGCGGAGGCACTCGCCGTGCCCGAGACCGATGTGCGGATCTTCGGTAAGCCCGAGAGCCACGAGCGGCGGCGCATGGGGGTGGCGTTCTCCACGGCGGAGAACACCGACATCGCCCGGGAACGCGCGACGCAGGCCGCGGACGCCGTCCAGCTGCACGTGCGGTAGGACGCCCCGTGCCGGTCAGACAGCCACCTGTCGTCGCCCCGGACGTCACCCGCCTCGCGACCTCCGGGACGGGCCGTCTCGAGGAGACCGATCCGCTGGATCTCGGTCCCCGGGAGGATTACGAGCTTCTCCGTGTCGTGGACGGGGACATCTCCCGGGACCTCTCGGGCATCAGTCTCACGGACTGCCGGCTGGAGCGGCTGACCGCGCACGGTGCGGTTCTCACCGGTGCCCGGCTCACGGACACGATGCTGGTGGCGGTGACGGCGCCGTCACTGGCGGCGTCCCGCATGAGCCTGCAGGATGTCGTGATCCGCGACTCGCGGCTCGGTGCCGCGGAGATGTTCGACGGGGTTGTCCGCGGGCTCATTGTCGAGGGGTGCCGTATCGACTTCCTCAACCTGCGCGGCAGCACGCTGACCGATGTCCTGTTCCGGGACTGTCACATCGGTGACCTGGATCTGGGCGGCGCGCGGTCGGACCGGGTGGCGTTCGAGGGCTGTCGGGCGGATGCCGTGGACATGTCCGGTGCCCGGAACCGGAACGTCGATCTGCGGGGGTTGGAGATCGGGGGTCTGCGCAGTGTCGACGGTCTGGTGGGGACGACGATGTCGGCGATGCAGACGGCGCTGCTGGCGACCGTCTTTGCGTCGCATCTCGGGATCCGGGTGGAAGACTGACCGATCAGATGTTTGAGATTATTTCGAACAGGTGGTTGACTCTGTCCGGTGGGTGGGGTACTGTGTGACGTAGAGCACATCAGGAGAGGTCAGGCGGGGACCACCGGGAGGGGACCATGACCACCACACCACCCACCGACGACGACCACGGCAACAAGCACGGCAGGACCAATCGGCCCGACGGCGGGGACCATCCCCGCGGTGGTCGGCATATCCCGCACGGTACCGAACCGACCAGCGGCGAGACCTACAACAGTCTGTCGCAGAGGTTGGCCGGGCCGGTGAACACCGCCGAACTCACTCTCGTCGCCTTCCTCACCACCGTTGGCGCCGACGCCCGCCTGTCGGCGGCCCAGGCCGTCCGACGCCGCGGGCACCGCGAAGCGGTGTGCTACGCCCACGCCGCGGATCTGGCGGTGCGGATGCCGGCCCTGTTCGACCGTATGCGCGCCGACTCCCGCTACAGTGTCGAACACCTCGAGGTCATCTGGACCCGCATCAACCGGCACGCCCGCGCTCTCGCCGCCGCCGGAGACCAGTTGCCCGCCACCGTCGATGAGGCGGTCGCCACCCGGCTCGGTATGCAGATCACCCCGGACGGGACGGTGTGGTCGGTGCCCGCCCTCGGTGATGCCACCGACGGGATCCTCGCCGACGTCGCGCCGGTGCCGGTGGCCGACACCGAGGAGACTGAGCGAAAGACGGTGGGGCTGACGCGGCGGGGTACCCGGTTCACTCTGGAGTGCGGGGACCGGTCGGTCGCCGACGGGCTGTGGGAACCGTTGTCCGCCGCGGCGCTGGAGGTGCGTAAGGAGCTCCTGGTTGAGCAGGAGACCCTCCGGGCGCAGCAGGCGCGTGCGGCCGGAGAAACTGGGCCGGAGTCGGCTGAGTCGGAGGAGTCGGCGGAGTTGGTGGCGGCCCGTCGGATCGTCGACGGCATCATCAACCCGGCCGGCAACCCCGCCGACCCCGACTCCGGCGACGGTGTCGGCGTTCCGGAGGAGGAGCCGGTGGCGACGTTGGCGGATCCGTTGCCGGCGCCGGGGATGATCCGGTGTAGGGGTGAGGCGATGCTGAAGATTCTGGGTGGTCACCGTGACCAGTTGAAGGTCGTCGTCAACGTCTACACACCGAGAACCGACGACCCCGACGGACCCGGCGGCAACGGTGGCCCCGACGGTGGAGACACCGGCCCCACCGGCCCTGCCGGTGACGCTTCCGCCGCCGGCCCGGCCGGCCCGGGGACGGGTCCGGAGACTCCGGGTACTGCCCCGCAGCCCGGTCCGACCGGCCCCGCCTGTGGGCCAGGGTTCGTCATCGGCACCGGCTGGGTCTCCCCGGCCACCACCGCCACCCTGATCGAGGTCGCCGACCTGGTCCGCGACCTCCCCGACATCGAGGATCTCACCGACACCGGCTGCTACCGGTTCACCACCCTGCACCGGGCCACAGCGGTCGGCCGGGACGCCCGCTGCCGGTTCCCCGGCTGCACGGTGCCGGCCGACCGGTGCGAACTCGACCACATCATCAACTCACCGTTCACCGACCCGGACAGTGACGGGCCGACGAGCATCCGCAACTGCGCATGCCTGTGCCGGACCCACCACCAGTTGAAGACCAGGAAAATCTGGAAAGTCCACACTCCCGACGACGGGATCACCCTGCACTGGGCCGGCCCTGCCGGGGTCACCGCCACGACCGTGGCGTCGGGCCCGCTGGTCGCCGGGTGTGCCACCGGAACCGATCCCGGCGGGCCGGCACAGGCGGCCTGAACCAGGTCGCCCCCGGCGGGACCCCACCCACCGCCCCTGTCCCCACCCACCATGCGACGAGCCGACCCGGCGTCCGGAAAACCGGACGACCGGGACACACCCACGCGACAAAACAGGAGGTCAGTCGTCGCCGCGGAAGGCCTCGACCTCGACCTGGACCAGCCACCCCGCTGTCGGCAGGGAGGCGACGCCGACCGACGTCACGGTCGGTCGGGTGCGGTTGTCCTGGACCGGGTACGGCCCCTGCGATGTCGTCGTGGGGCCGGCACTCGTGGACGCCGACGGTTCAGTCGTTGCAGTCGTCGCCGCCGCCGGCCGCGCGGCAGCCGAAGGCGCAGTCGCCGACGTCGAGGCTGTCGGCTCCACCGACTCGGTGAACATCGACCCACCGGTCTCCAGATCGATGTTGGCGAAGTACCTCCGGTAGGCGCGGTTCCAGCCGTCGTAGTCGGTCCGGTCGCCGTCGGCGGTGAGATACGCGCGGACCGTGGCGACGTCGGTGAGCCCGAATTTGTTGTTTTCCAACTGGTCGGCGAGTTTGTCGAGGACCTGCAGCGCCTGGGCCTCGGTGACACTCATCCCCTCCGGCAGCTTCCCGTCCGGGCCGAGCAGTGCCGGATCGACATAGGCCATCGGATCGTCCGCGGGCAGCCGCGGATTCAGCCGGTCCGGGCCGAGGGCGGAGGACCGGAACTGGGCGGCATCCGGCGGGACGGACACCGCCGCGGCACGTGACTCGGATTCCCCGTCGGAACTGGTGCTGAACACCGTGTCGTCGACGGAACAGGCGGTGGCGCCGAGCGTGAGCGCTCCGGCTCCGAGCACTGCAGCGGCATGTCGGACAGTGCGGGGGTTCCTCATGGCTCCGATGGTACGAAACCTGCGGCCACGGTGGCGCACCGGTCTCGGCCGCAGTGGGCGGTGGCGGGGGAGGACGCACAGTCGTCGCAGAGCAGCACCATCTCGCGGCAGTCGCCGTTGATGCAGTTGTGGAACGTGTCCGTCGGGGTACCGCAGCGGATGCAGTGGCCGAGCCGGGCGGCGTCCGGCGAGAACTCCAGGTGCATCCGCCGGTCGAACACGTACAGCGACCCCTCCCACAGGCCGTCGTCGCCGAACTGCTCCCCGTACCGGACGATTCCGCCGTCGAGCTGGTAGACCTCGGAGAATCCGCGGTCCACCATGAGTTTGCTGAGTACCTCGCACCGGACGCCGCCGGTGCAGTAGGTCACCACCGGGCGGTCCCGGAGGTCGTCGTAGCGTCCGGAATCGAGTTCCCCGAGGAAGTCACGGGTGGTGGTGACGTCGGGGACGACGGCATTCCGGAAGTGCCCGATCTGCGCCTCCATGGCGTTCCGGCCGTCGAAGAAGACGACCTCGTCACCGCGCGCCGCGACGAGGTCGTTGACCTCGGCGGGGGAGAGGTGGACGCCGCCACCGACCACGCCGTCCTTGTCGACCTCGAGGTCGTCGGCGGCGCCGAAGGTGACGATCTCCTCGCGGACCTTCACCGAGAGCTTCGGGAAGTCGTCGGCGGAACCGGCCGACCACTTGAACTCCATGTCGTGGAAGCCGGGGTACTCGCGGGTCCGGCGGATGTAGGTCTTGACGGCGGCCAGAGAGCCGCCGACGGTGCCGTTGATGCCGTGCCGGCTGATGATGATGCGGCCCCGGAGGCCGAGTGACGCGCACAGGGTGCGCTGCCACAGCATCACCGCCGTCGGGTCGGCGACCGGGGTGAACCGGTAGTAGAGCAGGATCCGCGATTCAGTCACGCTGGTGAGTGTAGGGCCTCAGTCCAGGGTGAGGTGCATCTCCTGGTGCTCGATGCCCTCCACGGTGAACGCGTCGCCGACCGGTTCGAAGCCGTAGGAGGCGTAGAACGGCTCGGTGGCGACCTGGGCGTCGATCTTCACGACGGCCTTCTGGAGTGTCGGGTCGAGGGCTGCGGCACGGCCGCGGGCGACCTCGAGACTGTTCTCCACGATCTGGCGGGCGAAGCCGTAGCCGCGGAAGTCCTGGTGGACGCACAGTCGGCCGATCTGCTGTTCCTCGGGCGGGCCGAAGACGCGGGCGGTGCCGACGAGTTTGAGCGGGGAGCCCGGGTCCGGGGTGCCCCAGCGGAAGTCGGGGGCGTGTCCGGGGTGCACGTAGGCGAGGATGTGATGGGTGCCGGGGTCGGCATCCGCATCGTCGATCTCCGCGAAGGTCGTCTGCTGTTCATTGACGAAGATGTCCACGCGCAGCTTGTACAGGGCATGGACCTGTCCCGGTTGCATGGCGAGCAGCTGCTTGCCGGTGATGTGGATCTCGGGGGCGTCTGTCATGTGACCAGGATAACCCGCCGGGGTGGGAGACCGGGGCGGGACACTGACATTTCCCTCCGTCGGTCACCCCTCCTGACCTACTGTTTCGTTCAGGAAAGTGGCGTGCCGGGCGGTGGCTACGCCTTCACGCGGGCCTCACCGGACGAGTAGTGCACCATCTCGTCGATGGAGCGCACCTTCTTGCGCTCGCGACCCTCGGGCTCACCGAGCGACCGCTCGTGGGCGTCGAGGTTGTACCAGCCCTCCCAGGTCGTGTAGTCGATGCCCCGGTCGTGGAGCAGCTCGATGGCGTCGTCCTCGGTCGGAGCCTCCGGCTGGAAACCGATCCCGTTCTCCTGGTCCTCCAGGAGGTTGGCGACCGCCTGGTTGGCGTCCCCCTTGGTGTTGCCGATGAGGCCCACGGGGCCGCGGCGCACCCAGCCGGTGGTGTACAGCCCGGGGATGGTCTCCCGCAGTTCGGCCTCCGGGTCGGCGGAGCCGGGCACGCCGGCGATGCCGTCGGCGGTCGGCCCCTCGGTGAGGA
The DNA here is from genome assembly GCF_007970465.1 of Corynebacterium nuruki S6-4. Classification (NCBI taxonomy): domain Bacteria; kingdom Bacillati; phylum Actinomycetota; class Actinomycetes; order Mycobacteriales; family Corynebacteriaceae; genus Corynebacterium; species Corynebacterium nuruki. Next base: position 2,596,305 of record NZ_CP042429.1, read on the forward strand.
CGCGGCCACCGACGTTGGGGATGACCAGTTCCTTCTCGTCCCACGGGACGCCCGGCTGCTCGTCGGACTTGTAGCCGACTGCGCGGTAGACGTCACCGACGGGCCATTCGGTGAGCTGGCCGGTGCCGACCACGCGGCCGTCCTGGTACTCGGTGCGCTCGGTGACCAGCGCGGTCACCTGGCCGTTGTCGGACTTGACCTCGACCGGCTGCTCGAAGAAGTGGAGGTAGAGCTTGTGCGGGGCGTCCTTCGGGTCGGCGACCGCGTAGTTCTCCAGGATGGTGCACACCTGGTCGGTGATCTTGGAGTTGCGGCGGGCCTCCATGGACGCCTCGTCGTAGTCGATGTCCTCCGGGTTGACGACGACTTCGATCGTGTCGGAGTGGTTGAGCTCCTTGAGCTCCAGGGGGGTGAACTTGGCCTGGGCCGGTCCGCGGCGTCCGAAGACGTGCACGTCGCGGGCCTGGTTGTTCTTCAGCGACTCGTAGACGTTGTCCGGGATCTCGGTGACGAGCAGTTCGTCGCCGGTCTTCGCCAGGATGCGCGCGATGTCGAGGCCGACATTGCCGACACCGATGACGGCGACGGCCTCGGCGGGCTGTGCCCAGGACTCGGAGAAGTGCGGGTTCGCGTCGTAGAAACCGACGAACTTGCCGGCGCCGATGGTGTGCTCGCCGCCGGGGATCTTCAGCTCGCGGTCGTCGGTGGCGCCGGTGGCGTAGATGACGGCGTCGTAGTGCTTCTTCAGGTCGTCGAGGGTGATGTCCTCACCGACGTTGACGTTGCCGAGCAGTCGGATCTGGGGCTTGTCGAGGACCCGGTGGAGGCTCTTGATGATGCCCTTGATGCGGGGGTGGTCCGGGGCGACGCCGTAGCGGATGAGCCCGAACGGGGCGGGCATCCGCTCGTAGAGGTCGATGGAGACGTCCTGCCCTGACTTCATCAGGGCGTCCGAGGCGTAGATGCCGGCCGGGCCGGATCCGATGACGGCGACGCGCAGCGGTCGGGTGTCAGACATGAATACGTAGGTCCAATCGTTGGTGACAGTACTTCCATGTTAGCCTGCCCTGACTTTCCAGGTAAGAGGGCGGGACGTGCGGAAGAATGCGGGCAGGGTTGGCTTGCCGGTAGTGTAGACCGCTTTGTCTGTTCGGTGCAAGGTGAGTCATGGAGGTTGCGGTTGAGGGCGTCCTGCGTTGTGTATCTGGACCGAGCGGTCTAGTGTGGGACGCCGACGAACCCTAGACTGACCAGTCTGTACCGAGAGAAGGGGACCTATGACGACGGCGACTGAGACGCCTTCCCGGGTGTCTGACCAGTTGGACGCCGCCCGGGAGGGCGTGCGTGAGGCGACGGCGGCCAAGGACCGGGCCGTGGACGCCGCCCGGGACGCCGCGGCAGCGACGAAAGCCGACCCCGGCGATGCCGCGCTGGCCGACCGTGCCCGGGACACCCGCAACGCCCGGCGCCGCGCCGAACGTGCCCTGAAGAAGGCGGAGGACGCACTCGCCGAGCTGCAGGACGCTGCGACTGAGGAACCGGCCGAAGCGCCGGCTGAGGCGCAGGACCCGGTGGCGGCGGCGCGTGCCGGACTGGCCCGTGCCGAGCAGGAGCAGGAGGCCCTCGCAGCGGCGACGGTCCGGGCGGACGCCGCGGCCGACGCGGATCCCGACAACTCCGACCTGTTCGCCGCCGCCCGCAAGGCCCGGTGGGACCAGCTGAAGGCCGGCAAGGCCGTCCAGAAGGCCACCGCCGCGCTGGAGAAGGCCCTCGCCGAGGCCCCGGCGGAGGAAGCCCCGGCGGAGGAAGCCCCGGCCGAGGAGACCCCGGTTGAAGCGGCGCCGGCCGACAACGGCCCGCTGACCGTCGCCGAGGCGGAGAACCGCCTCGCGGAGGCCGCCGCCGCCGTCGAATCGGCCGAGGCGGCCGCGGAGTCGGACCCGGCGGACAAGAAGCTCGGGGCGGTGGCCCGGCGTGCCCGCGCCGCCCAGCGCAAGGCGACCCGGGCGCTGAAGAAGGCCAGGACCGCTGCGGCCCTCGCCGGCGACGACGATGCCGACGGTGCCGAAGCCACTGACGGCACTGAAGGCACTGAAGGCACTGACGCTGCCACGGACGCCGGGGACGACGCAGAAGCCGCCGCCCCGGTCGCCGCCCCGGCTGTACCGGCCGCACCGCTGCAGGACACGCTGGCGCTGGTCAGTTCCGGTGCATCGGTCCTGGCCGTCGCCGCCGACGCCTCGGAGCGGGCAGCTGCCGCTGACCCGGACAACGCCCTGCTCGCCGAGGCTGCCCGCGCGGCCCGGGCGGCCGCACAGCAGGCGGCACAGGCGGTCGCCGCCGCTGCGGCACTGCACGGTGCGGCTCCCGCGACCGCCGCTGCCGTGACCGCGGCTCCCGAACCTGCCGCACCGCAGGCCGCTGAAACTGACACCCCCGGGGAGTCGGAGGAGCAGGAAGCCGCTGCCGCCCCCGCCGAGGACCCGGCCGTCGCCGCCGCCCGTGAGGTTCTCGCCGAGGCCGAGCGGACGAAGGAGGAGCTCGCCGCCGCGACGCTCAGGGCGGACGCCGCCGCCGAGGCCGACGAGGGCAACGCCGACCTGTTCGCCGCCGCCCGTAAGGCCCGCTGGGACGAACTGAAGGCCGGCAAGGCCGTCCAGAAGGCCACCGCCGCGCTGGAGAAGGCGATCGCGGACGCCCCGCCGGCCCCGAAGGTCCTCACCGAGGAGGAGAAGGACGACCGCCGGGCACCGAAGCCGCAGGGCCAGTGGCTCGTCGACGGCACCGAACCGCTCAACTACGATGAGCGCATCAAGGCGGAGGACGCCGGCATCGCCGTCGCCGACCGCGTCCGGAACATCTACTCGAAGCAGGGCTTCGACTCGATCCCGGCCGAGGACCTCGCCCCCCGGTTCAAGTGGATCGGCATGTACACCCAGCGTCGCCAGGACATGGACGGCGAGCAGACCGGCAACCTCACCAACGCCGAACTGCAGGACCGCTACTTCATGATGCGCATCCGTCTCGACGGCGGCCAGGTCACCCCGGAGCAGCTGCGTGTCATCGGCGGGATCTCCAGCGAGTTCGCCCGCGGCAGCGCCGACTTCACCGACCGGCAGAACATCCAGCTGCACTGGATCCGCATCGAGGACGTCCCGGAGATCTGGGACCGGCTCGCCACCGTCGGGCTGGACACCTTCTTCGGCTGCGGCGACGTGCCGCGCGTCATCCTCGGTTCGCCGGTCGCCGGTGTCTCGAAGGACGAGATCATCGACGCCACCCCGGCGATCCGCGAGATCACCGACAACTGGCTGATCCGCGACGAGTTCTCGAACCTGCCGCGCAAGTTCAAGACCGCGATCTCCGGCAACCGCCGCCAGGACGTCACCCACGAGATCCAGGACCTGTCCTTCATCGGGTCCGAGCACCCGGAGAAGGGACCCGGTTTCGACGTGTGGGTCGGCGGCGGACTGTCGACCAACCCGATGTTCGCCCAGCGGCTCGGCGTGTGGGTCTCCCGCGACGAGATCCCCGAGGTGTGGGCCGGGGTGGTGCGGATCTTCCGCGACTACGGCTACCGCAAGCTGCGTAACCGTGCCCGGCTGAAGTTCCTCGTCGCCGACTGGGGTGTGGAGAAGTTCCGCCGCATCCTCGAGGAGGACTACGTCGGGTACAAGCTCACCGACGGCCCCGAGCCGGAGGTCTGGCCCGGCTACCGCGACCACGTCGGCGTCCACGAGCAGAAGGACGGGAAGTTCTACGTCGGGGTCAAGCCCACCGTCGGGCACACCGAGGGTGACCAGCTCCAGCGGCTGGCGGACCTCGCCGAGGCCCACGGCGTGCACAACATCCGCACCACCCCGGACAAGGAACTGATCTTCCTCGACATCGAGGGCGACGACGTCGACGTGCTCACGGCTGACCTGGAGAAGGAGGGACTGTCCGCCAGGCCGTCCAGCTTCCGCCGCGACATCATCTCCTGCACCGGTCTGGAGTTCTGCAAGCTCGCCCTGGTCACCACCAAGCAGCGTGCGATCAGCCTCGCCGACCAGCTCGAGGCCCGGCTCGGTGACCTCGACGTGCCGCTGAAGATCAGTCTCAACGGCTGCCCGAACTCGTGCGCCCGCACCCAGGTCGCCGACATCGGCCTGAAGGGGCAGATCGTCACCGACGAGAACGGGCAGCGCGTCGAGGGCTTCCAGGTGCACCTCGGTGGTGCGCTGGGCATGCACCCCGACTGGGGCAAGAAGCTGCGCGGCCACAAGGTCACCTCCGCCGGACTGGACGACTACGTCGTCCGGGTCGTGGAGAACTACAAGGCCAACCGCAACGGTGCCGACGAGCAGTTCCGCGACTGGGTCCTGAGGGCGCCCGAGGAGCAGCTGCAGTGAGCGGCGCCAACGAGTCGATCGGCGGGAAGTCCGCGCACCCGAACCCCAGGAGAGCCACCGTGATGCACTGCCCGTACTGCGCCTCGGAGAATCTCTGGCCGGACACGGAGACCGACAACGCGTGGGAGTGCCGGGACTGCCGTCGGGTATTCTCCGTGAAACTTCACGGGCAGCTCAGCCGGGACCTGGGGTAGCCGTAGGGTACCCTCGTCCCTCATGGCGTCACGGCGGGATCAGCGGCAGGAACCAGCGCAGAAACCACAGCAGGGCAGGGAACTGTCCTCCGGCAGGCTCCGGGTCCGCTCCTCCCGGCTCCCCGCCCCGGACGATCCCCGGTGGCTGCTGAAGGTCGCCTTCAGCCAGCGCCCCCGGCAGTTCCTCGCCTCCGGCGGCATGCTGCTCGGCTTCATCTGCAACGCCACCACCTCGGTCGTCGTCGGCCGCGCCATCGACGATGCGGTCGCCACGGGCAACGTGGCGCACCTCGTCACCTGGGTCGGCGTCCTCGCCCTGCTGTTCCTGCTCAACGGTGTGTCCGTCTGGCTGGGGCGCCGGTACCTGGAGATGATCCTCCAGCAGGTCAGCCATGACCTGCGGACAGCCGTGACCGACCGGATCCAGGATCCCCGCGGTATCGGCGGGCCGGGGGCCGAGCGCACCGCCGGCGGGCTGCTGTCGATCGCCAGCACGGACGCCAACAAGGCGTCCGAGATCATCGTCATGACCGTCTTCCCGGTCGCCGAACTCGGCTCCATCCTCTACGTCGCCGCCGTCGTGCTCACCATCGACTGGCGGCTGGGGCTGGCCGTCCTCCTCGGCGCCCCGGCCGTGGTCCTGCTGTCGGTGCGGGCCGCCCGCCCGCTGCGCCACCGGGCCGGGCAGCGCCAGCAGGCCCTCGCCCGGACCGCGGCGGCCGCCACCGACGCCGTGCAGGGGCTGCGCATCATCAAAGGACTCGGCGTGGTCGCCACCATGCGGGACCGGTACCGCGGCTTCTCCGAGCGGGCCTACCGGGCGACCGTCGCCGCGAACGCCGCCGAGGCCCGGCTCACCGCCACCACCCAGTCGATCGGCGCGGTCTATGTCGTGGCGGTCGGCGTCGCCGCCGGCTGGCTGGCCCTGCACGACGGTCTCAGCGTCGGTGAACTCATCACCGTCGTCGGACTGTCCCAGTACGTCGTCCACCCGATGACGATGCTGGGCCGCAACTTCGCCACCCGGGTCGCCATGTCCGCGGCGTCCGGACGCCGGGTGGTCGGCGTGCTGACCGCCCCGTACGCCGAGCCGGTCGAGGCGGACACGGCGACGACGGACGCCCTGCTCGCCGCGGTCCCCACCGGGATCACCGTCGTCCGCGACCTGGCCGCGGCGGAGACCGTGACCGGGGCACTGCGCCGGCTGCCCCGGCACCGCGTCATCGTCGCCCCGCACGCCGCCGACCTCTTCGACGGGCCGCTGCGCGACAACGTCCACCCCGTTCCGGCGGTCGCCGCCGAGGCACTCGAGGTCGCGGACTGCGCCGACATCCCCGGCGGTCCCGACCGGTCGGTGGGAGAGGGCGGCCGCCGTCTCTCCGGCGGACAGCGGCAGCGCGTCGCCCTCGCCCGGGCGCTCGCCGCCGACCCGGAACTGCTGGTGCTCACCGACCCCACCACCGCGGTGGACTCCGTCACCGAACAGGAGATCGCGGGGCGGGTGGCGGACCGCTACGCCGGGTCCGGGCACCGGCTGATCGTCATCTCCGAGGCACCCGCCTGGCGGGTCGTCGCCGACACCCGCTGGGACGCTGCGGACCTGGCGGGGGTGGTCGCATGACTGCGGCAGAACAGGCACACGCATTCCCGCTGGCGACCTGGTCGCAGGCCCGGCGGGACATCGTCCGCCAGCTGCGCGGCGTCCCCGGGGCGTGGTGGCAGGCGCTGCTCGCGGCGGTGCTGCTCGGTACCGGCGCATGGTGCACCGTCTCGGTGCCCCGGCTGATGGGGCGCATCGTCGACATCGCCACCTCCGGGACGGACGGGGACCTGTGGCGCACCGCGGGACTCATGGTCGCCGCCGCGGTCGGGGCGGGCGTCACCGACGGGGCCGGCTACTTCCTGCTGGCCCGACTGTCCGAACGGCTCATCGCCAACCTCCGCGAGGAGATGGTCGGCACCGCGCTCGGGCTGCCCATGCACCGGGTGGAGGACGCCGGCACGGGCGACGTCGTCAGCCGGTCCACCGACGATGTCGCGCAGACGTCCTCCGCGGTGATGGAGGTGCTGCCGGTGCTCTCCGGGGCGGTGTTCGTCATCGCGGCGACCGGGATCGGCCTGGTCACCGTCGACTGGCGGTTCCTCGCGGTGATCCTGCTCGTGTCGCCGGTGTACTGGTTCGCCGCGCGGTCCTACCTGCGCCGTGCCCCGGAACTGTTCGCCGCCGAGCGGGCGTCGATGGGGCTGCGGGCGCGCCGGGTCCTCGAGGCGATCCACGGGCGGGCCACGGTGCGGGCCTTCCGGACGGAGCACGACATGCACCGGCGCATCGGCGCGGCGTCCTGGTCGGTGGTCACCAACGCGGTCGGCGCGAACCGGGTCATGGTCCGGCTGCTCAACCGCATGCTCATCGCCGAGTTCGTGATGATCACCGCGACACTGGTGCTCGGATTCCTCCTCGTCGACCACGGGGTGCTCGGGGTCGGTGCGGTGACCGGCGCCGCCCTCATGATCATCCGCGTCCGGGGGCCGCTGCAGCAGGTCATGCGGGTGCTGGACGCCGCCCAGTCCGGCTACGCCTCACTGGCGCGCATCATCGGCGTGACGGTCGATCCGCCGCGTCCGGTCCCGGACGCCGGGGCGCCGGAGCCCCGCGGCGAGGTCGTCCTCGACGGGGTGGGGTTCCGCTACGGGGCGGACTCGCCGGACACCTGGGCGGTCACCGACGTGAGTTTCCGCATCGCGCCGGGGGCGACGGTGGCGCTGGTGGGGGCGTCGGGGGCCGGCAAGACGACGGTGGCCACCCTGCTGGCGGGGCTGCGGGAACCGACCGAGGGCACGGTGACGGTGGACGGGGTGCCGGTGACGACCCTGTCGGACGCCGAGCGGGCGACGCGGCTCGCGCTGGTCTCCCAGGAGGTGCACGTGTTCTCCGGGACGCTGCGTGACGACCTCACCCTGGCGGCGCCGGACGCGGGCGACGGACAGCTGCGGGAGGCGCTCGCGGCCGTCGGCGCGGACGGCTGGCTGGCGACGCTGCCGGACGGGTTGGACACGGAGGTCGGCAGCCGTGGGGTGGTCCCGGATCCGGTGGTGGCCCAGCAGCTCGCGCTGGCGCGGGTCCTGCTGCGGGACCCGAAGGTCGTCGTGCTCGACGAGGCGACGGCGGAGGCGGGGTCCGCCGGGGCCCGGGCGCTGGAGGACGCCGCCCGTCGGCTCACCGTGGGTCGCACGGCACTGACCGTCGCCCACCGGCTGGATCAGGCGCGGCAGGCCGACGAGATCCTCGTCATGGCGGACGGACGCATCGTGGAGCGGGGGACCCACGACGACCTGGTGGCGTCCGGCGGGCGCTATGCCGAGCTGTGGGCGGTGTGGTCGCAGGGCAGGTGACGGCAGCGACAGACAGACCCCTCGGTCTGGAAGTTTTATTCACCGTGACCTGTATATACAAATTGATCCTGTAGGGGTACGGAAAGTCCCTGTTGCTTGCGGTGGACCGAGTGGTCTAGTGTTGGTCGGCATCACCTAGACTGACCGGTCTGCACGCGCCGTGGTTGACGGCCGCGGCGGACGTGCGGTACCGGTCCACCGGACCAAGGAGAAGAGCGACAGGTATGACGGACACGGGATCCCTCGGCGGCTTCGCCGCGGCCACCGGACTCGTCGGCGCCGCCGCAGTGCCCCGCACGGGCTACCGGGACCCGGAGGTCAGTCCCTCCGGAGCGCCGACCACGACCACCCATCTCAGCCCCGAGCAGACCGCCGCCCACCGGGCGCTGGTCGACGAATGGAACGACCGTCTCGAAGGCCGCACCGCCGAAGAGATCATGGCCTGGGTCAACGACCACCTCACCGGGACCATCGCGGTGACGATGTCCATGCAGGACACGGTCCTCGCCGAACTGGCGCAGGGCCGGGTCCACGACGCGGAACTGGTGTTCCTCGACACCGGCTACCACTTCGACGAGACCATGGACGTCGCCCGCGAGGTCGACGAGCGGTACACGCTGCCGCTGCGCACCGTCGAACCGGTGCTCACCGTCGAGGAACAGACGGCGACCTACGGCCCGGACCTCTACCGGGACAATCCGACGGCCTGCTGCCGGATGCGCAAGGTCGAGCCGCTCGCCCGGATGCTCAACCCCTACGAGGCCTGGATCTCCGGGGTCAAGCGCGTCGACAGCGAGCTGCGGAAGAACACGCCCATCCTCGACGTCGACCGGACCGGCCGACTGAAGATCAATCCGATCGTCCAGTGGACCGACCAGGACGTCGAGGACTACATCGAGGCCCACGACCTCATCATCCACCCCCTGACCAGGCAGGGCTACCCGTCCATCGGGTGCGCCACCTGCACACTGCCCGTCGCCCCCGGCGAGGACCCCAGGTCCGGCCGCTGGGCCGGCTCCTCCAACACAGAATGCGGACTTCACCTGTGACTACTGCTACCTCTGAACAGACCCGACTCACCCCCCACCTCGCCGAGCTCGAGGCCGAGGCCATCGAGATCCTCCGCGAGGTCGCCGGCCAGTTCGACCGCCCCGCCCTGCTGTTCTCCTCCGGCAAGGACTCGGTCGTCGTCCTCGAACTGGCCAAGCGGGCCTTCGCCCCGGCCGCCGTGCCCTTCGAACTGCTGCACGTCGACACCGGCCACAACTTCCCCGAGGTCATCGCGTTCCGCGACCGGATCGCCCAGGACCCGCGCATCAGCCTGCACGTCGCCCACGTCCAGGACTGGATCGACTCCGGCGCCATCCAGGAGCGTCCGGACGGCACCCGCAACCCGCTGCAGACCGTGCCGCTCGTCGAGACGATCCAGGACCGCGGCTACGACGCGGTGCTGGGCGGCGCCCGCCGCGACGAGGAGAAGGCCCGCGCCAAGGAGCGCGTGTTCTCCGTGCGGGACTCCTTCGGCGGCTGGAACCCGCGCCGGCAGCGTCCGGAACTGTGGGGCCTCTACAACGGCGGCCACCAGGCCGGTGAGAACATCCGCGTCTTCCCGATCTCGAACTGGACCGAGGCGGACGTCTGGGAGTACCTCAAGGCCCGCGACGTCGAGATCCCCGAGATCTACTACGCCCACGAGCGGGAGGTCTTCAACCGCGGCGGCATGTGGCTGACCGCCGGTGACTGGGGCGGCCCGACCGACAAGGAGACCGTCGAGACCCGCACCGTGCGCTACCGCACCGTCGGCGACATGTCCTGCACCGGCGCCGTCCTCTCCGAGGCCCACACGATCGACGAGGTCATCGAGGAGATCCGCCTGTCCACCACCACCGAGCGCGGGGCCACCCGCGCCGACGACAAGCTGTCCGAGTCCTCCATGGAGGACCGCAAGAAGGAAGGCTACTTCTGATGACCGCCCCCACCGCCGCCCCCGCGCTGCCGACCCTCCGGCTCTGCACCGCCGGCTCCGTCGACGACGGCAAGTCCACCTTCGTCGGACGCCTCCTCCACGACACGAAGTCCATCCTCGCCGACCAGTTCGAGGCCGTCGAGCGCGTCTCCGCCGCCAAGGGCCTGGCCAACCCGGACCTCTCCCTGCTGGTCGACGGCCTGCGCGCCGAGCGGGAGCAGGGCATCACCATCGACGTGGCCTACCGCTACTTCGCGACCGACCGCCGGTCCTTCATCCTCGCGGACTGCCCCGGCCACGTGCAGTACACCCGGAACACCGTCACCGGACTGTCCACCTCGGAGCTGGTCATCGTCCTCATCGACGCCCGCAACGGCGTGATCGAGCAGACGAAGCGCCACCTCACCGTCGCCGGCATGATGCGCACCTCGCACGTCATCGTCGCGGTGAACAAGATCGACGCCGTCGACTTCTCGCAGGAGGTCTTCTCCCGCATCGAGGCCGACGTGCGGGCACTCGCCGACGACCTGGACCTGCCGAAGGTCGACGTCGTGCCGACCTCCGCGCTGCTCGGCGACAACGTCGTCACCCGCTCGGAGAACACGCCCTGGTACGACGGCCCCTCGGTCCTCGAGATCCTCGAGACCGCCCAGCCCGCCCGCATCAACGCGGGCAAGGTCCGCGGCCTCCGGTTCCCGGTGCAGGTCGTCATCCGGGACCACGCCACCGACTACCGCGGTTACGCCGGCCGACTGACCTCCGGGTCCGTCACGGTCGGTGACACGGTCAGCGTCGGCGGCGCCGACGGTCGCACCACCACCGTCGTCGGTATCGACGGCCCCGGTGGTCCGCAGGAGAGTGCGGAGCGCGGCGAGTCCGTGACCCTGCGCCTGGCCGACGACATCGACATCTCCCGTGGCGACCTCCTCGCCGAGGCCGTCGAGGGCGACGCGGTGCCGGCCCTGTCGAACCAGGTCACCGCGCTGGTGTTCCAGCTCGCCGAGACCCCGGTGCGGGTCCGCGGCAACGTACTGCTGCGCTACGGCACCTCGCTGGTCCGGGGACGGGTCGACGAGATCGTCCGCCGCGTCGACATTCTCGGCGGCGAGAACGAGGACCGCGGCGATGACCGGACCCTGCAGCTCAACGACATCGCCGAGGTGCGGATCACGGTGGCTGAGCCACTGCCGTTCGAGCCCTACCGCCGTGGCGGCCGGGTCGGTTCCTTCCTGCTGATCCAGCCGGGGTCGGGCGACACGCTGACCGCCGGTCTGGTCGAGGGGTAGCAGCCGGTGGCGGACGCCCTGATCTGCCTGGCGCACGGGTCACGGCACCCGCGGGCGGACGCCGCCGTCGCCGCCGTCGCGGCGGCGGCCGGGGGGATCCCGGCCTACCTCGACTTCTCCCCGCTGACACTGACCACCGTCAGCCACCTCCTCGCCGCGCGCGGCGAGCGGTCGGCGACAGTGGTCCCGCTGTTGTTCACCCGGGCCTTCCACCTGCGCCACGACGTCCCCGCCGCGATCGACGCGGCGCAGCGGGAGACCGGGGTCCGGCTGCACCTGGCAGGGGGGATCGGGACCGGCGACGATCTCGCCGGGGTGCTCGCCGGCACCGTGGCGGACGCCGCGGCCCGGGCCGGGGCCCCGGAATTCATCCTCTATTCCGTCGGTTCCGGGGATCCGCGTGCCAATGCCGCGGTCGCGGATCTGACGGCGCGGGTCGCGGCCCGGACCGGGCTGCCCGGGCAGCATCTCGTGGCGACCGGTCCCCGCGGTGGGGCGGCGCGGCTGCGGGCCGCGGTGGGGGACCGTCGACCGCTGGTGCAGCCGTTGTTCATCGCACCGGGGACGTTGTGGGACGCCGCCGTCGATGCACTGACGGGCACCGCCGCGGTGCCGGGCGTCCCGCTGGGGACGGCGGTCGCCCCGCTGGTGACCGCCCGAGCCGCAGGCACCCCCGTTCGCTGAGCGGCCACTGTGTCCCACATCGTGGGAACTGCGGTGGTACGGCCCACCATCCAAGTCCAAGGTGGGGGGATTCCGCAACCCCCGTCCCACTGTGGCGTTGGTCACCGCGTGTGTTTGGGGGCACAATAGTTGCGACGATGTCCCCAGTCCCCGTAAGGAGCATTTGTGACAGCCAACGCCGTTCTCAGCCCGATCGCCACCGCAGCAGGTCGCCGCAGCGATCTCATCGGTGCCCTCTCGACAGGCGAGGCGGGTGACGTCGGAACCGTCATCGACATCTTCGACACCCTGCGTCCCGCGGCCCCGGATTTCAGCGCGGCCCTCGACATCGCATTCGGCTGCGCCCCCGAGGGGCACGGCGTGCTCATCGGCACCGGCGAGCCGATGTTCGACTCGCGTCTTGCCGCCGCCGTCGGCGCTCCGCACTTCCTCGTCGCCGCCGGTGAGCAGGACCACCTCCAGCTCCAGCAGGTCTCAGGACAGCTCGTCCGGGTCGGGCGCGCCCCCCGCGGTATCGCCGTGATCGACGGGGCCCCGGCCGGCTCCGCGCTGGACGCCGAGGGCACCGCCGTCCCGTTCGTCAACCTCGACAAGGTCGACGACGCGGAACCCGGCACCCCGGTGGTCGGCCCGGAGGTCTTCGAGCGCAACCTGCTCATCCAGGCCCGCGCGGCGAAGGCGCACATCGTCCTGCCCGAGGGTGACGACGACCGCATCCTGCAGGCGGCCCACCAGCTGCTGGAGAAGAAGGTCTGCGACCTCACCATCCTCGGCGAACCCGCCGCGATGGCCGCCCGCGGCAAGGAGCTCGGCCTCGACCTCTCCGGCGCCACCCTCACCGACCCGACCGTCGGCGACGACCTCGAGCGCTTCGCCGAGGACTTCGCCGAGCTGCGCAAGGCCAAGGGCATCACCCTGGACGAGGCGCGCGAGACGATGAAGGACATCAGCTACTACGCCACGATGATGATCCACGAGGGCATGGCCGACGGCATGGTCTCCGGTGCGGCGCACACCACCGCGCACACCATCAAGCCGAGTTTCCAGATCATCAAGACGGTCCCGGAGGCCTCGATCGTCTCCTCGATCTTCCTCATGGTGATGGACGGCGTGCTGTGGGCCTTCGGCGACTGCGCCGTCAACCCGGACCCGACGCCCGCCCAGCTCGCCGAGATCGCCGTGGTCTCCGCGAAGACCGCCGCCCGGTTCGGCATCGACCCGAAGGTCGCCATGCTGTCCTACTCCACCGGGTCCTCCGGGGCCGGGGCCGGCGTCGAGGCCGTCGCCGAGGCCGTGACCGTCGCCCAGGAGAACGCCCCGGGGCTCAGCATCGACGGCCCGCTGCAGTTCGACGCGGCCGTCGTCGAGTCGGTCGGCGCGAAGAAGATGCCGGGGTCCGCCGTCGCGGGTCAGGCCACCGTCTTCGTCTTCCCGGACCTCAACTGCGGCAACATCACCTACAAGGCCGTCCAGCGCACCGCCGACGCGCTCGCCGTGGGCCCGATCCTGCAGGGCCTCAACAAGCCGGTCAACGACCTGTCACGCGGTGCCACCGTGCCCGACATCGTCAACACCGTCGCCATCACCGCCATCCAGGCCGGCAACTAACCTTCCACCGAAAGGCCAGCACATGACCAAGTACGTTCTCGTCCTCAACTCCGGTTCCTCCTCCATCAAGTTCCAGGTCCTCGACCTGGCGGAGGACCCCCAGGAGGGGCCGTTCCTCTCCGGTCTCGTCGAGCAGATCGGGGAGAGCCGCGGACACATCAAGATCATCACCGAGAACAACACGATCGAGGACCGGCGTCCGATCCTCAGCCACTCGGTGGGCCTGGAGCGTGCCTTCGGCATGATGTCCCTGCTGGGCGTCGGCCCGCAGGACCTGGACATCTGCGCGGTCGGTCACCGCGTGGTCCAGGGCGGATCGCTGTTCAACGAGCCGGTGCTCATCGACGACGACGTCAAGGAGAAGATCGGTTCGCTGATCCCGCTGGCGCCGCTGCACAACCCGGCCAACCTGGACGGGATCGAGAACGCCCAGTCGCTGCTGCCGGACGTGCCGCAGGTCGCCGTCTTCGACACCGCCTTCTTCCACTCCCTCCCGGAGGCCGCGTCCCGCTACGCCCTGGACCGCGAGGTCGCCGACCAGTACCACATCCGCCGCTACGGGGCGCACGGCACGAGCCACAAGTACGTCTCCGAGCTGGTCCCGGGGCTCATCGGCAAGGATCCGGCCGAGGTCAACCAGATCACCCTGCACCTGGGCAACGGTGCCTCCGCCTCCGCCATCCAGGGCGGCAAGGCGATCGACACCTCGATGGGCCTCACCCCGCTGGCCGGTCTGGTCATGGGTACCCGTACCGGTGACATCGACCCGTCGGTGATCTTCCACCTCACCCGTGAGGCGCACATGACCATCGACGAGATCGACACGCTGTTCAACCGTCGTTCGGGTCTGAAGGGGCTGTGCGGGGTCAACGACTTCCGGCTGCTGCAGGAGCTGATCAACGAGGGCGAGCAGGACGCCCAGGACGCCTACGACATCTACGTCCACCGGCTGCGCCAGTACGTCGGCTCCTACATGCTGGAGCTCGGCCGCCTCGACGCGATCACCTTCACCGCCGGTGTCGGTGAGAACCACGTCGGTATCCGCCGGGACAGCATGGCGAACCTGGAGAACTTCGGGATCCGTATCGACGACGCGCTCAACAACAACGAGGCGGGCGTCGAGGGACCCCGGATCATCTCCACCGACGATTCCGCGGTGAAGGTGCTCGTCGTCCCGACGAACGAGGAGCTGGCCATCGCCCGGTTCGCGCTGGCCCTCTCCGAGAAGGAGTGACGTCAGTCGTCACTGCCTGACTCTCCCGCGCCGTCTGCCCGACCCTCGAGGTCGCGCAGGCGGCGCCGCAGTTCACGGTCCTTCTCCCAGCGGGCGGTGACGTCGCGGAGCACCGCGGCGACCCCCTCGACGGCGCCGTCGGGGGTGTCGCCCTCCTTGAGCATGACGATGGAGAACTCCAGGGAGATCCGGCGCCCGTCCTTCGTCTGACCGGGGGCGGTGAGGGGCTCGGTGCCGTAGCGGGTCACGCCGGTCTCCATGACCCGGTCCCAGCCCGCCCAGTGCCGGCCCTGCAGTTTTTCGGGGATGATGAGGTCGAGTGACTGCCCCGTCGCCTCCGCGGCGGTCCAGCCGAACATGGTCTCCGCCGCACCGTTCCACAGCCGGATCCGTCCGTCGCGGCCGGCGTAGATGACCGCGTCGAGGGTGGAGCCGGCGATGATGCGGTCGGCGGTGGTCTTCTTCTCAGTCATGGGATGCTCCTGGCCAGTAGTGGCTGTCGGGGGTCTGTCGTGCACCGAAGATGGCCTGACCGACGCGGACGACGGTCGCGCCCTCCTCGACCGCGGTCTCGAAGTCCCCCGACATGCCCATCGAGAGTTCGCCGGGGCCGAGCAGGTCGGGGTCGGTCTCCCGCACGCGGTCGCGCAGGGTGCGCAGCAGGGTGAAACAGGGGCGCACGCGGTCGGCGTCCGCGGAGAAGACCGCGAGGGTCATCAGGCCGCGGACCTCGAGCCGGTCGTACGGGCGCAGCGCAGTGAGGAAGTCCGTCAGTTCTTCCGGTGCGATGCCGTACTTCTGGGGTTCGGCGGAGGTGTTGACCTGGACGAACACGGGGAGTGTCCGGTCGACCGCCGCGAGCCGGCGGTCGAGGGTCGCGGCGATCCGCAGACTGTCGAGCGCCTGGAACTCGGCGGCGAAGGCGGCGACCTCGCGGGCCTTGTTGCGCTGCAGGTGGCCGATGAGGGACCACCGGATGCCGAGGTCACGCAGGGCGGCCTGTTTGCGGTCGGCCTCCTGCACCTTGTTCTCGCCGAGCTCGTGCAGGCCGGCCGCGGCGGCGGCACGCAGCCGCTCCTCGGGGACGGTCTTGCTCACCGGCAGCAGGCGGACCTCGGCCGGGTCCCGGCCCACCCGGTGGGTGGCCGCGGCGATCCGGTCCCGCACGGCCGTGACGTTCGCGGCGATCTGCGCGGCGGTGTCGGCGGTCGGCCAGTCCTGTGTGACATTTGGCATGTGTCAAAACTACCACGGGGCGCGGTAGCATGGGCCCCTGATGACCACACACAGCGCCGGGACCGGCCGGATCACCGGGCAGACGGCCGAGGGGATCGCCGGGAGCATCCGGCAGCTGGTGGACCGCGGCATCCTCGCCCCCGGGGATGCGCTCCCACCGGTCCGGACCCTGGCCGCGGACCTCGGGGTGCACCGCAACACCGTCGTCTCCGCCTACCGCACCCTCACCTCGGTCGGCGTCGCCGTCACCCGCGGTCGGGGCGGGACCTCGGTCGCCGACCCGACGCCCGTCGCCGAGGAGGGCGGTAGCGGGGACACCCGGTACACCGACGTCGCCTCCGGCAACCCGGGCGTCCGGTGGCTGCCGGACGCCGCCACCGTCGCCGACGTCGCCGCCGGGACGGCCCGTACGACCGACGGGCCCGTGCTCTACGGCACCGGCACCGTCGACCCCGCCCTGCGGGACGTGGCCGAGCGGTGGATCGCCGCCGACCGGCCGTGGCCGTTCACGCTGCATGTCACCGGCGGGGCGGTGGACGCGGTCGAACGGCTCCTCGCCCAGGAACTGTCCCGCGGCGATGCCGTCGCCCTGGAGGACCCCTGCTTCCTCACCAGCGTCAACACCGTCCGCCTCGCCGGCTACCGGACCGTCCCGGTCCCGGTGGACGCCGAGGGGATGACCCCGGCCGGGCTCCGCGCGGCACTGGCGGCGGGGGTGCGGGCGGTCGTCTGCACCCCGCGGGCCCACAATCCGACCGGCGCCTCACTCACCGCGCCGCGCGCCGCCGAACTCCGCCGGATCCTCGCGGACCACCCCTGGGTGCTCGTCATCGAGGACGACCACTTCTCCCTGCTCTCCGCGCAGCCCTACCGTCCGGTCATCGGGGCGGGGCAGCAGCGCTGGGCACTGGTCCGGTCCGTCTCCAAGTTCCTCGGCCCGGACCTCCGGCTCGCCGTCGTCGCCTGTGACGACCGGACCGCCGGACGCCTCGGCGCCCGGCTGAGCCCCGGGACGACCTGGGTCAGTCATCTGCTGCAACGGACCGCCGCAGGGCTCCTCACCGACGCGGGTGTCCGGGCCCGGATGTCCGCCGCCCGGGAGCACTACGCGCGGCAGAACCGGGCCTTCGTGCAGCTGCTCGCCGGGCGTGGGGTGACCGCGTCCGCCGGTGACGGGCTCAATGTGTGGGTCCGCACCGGCGGGGACGCCCGGGCGGTCGCCCGGCGGCTCGCCGACCGCGGATGGCTCGTGCGCCCCGGCGGCGAATTCGCCCTGACCCCCGGCACCGCCGCCGGGCACCTGCGGGTGACGGTCCATGATCTGGACGCCGCCGCGGCGTCCGCACTCGCCGACGACATCGCCGCGGCGGCGGGTGGCTAGAACCAGGGCTAGAACCAGGTCCGTGGCCGGATGTGGTTCGCCATGTCGACGAGCCGGTGCCGGTGCCGGGCGAACGGCGCCTGGTGGGCGAGTTCCCGCAGCCCCCGCTCCAGTCCGGTGCGCAGTCCCCGCTCCGTGAAGTCCACGTCGAAGAGCAGGCCGGCCGCACTGCCGGCCTCCGCGTCATCCCCGGCGTCCGGGTGGGAACGCAGCCAGTCGAGGGCCGCGGAGAGGACGGCGATCCGCATCTGCGGGATCCGGGGTTCGGTCGTGGGCAGCAGGTCGAGCCGGCGGGCGGCGCGCCGGATCCGCGACTCGCTGAGGTTCCCGGCGTCCGAGATGAGCATGAGCACCGTGGTGAGCCGTGCGGTCTCGTGGTGCCGGGAGTTCGCGGGCACCTTGTCGAGGACGGCGACGGCGGCGTCCACCAGCCCCTCCGCCTGCAGTTGCCGGGACATCCCGAACGCCGACGAGACCGTCGTGGGGTTCGTCGCCCACACCAGGCCGTACAGCCGGATGGCGTGGAACCGCAGTGCCACCGGATCCTGGGAGAGGTGCGTCCACCCGGGGACGGTGACCGAGTCATCGAGCGGGACGCCCTGCGAGTACGTCAGGGCCAGTGCAGAGCGGCGGACGTCGGCGTCGAGCAGGCCGACCGTGTTCACACCCTGGCTCTGCAGCAGCAGCTCGTCGGTGGCGGCCAGCGCGAGTTTCGGCGCCGGCTCACCCGGCAGGATGTTGAGCACCGTGTTGAAGTTGGCCTGCGCCCCGACGAAGTCACCGGTCAGCAGGGCGCAGATGCCGGACAACCACTGGTGGCGCCAGTCGCGCCCCATGTCCTCCGCCATGGTCCGCAGCATCTCCTCCGCCTCGGTGGTCATGCCGAGGTCGAGCTGGGCGCGGACGACGGTCAGCGGGATCTCGCGGGACGCCGCCATGTCCGGCTGCCGGCGGGCGGCCTCGAGGGTGTCGAGGATCTCGCCCGGTTCGGTGAGACTGGCGGCGGAGAGCAGTGCCGCCCCCGGGTCGGACGGGTCGGTCAGCGGGATCGGCAGGGCGGCGACGACCTCCGGGGCGGTGATCTCCACCGACCGTTCGATGCCGTCGAGCAACTGGTCGGTGCGGAACAGCAGGTGGTTGGTGCCGAAGGTGGAACGCTGTGCGGTGAAGCGGGTGTCGAGGTGGGGGAACTGCCGGCCGTCCCGGATGGCCAGGACCTCCCGCAGCACACCGATGAGCTGGTCGGCCATGGTCCGCGCCGAGGAGAACCGGTTCTCCGGGTCCGGGTCGGTGGCCCGCAGCAGCAGCCGGTAGAGGGAGAGGTACCGGCGGAACAGCGGTTCCTCGTCCGGGGACGGCAGTCCGTCGTCGTACACGCCGTCGGTGACCGGGAGCCGGACGATGAGGCTCGCCAGGGTGCGGCCCACGGTGTAGATGTCACTGGCGACGGTGGGGCCGGTGGTGGCGATCTCGGGGGCCTGGAACCCCTTCGTCCCGAAGATGTGGCCGTAGGCGCCGATGCCGGAGACGGCGCCGAGGTCGATGAGTTTGACCTGGTCCTCGGTGATGATGATGTTGTCCGGCTTGAGGTCGTTGTAGACCACCCCGCGGGAATGGAGGTAGTCGAGGGCCGGGAGGACCTCGAGGAGGTAGCCCACGGCCGTGTCCACCGGCAGGGTGTTGTCCGGCTGCCGGCGGCGGCGGTGGCGCAGTGAGGGGCCGCCGACGTACTCCATCACGATGAACCCGCCGGCACTGCGGCTGTCGTCGATGAAGTTGAAGATCTTGACGATGCCGGGGTGGGTGATGTCGGCGAGGAAGGCGCGCTCCGATTCGGCGACCGCCCGGTCCTGCATCGTCGACGCCGCCATCATGCCCTTGAGCACCACCCACCGGTCCGAGACATTGTGGTCCACGGCGAGGTAGATCCAGCCCATCCCGCCGTGGGCGATGGGACCGCGGATCTCGTACTGGCCGGCGACGATGTCACCGGGGGCGAGCGTCGGGGCCTCCGTCCCCGCCTCGACCGCCGGCGTCGGGTCGATGACCGCGTCCTCCGGGTCGGTGGGCGGGATGAACGGCAGGCGGACCATGCCGCCGGCGACCTCCGCGCCGCGTCGGGAGGTGCCGCGGCGGCGACGGAACGTCGACAATGCCTCCTGCCGGCTGCGTTCGCTGGACGCCTCCGCGAGCTCCTCCGGGGTGGGGCCGGGGGTGGGGCCGGTGGCCGCGGTGCTGTCGTCCCAGTCACCCCAGTCGTCGTCCCCGTCCTCGTCGTCGTCGGCGAAGGGGTCGAAGAAGGTGGCCGCGGTGGCCTGGTCCGGCTCCGGGTCTGAACCGGTGGTGGGGTCGGGCGTGGGGTCGGGCGTGGGTCCGGTGGTGGGTTCGTTGTCGTCACTCATCGGGGGCGGGCCTCTGTCGTCGGAGCTGAAGGTGCTGAAGGTGCTGAAGGTGCTGAAGGTGCTGAGGATGCTGCAGCCTCACGCCGGTACCGGTCCAGGTCGGCGGAACCGCGGTCGTCGCGGTACACGGCGTCCGGCGGGGTGTCGGGGCCGAGATAGGGGGCGAGCCACCGGCTGTACAACCGGTCCCAGGTCCCGTCCGTGCGGAGTCGCTCGAGGGTGGTGTTGATCTGGCGGACCAGGGGGGCGGTGTCCCGGACGGTCTCGGGGGCGGTGGCGACCGCGTAGTCGACGGATCCGCCTGTGCCTCCTGTACTTCCTGTGCCCCGGGGTGAGACGAGTTCGGTGTTCGGGTCCTGCGCCTGCAGCCCCGACAGGATGGCGGCATCGGAGTAGGTCGCGTCCGCCTGGCCCCGCTGCATCGCCATGAGACAGTCCGGCCAGGTCCGGGTGGCCAGCACCTGGCGGTGGGGGACGTCGGCGTAGACCTCCTGGGCGTTGGTCGAGCCGCGGGTGACGCAGACGGTCCGGTCGGCGAGGTCGTCGACACCGGTGACGCCCGAATCCCGGGGGACGAGTATCCGGGGTGAGGTCCGCAGGTACGGGGTCGAGAACTCGACGCCCGCCTGTCGCGCGCGGGTCACGGTCATCGTCCGGACCACGATGTCCACGTCCCCGTCACGCAGTGCGGACTCCCGGTCCCCGCCCTCGATGTACCGGAAGTCGACCCGGCCGGGGTCGCCGAAGATGTCGCGGGCGATCTCGTGGGCGATGTCGACCTCGAAACCGGCCATGTCGCCGGTGACCGGGTCGCGGTAGCCCAGCCCGTTCGTCGACTGGGAGACACCCACGATGAGCCGTCCCCGTCCGACGATGTCGGGCACCCGCTGGTCGGCGGTCGCGTCGTCGGGGCGCAGTGACCCCCACGGCGCACCGCCGGAGTCACCGGGCTGCGGGTCGAGGTCGGTGTTGCCGAGTGCGGCACCGTCGGGGAGCCCGAGCGTGGGCTCCGGTGGCGCCGGCCAGTCCTGGAGATCGGGGCCGCCGCCGCAGGACGACAGTGTCAGGGCGGAGACGGTGGCCGCGGCGAGGAGGGCGGCGGCGGAGCACAGGCGGACCATCACAGGTACTCCTGGAGGCGGGGGCGGGTGCCCTGGATGACGAGGACGATGGACAGCAGGGACAGGACGAGGACGAGGGCGGTGGTCCGCTGGGCGGTCCCGCGGCTGTCGGACAGGAACTCGCGCAGGTCACCGCGGGACTGGTCGATGAGGTCCTGCAGGTCGCCGTCGAGGTTGTCGAAGGCGCGGCTGACGTTCGCCGGGCCGCTGTCCCCGAGCGTCGCGGCGACCGCGCCGGAGTAGTCACCGCGACGCAGCATCGCGGCCATCTGCGCGTGGGCACTGTCCCAGCCGCGGAGCTGCTCCCGGGCCTCGTCGATGCCGGCGTTCCCCGCGTCCCCGGCGAGGTCCCCGCGCAGCTGTTCGAGCCCGCCGTCGACGGCGGCGACCCGCTCCGAGAAGCTGGTCTGACTGTCCTGCGTCGCGTCCCGCTGCACCAGGCCGAGGATCTCGGTGGTGCGGGCCTGCTGGGCGTTGATCCGCAGGGACGTGAGCGTCTGCAGCGGCTGCGCCGCCCCGGTCACCCCACGGGATCCGGCGTTCCAGGTGGTCAGGGCCGACGCACCCGCCCACGCCAGGGCGATGATCATGAGGACGGTCGCCGCCAGGTAACCGGGGTTGAGCCGCCGGTTCGTCCAGGCGGACAGCCAGAACTGGGCGATGACCAGCAGGACCACCGCGGCGACGAGGCCGGAGAGGGCGAACCAGCTCGGTCTGGTCAGCGTCGACTGCCGGTCGGTGACCGCGGAACTGGTGATGTCGTAGAGCTCCGCCGCGGCGGGCAGGATCTCGTTCTGCATCATGGTGGACGCCTGGGTGATGTAGGCGGCGCCCAACGGATAGCCCTGCCGGTTGTTCGCGCCCGCCTCGGTCACCATGCTGACGTACAGCGGCAGCTTCTCCTGGATCTCGAGGATGAGCGCCATCGGCCGGCTGCCGGGCTCGTCGATCCCCGCGGCGGCGCGCACGACGGCCCGGGACGCCGTGTCCAGCGCCTGCCGGTACTCCGGACGGGTGTCGGCGGTGCGCGACGAGTCGTCGAGGAAGCCCGAGGTGGCCACCGTGTCGGCGACGGACAGCGAGTTGTACAGCTCCTGGGAGGCGAACGACACCGGCTCGGTCTTGTTGACCAGTGTGTTCAGGTCGGACTGCCGGCTCGACGAGGACCACACCATGGCGCCGCCCGCGGCGAGGAGCGCCAGGGTGAGGACGATCGAGACCACGGTGAGCAGGCCCGGTGTCTCCGAGGTGAAGCGCAGGAAACGGCGGGGCGCCTCCACCAGCGGGGTGAAGATGTGGAGCCGGCGCACCCGGGTGTCCGGGGCGTCCTCGTCCATCCACCGGTCGGCGTCCCGCCGGGGGGAGGCCCCGCCGTTCACGGCACCGACGCCGGCCGCACCACCGTGACCGGCATCACCCGGGGCGGGGCTGGTCGGCGCGACAGTTTCGGGGGCGGACATGTCGGTCAGTCTACCCTGCATCCGGTATGGCACGATGGCAGACATGATCGAGGTTGAATCACTGACGAAACGGTACGGTGCCGCCACCGCCGTGGAGGACCTGTCCTTCACGGTGGAGTCCGGCATCGTCACCGGCTTCCTGGGGCCCAACGGCGCCGGAAAGTCCACGACGATGAGGATGATCGTCGGTCTCGACCGGCCGACATCGGGTCGCGCGACCATCAACGGCGCCGCCTACGGCGAACTGGAGAAACCGTTGACCCAGGTCGGCACCCTGCTGGACGCCAAATGGGTCCACCCCAACCGCAGCGCCGCCAACCACCTGCGCTGGCTCGCCGCCGCCAACGGGATCGACCGGAAGCGGGTGGACGAGGTCCTCGGTCTGGTCGGCCTCTCCGACGTCGCCGGCCGGAAGGCCGGGAAGTTCTCCCTCGGCATGGGGCAGCGGCTGGGGCTCGCTGCGGCGCTGCTCGGCGACCCGGGCACGCTCATCCTCGACGAGCCGGTCAACGGCCTCGACCCGGAGGGTATCCGCTGGGTCCGTGACTTTGTGCGCCACCTGGCGTCGGAGGGTCGCACGGTCCTCATCAGCTCGCACCTGCTGTCCGAGATGTCGATGACCGCCGACCGGCTCGTCGTCATCGGCCGCGGCCGGCTCGTGGCGGACACCACCACCCACGACTTCATCAGGAACTCCTCGGCGGCGACGACCGTGGTCCGGACCGATGCGGAGCACCTGCCGGAGCTGAAGAAGGCGCTCACGGCCGAGGGTGTCACCTTCACCGAATCCACCGACGACGACGGTCGGACGATCCTCGTCGCCGAGGAGCACGAGCCCGACGACATCGGCCGGGTCGCGTTCAGTTACGGGGTGCTGCTGCTGGAGCTCGCCGAGCGCCGCGCCTCCCTGGAGGACGCCTTCATGCGCATGACCGGTGATGCGGTCGACTACCAGTCCGTCGTCAACGGGGAGGGCAAGTGATGCTGGCACACACCATCAACGCGGAGTGGATCAAACTGCGGTCCACCCGGGGTATCTACTGGACCAGCGCGCTCGTCGTGCTGCTGTCCGTCGGCCTCTCCGCCTTTATCGGGTGGGCGAACGGCATGGGCATGCAGTCCGCGCTCGACGACAACGACACCGGCTTCCTGGCCACCGCCGGGAACCTGTTCACCTTCTCCGCCGGGCAGGCCGGCCTGCTGTCCTTCGGTTCCATGGTGATCATGATCCAGGCGGTGCTCACCGTCACCGGCGACTACGGGAACTCCACGGTGAAACTGTCGGTGCTGGCGGCGCCGGCACGGTGGCAGGTGGCCGTGGCGAAGTTCCTGGTCTACGGCGCCCTCGCCGTGGTCCTGGCCCTGATCTCCGCCGTCGTCAGTGCGGTGCTGGGCCACGCGCTCGCCGCCGGCCAGCTCGACGACCCCTCGATCGCCGACGGCATGGCCCTGTCGGCCGATGACGCCTGGAAGACCATCGGCATGATCGTCGTCTACGTCCTCGGCGCGGTCGCACTGTGCACCGGGGTCGGCTACCTCGTCCGCCGGACGGCCGGGGCGATGGCGATCGTGCTGCTGTGGGTGCTGGTGCTGGAGGACCTCACCGGTCTGCTGCCGGATTCGGTCAGCCGGTACATCACACCGTTCCTGCCGTTCAAGAACATCAGCGCCGCGATCTCCGGCAACGATCTGGAGCACGCCCCGTGGGGGCAGGGCGGCTCGCTGATCTACTACGTCGTGATCTGCCTGGTGATCTTCGTCGGCGGCATCGTCGCACTGCGGAAGCGGGACGCCTGACCGGTCCTGTCCCGGCTCTGTGCCGGGGCACCGCGTAGAGTGGCTCCCCGTGACCGACACTGTTCGACCGCGAAAGAACCCGCTCCCGTTCGCGATGCTGCTGGGCATCGCCCTGCTGTCCACTGCGGGCCCGTTCGGCACGGACATGTACCTGCCGAGCCTCCCGGAGATCGGCCGGGACCTGGCTGTCGGCGATTCGTCGGTGCAGCTCACCATCACCGGCTTCATGGTCGGGATGGCGCTCGGCCAGCTGGTGATGGGGCCGCTGTCGGACCGGGTGGGCCGGCACCGGATGCTCGCCACGGCCACGGTCGTGTGGCTCGTCGCCTCCGTCGTCTGTGCGCTCGTCCCGGGTGTCGGACTGTTCATCGTCGCCCGGTTCTTCCAGGGGGCCGCGGGCGGGACCTGCGTCATGCTCGGCCGGTCGATGATCTCCGACCGGACCTCCGGGGCGGGGGCCGCCCGGGCACTGTCGACGATGATGGTCTTCACCGCCGTCGCACCGATCCTGGCCCCCGTCGTCGGGGACGCGGTCGCGGGACTGGGCAGCTGGCGGACCGTCTTCTGGGTCCTCGCCGTCGTCGGGGCCGTGGAATTCGTCGTCGCCCTCGCCCTGCCGGAGACCCTGCCGGCGGAGCGCCGGGCCACCGGATCGCTCGGCGAGGTCTACCGGCGGATGGGCGGGCTGCTGCGTATCCCGGCCTTCCTCGGCCACCTGGTGGCCTTCGCCATCGGTTTCGGGGCGTTCTTCAGCTTCATCTCCGGCTCGTCCTTCGTCCTCCAGGAGCAGCTCGGACTGTCGTCGCAGGTCTTCAGCTTCGTCTTCGCGGGGAATGCGGTCGCCCTGGTGGTGACCAACCTCGTCAACGCGCAGGTGGTGGAGCGGTTCGGCCCGGCGACGATGCAGCGGACCGGACAGACCCTGCTGGTCCTCGGGGCGGTGGCCCTGCTCATCGTCGCTCTGACAGCGCCGTCGGTGCCGGCGGTGGTGGTGTGCACCGCGGTCGTCACGGTGGGGACCGCCTTCAACATGGGCAATACGACGGCTCTGGCGATGGACCTCGCCCAGGGGCGGTCGGGGGCCGGGTCGGCCCTGCTGGGGGCCGGGCAGTTCCTCATGGCCGGGGTGGTCTCACCGCTCGTCGGCCTGGGCGGGGACGGCCTGCTGACGATGGCCGTCGTCATGACGGTGTGCGCCGGCGTCGCCGGCGTCGCCGGCGTGGCGGGCCTGGTGGGCCGGCGGGGGAGCGCCGGGCCGGATCAGCGCTGACGCTGCATGTCCTCGATGAGGCTCTCGGCGGCGACGGACAGGTTCCGCAGCGCCGGGACGCCGCGGCGCAGCTTCGCCAGGTCCCGGCCGTCCATCCGCTTGGCGGCCCGGGCGATGAGCAGTGCCCATTCGTCGGTGACGGAGTTCAGCAGCTCGATGCCCTCGTCGGACAGGAACAGGTCCTGGGCGCGGCGGTCCTGGTCGTTGGCGCGGCGGATCACCAGACCGGAGTTGATGAGCCGGCGGACGGTGGCGGAGACGTTGGAGGCCCGCAGGAAGCGCAGTCGCGCGATGTCCGAGACGCCGCAACCCGGGTGCTGGGAGATGAAGTGCAGCACCTCGATCTCGGACTGGGAGACGGACAGCTTCTGGTTGGGACGGTCCATGAGGCGGCGCAGTGCCGAGAGGAAGTCGTAGACCGCCGAGGCGATCTCGGAGACATCGACATCGGGCAGGATCTCGGGGGCCCGGTGGCCGGTGATCCTGTCGTGTGCGTCGGAGCCGCGGTCGTGTGCCATGAGCTCGTCGTCGAGATCGTCGACGGTGTTGCCGGTCATAGTGCGCTCCTTGGTTTTCGGCGACAATACGTGTTCTACCTAACGTGTTCTTCAGGCTATTGTAGGGCACTCACTGCAGAGCGGAGGTGAGACGGGCGACGTTGTCGGTGTACCGCCGCCACCAGTTGCGCCGGCTCCAGCGTTCCGCGGTGAGCTCCCGGCTGGCCTCCCGGTAGGCGTCGGTGAGGGTGACGAGCCGGTCGAGCAGCGACCCCTCCAGCGACATCAGGGTCACCTCGTAGTTGAGCTCGAAGGAGCGCATGTCCATGTTCGAGGAGCCGACGAGCACCACGTCGTCGTCGGCGACCGCGTACTTGGAGTGCAGCACCGCCGGGTAGGGGTACTGGTGGATCCGGACGCCGGCGTGCAGCAGCTCGGCGTAGTAGGAGGACTGGGCGTGGTCCACCAGCGCCTGGTCGGCCTTCTCCGAGACGAAGAGTTCGACGTCCACCCCGCGGTAGGAGGCGGTGGTCACGGCGTCCAGCAGGGACTCGTCGGGGATGAAGTAGGGGCTGACGAGGATCAGCCGCTCCTTGGCGTGGTGCGCCACCGACGTGAACAGCCGGAGGTTGGGGGCGGTGGTGAAGCCGGGGCCCGAGGGGATGAGCTGGAGGACGTCGGAGCCGGAGGTGGGCGAGTCGTCGCCGAACATCTCCCCGGCGTCGAGCTGCCGGGTGGCCTCGGTCGGGGTGAGCACGTCGATCATCTCGTCGGACTCGGTGAACCAGTCCACCGCGAAGATCGAGTTGAGCATCGAGACGACCGGCCCGGTGAGTTCCACCATCAGATCGATCCAGTGGCGGCCCTCCCTGACGTTCCCCTTCATCAGGTAGGAGGAGTCGATCATGTTCTGGCTCCCCATGAACCCGGTGTGCCCGTCGACGACCAGGATCTTGCGGTGGTTGCGCAGGTCGGGGCGGCGGAAGCGCCACCGCCACGGCTGCAGCGGGAGGGTGACCATCCACTGCACGCCGATGGCGTCCAGCCGTTTGCCGAGCGTCATGTAGCCGGGGTACTTCCAGCTGCCGACATGGTCGAACAGGTACCGGACCGTCACCCCGCGCTGCACGGCGCGCTCCAGGGCCCGGAAGAGGACGTCGGTGGTGCTGTCCCAGGAGGTGATGTAGATCTGGCAGTTGACGTACTTCTCCGCCTTGTCGATGACCTCGGCCATCCGCCGGATCGTGGCATCGTAGTCGGCGTGGACCGCCACCACCGTCCCGGAGGTCGCGGGCATCGCCGTGAGATGACGGTTGAGCCGCACCATGCTCACCAGCTCGTCGGACAGGGCATGCCCGTCCGGGATGTCCGGCTCGTCGTGGCTGACCGTGCGGATCTGCTCGTTCGCCGTGTTCTGGATGCGGTGCCGGCGGCGGTTGATCGCCGGGGAACCGATGAGCATGAACAGCACGATGCCGATGAACGGCAGCAGGAAGATCGCCAGCAGCCACGCCATCGCGCTCGTCGGACGCCGCTGCGAGGGCACGTAGCCCAGCGCGACGATCTTCAGGGTGAAGTCCAGCAGGACCAGCACCCACTGCCACCACGACATGCCGGCGGTGAGGAGATTGCCGAACAGGGTGAACCCCCAGGTGTCCGGGGTGATGAACGACCAGACCTCGCCGAGGCCGTTCCAGAACACGTCCACGTCCGGCTCCTCAGCGGTAGTCCACGATGACCGGGGCATGGTCTGAGGCGCCCCGGCCGCGCCGTTCGTCGACGTCGATCTCCGCGGCACCGGGCTCCAGGCCCCGGCTGTACTGGAGGTCGATGCGGACGCCCTGCCCCTTCGGGAACCGCATCGCCTGGTAGTCCCAGTAGGAGTACCGGCCGCGCAGTCCCGCGGTGGCCTCGGTCAGTCCGGCGTCGACCAGCGCACGCAGCGCGGCACGTTCCCGCGGGGTCACATGGGTACTGCCGGTGAACAGCGCCGGATCCCACACATCCTCGTCGGTGGGGATGACGTTGAAGTCGCCGGTGACCACCAGGGAGCCGCTGCCGGCGCGGGCGTAGGACGCCAGGGCGGCGAGGAAGTCGAGCTTGTAGGTGAAATGCCGGTCGTGGATCTCCCGGCCGTTCGGGACGTACAGGCTCCAGACCTCCGCACCGCCGCAGGTGGCGCCGATCGCCCGCGGTTCGCGGGCCTGGGCGGCGTCCGGATCCTTGGCGAAACCGGGCTGGCCGAAGTCGGTGCGGACCCCGTCGAGACCGACCCGCGACAGCAGCGCCACCCCGTTGAAGGACCCGTCACCGCAGTGGGCCTGGGCGTACCCGGTGTCGGAGAAGTCGGGGAACTGTGCGTCCGTGCACTTGGTCTCCTGCAGACAGAGGACGTCGACGTCCGCACGGGCGAGAAAGTCCCGGACCCGGGCTTCCCTGGTCCGGACGGAGTTGATGTTCCACGTGGCAATGCGCATGCCCTACACACTATCCGGCGGCGTGGCGGGAAGGGTCAGGCAGCGGTGCCGGTGGTGCTCGGTGAAGCCCAGACCGTGGTACAGCGCCCGGCCCGCCGTATTTGTGGCGATGACCTGCAGGTAACTCTCGTCGGCGCCACGGTCGGCCCCCCAGTGCAGCATGGCGGTGCCGAGCAGGGTGCCGAGCCCGCGGCGGCGCCAGTCGGGGGAGACCTCCACCGCCGAGTAACCGAGGAACCGGCGTCCGCCGCCGGTGGTGACGGTACCGCGGGTGACCGCGACGAGTTCACCGTCGATGCTCAACCGGGCGAAGCCGAGATGGCCGTCGAGCCGGCGGCACAGCAGCCGCAGCGCGTGCTCCGGCAGGGCCCGGCCCCGGAAGTGGTAGAGCGCGAGCCAGTCGTCGTCGGGCTGGTCGTCGACCCGGATCTCGGCGTGCAGCGGATTGTCCGGCAGCTCGGGCAGATCGCCGTCGAGGTCACGGGTCATGACGATGATCTCGGGGCCGCGGACCGCGCCGGGCAGCGCCAGCAGCGGTTCGGCGGGCCGGCTGATCCGGTCGGGCAGCAGCAGCCGGGTGGGCAGGTCATGGGCGCGGTAGAAGGCCCGGATCTGTTCCAGCGGGACCGGCGTGGTGCCGGCCGACGGGCCGAGCGGCACCGCCGAGTTGGACCGCTCGGTGATGCCGTCACCGGCGCGGGCGAGCCAGCCGCCGATGTCCTCGTGGGCCAGACCGGGGAAGGCCTCCGCCGTGGCCTGCTCGACCGCGCGGATGTCCGAGGTGCGCACCGGTCGGGAGTGGAGGGTCTTGAGGACCACGACCGTGTCGGCGGGGATCTCGTGGACCACCCCGTCGCGGTCGCGCACGACCAGCGGATCCAGCGACTCCAGCACACCGATGACGTCGGTGACCAGGGGGCGGCCGGACGCCGGGTTGAGGCCGCCGGCGAGCCGGCGGACGGTCGCCCGGGCACCGACCCGGACGCTCACCGGGTCGGTGTGGCGGGAGACCGGGAACGGCAGCCCGGTCTGCTCCGGTGGGCGGGCGCCGGCGTGGGCGCCGGACCAGGAGGTGTCACTCATCGTGGCCGAACGGGTCGGCGTCGGACCCGGGCAGCCAGGAGTTCCCCGGTACCGTCCACCCCTCGCGCTTCACCATCTTCTTCGCCTGGCGGGCGTAGCGGCCGATGAGCGTGTCGATGTAGAGGTGGCCGTCGAGGTGGCCGGTCTCGTGCTGGAGGCAGCGGGCGAAGAAGCCGTAACCCTCCACGCTCACCGGCTCACCGTGCTCGTCGTAGCCGGTGACGCGGGCCCAGTCGGCCCGGCCGGTGGGGTAGTCGTAGCCGGGGACGGACAGGCAGCCCTCGACATCGTCGTCGGGGTCCGGCATGGTCTCCGGGATGTCGCCGGTCTCCAGGACCGGGTTGATGACGCACCCCTTGCGCATCGGGCCGCCGTCAGCCTCGATGTCGGCCTCGGACTTGCGGGTACCGTCGGGGCCGTCGACGTCGGGGCAGTGGTAGACGAACACCCGGAGACCCACCCCGACCTGATTCGCCGCCAGACCCACCCCGTTGGCCAGGTCGAGGGTCTCGTACATGTCGGCGATGAGCCGACTGAGGTCGGATCCCTCGCCCAACTGGTCGGCGACCGGTTCGGCCACGGGTTCGGTGGGGCGGTGGAGGACAGGCTCGCCGCAGATGACGATGGGGAGAACGGACATGGCGTCCAGAATAACCCGCTAGATGTGCAGGTCCGACTTCTCCACCGATTTGGGGACGAGCAGCACCGCGACCAGCGAGATGAGGCACATGGCGCCGAGGTAGAGGCCGATGGTCCAGGACTCCCCGGTACCGTCGAGGATCATCTGCGCGAAGGTGGAGGCGAAGGCGCCACCGAGGATCGAGCCGAGCGCGTAGCCGATCGAGGTGCCCGAGTAGCGCACGTCGGCGGGGAACATCTCGGCGTACAGCGCCGACTGGGGGGCGTAGGAGGGTGCCAGGCCGACGGTGAGGACGACGATGGCGACGGTCATCATCGCCGTGGTGCCGTGGTCGATGAACCACCACATCGGCACGACCCAGGCGATGAGCAGCACATAGCCGATGGCGAAGGTGGTCCGGCGACCGATCCGGTCGCTGATCCAGCCGCTGTAGACCGTCAGGACCAGCCAGCTGACGCCACCGATGATGGCGGCGATGAGGGTCTGGGATTTCTCCATGCCGAGGTTCTTCGCCCCGTAGGAGGAGAAGAAGGCGATGATCATGTAGCCGGTCGCGTTGTTGCCGGCGAAGATGAGCGCGGCGAGCAGGACGTTCTTCCAGTGGTCGCGGAACAGCCGGCCGAGCGGGGCGGAGGCGTCCTTCTGCCGGGCCTGCATGTCCAGGTACACCGGGGACTCGTCGACGCTGCGGCGGATCAGGTAACCGACGACGATGAGGACCAGGGAGGACAGGAACGGGATCCGCCAGCCCCAGGACTGGAAGTCATCCTCGGACAGCGACCTGGTGAGGATGTACATGAACGAGGTCGCCAGGATCAGGCCGAGGGGCACACCGATCTGCGGGTAGGAGCCGAAGAGACCGCGCCTGTCCCGCGGGGCGTGCTCGACGGACATGAGGGCGGCGCCGCCCCATTCGCCGCCGGCGGAGAAGCCCTGCAGGATCCGCAGCAGGATCAGCAGCACCGGGGCGGCCACCCCGATCGTCCCGTAGGTCGGCAGGACGCCGATCAGCGCGGTCGCCGCGCCCATCCCCACCAGGGTGACGACGAGGATCACCTTGCGTCCGTACCGGTCACCGAGGTGGCCGGCCAGGATCGCACCGAGCGGGCGGAACAGGAAGCTGATGCCGATGGAGGCCCAGGAGAAGATCTGGGCGAGCGAGTCGCTGCCGACCGGCTCGAAGAACAGCGGGGCGAAGATGAACGCGGCCGCCTGGGCGTAGATGAAGAAGTCGTACCACTCGATGGTGGTGCCGACGAGGGTGCCGGCGAGGACGCGCCGCTCCTCGGCGGTGCGTCGTGCGGGCACGGTGCCCGGTCGGTCGGAGGTCTGAGTAGCCACGGGGGCCTCCCTGGGAGTAATAGGTACTGACAGGTGGACTGGCAGGTGGACTGACAGGTGGAGACAGGTCAGGTGGACCAGAAGGACTGTACCGGCTGCAGTCACGCTGTGCGGGGGTATCCACCAAGCCGGGGGATACGATGACCGGCATGGTGGATCTGACGGACCGTGAGCGGGCGATGCTGGAGTTCGAGCATGCGTGGTGGCACACCGAAGGGGCGAAGGAGGAGGAGATCAGGCGCCGGTTCGGGGTGGAGCCGGTGCGCTATTTCCAGCAGCTCAACCGGCTGATCGAGCGTCCGGAGGCGGCGGCGGCGGACCCGGTCCTGGTCCGGACGCTGCTGGCACGCCGGGATGATGCCTGACCGGCCCTGTCCCGGGCACCCGGTGGTCTAGGATGTCTGTCGTCGCAGCAGGCCCGCAGCACGTCCGACCGGCCCTGTTGTTTTTGTGACTGGTGTGACTGAAGTGATGGATGACGTTAGGATGGACCCCGTGACTGAGCAGAACCGACCCCGACACTCACTCCCCGACAGTGAGGACGGCAACGCCTCCTACGACGACGAGTTCGCCTTCGCCGAGCCCGCCGCCGGCCCCGGGGGCGCCCACAGCGCCGGGGCGGCCGCCGCCGGGGCAGCAGGCGCGGCTGGTGCTGCCGGAGCCGCAGGGGCAGCGGGTGCCGCCGGGGCAGCGCCTGCCGACGCGCCGGGGAAGCAGGGCCCGCCGCTGCGCGGCCTCGCCATGATCCTCACGGCCGTCGCGGTCGTCCTCATCGCCTGGGGCGCCTACTCCATCTTCTCCGGTGGTGACGACGATGACTCGGACACCACCGCCGCAGGCACCTCCGCCGCGACCGCCCCGGCCGCGCCCGCCGGGGGACAGCCGGGCGCCGGCGCCCCGACCGCACAGTCCGGGACACCGGGAGCCGGCGCCCCCGGTGCCGACCGGCCGGGCGCTGCCCCGGATGCGGCGTCCGGCGCCCCGGCCGCACCCGCCGCCGGTGCCGCACCGCAGGGCGGCGGCAACGCCTCCCCCGGCGCCGTCGACCGGAAGACACCGGTGACCGTACTCAACAACAGTGGCCAGGCCCTGGCCAAGGACGCCACCGCCGACATCCGCGGCAGGCAGTGGACGAACACCGGCTACGGCAACCTGCAGGGCCGGATCGAGGGCATCAGTGAGGAATCCCGGGTCTACTACCCGGAGGGCGACGCCACCGCACAGGCCGCCGCCGAGGAACTCGCCGGCGAACTCGGGATCTCCGCGCAGGCCGGGAACCACGACTACTACGATCGCTTCCGGTCGGCGGACATCCGCGAGGGCGCCAAGGCCGACGGTGTGGTCGTCGTCCTCACCCAGCCGCTCCGGTAGCGCCACCGGTCCGGGGATGCCGTAGTATCCATCCCATGGATTTCCCGGGCTCAGCACCGACGGTCGGCATCGAGTGGGAGGTCGCGCTCGTCGACCCGGAGACCCGGGACCTCGTCCCGAAGGCCCCGGAACTCATGGCGGAGCTCGACCGCCGCCATCCCGGCCACACCGTCACCCGGGAGTTCCTCGCGAACACCGTGGAGATGGTCACCGGCGTCCACGAGACGGTCCCGGGGGCGGTCGAGGACCTGCGTGGTCAACTCCGGAAGATCATGACGGTCGCCGACGACCTGGGGGTGCAGATCTTCTCCGCCGGGACCCATCCGTTCGCCCACTGGGGTGACCAGGTGCTCAGCGAGAAGCAGAGCTACAACGAGATCATCGAACGGACCCAGTACTGGGGACGCCAGATGCTCATCTGGGGCATCCACGTCCACGTCGGTGTCGCCGACCGCGACCGGGTCTGGCCGATCATCAACGCGGTGATGACCCAGTACGCCCACGTGCTGGCACTGTCCGCCTCATCGCCGGCCTGGGAGGGGCTGGACACCGGCTACGCGTCCAACCGGACCCTGCTCTACCAGCAGCTGCCGACCGCCGGTATGCCGTACCAGTTCCGCAGCTGGGAGGAGTGGGAGACCTTCAACGTCGACCAGGACCGCTCCGGGGTCATCAACCACACCGGGTCGATGCACTTCGACGTGCGCCCCTCGAAGTACGGCACCGTCGAGGTCCGGTTCGCCGACGCCACGATGGAGGTGTGGGAGGTCGGTGCCGTCGCCGCCTTCATCCACTGCCTCATCGTCCACTACGACCGGGAGTGGGAGGCCGGGCACGAGCTGCCGACCCTGCAGCCGTGGCACGTCGCCGAGAACAAGTGGCGCGGTGCCCGGTACGGGCTGGAGGCACTCATCATCACCGACCGGGACACCACCGAGCGGTGGATCGCCGAGGACATCGCGGACTGGGTCGACCGGTTGACCCCGGTCGCCGAGGACCTGGGCTGCGCCGCGGAGCTCGCCGACGTCCGCCGGATCGTCGCTCGGGGCGGGGACTACGCACTGCAGCGCGCGGCGGCGCGGAAAGCGGGGGCGGCGCTGGAGCCCGGCGTCCGGACGCGCGGGGACGCCGGGGCGGAGCAGGGCTTCACCCAGCCGGAGGCGTGGGTCGCCGCCGTGGACCTGACGGTGGACGCGCTGCGGAAGTCGCTGGAGGGCTAGCCGGGCCGGTCGGGGCTGGCCGGCTCGGTCGGGGCTGGCCGCGGTGGTCGCCGTCCCGGCGGACACGGATGTCGGGTTCACGAGCCGGGAGGTCGGCCGTGTTCCGGCGCGGTCGGGTTCGCGAACCGAGGTGCCGCCTGAGGACCCGAAACCACCTGTCGGTTCGTTCCGCGGACATCGGGGTCAGCGGCGGTGTCAGTGCCGGGGTCTGTGTCTGTGTCGGTGCCGGGTGTGTCACGACCGGGTGGTCCGACGCTCCGGGACCACCCGGTCGACGGACACCTGCCCACCACCGCTCCCGCACACCGGAAAACGTCACCTCCGGGGGTACGTTTCCGGGGCGGACGCGTACCTCAGGAGGTGACGATTTCGTGGTGGGGTGGCCGGTGGGGTGGCGGGATCGGCGTCCCGCGTCCTAGCCGTGCAGCCGGGAGGCGGCGGAGGCCAGGGCGGAGGCGATGGAGGTCTCCCGGTCCGCCCCGAAGCCGACGGCCCAGACCTTCTTGGTCTCGTGCTGCGTGTAGATGAAGGTCACGGTGGCCTCGAAGATGTCGTACTGGTGGAACTCGAGGATCTCCACCCGGCGACCGTGGTCGGCGAGGATCTGGGTCATGGCGCTCGCGGCACCCGTCGCGGTGACGGAGACGCGGGTTGTCACACCCTCGCGCAGGCCGGTGACCGCCATCTCGTAGCTCTTGCGGCCGGCGGGCAGCCGAGTGGCGAGCAGGGCGTCCACCCGGATCGTGTCGGGGGCGTAGGTGTTGACGAAGGCCCGCCATTCCATGCCGCGCGCCTCCTGGCGCATGCCGGCCGGAAGGCGGCGGCCGAACCGGGCGCGGAACGGGTCCTCGGCGAAGGTGCGGGTGCGTCGCTGCTCGACGCGGGGTGTGGGGCGGCTGTCGCGGTAGGTGACGGCGGTGGAACGCCGGCGGGCCGGCCGTTCGGTGTAGGCGGCCGGGGAGTGCGCGGCGGCCTCGTCCTCGGCGCGTGCGAAGCGGATCAGAGTGGTGGATGACATCCGGTTGTCCTGGTGCTCGAACATGAATATGCGTTGCCCTTGTGCTGGTGAGTGTCGGTTGGATGTGTGGACCGACTCACCAGTGCGTCGAGATAAGCGCACCGACCCCGTGGTGGAGGGGTCAGTCCTGTCCTCCACCCGGGTGGGTTACTCGACGAAGGGAGATGTTCATGGCGACATATGTTAGTTCGGTCACGCCGTCAGGACAAATGCGGCGCGGGTTACCTGGTCGACCGGGCGAGGAACAGCAGTTCAGCGGTACCGACGTGGAAGATCTCATCGGGCGAGACGGACTCGTCCGCAGAGTGGATACGGCATGCGGGCTCCTCGATCCCGAACAGGGCGAGCTCGGCGTCCGGGTACTTCTCCAGCAGTGCATTGGACAGCGGGATGGAGCCGCCGGACCCGATCTGCGCGGTCTCCTCGGCGCCGTAGGCGTCCGCGAGGGACTGCATGAGCAGGGCGAGCGCCGGCCCCGAGGTGTCGGCGGAGAACGGGGACGCCAGGGTGTCCCGTTCGATGGTGACCTTCGCGTGGCCGGGGACATGGGACTCGAGGTGACGGACGAGTGCGTCCTGTCCCTCCTTCGGGTCCATTCCCGGCGGGATACGGAGGCTCACGTGGGCGGCGGCGTGGCCGGGGACGGCGTTCACGGCGTCCGCCACGGTCAGTGAGTCGAGGCCGGTGACGGTGATGGACGGGCGGGCGACGGTGAGGTCGTTGGGCAGCAGACCCTGCGCCTCGCCGATGACGTCCACTCCGTCAAGCACGCCGGCGTCGCGGCGGAAGGTCTCGGGGTCGGGGCCGCGGCCCTCCCAACGGACGTCGGAGGTGAGACCGTCGACGGCCACGAGGCCGTTGTCGTCGTGCAGGGTGGACAGCAGCCTGATGAGTGCGAGCAGGGCGTCCGGCGCGGCGCCGCCGTACTGTCCGGAGTGCATCGGCTGGTTCAGGGTGTCCACGGTGACGGTCACCGGGGCGGTGCCGCGCAGGGCGGTGGCGACGGCCGGGACTCCTTCGGCGTCGTTGCCAGAGTCGACGATGAGGAAGGTGTCGGCCGCGAAGAGCTCCGGCTGTGCGTCGAGCAGGTCCTCGAGTCCGTAGCCGCCGCGCTCCTCGGAGCCCTCGACGACCACGCGGACGCCGATCTTCGGGTCATCGGGACCGGTCAGCTCGTTGAGGATGCGCAGCACCGCCAGGTGCAGGACGACGTGGCCCTTGCAGTCGGCGGCGCCGCGGCCGTACCAGCGACCGTCGCGTTCGGTGAGCTCCCACGGCGAGGAGGTCCAGTTGTCGACGTCGGTGGCCGGCTGCACGTCGTAGTGGGAGTAGAGCAGGACGGTCGGCTGGCCCTCGTCGGGTTCGCGCAGGCCGATGACGGTCGTCGAGCCGTCGCTGGTCTCGTGGGCCTCGACGGGGACGCCGACCTCGCGGAAGGCGTTGACGACCCAGTCGGAGGCGCCGGCGTTGTCGGCCTCGAGTCCGGGGGTGGAGTGGACGGAGCGGTAGGCGACCAGTTCGCCGAGGGCCTGCCGGATGAACGGCATCTGGGCGGCCATCGCCTCACGGGCGGCGTCCGGGGTCAGGGAGGGGAGGGTAGCGGTCATGGCCGACAGGGTACCCGCCCTACCGGACACCGACCGGACACCGACCGGACACCGACCGGACGCTGCCTGGACGCTGCCCGGTGGGTGGCCGTCCGACACTCCTTGCACTCGACGGGTGAGACTGCTAGAAACGGGGGTGTTAGCACTTGCCCAATCAGAGTGCCAGCACCGAAGAATTTCAGACTGATCAACACCAGCCGCAGTGAGGGCGGATGACGCGACATGCGTCCGCCCGTGCCGTCGCGGGCGCTGTACTGGTCCGTCACATGTCGTTCCACTCTCAAACGGAGGAAAAGAGCCACATGGCTAAGATGATTGCATTCGACGAGGAAGCGCGTCGTGGCCTGGAGAAGGGTCTCAACACCCTCGCGGACGCCGTGAAGGTCACCCTCGGCCCGAAGGGACGCAACGTCGTCCTCGAGCGCAAGTGGGGTGCCCCGATGATCACCAACGACGGCGTCACCATCGCCCGGGAGATCGACCTCGAGGACCCCTACGAGAAGATCGGCGCCGAGCTCGTCAAGGAGGTCGCCAAGAAGACCGACGACGTCGCCGGTGACGGCACCACCACCGCCACCGTGCTGGCACAGTCCCTGGTGAAGGAGGGCCTGCGCAACGTCGCGGCCGGCTCCAACCCGATGGGCATCAAGCGCGGCATCCAGGCGGGCGTCGACAAGGTCACCGAGACGCTGCTCGGCAGCGCCAAGGAGATCGAGACCCACGAGCAGATCGCCGCGACTGCCGGCATCTCCGCCGCTGACGAGAAGATCGGTGAGCTCATCGCCGAGGCCATGTACGCCGTCGGCGACGGTGAGCTCAACAAGGACGGCGTCATCACCGTCGAGGAGTCCAACGCCTTCGGTGTCACCCTCGAGACCACTGAGGGCATGCGCTTCGACAAGGGCTACATCTCCGCCTACTTCGCCACCGACATGGAGCGCGGCGAGGCCGTCCTCGAGGAC
The DNA here is from genome assembly GCF_007970465.1 of Corynebacterium nuruki S6-4. Classification (NCBI taxonomy): domain Bacteria; kingdom Bacillati; phylum Actinomycetota; class Actinomycetes; order Mycobacteriales; family Corynebacteriaceae; genus Corynebacterium; species Corynebacterium nuruki. The sequence continues at coordinate 2,633,944 of NZ_CP042429.1, forward strand.
CCGTACATCCTGCTGGTCTCCTCGAAGATCTCCAACGTCAAGGACCTGCTCCCGCTGCTGGAGAAGATCATGCAGTCCGGCAAGCCGCTGCTGATCATCGCCGAGGACATCGAGGGTGAGGCCCTGTCCACCCTCGTCGTCAACAAGATCCGCGGCACCTTCAAGTCCGTCGCCGTCAAGGCCCCGGGCTTCGGTGACCGCCGCAAGGCGCAGCTGCAGGACATCGCCATCCTCACCGGTGGCCAGGTCATCGCCGAGGAGGTCGGCCTGTCCCTGGAGACCGCCGACCTGCCGCTGCTGGGTACCGCCCGCAAGGTCGTCGTCACCAAGGACGACACCACCATCGTCGACGGCGCCGGCTCCGCCGAGCAGATCGCCGGCCGCGTCCGCCAGATCAAGGCCGAGATCGAGAACGCCGACTCGGACTACGACAAGGAGAAGCTCCAGGAGCGTCTCGCCAAGCTGGCCGGCGGCGTCGCCGTCCTGCAGGTCGGTGCCGCCACCGAGGTGGAGCTCAAGGAGCGCAAGCACCGCATCGAGGACGCCGTCCGCAACGCCAAGGCTGCCGCGGAGGAGGGCATCGTCGCCGGCGGCGGCGCCGCCCTGCTGCAGGCCGCCCACGTCCTGGACGACAACCTCGGCCTCGAGGGTGACGAGGCCACCGGTGTGCAGATCGTGCGCGCCGCACTCTCCGCCCCGCTGAAGCAGATCGCCTTCAACGCCGGCATGGAGCCGGGCGTCGTCGAGGACAAGGTCGCCGGCCTGGAGACCGGCCACGGTCTCAACGCCGCGACCGGCGAGTACGTCGACCTGCTCTCCTCGGGCATCTCCGACCCGGTGAAGGTCACCCGTTCCGCGCTGCAGAACGCCGCCTCCATCGCCAGCCTGTTCCTGACGACCGAGGCCGTCGTCGCCGACAAGCCGGAGCCCGAGGCCGCCGCGGCCCCGGACATGGGCGACATGGGTGGCATGGGCGGCTTCTAGTCCCGCTCACGTTCCCCGTGCGTACCCCCCGACAGCAACCCCGCTGCCGGGGGTTTCCCGTACGGGGGTTGTATCGGGTCAGAAACCGTTGTTACCCTGTGCGGTGACGGCCCCGGGACCGGGGCCCGGAAGTCTCACGAACCTCAGGAATCTGACGAACCTGACGAACAAGGAGTACATCACCATGGATCTGTCCGCTCTGACTGAGCTCTTCGGCAATCTGGCCGGTTTCTTCGGCGGTTTCAAGGACGTCTTCAGCGGCCTGGGCGCCATCTTCGAGAACGGCGCCGCGCTGTCCTCCGGCTCCGAGGGTGCCGCCGAGTAGACCGGCGTCCCGATCCGCACAGCCCGGCCCCGGCCGGGCTGTCCGGCGTTTCAGGGGGTGACGGCGGGGGAACGGACGACCGGTGCGGGGACGGTCCAGCCACTAGACTGGGGTCATGGCAGAGAACAAGGGTGACAACCAGGAGTTCCACATCGTCGATCTGGCGGCCACCGAGGGGTACCTCGTGGACGACTCCGACGAGGATGACCCGGTGCTGATCACCCCCGACGGACATCGTGTCGACACGTGGCGGGAGAACTACCCCTACGACGAGCGCATGAGCCGCGAGGAGTACGAGACCACCAAGCGTGCCCTCCAGATCGAGCTGCTGAAGTGGCAGAACTGGACCAAGGAGACGGGCCAGAAGCACATCATCCTGTTCGAGGGACGGGACGCCGCCGGCAAGGGCGGCACCATCAAGCGCTTCAACGAGCACCTCAATCCCCGTGGTGCCCGCACGGTCGCGCTGGAGAAGCCCAGCCCCCGTGAGTCCACCTCCTGGTACTTCCAGCGCTACATCCAGAACTTCCCGTGCGGCGGCGAGATCGTCTTCTTCGACCGCTCCTGGTACAACCGCTCGGGGGTGGAACGCGTCATGGGGTTCTGCACCAACGAGCAGCACGCCGAGTTCCTGCGCGAGGTGCCGATGCTCGAGAACATGATCATGGGTTCCGGGATCAGCCTCACCAAGCTGTGGTTCTCGGTGACGCAGAAGGAGCAGCGCACCCGGTTCGCCATCCGTCAGGTCGACCCGGTCCGGCAGTGGAAGCTGTCGCCGATGGACCTGGCCTCCCTCGACAAGTGGGACGACTACACCCGCGCCAAGGAAGAGCAGTTCCGGTACACGGACACGAACGAGTCCCCCTGGATCACCATCAAGTCGAACGACAAGAAGCGGGCCCGGATCAACGCGATGCGCTACGTGCTGAGCAAGTTCGACTACACCGGCAAGGACCACGAGGTCGTCGGTGAGCCCGACCCGAAGATCGTCAAGCGGGGCCGCGACCAGATCGGCGACTAGCTGTACTTCCCGAGGAGGTTGTGAACACGACCACCGGGATGACGTGAAAGAAGACCTCCGGTAACCGTTGAGGGTGAACCACCACCAACAACGAGGAACCAGGAGGTCTTCGTGTCCCACCGTAACGCACCCTTGACCCCGACCGGCAGGGCAAGACTCGTCAGCCTGATCGTCGATCACGGATGGACCCAACGCCGCGCCGCCGAACGTTTCAACGTCTCACCGGCCACCGCCCACCGCTGGGTAGCCCGTCACCGGGCCGGAGAGTCGCTCGCCGACCGGTCGAGCCGTCCGCACCACTGCCCCCATCAGCTGGACCGGCGCAGGGAGCACCGGATCATCAACCTGCGGTTCACCCGACGGTGGGGACCCCACCGCATCGGATACCACCTCGGTGTCGCCCGCTCCACGGTCGGCAGGGTGCTGGACCGCTACAACATGCCCGCTCTGGACTGTATCGACCAGGCCACCGGACTGCCGGTACGCAAGACCCCGCCACGCCGCTACGAGAAATCCGCACCAGGCGAGCTGGTGCATGTCGACATCAAGAAACTCGGCAGGATCCCCGACGGTGGTGGGTGGCGGATGTTCGGTCGTGGCTCCGACCAACACCGGGCATCCGGTCGAGCCACTGGAGCGGCCGCCCGAGCCGGAGCGAAACCAGGCAGAGGCTACCGGTACCTGCACCATGGAAGTCGATGATTACTCGCGGGTGGTGTACTCCGAGATCCTCGACGACGAGCGGAAAGACACCGCGGCGGGTTTCTGGATCAGGGCAGCTGACTTCTTCGCGTCACTGGGTGTGACCGTCGGTGCGGTGATGACCGACAACGGTGCCTGCTACCGGTCCCACGCGTTCGCCGATGCGCTGGGACCGGAGGTCAAGCACCGGTGGACCAGGCCGTACCGGCCGCAGACCAACGGGAAAGTCGAGCGGTTCAACCGCACGTTGATGACCGAGTGGGCCTACGCGCGGCCGTATCTGAGTGAGGCGTCCCGGGAGCAGGTGTACGGCGAGTTCATCGAGCACTACAATCGCCGGCGAGCTCACACGGGCATCGGAGGCTTGGCTCCCATGGACCGTGTTCACAACCTCACGGGGAACTACAACTAGCTGTACTTCCCGAGGAGGTACACCTAGTCGCGGTCGGCCGGATCCGGTGCGTCGGTACCGGACCCGTCGGCTGTGTCAGTCGTGTCGGGGTCGTCGATGTCGTCAGCGTCCCTGAGGTTCGTCGCCTCGTCCTCCTCTTCGGCGGCGATGATGGACTTCGCCAGCTTCTTGAGGTGCTTGAGCTGCTTAGAGGTGGACTCGTCGAGCGCGCGGTCCTCGGCATCGCGGACGATGGGGGAGAGCGCGCCCTGGGTCTTGCGACCCTTCTTCGTCACCGAGATGATCTGCCGTCGGCGGTCCTTCGGGTCCTTGACCCGGTGGGCCAGTGACCGCTTCTCCAGCGCGTCGACGAGGCGGACCATGTCGGAGCGGTCCACGCCGATGACTTCACCGAGCGTGGACTGGCTGGCGGCGTCCCCGTCCACGAGATAGGTGAGGACCCAGTACTCCCGGAGGTTGAATCCCTCGTGTGCGAGGTCCTTCTCCACGAAGTCGCGGGTGCGGCGGCGCAGTTTCTCCAGCTGGAAAGACGGCGAGGCCAGGAGATCGTGCGGGAGGTGGGGGGTGTCCGACATGGTACCCACCCTATCCTGCCGAGGCTTGCTCCCGGCAATTATGGGGTAACCCCGCTGTTTTACTCCTGCCCCACGATGGGCAGTCCCGCGTCCCGCCAGCCGGCCGTGCCGTTGGCGACGTTGATCGCGTCGATCCCGTTCATCTCCAGCCACTGGCAGGCGCGGGCGGACCGGCCGCCCGACAGGCAGATCAGGTAGATGTCCCGGTCGAGGTCGAACTCGCCGTAGCGCTGCTGGAGCTGGGAGAGCGGCAGGTTCTCGGCGCCCTCGGCGTGCCACTGGTCGTACTCGTCCGGTTCCCGGATGTCGATAAGCTGGGCCCCCTGCGGGACGTCGGTCGGTTGCACGGTCTCGAACTCGAAGTCACTCATGGTCGGGAGTCTACGCCGGACGAACCGACGGGCGTCGCCCTCCCTGAGTGCGGATGAGTGCACCCTGTGCAGCATATGTGCAGTTTCTCTCAATAGTGGGAAACCGTGGACGCCGGACCGGAGGTGGGGAAAGGTCGGGCCCGCACGCTCCCCAGAATCTCCCCGGAGACCCGGTGTCTCCACCGAAAGGACGCCCCGTGCCGCATTCCCCTCGCCACGCCACCCACCGTTCCAGCCGTTCTGCCTCCCGCCGCACCGTCGCCGCCGGTGCGGCGTTCGCCGTTGTCGCCGGCACGCTGCTGTCCGTCGGGACCGCCGCCGCCAATCCCGAGGACAAGAGCATCATCTCCGCCAACCGGACGATCGCCGATATCCCGGTGGTCAGCAAGGCGGCCTCCCACGCGGTCCTCGCCCGGGACGCCACGGTCCCGGTCGTCGTGCTCGGTGCGCGCCTCAACGACGACTGCACCCCTCCCCAGGTGCTCGACGACCGGCTGGACGCCGCCGCCGACCTTGCGAAAGCACACCTGCTCAACCCGGTGATCGTCACCGGCGGCGAGACGGCACCGGACTGCCCGACAGAGGCCCAGGCGATGGATGCCGGGCTGCGCGCGCGGGGCGTCCCGAACCAGGTGATCGAGGAGAACAAGGCGGGCAGCACCGTCGAGAACGTCGCGAACACCGCGGACACCATCAACTCCCGCGGCGGACTCGCCGTCGTCGTCACCTCCACGCCGCACAACGTCCGGGCACTGCAGAACTTCCGGGACGCCGGTATCGAGGCCGTCGCCTACACCGGCGGAGAAGGCTGACCGCCTGCTCCCGTCCCTCCCCGGACACGGAGAACCCCCGCAGGCCGCCCTGACCGTCAAGGTCAGGTGACCGCGGGGGTTCCGCCCGTTCCGCTGTGCGGACGCTACTTGTGACGCTCGACGGCCTCGGCGAGGATCTTCTCGGCCGCCGCCTTGTCGCCCCAGCCCGAGCCGTGGACTTCCTTGCCCGGCTCGAGGTCCTTGTAGTGGGTGAAGAAGTGCTCGATCTCGTCCTTGACGTCCTGGGCGATGTCGTCGATGTCCTGGAACTTCCCGTAACGGACGTCGTCGACGACGCACAGCAGCTTGTCGTCACCACCGGCCTCGTCGGTCATCTTGAACACGCCGACCGGGCGGGCCTCGACGATGACACCCGGGAACACGGACTCCGGCAGGATGACGAGTGCGTCCAGCGGATCACCGTCCTCACCGAGGGTGTTGTCGATGAAGCCGTAGTCGGCGGGGTAGGCCATCGGGGTGAAGAGGTACCGGTCAAGGTAGACCTTGCCGGTCTCGTGGTCGATCTCGTACTTGTTGCGGGAACCCTTGGGGATCTCGATGGTGACTTCGATGCTCATGGGCAGACAGTCTACCCTGGCCGGCCTACCCCGCCTGTTCCGCGGTGGCCGCGGCGGCGGCCAGTGTCCGTGCCATGCCCTCACGCAGTTCGGACTCGAAGGTCTCGTTCCCGCCGAGGAAGGCGGCGACCAGGCCGCGGGACAGCAGGGACGTCTCGCCGTCGACGAGGCGGGACTCGGTGACGGTGGTGGTGCCGTCACCGTTGTCCACCAGCTCGTAACGCCAGCGGGACCCGTTGAGCGGCACCCGCCACTCCAGGAGCTCACCGGGTTCCCACCGGGTGACCGTGGACCAGGTCGGCCAGAACAGCGGGCCGCGCCGGTTGAGGTTGACGGTCGTCGTCCCGGTCGCCGGGGTCCCGTTCTTCGCGCCGAGGACCACCATCTTCCGGCACTGCGGGCTGCGCTCGCCCATGGTGGTGAAGTCGGCGACGGCGTCCCAGACGGCGTCCGGGGACGCGCCGACGGTACGGGAGACGGTGATGCGTGGTGTGGTGGTCATGGCATGGAGGATACGGATTCCGCGCCCCGTCGGTGGCGGTTTCGGACGGAACCTGGACGACAGCCCGCCGCGGTACGCCGTATACAGTGAGGACGTCAGATCAGAAGCCGGATCCACCGTCGAGTCAGGAGCACGATGCGCGGGACAACCTCACGCCGCTGGTACTACATCATCGCCACGGTGGTCGTCGTGCTCGCGGTCGTCATCGGCACCGCCCTGTGGTGGAACCAGCGGAACGCCTGGAAGGTCGCGGACCCGGCGCCGCTGCCGGAACCGGTCCCGGTCCTGCAGGCCGCGCAGACAGACGGGCCCGCCCCGGACCCGGCCACGGTGACGGACGCGCTGGCCGGCCCGGTGGCCGACCCGGCACTGGGGAAACTCTCCGGCCAGGTCACGGACGCGGCGACCGGAGACGTCCTGTGGACCGCCGACCAGGACCGCATGCTGGTCCCGGCGTCCTCCACCAAGCTGGTCACCGCGACGGCGGCGCTGCTCACCCTCGCCCCCGACGACCGCGTCGGGACGCAGGTGCTCCGCGGCGCGGAGCCCGGCCAGGTGGTCCTCAAGGGCAACGGGGACGTGACCCTGCAGCGCTCACCCGGCACCGGGTTCTTCACGGACGCGGCGAGTATCTCCGACCTCGCGGCGCAGGCGTCCGCCGCCCTCGGCGGGGAGAAGGTCACCTCCGTCGTCGTCGACAACTCCTTCCGGCAGGGCGACCTGTTCAACAGCACCTGGGACGGTGCGGACATCGCCGCCGGCAACGTGGCGGCACTCGGCGCGGTGATGGTGGACGCCGGACGCCTCGACCCCTCCCAGAACTACTCGCCGCGGTCGGCCACCCCGGCGGCCGACGCCGGTCGTGACCTCGCCGCCGCCCTCGGTGTGCCGGGCGTGCCCGTCTCGGCCTCCGACCGGGCGGTCGCCACCGCCGGGGAGGATGCCACGCTGGGGTCGGTGGAATCGGCCCCGCTGTCCACCCGGCTGCGGGACATGATGCAGCACAGTGACAACCTCCTCGCCGAGTCGGTCGCACGGGAGGTCGCGGCCGCCCGTGGCGCGGAACCGACCTTCGCCGGGGCCTCGGAGGCGACGCTCGCGGCACTGACGGAGGCGGGCATCGACGTCTCCGGCGCCATCCTGAAGGACAACTCCGGGATGAGCGCGGACAACCGGCTCAGTGCACACATCCTCGACGGCATCGTCACCGCGGCGGCCGGGGACGGCGATCATGCGGCGGCGCTGCGCCCGCTGCTCGACGCGCTGCCCGTGGCGGCGGCCGACGGGAGCCTCGTCGACCGCTACGGGCCCGATTCCGGCGCCCGGGCGGGGGCGGGCTGGGTCCGGGCGAAGACCGGCACCCTCGACGGCGTGAACGCCCTGGCCGGCACCGTCACCACGGACTCCGGCCGGGTGCTCACCTTCGGCTTCCTGTCGAACGGCTCGGACATGGACGCCGGCCGGGCCGCCCTCGACCGGCTCACCGCGGCCCTCCGCAGACTGTGACCGCCGTGGGACGCCCGGGCCCCCGGACCCTCGCGGTCCGGCAGAGCCTCGGTGCGTTCCTCGACCGTACGGGTCTGCGGGCGGGGGACCCGGTGGTGTGCGGGGTCTCGGGCGGCGGTGACTCACTGGCGCTCACCGCCGCCGCCGTGCACGCCGGACTGGTGGTCACCACCGTGACGGTCGACCACGGACTGCAGGACGGCTCCGACCGGGTCGCGGCGGAGGCCGCCGCCACCTGCCGGGGTCTCGGGGCACAGGCGCAGATCACCGCGGTGACGGTCCGGGGCACCGGGGAGGCGCCGGCGCGGCAGGCCCGCTACCGGGCGCTGGGGGAGGCGGCCGCAGGACGCCCGCTGCTGGTCGGCCACACCGCCGACGACGATGCGGAAGGACTGCTCCTCGCCCTGTCCCGCGGCTCGGGCACCGGGAGTCTCGCCGGGCTCCGGGAGATCGCGACCGGGCATCCGGCGGTGGTTGCCGGGGCGGGCTGGCTGGGACGTCCGCTGCTGCACGCCCGTCGGGCGGACACCCGTGGCAGCTGTGCCGAACTGGGCCTGGACATCTGGGACGACCCGCACAATGAACGACCCGACATCCTGCGGTCACGGGTCCGCGGGGAGCTGCTGCCGGCGATGCGGGAGGTCCTCGGCACCGGGGTGGACGCCGCACTGTCGCGCAGTGCCCGGCTGATGCGCGAGGACGCCGACGTCCTCGACGATCTCGCGGCACAGGTGCTGCAGGGGCTGCAGGAGGACGCCGGGGACGCCGGGGACGCCGGGCTGCCGGTCGGACAGCTCGCCGGACACCCCGGAGCGGTCCGGCGCCGGGTGCTGCGGCAGTGGCTCGCGGGGTGCGCCGGGCCGTTGACATCGGCCCATCTCGCCATGCTGGAGGCGTTGGTGGTCGACTGGCACGGTCAGGGACCGGTCGCGGTGCCGTGGCCGACGGGGCATACAATGGGCGCGTCATCCGGGACCACCCGTCTGGTGGTCCGACGGCACCGGGGTCTGCTGGTGCTGGACCAACTGAGGAGTCAGGACTAGATGCTGGTCGAGAAGAATCCCGACGTGCCCGCGAATGCCTTCGGTGACGATATCGCCACCGTCCTCGTCGACGAGGAGACCCTGCACCGCCGCATCCGGGAGATGGCGGCCGCCGTCAGCGACCGTCACCGGGACGCCGCCGACGACCTCATCCTCGTGTGCGTCCTCAAGGGGGCGGCGTACTTCCTCACCGACTTCTCCCGCGCACTGAGCATCCCCGCCCAGCTGGAGTTCATGGTGGTCTCGTCCTACGGGGACGCCGCGGCGTCCTCCGGGACGGTCAAGATCATCAAGGACCTCAGTGCCGACATCGCGGGACGCGACGTGGTCGTCGTCGAGGACATCGTCGACACCGGCCTCACCCTGTCCTGGCTGATCGACAACCTGAAGACCCGCGGGCCGAAGAGTGTGGAGGTCGTCACCCTGCTGCGCAAACCCAGCGGGGAGAAGATCCACGTCGACTGTGCCGACGTCGGTTTCGACGTGCCCGACGAGTTCATCGTCGGCTACGGCATCGACTACGCGGAGCGCTACCGGACACTGCCGTGGGTCGGTGCGCTCGACCCCGCCGTCTACAGCTGACCGCGCTCTGTCCGGCGGCTGCGATACCCTAGGGAGACTATGACCAAGAAGAAGGTTCTGAGGATCGCCGCCGCCATTGCCGCGGTCCTCGTGGTGATCTACGCGTTCAACGTCCTCACGGATTCGACGCGCGGCTACGACGACGTCGACACGTCCGTCGCGATGAAGCAGCTCGACGACAAGAACGTCAAAGAGGTGCAGATCAACGACCGGGAGCAGGAACTCCGGATCGAGCTGCGTGACGACATCAGCGTCGACGGCAAGGACGGCATCGACAAGATCATCTCGAAGTACCCTGCCCGGGCCTCCGAGCAGATCTTCGAGAAGGTCCAGGGCGCGGGGCCGGACAAGTACAGCACCCACGTCTCCCAGGACAGCATCCTGGGGTCGCTGCTGTTCTCCCTGCTGCCGCTGGTCATCCTCATCGGTCTCCTCTTCTTCTTCCTGCCCCGGATGCTCGGCGGCGCCAACGGCCCCGGCGGGCCGTTCGGCATCGGCAAGTCGAAGGCCAAGGAGCTCAACGTCGACAACCCGGAGACGACCTTCGACGACGTCGCGGGCGCCGACGAGGCGGTCGAGGAACTCGACGAGATCCGCGACTTCCTGCAGAACCCGGAGCACTACACGCAGCTCGGGGCGAAGGTCCCGCGCGGCGTGCTGCTCTACGGCCCGCCCGGTACCGGTAAGACCCTGCTGGCCCGCGCCGTCGCCGGTGAAGCCGGCGTGCCGTTCTACTCGATCTCCGGCTCCGACTTCGTCGAGATGTTCGTCGGTGTCGGCGCATCGCGCGTCCGCGACCTGTTCAAGACCGCGAAGGAGAACAGTCCCTGCATCATCTTCGTCGACGAGATCGACGCGGTCGGCCGCCAGCGCGGCGCCGGGATGGGCGGCGGACACGACGAGCGGGAGCAGACCCTGAACCAGCTGCTCGTCGAGATGGACGGCTTCGACGACCGGGAGAACGTCATCCTCATGGCGGCGACGAACCGCCCCGACATCCTGGACCCGGCGCTGCTGCGCCCGGGCCGGTTCGACCGGCAGATCCCGGTCGGCAACCCCGACATCAACGGCCGCGAGCAGATCCTCCGGGTCCACGCGAAGAACAAGCCGCTCGCCCCCGATGTCGACCTGCGGTCACTGGCGAAGCGGACCGTCGGCATGTCCGGCGCCGACCTCGCCAACGTGCTCAACGAGGCGGCACTGCTCACCGCCCGCGTCGATGGCAACGTCATCACCGGCGACGCCCTCGAGGAGGCCACCGACCGGGTGATCGGCGGTCCGCGCCGCAGCTCGCGGCTGATCTCCGAACACGAGAAGAAGGTCACCGCCTACCACGAGGGCGGCCACACGCTCGCCGCCTGGGGCATGAAGGACATCGAGCGGGTCTACAAGGTGACGATCCTCGCCCGCGGCAAGACCGGCGGTCACGCCATGGCCGTCCCCGAGGACGACAAGGGCATGTACAACCGGTCGGAGCTCTTCGCCCGGCTCGTCTTCGCCATGGGCGGCCGGTCCGCCGAGGAACTCGTCTTCGGCTCGCCGACGACCGGCGCCTCCGCCGACATCGAACAGGCGACGAAGATCGCCCGCTCCATGGTCACCGAGTACGGCATGAGTCCGCAGCTCGGTGCCGTGAAATACGGTGAGGAACAGGGCGACCCGTTCGCCGGACGAGGCAGCCAGGGAACCCTGGACTACTCGCCCCAGGTGGCGGCGACCATCGACGAGCAGGTCAGGATGCTCATCGAGAAGGCCCACGACGTCGCCTTCCAGATCCTCCGCGACAACCGCAGCTACCTCGACGTCCTCGCCGGCAAGCTCCTCGAGAAGGAGACCCTGCGACGCCCCGACCTCGAGGTCATCTTCGGCGACATGCCGTCCCGCTCGGTCACCGACATCTTCGAGGACCAGGATCTCGGCCACCCGCGCGACCTGCGCGAACCGGTGAAGACGCCGACGGAACTGGCCCGGGAACGCGGCGAGGAGCCGCCGAAGCGTCCGGACTTCTTCTCGCAGGCGCGGAAGCGTCGCATGGAGCGTCGCAAGCGCGAGCAGGAGCAGAAGCTGCAGAACGAGGAGCAGAACAATCCGCCGCAGCAGCCGGGCGGACCGCAGCCGGCGCCGAACCGGTGGAGCGGCGGCGCCGGTGACCACCTGTGGGGCGGTCAGAACCGGCCGAACCCGCCGGACGACCCGTACTCCACCCGGTCCGTGCCACGCCACCCCGGCGAGAGCAACTACGGTCCCGGCCCCGTCGACACCGGCGTCCGCCCGCAGGAGCACCGTCCGCAGGAGCCGCTGCGCGGCTTCCGTCTGCCCGACAACGAGCAGCCGGACCACCCGTGGACGACGGATGACGCGCCGACCCGCCACATGCGGGCCACCGGCGACGACGACACGACGACCACCGGCCGCCACCACCGTGTCGACGGTGCCGGCGGCACCGGCCGTGACGACCGTGGCGAGAGCGACAACAGCAGTGACCAGAGAGGCACAACAGACCGTGACTGACGACCAGGCCCCGTCCCTCGTGACGGGGAGGACCTTTGACCAGGAACGTGCGGAGGCGGCGGTCCGCGAACTGCTCATCGCCGTCGGAGAGGACCCCGACCGGGAAGGACTGCAGGAGACCCCCGCACGGGTCGCCCGTGCCTACCACGAGATTTTCGAGGGACTGTTCACCGATCCGTCGGAGGTCCTGGAGAAGACCTTCAACGAGAACCACCGGGAACTCGTCCTGGTCAAGGACATCCCCATCTACTCCACCTGCGAACACCACCTCGTGCCGTTCTACGGGCACGCCCACATCGGCTACATCCCCGGCGCATCGGGCAAGGTGACCGGACTGTCGAAGCTCGCCCGTCTCGTCGACGGTTTCGCGAAGCGCCCCCAGGTCCAGGAGCGCCTCACCAGTCAGGTGGCGGACGCCGTGGCGGCCCACCTGGAGGCGTCGGCGGTCATCGTCGTCATCGAGTGTGAGCACCTCTGCATGGCGATGCGCGGCATCCGTAAGCCGGGCGCCACGACGGTCACCTCCGCCGTGCGCGGCGGCTTCCAGACCGATGCCCGGACCCGGGCCGAGGCCATGAGCCTGATCCGGGGTCACTGATGCCACCGACGGTCCGGACGCTCGTCATGGGCATCCTCAACCTCACGACGGACTCGTTCTCCGACGGCGGTTCCTGGACCACCACCGGACGGGCACTCGATCACGCCCGCGCGATGGTCGCCGCCGGTGCCGACATCATCGACATCGGCGGTGAATCGACCCGGCCCGGGGCGACGCGGGTCGACCCGGCGACGGAACGGGAGCGCGTCACCCCGGTCATCGCCGCACTGCATGCCGAGGGGATCACCACCAGCGTCGACACGATGCGCGCGGCGACCGCCGCGGCCGCCGTCGAGGCCGGCGTCGACATCGTCAACGACGTGTCCGGCGGCCTCGCCGACCCGGACATGGACCGGGTCGTGGCCGAGGCCAACCGGGACCGGCCGGTCGACTACTGCCTCATGCACTGGCGTGCCGACCGTTTCGAGTCGGCGGCGGGCGCGGCCGACCACGGCGGGGACGTCGTCGCCGATGTGCGGGACCTGCTCGCCGCCCACGCCGGGCGGGCGGAGAAAGCCGGCGTCCCGCGGGAGCGGATCATCCTGGACCCCGGCATCGGCTTCGCCAAGAGCGTCGACGAGAACTGGGCACTGCTCCGCGCCGTCCCGGACCTCATCTCCGACTGGTCGGCGGCCGGGTACCGGACACTGGTCGGCGCGAGCCGGAAGCGTTTCCTCACGCCCCTGCGGCCGGCCGCCGACGGCGGCCCCGGGGAACCGGCCTCGGCCGACGACGCGACAGCGGCCGTGTCCGCTCTCGCCGCCGCAGCCGGAGCCTGGGCGGTCCGGGTCCACTCGGTCGCGCCCACCCGGGCGGCCGTCGACGTCGCGGCGTGTGTCGCCGCCGGGACCGGCCCCGCGCTGCCGGAGGGATGGAGGGCCCGTCGTGGCTGACCGCATCGAGCTCGACGGCCTGGAGACCTACGGCTACCACGGCGTCTTCGATTTCGAGAAGAGGGCCGGCCAGAAATTCATCATCGACCTGGTGGTGTGGACGGACTTCACCGCGGCCGCCGGGACCGACGACATCGGCGACACGATCTCCTACGTGGATCTCGTGGACATCGCCGTAGACACGGTCGCCGGCCCCTCGTTCGACCTCATCGAGACCCTCGCCGCCGCCATCGCCGACCGCATCAACGCGGTCGCCGGGGTGACGGCCGTGGAGGTCACCGTGCACAAACCGGACGCCCCCATCCACCACCCGTTCACCGACGTCCGGGTGGTCGCCCGCCGGTCCCGCAAGAGCCCGGAGCCCCGGGTATGACCCCCGGCACGGCAGAGTCCCTGACAGGATCCCTGACAAGGCCGCTGCAGGCTGTCCTGGCCTTCGGCTCGAACCTCGCCGGTGATCTCGGTGACCCGGAGGAACAGATCCGTCGGGCGGCGGCGACGGTCGCCGCGCAGCCGGGGGTGACGGTGACCGGGGCGAGTGCCCTGTACGCCACCGCGCCCTGGGGGGTGACCGACCAGGCGGAGTTCCGCAACAGCGTCCTGCTCGTCGAGGCCGACGGGCGGGTCGTCGGCGGTCCGCTCGGCCTGCTGCACCTGTGCCAGGCGCGGGAGCAGGAGGCGCGGCGGGTGCGTGACCGGCACTGGGGTCCCCGGACCCTCGACATCGACCTGGTCAGTGTGTCCGTCGACGGCGTCCCGGTCCGCAGTGACGGCCGGTGGGGTGAGGAACTGATCCTGCCGCACCCGTGGGCGCAGGAGCGGGCCTTCGTCCTCGTGCCCTGGGCGGACGCCGACCCGTCGGCCACACTCGGCGGTGTCGCCGTCTCCGCTCTGGTCGCCGACCTGGTGCGTCGGGATCCCGACGCGCTCGGGGGAGTCCGGCGACTGGCCGACGTAGCATGGGCCCCGTAGCCGACCGTGGCAGTGGTGACACGCGCGGCATGACGTACCGATGACTGACGACTGACGACTGACGAGGAGGCGAGGCGGCCATGAGCGGCGCACCGCAGCGGCCGGGAGGCCGGTTGTCCGTGACCTCCGTCGGTGCCCTCGTCACGGCGGCTGTCGCGGCCGGAGTGGTCGTCGGCGCCCTGGCCTGGTTCTTCTACGGGCAGTTCCCGCCGGTCAAGCTCAGCGGCTCGCTCACCCTCTGGATCCTCGCCGCCGTGGCGGCGGTCACCGCTGTCGTGGTGCGTCGCCGGGTGCGTGACAACGGGATCGGACTGGACCGGTCGGAGATGTCACCGGTGACGGTGGCGCGCGCCGCCGTGTACGGCCGGGCCTGTGCCTGGGTCGGTGCGGTCTTCGGTGGCGCGTACCTGGGGGTGGCGTCCTACGTCCTGGTGCACTACCCGGATCTCGCGGCAGCGCAGTCGGACACGCCGGGGGTGGTCGCCGGGATCCTCGCGGGGCTGGCCACGGCCGTCGCCGGGGTGTGGCTGGAGCGGAGTTGCCTGGTCCCGCCGTCGGACGGGGACCCCGACGATGCCGGGCGGCGGCGACGGTCAACCGACGGCGACATGGGCGAGGGTCCACTCACCGCCAATCAGTCAAGGTAGTGTGGCAGCCATGAGTTCCGCGTTTCCCGATCACGATCCGCACCGCCTGCCGGACCCGGAGAGTTCGCGCGCGTCGACGCCCCCGGGGAACGGGGCGAAGATCCTGGTGTATCTCCTCTTCCTCCTCGCGGTCATCGCCACGGTGATCATGTTCTTCGTCGACAACGACGCCTGGCAGAAAATCGCCGTGATCGCGGCGCTGTGGGCGGCGTTCATCGGCGCCGTCCTCGTCTCCCGGTACTCGGGGCAGCTCGGCGAGGAGAAGGCGCGCAACCGGGAACTCGAGGCCCGCAGCGCCGGGGCGCTCGACAGCGAACGGGCCCGCAGCCGGGCCCGTGAGCTCGAACTCGAGCGGAACTACAACGACCGGGTGCAGGAGGGGCGCGACGAGACGATCGCGTCGATCCGCGAGGAGCTCGCGGCGCTGCGCCTGCAGCTGTCGGAGCTGTCCGGTCTCGACCTCTCCGAGGAGCAGGTGTCCGTCCGGGCCCGGGCCGAGCGGATCGTGGAGCTGGAGCGCACCGTGCAGCGCGCCGAGGACAAGGCCGCGGACCCGGCGACCGATGATGCGTCGGACACGTCGGCGTCGTCGGCATCGTCAGTGTCGTCGGAGACCTCGCCGTCGGTGGAGGGCCACCGGGGCGGTCGCCAGGGCGGCTTCGCCACCGGGTCCTTCACCGCCGTCAACTGGTCCGGTGCGGATTCCGAGGCGACCACGCAGATTCCCCTGGTGGTCTCGGAGAACCCGCTCGGCGGATCCAACGGCACCAACAGCACCAGCAGCACCACCGCCGGTACCGGCGTCCACGAGCGCCCGGCCGGTCCGTCGCCGTCGACGAACGGCTGGGAACCGCGCGTGCCGGACGCCGGCGCCGCACCGGCCGCACCGGCCGGACAGCCGGAACCGGGTCACCACCGGCGTCCGGTCTCCCCGGACGAGGGGGAGCCCCGGGGCCGCCGCCGTGCCGACGACAGTGCGGCCGGTGTGACGGTCGCCGAACTGATGGCGCAGCTCAAGAAGAACTCGAAGTGACCGACGACCGGCAGGAGCCGCGGCTGTCGGTGGGGGTTATCTCGGCGGGGGCGGTGGGGACCGCGGTGGCGGAGGTGCTGCGCGACGCGGGTCACCTGATCCACGGGGTGGTGGCGCGGTCGGCCGCGTCCCGGGCGCGGGCGGCGGAGCGCCTTCCGGGGATCCCGGTCGTCCCGGTGGCCGAGGCGGCACAGGCCGCCCTCGTCGTGCTCGCCGTCCCGGACCCGCAGCTGCCGCAGGTGGCCGCCGAGGTCGCCGAGATCACCCGGCCCGGGCAGATCGTCGCGCACACCGCGGGGTCGGTGGGCTGTGCGGTCCTGCAGCCGGTGACGGACACCGGTGCCCTGCCGCTGGCCCTGCACCCGGCGATGACGTTCACCGGGCATGCCTCGGACACCGCCCACCTGCTCGGCTGCGCCTGGGGTGTCACCGCGGACTCGGACACCGGCGCCGCTGTCGCCGACATCCTCGTCGACTCGGTCGGCGGCGTGCCGGTGCATGTCCCGGAGGAGGGGCGGACCCTCTACCACGCGGCGATGGCGCACGGGGCGAACCACGTCGTGACACTCGTGTCGGAGGCGCAGCGGATGCTCGACCATGCCCTGGCCGCCGGCGGGTCGGCCCCGGCTCCGGTCGCCGCGGAGTCCGCGGTGCTGCTGCGCCGGATCGTGCCGGCGGCGGTCGGCAATGCGCTCGACGACCGGATGGGGGCGTTGACCGGTCCCACCGCCCGCGATGACGCGGCCACCGTCCTGCGGCATCTCGCCGCCCTGGATGCGCTGGCGGCCGCGCCCGGGGAGCAGTTGGCGACGGCGTACCGGGAGGATGCTGAGCGCACCGCGCGTGCGGCGGGATCCATCGATGTGGAACGGGCCGTGCGACCGGACTACCCTGATCATCCGGCAGACGATCAGCGATAGAAGGAGCAGTGGTGGCTTTCACCCCTGGACAGGCCACGGTGTACACGGGTATCGGGGAGGTCGGCGAACTCACCCGCGCGATGCGCAAGGCGGGGCGTCCTGTCGTGCTCGTGCCGACGATGGGCGCGCTGCACGCCGGGCACCTCGCCCTGGTGCGCGAGGCGCAGCGGATCCCGGGGGCGGTGGTCGTCGTCTCGATCTTCGTCAACCCGCTGCAGTTCGGCGAGGGGGAGGACCTGGACGCCTACCCGCGGACCCTTGACGAGGACGTGGCCAAGCTGAAGGCGGCCGGGGTGGACGCCGTGTTCGCCCCCAGCCCGCGGGAGATGTACCCCAACGGCCCGCGGACGACGGTGCAGGCCGGCCCGCTGGGCGCGGAGCTGGAGGGGCGGACCCGCCCGATCCACTTCGCCGGGGTCCTCACCGTGGTCAGCAAGCTCATGCACATCACGCACTGCTCGGACGCCTTCTTCGGGGAGAAGGACTACCAGCAGCTCGTGCTCATCCAGCAGATGGTCACCGACCTGAATCTGGAGGTCCGGGTGCACGGCGTCCCGATCGTCCGCGAGGCCGACGGCCTGGCGAAGTCCTCCCGCAACATCTACCTGTCCGCCGAGGAGCGGGAACTGGCGCTGACCCTGTCGGCGGCGCTGACCGCCGGCGCGTTCGTCGCCGAGGACGGGGCGGAGCGCGTCCTGGCGACCGCCCGGGGCATCCTCGACGCCGCCGAGGGCGTGGACGTGGACTACCTGGAACTGCGGGGCACCGATCTCGGCGACGCGCCGGAGACCGGGGACGCCCGGCTGCTCGTCGCCGCGCGGGTCGGGGCGACCCGGCTGATCGACAATGTCGCCCTGCCGCTGGGTATCGGGTTCCGCAACATCGAAGAGGCCGCGGCGGCGGCCCAGGAGCAGTAGGGTTCAGTACCGTGATCCGCACCATGATGAAGTCCAAGATCCACCGGGCGACCGTCACCCAGGCTGACCTGCACTATGTGGGGTCGTGCACGATCGACGCCGACCTCATGGACGCCGCTGACCTGCTCGAGGGTGAGCAGATCGACATCGTCGACGTCGACAACGGCGCCCGGTTGACGACCTACGCCATCACCGGGGAACGCGGCAGCGGGATGATCTCGATCAACGGTGCCGCGGCGCACCTGGTGCATCCCGGTGAACTCGTGATCATCATCGCCTACGGTCAGTACGACGCGGCCGAGCTCGAGGACTACGCCCCGCGGGTGGTCTTCGTCGACGGCCGGAACGAACAGGTCGCGTTGAGCAGCGACCCGGCGGACGTGCCGCTGGATTCCGGCCTGCTCAACCCGCGGTTCCCCGCGTAGCGCGCCGGTCGTGTAGTGTTCCTTCCCCTATGTGGACCGGAACTCTGGAACTTGATTTTCTCCTCGGCGACGTCCGTTCGCTCAAACAGAAGCGGTCGGTCGTCAGGCCGTTGATCGCCGAGCTGCGCCGACGGTTCGACGTCGCTGTCGCGGAGGTGGACCACCACGATCTGCACCGGCGCGCGGGGATCGGGGTGTCGGTGGTGGCGGGGGACCGCGGCCGGGTCGTCGAGGTGCTGGAGGCGGTCGAGCGGTGGGCGGCGGGCCGCCCGGGGGTGGAACTGCTGTCCGTCCGGCCCCGGTGCTTCTCGTCGGAGGATCTCGACGAAATGTGACCGAGATCAATCGGTGGGGCACTGTCGGACAGCGCGGTCCGACGGGGCGTCCCGACGTCGCACGTCACAGCACCGGCAGTCCGGGGAAGATCAGGTAAACATACCCTGACCTGCATCGTCGCCGATCTTTTATCGGGTATTTCAGATGTACCTTTTCCGGTTCCGGGCCTAGCGTGGGGGACATGCACCTCACCAAGTTCGCCGATCTGGGGCTCCGCGCCCTCATGATCCTCGGGGACACCGGCGCCGCCGGCGCGGTGGACCCCGCCCAGCGTTGCACCGTCGGTGAACTCGCCGTGCGGACCGCGGCGCCGGCCTCCCACGTGAAGAAGGTCGTCGCCCGGTTGACCGGCATGGGTGTCCTCGGTTCCGTCCGGGGCCGTAGCGGTGGGGTGTATCTCGCGGAGGACGCCAGGTCGACCGACATCGGCCGGCTGCTCCGCGACCTCGAAGGTGACCACGAGGTCGTCGACTGCCAGGGGGAGGCCCCCTGTCCGTTGGCCTCCCGCGACTGTGCCCTGCGTCATCTGCTGGCGGAGGCCCGGGAGAACTTCTTCGCGACCTTCGACGGCATCACCCTCGGCGAGCTCATCGACCGCACCGCCCCCGCCGGCGGGCCTGTCCCGGTCGGTATGCCCGGCCTGCCCCCGAACCCGGCCACCCGCGCCGTCCACACCTCCTAAGGAGTCAGTCCGATGTTCACTTCTGAAGCCCCCCTGCGCGAATCCGTCCGCCGTTCCCGGCTCACCCCGGAACACGAGGCGACCGTCACGGCCACCCTGCCGGCGATCGGCGCCAACATCGGCGAGATCGCCCGGGTCTTCTACGCGGGCATGTTCGCCGAGCACCCTGAGCTGCTGGCGAACACGTTCAACCGCGGCAACCAGCGCTCCGGCGCACAGCAGAAAGCGCTGGCCGCCTCCGTGGCGACCTTCGCCACGATGCTGGTGACCCCGGAGGGGCCGGACCCGGTGGACATGCTCTCGCGCATCGCCCACAAGCACGTCTCCCTCGGCATCACCCCGGACCAGTACGAGATCGTCCACCACTACCTGTTCGCCGCCATCGCCGAGGTGCTCGGCGAGGCTGTGACCCCGGAGGTCGCCGAGGCCTGGACCGAGGTCTACTGGCTGATGGCGGACGTCCTCATCGCGGCGGAGAAGGACCTGTACAGCACCGCCGGTGTGGCGGCCGGCGATGTCTTCCGCGATGCGGTGCTCGCCTCCCGCCGGGAGCTGTCCGACCGGGTCACCGAGTTCACCTTCGAGGTGCCGGATGCCCCGGGCGCGTTCAGCGACGCCCGCGCCGGCCAGTACACCTCGCTCGGTGTGACGATGGCCGACGGTGCCCGCCAGCTGCGCCAGTACTCCCTGGTGAACTGGGACGACCAGGGCTTCACCGTCGTGGTGCAGCGCGACGGCGAGGTCTCCACCGCCCTGCTGGACGCCACCGCCGTCGGTGACCGGGTGGACGCCACCCTGCCGGCCGGCGACCTCGTCCTCGGTGAGGACGACACGACCCCGGTGGTCCTGGTCAGCTCCGGTATCGGGTCCACCCCGATGGTCGGCATGCTCTCCGCCCTCGTGGCCGGCGCCGGCGCCCGGGACATCACGGTCATCCACTCCGACGTCTCCGAGGAGAGCTACGCCCAGCGTGACGTCACCAAGGGGCTGCTCGATGCCCTGGCGTCCCAGGGGTCCACGGTGCGCCGGCACCGCAGCTACACCGGGGCGGGTGAGCGGGTCACCCTCGCCGACCTGGAGATCCCGGCGGGTGCCGACTGGTACCTCTGCGGCGGAAACAGTTTCCTGCAGGATGTGCGTGCCCAGCTTGCCGCCCTGCCGGCAACCGCCCCGGCATCGGTGAACTATGAGCTGTTCTCCCCGAACGACTGGCTGCTCGGCGAGTAGCCTTACCGGGCATGACCGACTTCCGCTGGCCGCTGCCCACCGCCGACGTGTGGGGGCAGCTGCCCGACGGATCGGAGCTGCGGCTGCGGTCCCCGGTCAACGCGGACATCGCCGGCCTCGTCGCGCACGGGCAGGACGCCGTCTCGCAACGCTGGACCCACATCCCCGACAACTACACCCGCGCGCACGCGGTGGACTTCCTCCGGGCCGTCGCCCACGCCCCCGGCACGATGTTCTGGATCATCGACGATCCGGACCTGCCCGGTGACTTCGGCGGGACCTTCGAGGTCCGGCTCGTCGACCGGTTCGCCGCGACAGTGGAACTCGGCTACGCCTGCGCCCCGCATCTGCGGGGGAGGGGGATCGTCACCGCCGCGGTGCGCACCGTCACCGAGTTCCTCTTCGACTACGGCGTCCACCGGATCCAGATCCGCGCGAACCCGGCGAACGGGGCGTCCTGCCGGGTGGCACTGTCCGCCGGCTACCGGCGGGAGGGCACGGCGCGGGACGCCGAGTTCCTCCACGGTGAGTGGAACGACCTCGACACCTTCTCCCGGCTGGTCACCGACCCGCCGCCGGACGCCGGCTGAGATAGCGCGCGGTGGCGGCGACGGCGGGGTCCCTGTCGTCGCACAGGGTCGCGAGGAGTTCCCGGGCATCGTCCGGCGGGACCTCGCCGAGTGCCTGGACGAGCCGACGCCGCGGGCCCGGGTCGCAGGTCACGGCCAGCCGCTCACGCACCCCGTCCACGGTGCCGGGGAGCCCGCCGAGAATCTCGGCGGCGGTCACGTCCTGCACACCGTCCGTGACCATGGTGAACAGCAGATCGTGGACGCGGTCGTCGACGGCTCCCCGACGGCCGAGGGCGAGGACTGCGGCGGGGTGGGGGAGGAACCGGCGGAGTCCCCCGGTGGCCGCGGGAGTGCCGATGTCCGCCAGCGCCTCGATGATCCGGCGGTCGGTGGTGGCGTCCCCGTCGGCGTGCTCGAGCAGTCCGGCGAGGCAACGGTCCCCGGCCCGGACGACCGCCCAGCGCAGGGGCCCGACGGCATTGGTGTCGTCTTCGGAGAGGTAGGCCTCCACCAGGGCGGGGAGCGGGGCCGGGTTCCGGGTGTCGAGTGCGGCGGCCTGTCGCTGCCGGGGCGTGCCCGTACGCAACGTCGCGAGCAACCGGATGACGGTGAGGGTGTCCGGCCAGTCGGTCGGCATGGAGGTGCCGACGGTCTCGAGCCGGGCCAGGAGCTCTTCTTCCCCACGTATCCGTTCGCGGGTCTCCTCCCGCAGCCGGTCGAGGACCGCGGGTGCGTCGAAGGCGGGGTCGTCGAGCGCGTGCCGGGTCTCCGCGAGGGAGAGACCGAGCGTGCGCAGCGCTTCGATGTCGAACAGCCGGCGCAGATCGGTGGGGGAGTAGTCGCGGTATCCCGCGCCGGTGCGTCCGGTCGGGGAGAGCAGGCCGATACTGTCGTAGTGGCGCAGCATGCGCACGCTGACACCGGAGCGGTCCGAGACATCGCCGATGCGCATGGGGCCGAGCCTACTGACCGGTGCCGGCTGTGGTGGATGTCGTGGCTGCGGCGGCTTCGGCGGCGTCGAATCCGAGAGACGGGTCGTCGAGCAGGAGCAGCGTGGTCAGGGCGTGGGCACGTCCGGGACCGGGACGGGCGGCGACAACCCGGAGAACCGGTTCTGCGGCGTCCCCGAGCTGCAGGAATGCGCGGGTGAGGCTGCGGCGCAGCTCCCGGTCGCCGCGGCCGAGTTCCGGCCTCAGGCGGGCAGCGAGTCCCGTGCGCTCCCCGGGTCCGGCGAGACCGGCGGCGGTACGCCAGGCGGTGCGGGCGACCTCGTCGTCGCCGGCGGTGAGGTGGGCGTCCGTGATGTGCAGGTAGGCCCGCGCATCGTCGATCTTCGACAGCGTGTGGAGCGCCTGGGCGACAGCCTGCGGGGTCGGGGAGTCCAGCTCCGTGAGCAGCAGCGGGAGCGTGGCCCCGACGGGGTGGCGGGTGAGCGCCCAGGTGAGCATGTCACGGACGAAGAAGTCGGGCTCGACGGCGCACTGTGCGATGAGTGCGGGGATGTCGCCGGGCTGCGGGTCCGTACCGGCGGCGAGGGTGGCGCGCAGACGGGTGTCCGCGTCCTCGGCGGTGTATGACCTGGTCAGACGATTGTTGTTCGGGGTGCTGTCCGTGCTCATGACCCCAGTGAAGACCCTGTCACCGTGTCAGGGTCAAGGGGCGCCCGGGATATTTCCCTGCCCCCGACTAGACAGCTTGGTCTATCCGGTGCTAGTGTCGTGGACGTTGATCAAGAAGCTCACTGAGCGATCCACGGTCCCGCCCCGGCGGACACCGCGGAGATCGCCCGGCTCCGGACGGATTCAGTGACTGGCAACCGTGTCGCGTACATCGGTGCCCCCGAGAGAGATCAGCCCCGCGGGTCAACCGTCCGCGAGGAAACTGCGGAAACACCAGGAGCACCATGCGTTCGACGCACTGCACCCTCCATCTCCCGGGCCACAGCGCCCACTACCTCCAGACCCGGCAGATCACCGACTTCGCCCGGAACTTCCCGGACCGCTGCCGACCTGCCGTCCTCACCGATCTCGGCGCGGGCTGGTTCACCGCCGGGATCGCCGACGCGTACGACGGGGCCGACGCAGCCGCGGACGACGGCAGCAGCATCCGGACCGGCTGGAACCACGACCCCGACCTCGTCACCGACATCGCCCGCGACTCGGTGCTCGGCGAGGTCTGGTACGTCCCCGACTTCGCCGCCCTGGTCCGCTGGACCGGCGCGGGGCAGCGCGCCGGCACGGTCCTCGTCCCCGCCTGGGACGAACCCGCCGCGTGCCTGCCGGCACAGCGTCCCGTGATGGTGGGAGGTGCCCGGTAATGACCACCGGAAATCCGGACAACCACAACGCGGACACGGGCATGCGGGACGCGCCGGATGGTGAACCCCCGAAGCTTCCCGCGACACCGTGCCCCTCGAACGCCCCCGGCCACGACATCCACTGGATGTGGGCGTGGAAAGTCGGCTGCCGCTACATCAGGGAGCATCCGGAGGAGTGTGTGCCCGTCCGGGTGAAGAATGTCGGCGACGGATGGTTCGACGTGATCTTCAACGGCTGGACCCGCAGGGCCTGGAACCATGACCCTGCCGGGGTGGCCCACATCGCCGCGACAACTCTGATCCTCTACGTTCCGAAGTACGACATCCTCGGCGGATTCGGTCAGGTCGCCCATGGTGACCGGGCAAGCAGCACCCTGAAGGTCATCCGCCCTGCGTGGGGTGGCGGTGCGCCCTGCCCCCACGGCGTGCCCGACCAGGAAGTGTGGGCCCGGGACTACGGTCACGGTCGGGTGCTCTCCCGGCGGCAGTGGATCCGCGAGTCCGGGGACCTCGGCCCGACATGGCCCTGATGGCCCCGGTGCCCCCGACCCCGGCACCGTAGAAACGGTGCCGGCGACAGCCGCGGAAACCCGGAACCGGGCAGGTCCGTACTGGATCCTGCACCCCACCTGCCATGCAGTAGGCTGGAACACCGTGAGTGACGCGAAGAAGACCCCCCAGAACCAGCAGAAGCCCGCCGCCGACGACCTCCCCGAGCAGCTCAAGGTCCGCCGTGGCAAGCGTGACCGGCTGCTGGCCGAGGGACGGGACCCGTACCCCGTCGAGGTCCCCCGGACCCGCACGCTGGGCGAGATCAAGGCGTCCTACGCGGTCCTCCCCAAGGACGCCGACGAGGCCGCCGCGGTAGAGCGGACCGAGGGCGTCACCTACCTCGCGCCGGGTGACGAGACCACCGACGAGGTGGGGGTCGCCGGCCGCGTCATCTTCGTGCGCAACACCGGCAAGCTCTGCTTCGCCACCCTCCAGGAGGGCGACGGGACCCAGATGCAGGCGATGCTCTCGCTTGCCGAAGTGGGGGAGGACGCCCTGGCAGCCTGGAAGGCCGATGTCGACCTCGGTGACATCGTCTCCGTCCACGGTCGCGTCGTGGCCTCGCGCCGCGGTGAGCTGTCCGTCATGGCGGACTCCTGGGCCATGGCGTCCAAGTCGCTGCGTCCGCTGCCGGTCGCGCACAAGGACATGAGCGAGGACTCGCGGATCCGTCACCGCTACACCGACCTCATCGTCCGGGAGCAGGCCCGCACCAACGCACTGACCCGCATCAAGGTCATGCGCGCCCTGCGCAACGCCCTGGAGCGCCGCGGCTTCCTCGAGATCGAGACCCCCATGCTGCAGACGCTGCACGGCGGCGCCGCGGCACGGCCGTTCGAGACCCACTCCAACGCCCTCGACATCGACCTCTACCTGCGTATCGCCCCCGAGCTGTACCTCAAGCGCGCGGTCGTCGGCGGCATCGAGAAGGTCTTCGAGGTCAACCGCAACTTCCGTAACGAGGGCGTGGACTCCTCCCACTCCCCGGAATTCGCCATGCTGGAGACCTACCAGGCCTACGGCACCTACGACACGGGCGCGAAGCTCATCCACGACATCATCCAGGAGATCGCCGTGGAGGTCTTCGGCTCCACGACGGTCACCCTCGTCGACGGCACCGAGTACGACTTCGGCGGTGAGTGGCGTGTCATGGAGATGTACCCCTCGCTCAACGAGGCGCTCGGCCGCAAGTTCCCGGAGCAGACCATCGTGCCCGAGGTGACCGTGGAGACCTCGGTCGAGGACCTGAAGAAGATCGCCGACCTCATCGGTCTCGCCGTCCCGGAGAAGGGCGGCTGGGGCCACGGCAAGCTCGTCGAGGAGATCTGGGAGTTCCTCTGCGAGGACCAGCTCTACGGACCGGTCTTCGTCCGGGACTTCCCCGTCGAGACCTCCCCGCTGACCCGCCAGCACCGTTCCAAGCCCGGCGTGACCGAGAAGTGGGACCTCTACGTCCGCGGTTTCGAGCTGGCCACCGGCTACTCCGAGCTCGTCGACCCGGTCATCCAGCGCGAGCGCTTCGAGGACCAGGCCCGGCTGGCCGCCGACGGCGATGACGAGGCCATGGTGCTCGACGAGGACTTCCTCGCCGCGATGGAGCAGGGCATGCCCCCGACCTCCGGCAACGGCATGGGCATCGACCGGCTGCTCATGGCCCTCACCGGGCTCGGCATCCGGGAGACCGTGCTGTTCCCGATGGTGAAGCCGGAGCGCTGAGGGTCACTCCTGCACTGTCGGGGCACACCGCCGACGGGGGTGGCGGTGTGGGGTAGGGGATATCTTCGCCGGAAATGTGACGACGGTCATGGACAATGGTTATGATGGAATCATCATTATCCGTCCGTATCTGTCCGAGTACAGCGAAAGGTAGCTGCCCACCATGAGCGACCGAAGCAAGCGGAATGACTCCACCCCCGGCCTGAACACCATCAAGCGTGATGCCACCGGCACGGTCATGCGAGTCCTGTCCCGCTTCACCGGCTCCGATCTCGCCGCGAAGTACGGCCTCAGCGAGAAGGTCGACCGCGTGGCGTACGAGTCCACGAAAACCGGAATGCGCACCCTGGGTGCGCTGAACCGTCAGTTCAAGAAGGTCAAGGGGTCCGGCAAGCCGGTCCGCCTCGAGAACCAGGCCACCGACGGTGCCGAGGGGGACGCCGCGGCCGCCAAGCCCGCCAAGGTGCTGTTCGACCTCACCCCGTCCGAGGACCAGGAGATGCTCGTCTCCGCGGTCCGCGAGTTCGCCGAGGAGCAGCTCCGCCCCGTCGCGCACGACGCCAACGAGGCCGCCGAGACCTCCCAGGAGGTTCTCGACAACGCCGCCGAGCTCGGCATCTCGCTGATCAGCATCCCGGAGGAGTACGAGGGTCTCGCTGCCGAGTCCTCCGCGACCACCGGCGCCCTCGTCGCCGAGGCCCTGGCCTTCGGTGACATGGGCCAGGCCCTCGCGATCCTCGCGCCGGCCGGCGTGGCGAACACCATCACCAACTACGGTGACGACGCCCAGCAGAAGACCTACCTGCCGGAGTTCGCCGGCGGCAACGTCCCGGTCTCCGCGGTCATCGTCTCCGAGGACCGTCCGCTGTTCGACCCGTTCGTGCTGCAGACCACCGCCACCCGCGAGGGTGACAACCTCGTCATCAACGGTGTGAAGACCCAGGTCCCGAACGCCGGCTCCGCCGAGCTGTTCGTCATCGCCGTCGACCTCGACGGTGTGAACACCTTCGTCATCGTCGAGTCCTCCACCGAGGGCGTCGTCGTCGAGGCGGACCCGTCCATGGGTGTCCGCGCCGCCGGCCTGGGCCGCGTCCTGCTCAAGGACGTCAAGGTTCCCGCCACCAACCTGCTCGGTGGCGCCGACGTCGATTCCGAGACCCGTACCGAGTCCTACGCGGAGATCATCCGCCGCGCCCGTCTCGGCTGGGCCGCACTCGCCTGCGGTACCGCCGAGGCCGTGCTCGAGTACGTCAAGCCCTACGTCAAGGAGCGCCAGGCCTTCGGTGAGCCGATCGCCAACCGCCAGGGCGTGGCCTTCATGGTCTCGAACATCCGCATCGAGCTCGACGGTCTGCGTCTGATCACCCTGCGCGGCGTCTCCCGCCTCGACCAGGGCCGGTCCTACAACCGTGAGGCCGGGCTCGCCCGCCGCTTCGCCTCCGAGAAGGGCATGCAGATCGGTTCCGACGGCGTCCAGCTGCTCGGCGGCCACGGCTTCACCAAGGAGCACCCGGTCGAGCGGTGGTACCGCGACCTGCGTGCCATCGGTGTCGCCGAGGGCGTTGTCGTTCTCTAGTCCGCAACCACTCGAAGGAGCATTGACATGATCAACCTCGAACTCCCGAAGAAGCTGCGGGCGACCGCCAACCAGGCGCACCAGGCCGCAGCGGAGATCTTCCGACCCATTTCCCGTAAGTACGATCTCGCCGAGCACGAGCGCCCGGTCGAGCTCGACACGATGGCCGCCCTCGTCGAGGGCATGACCGACGGCGGCGGCGACATGGCCGGCGCGTCCGGCGGCCGCGGCGACAAGAAGAAGAGCGACGGCGGTGTCCGCAACGGCGGCAACATGGCCTCCCTCATCAACGTCATCGAGACCTCCTGGGGCGATGTGGGACTGACCCTGTCCCTGCCGTACCAGGGCCTCGGTAACGCGGCGGTCGCCGCCGTCGCCACCGACGAGCAGCTGAAGGAATTCGGCAAGGTGTGGGCCGCAATGGCCATCACCGAGCCGCAGTTCGGTTCCGACTCGGCCGCCGTCGCCACCACCGCCAAGCTCGACGGTGACGAGTACGTCCTCAACGGCGAGAAGATCTTCGTCACCGCCGGTGAGCGCTGCTCCCACGTCGTCGTGTGGGCCACCCTGGACAAGTCCGCCGGCCGCGCGGCCATCAAGTCCTTCCTGGTCCCGCGCGACACCCCCGGTTTCGACCTCGTCCGCCTGGAGCACAAGCTCGGTATCCGTTCCTCGGACACCGCCCACTTCATCCTGGACAACGTCCGCGTCCCGAAGTCCGCGCTGCTCGGTTCCCCCGAGATCGACACGAAAAAGTCCTTCGGCGGCGCCATGGCGACGTTCGACAACACCCGCCCGCTGGTCGCCGGCTTCGCCCTCGGCGTCTCCCGCGCAGCCCTCGAGAAGCTGCGTGAGATCCTCACCGAGGCCGGCGTGGACATCGACTACGATGCCCCGGCCTGGAACCAGTCCGCCGCCGCCTCCGAGTACGTCCGCCTCGAGGCCGACTGGGAAGCCGCCTACCTGCTGACCCTGAAGGCCGCCTGGATGGCCGACAACAAGCAGCCGAACAACAAGGAAGCCTCCGAGTGCAAGGCGAAGGCCGGCCGCATGGCGACCGAGCTGACCCTGCGGGCCGTCGAGCTCGCCGGCACCTACGGCTACTCCGAGCGTTCCCTGCTGGAGAAGTGGGCCCGCGACTCGAAGATCCTCGACATCTTCGAGGGCACCCAGCAGATCCAGCTGCTGGTCGTCGCCCGTCGCGAGCTCGGCCTGTCCTCCAAGGACCTGAAGTAGCAGGTCAGAGTAGGTAACAGCGGCACCAGGTCACACCGACCCGGTGCCGCCATTCTCGTCTTCGGGAGCCCCGACGACGGGGGCCATCCCGCACACATCCCGCACCAGCGCCTGCGCAGCATCCCGCACCATCTCATCCTCGTCCGGCCACATGTGCGCGTAGGTATCCAGAGTCGTCGCCGCATTCTTGTGCCCCATCATCTTCTGCACCGCCTTCACACCCCGACCCTGACGGATCAGCGATGAGGCATAGACATGCCGCAAGGCGTGGAAGGTCCAGTCGGCATCCTCGCCGAGCAGAGCGCTCATGGCACTGGCGATGTCACCCGAGGACCACAGTCCCCCGGTTCGCCGGAGGAAGATCGGCTCCCGGTCAGCGTCCGTCGGGTGCGACAGCCGGTAGGCGACAAGCCGCTTCATCATCTCCGGGGGCACCGGCACCACTCGCCGGGACGCCGGCGTCTTCGGTGGTCCCCAGTCGGTCGGCTTCCCGGATACCGCTCGCGACCGCTCTACGACATGGACTGTCCGTGCCTTCACGTCGACGTTTCGCCACCGCAGTCCCGCGACTTCACTGGGCCGCAGGCCGGTCGACACTCCCAGGAGGATCATCATCGCCAGGGTGCCACGCCCTGTCTTCTCCGCCCGTGTTACCGCCGCCCCGATCTCCTCGATGGACGGCAGCGTCCGGGGGTCGACCGGCTCCGCCCGGCCCGGGCCTGGGACCTTCGAGCACGGGTTCGTCAGCATCATGCCGTCGGCGACGGCCATGGACAGGCATCCGGACAGCTGGGCCCACCACGACCGACGAGTGTTCACCGACAGGCCGGTGCAGCCGTCCACCCACCGGCGCCCGTCACGCAGTTGGATCTGCCACGCCCTCAGCTGGGAGGGCAGGATCTTGGTGATCGGTGTGGCACCGAGGTCGCCGAGGTTCGCGCCGACGGTGACGCGCACCGCCTTCGTCCCGGGGCTCGTCGCTGCCGCCTCCCACAGTGGCCACACTGCGTCGAGGCGCGGTGCGTTGTCCGCGTCGACCCACTCGGCGCGGCGCAGGAGGCGCGCCTGCTCGTCGTCGTGGGCTTTCGCGTCCTTCTCCCGGGTGAAGGTCTTGGAGTGCTCGCGCCCGGAGGGGTCCCGGTACCGGACGATCCACTTCACTGGCGTCCCCTCCGGGGGCTTCCCCTTCTTCGGTCGTCGTTGGATGCTCACGGTATGATCTCCTTGTCTGTCAATCTCGGTGGACATTCTGGCCCCCGCCACCCTTCCCGGTGACGGGGGCCGCTTTCGTGCGCTTTAGAGGCGCAGGATGATGCTGATGATCGTGAGGGCGGCGATGATGCCGGCGGGGATGGCTGCGATGGTGGCGATGATGCTGAGCAGCATCACGAGCCATCGGGGCGGTGGTGAGTCCATGGCGGTGGGTGGCTTTCGTGCGACTCGGGCTATTTCTGTGCGCCGAACGGGGCGGTGAGCTTCCGCCTGGTCCAGTAGTGGTGGGCGAAAGGCCACACGATCAGGGCGGTTAGCACCAGACCGACCGGTGCTGTCGCGAGCCCGATCAACGCCCAGATGCCGAGGAGGATGAGAAGCACCCACCACAGAGCTTTCAACAGTGAGCTTCCGCGCTTGTCGACCTCGGTGACATCTCCGCCGAAGGTGGAGACGATGTTGCGGCACTGCTGGACGGTGGCGTAGTCGATGCGTGGTGCTCTCACATTGCCCAGAGCCTTACCTGCGACGCCACGGGCATAGCCACGCTGGAACAGGTTTGCCCTGGGGCTGGCGTCGGGGGTGAGGAGGTGCGTCCAGTCGGCCTGAACCGGGGCGACTTCGGGACGCTTGACGGGGGATGTGTAGGGGTTAGCGGGGGCGGAGGATGTCGTGGCGTGCTCCTGGCCCTGTTCGGTTCGGTACGCTTCTGCCTTCCGATGAACTTCGTCGGCCCGGTCCTTGTACTCGGCGTCGGTCATTCCATGTGCCTTGCGCCACTTCGGGTCCCAGTACTCTTCCAGGGGGTTTGTGAATCCGTCGACGGCGGCGAGGTTCGTTGCGGTGATGTCGTCTCCGACCTGGCCCATACCGTCTTCTGCGGTCGGGAGGGCGAGTCGGACGGAGGCGTAGAATTTCTTCTCCCAGTCTGGGCAGGTCCATAGTCTCGCCTCGACTTCGAGTTCGTCGCCTGCGTCGTGGGCGGCGACGGCGAGCCGCCACCAGGCGTCTACGTCTTCGTCGGGAAGGGTTCCCACGGTCGAGAAGTCGACCTGGATAGCGATGGCGCGTGCGTCGCCGTAGTAGTCGGTGACTGGCATGAGGGTCGCGTCTACGGTGAACTCATCGCCCGGGGCGGCGAAGTTGTCTTCCGCGAGTTCGCGGATGGTGTCGAAGTAGCGGGACTCGTGATCGACTTCCTGGTCGAAGATCGGGTCATAGGCCGAGTCGTAGTTTGAGATCTGCATGGCGATCCTTGTCGTGTAGTTCTCGCCAGATGGCGAGTATGTGGGTGGTGACGCCGAGTTCGGCGGCGATGCGTGTGGGGTGTGGTCCGTAGGTGCGTTCCGTGAGCTCGTATGCGTTCGGGTCGATCAGGATGTCGGCGGCGTAGCGGTCGGCTCGTGCCTCTGCCCTGGGGGAGTGTCCGCAATGGTCTCCATGGACGAAGTGGCCGAACTCGTGGGCGAGCGCGCACAGAGTGTCGGCGTCGCCCATCCCGTACTGGAGGGTGATCGTGTCTGGCGGTAGCCACGCGGCTTTCGGTCCTCCTCGGTGCCAGTCGACGTAGAGGCCGTGGGTGACAGCCACGTCGATCAGCGTGTCAGTCGATGGGGTCCTCACCCCGCTCCTCTCTCGCGGCGCCTTCGTTGATGCTGCTGTCCGCGGCGTACGTGCCTGGCTCCCGGTCGAAGTCGCGGACGGTCCCATCATGCTCAGGGGTCGGACGCGGGGGCACCCGGTCGTGCGATTTCTCGGCGCGTCGGGCGGCGAGCTCGTCTCGTCGGTCTGCCAGGGCCTTAGCCGCAGCACCTATCTCGATCCTGTCTGAGAGGGACAGCGAGTCCTCGGCGAGCTGGCGAATGAGCTGCTCCTGGGTGGCGGTGGTGAGCATGGTCCCGTCGCTGTCCACGAAGGAGAACGCGTCTTCGTAGGTGAGGTGACCGAGCTCCACGAGTGCTTCCACGGGGTTGATTCCGAAGTGCCTGGAGACGGTGATGGTGTCGCCTGCGTCGAGTCCGTCGCTCAGGCGTGAGTTCGCAGTGTTCCTCGACACGCTGAGTGCCTCGGCTATGTCGGTGGCGGTCACGCGCCTGCCGAGGCGGGAAGAAAACCATGTCTTGATCTCTGCTGGAGTGGTCATGAACTTCATCATACTGCACAACTTTCTTGTCAGCAAGGCGGCATCTACCTGCACGGTGTCAGAAATGCTCGTCATGGCAAGACATTGAAACTTGTCATTTGTCTTCGAGTGACCTAATCTATTGTCAGTCACCGAGACAGAGAGGACACGGAGACAATGTTTCTTATCAGTCTTGATGAACTCGACCGCGTGAAGCGGGCGAACCACCTGCGATCCGCAGTGGACCTGGCGGCCCGCACTGGGGTTTCCCGAAACACGTGGAACAAGGCGATCAAGACCCGCCGACCCACCCCGCAGGTGCTTGACGCCCTCGCGGAACTGGGCGCCCGCCCGGATCGAGTTCTTGTCAAGAGCACCGAGAGCGACCTTCTGGCCGCCGCTTAGACCCACCCCACACATGAAAGGAGGCCCCGGATGCACCCCGGAGCCAACACCCAGCAGTATACCGCATCCGACTACGACTACGGCCGGTCCGCTGGCCACTACGAGGCCGCGATCCGCGCCGGTGTCATGGCCGTCGAGACTGACGACCCGGCCGTGAAGGAAGCCATGATGCTCCTCCGTGAGGATCTTGTGGCGAGGGCTGAGGCCATCACCGCCGAGATCCGCGACCGCGAGCAGGTGACGGCATGAGCGCGATCACCCCGTTCGACTTCCATGGTCGCCAGGTCCGAGTGCTCACCGCCGAGGATGGCGAGCCACGGTTCGTGCTCAACGACCTCTGCACCGTCCTGAACCTCGGGAGCCCACACAAGGTCGCCGCCCGGATCGACGAGGATGCCCGGACTCAGATTCCGGTCACCGATTCCCTCGGTCGGCAGCAGCAGACCACCGTCGTGGATGAGGCCGGCATGTACGAGGTCATCCTTCGTAGCGACAAGCCGGAGGCCGTGGAGTTCCGCCGCTGGGTCACCCGCGAAGTCCTCCCCGCGATCCGGAAGCACGGCGGGTACCTCACCGAGCAGAAGATCGAGCAGGTCCTCACCGACCCGGACACGATCATCCGCCTCGCCACCGACCTGAAGGACGAACGGGCGCGCCGGGTGCAGGTCGAGCGGAAGAACGTCGCCCTCGACAAGTGGAAGCGAGCGACCGAGGCCGGCGACGGACTGAAGCTCTCCGACTTCCGCGGCAAGTACTTCACCAGCGTCCCGAAGATGGCGTTCTTCCAGCACCTTTATGACAAGCACTGGATGAAGGACGAGCGCGGCTGGCGGAAGCGGGACGACGGGACGGTGAAGGAAGGGCCGAACCACATGGCCCCGCTGCGGAAGGCCAACGGGATCCTCTACCAACACGGTGAGGGGAACTACGGCGGCAAGCAGCGGCTGCAGACCCGCGTGAAGCCGGACGCTGAGATCGCCTTCCGGGACGCGCTGATCAAGGAGGGGCTGACCCCCAATGAGCACAGCACTGGACTGGTGCTGATCACCAACGAAGACCTGAAAGAACTCGGGGCGTAGCCCCACCATGTCCGTGCCCTGGGGAAGGGGCACGGGCCGCGCACCGGTTCGACCGTCGCCGTCGTGGGGCGAGTGCGCACGCGGTTGTCGTGGGATCCGCCGGGAAACCGGCAGGGAACCATGCCTGACCTGGATATTTCGAGAACTCAATAGTGCATAGCGCCGGACAGGTATCTGTCGCACCAGGGCAGCGAGCGTGTCAATCGTCGGAAAAACCTGCGCCGGGAGACCGGGGCGGGGGAGTAGATCGCGATGACCTGTGACCAGTGCGGACGTTGGAACTTGGGTAGCCCCTAGCAGGGTGCCCGGAGGTAGAGAACGGCGCGGATACAAATTTCAGCCCTGCTGTCGAGTAGTCGACCGCCGTCGTCATGGACGGGGCAGGGCACGGGCACCAATCAGGGTGCCAAACACCAAGCATTTACCACAGGAGGTGTCATATGGACGACCGACTCGTCCCTATAGAGATGACGTTGACGGAATGCGCCGCCGTGAACTGGGTCTTGTCCCGGATGAAGGAAAAAATCCTCACCGGTGTCCCCTCCGGCGTTGTCATCGACCAGGCGCTCGACCAGGCAATCGAATCGGCAACTACCCGGAGATCATCTTTGAGATGACGCTCACCCCGTCGGATATGGCCGGCAGGTTGTTCACCATGTAGGGGAAAACGAACAGGCCCATCACTTTCGACCACTCGTCCTTCTTCTCGCTGCGTAGTCCAACTTGCGCGAGCACGCCGATGAGCCGCTCGAGTGCCTTCTCGAAATCGAAGTCGCCGACGATGGCGAAGTCCTCCATGCACCCGCGCAGGTGGGTGATCATCGCCCGGGCAGACCGCTTCACGGAATCAGGTAGTGACTCGTCCTCGTCAAGGGTCTTCTCAACCAAGGTGAGGTACGTGGACAGTGCCTCGAACTTCGCCGGATCGATGCGCTCCACGAAGTCATCCAGCAGGTCGATGAGGTTCTCGAGGTGCCGGATCTGCTCAACGTTGATGCCGCCGCTGCTAGTCCCCTGCCAGCTGTTGGGGAAGTTGAACACCGTCCGCGTCCATAGAGGGAAGTAGGTCCGGTAGTTCTTCACCCGCTTTCCGGCTGCTTCTGCGACGTCTAGAAGCTCGTCGATGCTGTCAAGGTACCGAACAGCCCGCCGGTGAGCGGGAAGCAAGGCTGCGTCATTACGGGCCGCCTGGGCGGACTGCTTGTCGTTGTTCCAGGAGACGAAGAGATCGTGAAGGAGTTCAGCGGGGTTTGCCATGGAACTCATTCAACCATGACCAACATGTCCTACTGCCGGGCTAGGTCCGGTTCCGGTTCGTGACCGGGGTAGGGCACCAGGGGTCCGGTCGTGATGGTCACGGACCCCTGGGGTGGGTGTGTACGAGGTCCTGACTCGACTCTCCCTCTGAAGCGGCCCCCAGGACGCCTTTCTGCTTTCTGGCTGAGGGGTCTGCTGCATCCACCCCTACACCGCCCGACCACAGGAGTCCCCGCGAGTTCCGACACCGATTTTTGGTGGATAGGTTGTAACGCCTCGCAGGGGAGCCGGTTCGATGCCGGCGTCGGGCACCAGGGGTCGGGGTTCTCACCCCGATTGCGGGCAACAGATATTCGCCCCCGACCCCACCCAAACCACACAACGACCAGGAGGTCACCATGCCGAAAACACCGCCGAAGCTCACCCCGGAGCAGCGCGACGCCGCGCTTGAGAGGGCAGCAAAGGTCCGCAAGGCCCGTGCCTACATGAAGGAGCAGCTCTCCGCCGGGAACTTAACCCTCGCCGATGTCTTCCACCTCGCTGATGAGGGGTCGAAGGCCGCGACGATGACGAAGGTCAAGGCAGTCCTTATGGCCCTGCCGAAGGTCGGGAACGTCACCGCGAATGCCGTGATGGAGGAGTTGCGGATCCCTGCGAACCGGCGTGTCGGCGGGCTTGGTGTCCGCCAGCGGGCCGCGCTCATCGACCGGTTCGCCTGACACATGACGACGCCCCGGAGAACTACCAATCCGACCGGGGCGCCTGACCCAACCACGAAAGGAGAGGCCATGACCTCGACACTACCGACAATGCTCACCGTGCAGGAAGCGGCCGTGCTGCTGTGCCGTCCCGCCCGCACGATGCACCGCCAGATCGCTGCTGACGATTTCGACCTGCCGTGCTCGAAGAAACCCCCGAGGGTGCAGACGAAGGCGGCGCTGACGCTGGCCGGGCTGTCCCGTACGGAGGCCGCCCACATGCTCGAAGTGCACGAGGAGGAGGCGGCATGAGCGACGTCACCGACTACCAGCGCAGCAAGACCAACCACCCTACCGGCAGGCACCGCCGCGTGTCCGGCTGCATGGGGGAGCGGTCCGCGGACCCCCGCCACACCCCGTACCGGGATGGCTGCATCGGACACCTCGACCCCCAGCGTGACGCCGCGCCCGGATCGTTCCCCTTCGAGGCGGTGCTGCTGATCGTCGGCGCTCTCGCCGTCGTCGCCCTCGTCATCGCACTGATCATCTCCCAGGCCGCGCACCTCGGCCTGGGCCTCACTGGCGTGGCAGTCGTCGCTGTCATCGCTTTCGCCATCCACACCGTCAAGGAGCACAACGCATGAGCATCACGATCACCGCTGACACTGTCGAGGAGGCTGTGGAGGTCCTCACCGCACTGACGGGCCAGCAGCAGACCCACCGCCTGGTGCCCGGCGCCGGGCTTCCGTGGTCCGGCATCAACACCCCGGACGCCCCGGAGGAGCCGCTCGAGGACATCGACAGCCTGCCGGAGGAGGAGCCCCGCTGCAAGCCGTGGACGAAGCGTGAGGCGCTTCAGGTGCAGCGCTGGGTGAACTCCGGTGTGACGCCCAAGGAGGCGGGGGATCGGGTCGGCCGGTCCGCCTCGTCGGTGAAGAACAAGCTCCGTTGGATGGAGCAGCGCCAGCGCGACCTGCTGCACCTGAAAACCCCGGAGGCCGACCAGTGACCGCGGACTACCGGGTCGGCGTCGCCCGGGAGATCGGCCTGTACCTCGTCAACGCGAGCCGCCGCATGGCGAACCTCGAACAGTTGTCCCACCTGCCGGACGCCCGGCCGAAGTCGCGGAACATCGCGGAGTTCGCCATCAAGGCTGCCCGGCAGACGGCGAAGGAAGCGGACCTGTGGCGGTTCTTCGCTGCCGCAGACAAGACAGCGTGCCGGGGTGAGGTCCGCATGACGCAGATGCATGTGAAGGACGCCCTCGCACGAATCACCACACACCTCGAGGAGGTAGAAGCATGACCACGATGAAGGAACTGCTCGCGCAGCGCAACAGCCAGGCACAGCGCCTGGTGATGCAGTCAGCCGTGATGAAGCGGCTGAAGGAGATCCACGATGCTGACCGGGCATCGATGGTGGAGGACATGGACCGGGGCGACAAGGTCACCGCCCGATCTGGTGACCAGTCCCTCGGCACGGTGTCGTACTCCGACCCGAAGCCGAAGGCACGGGTGACGGACAAGGCCGCATTGATGGGCCATGTCGCCGGCGAGGCGCCGGACAAGATCGGCCTGCGGGTCACGGACATGGATGCTGCTCTGGCGGTGTTGGAGGAGCATGCGCCGGAGTTGGTGGAGGCTGCTCTGTCGCCGCAGGTTGAGGCGGAGTATCTCCGTGCTGCGGAGAAGGGTGATTCGGTGCCGGGGGTTGAGGTGTCGGTGGGTAAGCCGGTGTTGTCGATTCGTCCGGCGCAGGCGGGGAAGGATGCGGCGGCGGAGTTGGTGGCGGGGACGCCGCAGCTTGCACTGTCTGAGGGGAGCGACGATGAGTGAGAACTCGAACAAGATGCGCCAGGTCCTCGGCTTCTTCTGGCCGGGCACGGAGGGCGCGCACACCCCGGGCGGATTCGTGGATGCCCTGATCCGGGCTGTGTGCAAGGCCGACACGAAGAACCAGGCGCTCCTGTCGATGGGGTTCCCGGCGGTCGTGTGGGCGGTCCAGCAGGCGAAGAATCACCCGGATGGTCGGGCACTGATCCTCACGGAGATCGAGAATGAGGAAGGAGGCCCGCTGTGAACCAGCCCCAGTACCAGACCCGCCGGCCGACTGGTCAGGTGTCCTGGCCCATCATCATCCTCGCTGGAGTCGAGGGCTCAGGGAAAACCTGGGCCGCAGCGGAAGCCACCGGCGCGGAGTTCATCGACCGGGCGTTCTTCCTCGAGGTGGGGGAGCGCATGGCTGACGAGTACGGCACTGTCCCCGGTGCCGACTACGAGGTCATTGAGCACGACGGCACCTGGGGTCAGATCCTCGGCGCCGCCAGGTGGGCCGCACAGCGGTCGCCCGCGCCGGGCAAGGCGAACATGCTGATCGTGGACTCAGTCACCGAAGTGTGGACCCTCCTGTCAGATGTCGCCCAGCACATGGCGAACGACCGGGCGCGCCGGAAGAACCGGGGCAACGGCGGGGACGCGCAGATCACGATGGACCTGTGGAATCAGGCGAAGGATGCCCTCGCGGACTTCCTCGGCGCCCTGCGGTCCTTCCCCGGCCCGGTGATCCTCACCGCCCGCCTCGACAACGTGTCGGTGGTGGAGGGCGGTAAGCCGACCGGGGAGCACGTGTGGAAGATCCGAGCGGAGAAGAACCTGCCGTACCAGGCGACGGTGATCTGCCAGGCGCGGGCACCGCGGGATTGGATGCTGACGAAGATCGCGTCCACGCGGATGCAGTTGCCGCCGGGTGGGGAGTTGAAGATCGGCCCGGAGTTCAAGGTCACTGATCTGCTCGAGCAGATGGGTGTGACGGACGGGTCGGCCGGCGCGAGCACGTACGTCCGTCCGTCGCCGGATGGGACGCCGCACCACTCTCAGGCGCAGCGTCAGGCAGCACGGCAGGCCGCTGAGGGGTTCCTGGACCGGTGCCGCGACATTGTTGACCGTGAGGAACTCCTCGCCATGCAGGGCGAGGCTAAGCGGCTCGGTGTCTACGACCAGTGGGTGGAGATCGGGAAGGAACTGGCGGTGAACGCTGATCGTGCGGAGCGTCGTGAGGAGTCTGATCCGGAGACGGTGGATGCGGAGGTGGTGACCGATGACGGCGCCGGATCGGCATCCGCTTAACCCCGTCGAAGCGGAGGGCGCGGTGTGGAAGTTCGGCCAGGATCTCGCCCGGGGTATCCGCATCGTGTCTGATGCGGAGAAGCGGGCGGTGGACGCACAGCGCGCCTACGACCGTGCCCGCGCCGCAGCGCAGCTTGCCGCTGACGGGAAGACCGTCGCGGATCGGGACGCGCAGGTGGAGCTGGCGACATCTGATGAGCGGGATGCCCGGGATGTGGCGTCACTGGCGTTCGCGGATGCGAAGCGGACGATGAAGATGCTGGAGACCCGGAGCAGTGGTGCTCAGTCGATCCTGAAGTCTCTGATGCAGGCGTATGCCACGGCGGGGACGGGGGAGCGATGAGCAAGAAGCGCATGCCCCCGGAGGTCGCGGAAGCGGTCATCGACCGGGCCGATGGGTGGTGTGAAGCCCTTATCCCGAGCGTGTGCACCGGGGCACCGGAGCAGCTGCATCACCGTCAGTTGCGGAAGCAGGGCGGGGAGCACACGACCGACAACCTGGTCGCCATCTGCGCGTCCTGTCACTCGTGGATTCATGCTCACCCGCGGTGGGCGTACCGGGCTGGCCTGCTGGTCAAGTCGTTCAACACCCCGGTGTTCCCGCCGGCGTTCTACCGCGGAGTCATGAGAGAGGAGGAGGAAGAATGAGCAGCATCATCAATTTCCCGGCAGCGTCGGATCCGATCCAGCTGGACTCCCAGCTTCCGGGAGGAGAATGGGGGTTCGACAAGTTCGCGCCCGTCACTGAAGAAGGCGATGAGACCGCCGACCTGGCAGATGAGCCAATCGATCCTGCTGGTACCTGCGCGAGGATGGGTCTCACGCTCGGATCGTTTGTCGCCTTCGAGAGCTTCATCATGGAGATCGACGGATTCACGGTTGACTCTGTAGGGAACGAGCAAGTTGTGGTCAGTATGGGGTGTGGAGGGGTCGCACTCGACTACCACCTCATCTGCCGGCCGGAGATCCTGGAACCGGTGACAACCTGGAAGTTCCGAGGTGCTACCGCGCCACATCGTGTCGGGTCAATCATCCCTGACGAGGGCCAATGGCTGTACGTCATTCGGGATTCCCGGCAGGAGATCATCTACATCGGCATCAGCGTCAACGCTCCGACCCGATGGACTCAACATCAGGCCGACAAGCCGTGGTTCGAGAAGGCGGCATTCTTCGAGCGGATCTGGTTCCCTACGCGGGACGCTGTCGAAGCTGCGGAGGAGTACCTGATCGGGATGTTCCGTCCGCCGTACAACACGGTCCACAACCCTGACAAGAGGCCGCGAAGGGCGTCGGGAGGTGTGGCTGGTGGGGAAGATTCGGACAATCAAGCCTGAGTTCTTCACTTCTCCCGACACTGAGAGTGCGTCGATGGAGGCGCGCCTGTTCTTCATCGCCATGTGGTGCTGGGCGGACGACTACGGGGTGGGCGAGACGAACCTTCTCGGGCTCCGGGCGTTCGCCTTTCCCGAGGAAGATCCTTACCTCTGCAAGGAAGTTCATAGCCTCTGCAAGGAAGTTGCGGACGCGTACGGAGTGCGGTTCTACCGGGTCAACCGGAGGGCCTATTACCAGATCCTTACCTGGGACTCACATCAGAAGACGCAGCGAAGGGCGAAAGACAAGAACCCTCACTACGACGACCCGAACGCGCAGGCAGACGAAAGATTCCACGGCCAGCAAGGAACTTCAGAGCATGAGCAAGGAAGTTCAGAGCGCCTGCAAGGAAACTGCATAGACGGAAATGGAAATGGAAGGGGAAATGGAAACGGAAGGGGAACTACTTCGCCCCCCGACGCTCCGCGCCGGCCGGCGCGAGAGCCAGACCAATTCCCCGCCCTCTCGAAGCTGAAGAAGGCCAACGGCCGCTACGAGTACCCCACCCCATTCAAGGACTGGTGGCGCACCTACCCCAAGCACAAGAACGGCTCCATGTCCGAGGCCTACACCGAATGGCAGAAGGCCGTGAAGGACATTGACCCAGACACGCTCCTGGACCTCACCGCCCGATTCGCGGCCAACCCCGGCGCCTCCGACGCGAACTTCATCCTCGACGCGGAGCGATGGCTGAAACGCCGAAAGTGGGAAACCGTCGAAGAGACCGACCACGAGGTAACCCCCCGGCATGAACCGTCCGACAACACGCCGGCCGCATGGGGGATGTCCCCCGAAGCGGCAGCGGAACTCGGACTCGACTGGGGCTCCCCGCCCCAGGGCGGCGTCGTTGACGCGGAGATCGTGGATATCAGCATCGAAAGGGAGATCGGCGCATGAGTTCATTCACCTGGACGGACATCGCGTCGATGATCCTCATCGAGGTGCGCAACACCTACAGCAACGGCCGGAAACCCGATGACAGCATCACCGAGTCGTGGGCGCGGGCGCTTGAACGGTCGAAGTGCGTGTACCCCGCCACCGCGTGGCGTGAGGCGGTCACCGCTTGGGCCTCCACGCACTCCGACCCGCCAACCCCGCACGACATCATCGTCACCGCGAAGTTGGTCGTGGCGCACTGGGAGACGATCCCGGAGCAGCGTGACCACCTCAACGACTTCCGGCGCCAGAGATTGGCGGCGAAGTTCGGCTCCGCCTACGGCGCCCACGAATCCTTGCAGGAGGGCACCACGGGGCAGGTGGCGATCGGCCCGGGAGGGACGCCGGAGGGTGCCCGCAAGTTCATTCGTGAGGTCGAGGCCAGGGCACGCGCCCGGAAGATCGCAGAAGCAAATCAACTAGAGCCGGGAGATTCCCGGCAGGAAGGGGCCTGACATGCGTGCAGAGCTCGAGAACGTGAAGGTATTTGTCCCGAAGCAGGGGCAGAATGCCGGTCAACCGGTGGTCATGAAGACCGCGAAGTCGTCCGGGAATCAGTACGCCGAGTTCACCGTGATGGAGTCCTCGTCGCGGAAGGACCAGAACCAGCAGTGGGAGAACGGTCCGACGAAGTTCGTCCGGTGTCGGGTCCATGGCTACGCCGCGCAGGACGTGTACGCCGCGTTGATGGGCGGCACGGATCGGGTGAACGTGACCGGCGAGATGGAGCACTTCATCTGGCAGTCGCAGAACGGGCCGAAGGAGACCTGGGACATCGGGTTTGCGAGGGTGTCGCTGCCGGTGCCGAGGTCGCAGCAGGGCGGCGGGAACTTCGGCGGTCAGTCCCAGCAGCAGTCGGACGCGTGGAACTCGGCGCCGCAGTCGGGTGGTTTCCCGGGCGCCGAGCCGGAGCCGCCGTTCTGACGCCCTGATCCACCCTCTCCTACACAATCCCTCACCCAACCCCCCAACGTCGCTGTGCGGCCCTCCTGGGGGCCGTTACGGCCACCCAGGAAAGGAACACCGCCATGCGAATCCCCGCAACCATCACCCAACCCCACCTCCGACCCGACAAGGCACACCCCGGTGACGCCGGAATCGACCTCCGCGCTGCGGAAGCCGGAGTGCTCGAACCCGGGCGCCGGGCGCTGATCCCCACCGGCCTGAAACTCGCGCTCCCGCACGGGTGGGAAGCACAGGTCCGACCCCGATCCGGCCTCGCACTCCACCACGGCATCACAGTCCTCAACAGTCCCGGCACCATCGATGCGGGCTATCACGGCGAGATCTGCGTCATCGCCATCAACCTCGACCCCGAAACCCCGTGGGCGTGGGAGGAGGGCGACAGGATCGCGCAGTTGGTCATTAAGCAGGTGCCGCACAGTGTCCTCGACATCGGCGACGCCCTCCCGGACCGCACCAGCCGCGGCGTCAACGGCTTCGGGTCAACGGGGGTGTCGGCATGACCGCCACAGACCCCTGGGACATTGCCGGCGCCGACGGCCCCACCATCGTCCGACACCTGAAAGACGAAGGCTGGCAGGGCAAGCAGATCGCCGCCGCCTGCGATGTCCGCGAGGGCACGATCAGCAACACTCTCACCGGCCGGAAGCAGTGCTCCCCGGAGACCACTCGCCGCCTGCAGAAACTCTGGTGCCGCACACACGGTCTGCCGGAGCCCGATGTGGACCCCCGGCCGGTACCCGCATGGCTGCTGGACGCGATGTGGGCGGTGGCGAAGGACACGCAACGCCGCATGTTCCCCTCCCTGCCCCGCGAGATCAGGAACGCATCACTCCTGGAAGCGGACCGCGCCCCGGTCGAACCGGTCGCGGACATCACCGGCCTGCCCCTGGCCCGCATCAAAACCCTGATGAGTGTCAGTCGGCATGACAGGGGTGCGGCACCGCAGACAACACCGCAGGAGATCGACCTGATCTGCTGCCGACTGGGGGTCTTCAACCGCGACTACTACCGGATCCCGGCATGAGCACGGCTGGACAGCAACAGCGTGCGCTGCATGAGTACCCGATGCCCGCCCGGTCGCAGGAGCAGGCGAGGCAGGACGCGTTCTGGATCACGAGTCGCCTGGGTGTGCCGGAAGCATGCCGCAGGCTCGGGGTGAAACCACACCTCCTCGCCGGGATGTGCACCGGAATGCCGATCCCACCCAGGTGGCGGAGGTTCCTGCACACGGCGGTGGTGATGCTCGGTGACTGACCTGGTGCTGTTGCCGATGGATCGTCGTTGCCTGCTGGAGATCGCCCGCACGGGCACGACAGATCGCCCGTGGCTCGCCCGCGACCTCGTCGACAAGGGACTGGTGCTGCCCGCCTGCCACGACAAGCCCGGCCACGTCTGCACCGAGACCACGTGCGACGGCCATTGGCGCTGGGTGCTCACCGACCAGGGCCGCACCATCGCCGCCCTCCTAGACCCCACCCTCGACGACTGGTCACTCACCGGCCAGATGGAGATACCCCTGTGACTCACTTCTTCGTGGAGGGAACCCCACGACCACAAGGCTCGAAAAGACCCGTAGGGCGCGGCAGAAGCATCGAAGCATCCAAGTACCTACCCGGCTGGCGAAAGGCCGTCACAGCGGCTGCTAGGGCCGCGCACGACGGCCCCCCGCTCGACGGGCCGGTCACCGTCACTGCTGTCTTCGTGTTCCCCCGGGCGAAAGCCCTGAAGGACAAACCCGCCCCACCGCACACCAGCGCCCCGGACGCTGACAAGACAGCCCGCGCCGTGGGCGATGCGCTCACGGCTGCCGAGGTGTTCCACGACGACGCCCAGATCAACACCTGGCACATCCACAAGCGACGCGCCGAACCGGGGGAGACCCCGGGCGCGCACATCACGATCGAAAGGACCATCTAATGCCCGCCTACTACGATTTCCCCGACAACGTGCAGGTCGCTGACATCAGCCTGCACCTCACCCCCGCCTCGGCCCAGGCCGTGCAGCACCTCGCCTGCTCTTCCCGCCTCGACGGCCGGAACAAGTCCGACACGGTCGACGGCCGGATCGAAGACCTCCGCAAGGCCATCCACTTCATCGAGATGGAGATCAACCGCCTGCAGCCCGACCCGGACCCGGAGCCGGCCGAGGAGTCGGACCCGGATGCGTTCCTCGCGTTCGACGCCGCCCTCGACGACCTCGCCGCCACCCCGGTCCCACTGCTGCCGCCCGCGCAGCTGGCCGCGGCCCTGTCGATCCTCGACATGCTGCGGGGTGAAGCATGAGCAGGAAGATCAGCCGC
The DNA here is from genome assembly GCF_007970465.1 of Corynebacterium nuruki S6-4. Lineage (NCBI taxonomy): Bacteria > Bacillati > Actinomycetota > Actinomycetes > Mycobacteriales > Corynebacteriaceae > Corynebacterium > Corynebacterium nuruki. Next base: position 2,677,960 of record NZ_CP042429.1, read on the forward strand.
CCGCGCCGCAACATCACCTGCACCAGGTGCGGCCGGAAGACGTCGACCACCTACCCGGCGGACCAGGGTGACCTGTGCCTGCCGTGTCGTGCCCGGGGGAAGAACCTCGCCACGAGCGTCCCGGACCGGACGACGCCCGGCCCTGTGCCGAAGATCGGCACCCGGTCGAAGCATGACCTCGACCAGTGGCTCGCGGACGGTGGTGCCGCATGAGCACCCCGATGGACTTCGTGCACATCCCCGACCCGGTCCGTGACCGGATCCGCCGCATGGTGGACCGGGAGATCCGCATGGGGGAGGGGCACTGCTCCGGCGCCCACGTTGGGCCGGGGGTGCAGATCGTCGCCGCACAGACCCGCCTCACCGAATCCAAGGTCCAGTCGATCGTCTCCGGAAAGCGCCCCACCATGCAGGTCGATGATCTGGACCGCCTGATCCTCACCCTCGGCATGCAAGGCGACGTGTCCCCGATGGATGGCGGGTGGGTGAACCATGCCTGACCGCTACCACGACGGTGCCCTCCGGGACTGGGAGGTGACCCTGACGGTCACCGTCCCCGCCGCGACGAGTGAGGGCGCGATCCACAAGGCCATCGACACGCTCGGCATCGGCTACGGCGGCTACCTCGACGCCGCTGACGCGGTGGAAGCGAGGCCCGCATGAGAATCCCCGAGCCGGGCGAGCCCCGCACCTGCCACTGCAAACGGTGCGATGAGACCGCGCCCGCCTGCGACACCTGCGGCATGGAAATGGCCGGCGACCCGTGGGAGGGCTACCACTGCCCCGACTGCGAGGAGACAGCATGAGCACCCGCTGGCTCACCGGACACAACCGAAAGGCAAAAGCATGACCCGCACCATCGACAATCAGCCCGCCGTGCAGATCGGCTGGACTATCGCCACGATCTGGCCCGACCGCATCGACCAGAAGAACCTGCCCGACCGCTCCGTCAAGACCCTCCGCAGGCACGTGCGCCGCCGGGCACGCCGCGGCGGCATCGTCACCGTCTGGGACCTCCTGGTCCGCGCCGACGGAAAGGTCGTGATCGCATGATCACCCCAGACCAGGCACAGACCCTCCTCGACGGAGCAACCCCCGGACCGTGGAAGAAGCGCCGCGACCGGGACGGGACGCCGATCGCCGTCGTCGTCTCCGCTGGCCCCACCGACCGGCACCACATCATGACCGCCGAACCTGCGTGCTCGGAGGAGCGGGCGCAGGCTGACACGGGCCTGATCGCCGCTGCCCCGGCCCTGGCGCAGACCATCGCCGGGATGAAGACCGAGTACGCGGTGCAGACCAAGGAGGGCAGTCTGACGCAGCTCTACTACGGGCGCGACCTCGTGTGGACCGACACCAAGCTCACCGCCGAGCAGGTCGCCCACGAGATCGGCGGCACCGTCGTCCGCCGGTACGTCACCGCCCCGGAGGTGGTCGACGGTGAGTGACCCGCAGATCATCCGCACCGTGGAGGAGCTGGAAGCCCTCGACCGTGGCGCTGTACTGATGGGCACTCCGTGGCACGGCATCTTTACTGCTCACACCATCTCCGCCGACGACCTTCCCGCCGTGGTCGTCGCCACAGGCCCCCAGGTCCGCGCCGCCCGCCAAGCCCTCAAGGAGGCAACAGAATGAGCATCGTCACCGCACTGTTCGCACTCGGCCTTGCCCTCACCATCGCCGCCGGAATCACGACCTTCCTCGCCGTCATCAACTACCTGACGATGATGGAGTGCGGCGACCGGGGGGATCGCCAACGGGCGGGGCGGTTCCTCGTCACCGTGGTCAGCATTCTCTGCGTCGGAGTGTTCCTGATCGGCCTGACCGCACAGGAGGCCACCGCATGACCATCGCAGCCATGATCCTCGCCGCCGCCGCCATGGCCGGGTGCATCGTCCTCGGCGTGGTGGTGGACGTGCTGCGGCGTGATGTGCGCCGCCACGAAGACCTCATCATCGAAACCGACGACCGGCACGACATCGGCATCGAAAACGACCAGCGGATTGAGTCCATCGTCCGCCGGGTCCACCCCGAGGTGATGCGCCCCGAATCGTGCTGCGGAGCGTGCCCGCCCGTTGCCCTGTCCGCCGCCCCGTCGCATGGTCGGACCCGTGGAGGTGGAGGAAGGTGAGTGCCTCAGTGTCTGCGGATTCTTGTGATCGAGGTTGGAACACAGGTCGATCGCGCCGAGCGTTGCGCGCACGGTTGGAAAGGTGTAACGTCGTTTCCTGGTTACAGTTTTCGATGCGTTAATCCCTCCCGATAGTCAAGGAGGAATCAAATTCGCGGAAGTTGTTTTAAGGATGCGATTTGATTCAATCTGAAACATTTCGGTCGACCCGGAGTACGGCGACTGCCTCTCCGCTCTCAAAGAAGGGAATGTTATGATCAACGGCACCGTAAAGTGGTTTAACTCGGAAAAGGGATTTGGCTTCATTGCCCCCGACGACGGCGGCTCTGACGTTTTTGTCCACTACTCCGAGATTCAGGGCGGTGGATTCCGCAACCTCGAGGAAAACCAGAAGGTCACCTACGAGGTCGAGCAGGGCGACCGAGGCCCTGCTGCCGTCTCTGTAAACGCTGCGTAGTAGCACCCCCGAAAACCCCTGCCGATCCGCTCGTCGAACGGTGGGGGTTTTCTTGTGCTCGAAGCACCTCCCGCCATAGCCCCGCCACTGTGCCCAGATTCGCTGCAGTATGTAACACTTCGGTAACAGTTTGACCAGATGGCGGCGCCGAACCAGCCGAGCTTCCTAGCATGGAAGGTGCTCTTAACCCACCTAGAAGAGAGGGGTCCAATCATGGGACTCGAAGACAAGACCAAGAACTCCGCCGAAAATCTCGGAGGCAAGGCCAAGGAAGTTGCCGGCGATGCCACCGACAACGACCAGCTCAAGGGTGAAGGCAAAGCTGACCAGGCCAAGGCCAGCGTCAAGGACGCAGTCGAGAAAGCCAAAGACAAGATCTCCGAAGGTATCAACAAGATCACCGGAAACTAGATCACTCTTCAAGCGAGGAGCTCAAGAAATGACTGACGTGTCACCGAAAAAAGACCGCAAGCGTAGCTCTTTCGGCCTCGTCGCCACGACAGCCTTCGTAGTTCTCCTGGCAGTTGTGCTGGCCATCCTCATCGGCCAGAACACTGACCAGGTGGACATGGGCTTCCTCGGGTGGAGCGTCGCATTCCCCCTATCAGTCGGGCTACTCGTCGCAGCTATCGGAGGTGTCCTCATCGCTTTCGGCGTGTCGGCCCTCGTCGCTCTGCGACGCAGGAAGTGAACCAGATCGCCGATGCCCAAATGACCCGCATCGGCCGAACAGATAGAGAAAGAAGGGCTCGAGTTGCACAATGACATTCTCATCCTCGCAGCGGGTTCAGCCCCGCCGCTCGGATTCATCGGCTGGATCATCATCGGCGGCCTCGCCGGATGGATCGGGTCGAAAATCATGAAGACCGACGCGTCGATGGGCATCGTGCTCAACATCGTCGTCGGTGTCATCGGAGGATTCCTCGGTGGCTGGCTCCTCACCCTGTTCGGCGTCGATGTTGCCGGCAGTGGCTGGATCTTCAGCTTCCTCACCTGCCTCCTCGGCGCAGTGATCCTCCTGTGGATCGTCGGACTGGTGACGCGAAAGCGCTAACGCCAGGCTCCGACCTCAGCCCCCACCTGCATGCAAGAACGTTGCGGTGGGGGCTCACTTATGCCCGAATTCCCGACCACCCCAGCCCCGCCACCGTGCGGGGCTTCTTCCATGAAGGAGGGGAAATGATCGAGTACGAGCAGTTGGACCAGACCATGCTCGCCATGATGGAGATCTACCGCCGGCAAGTCACCGACCTGAAAACCAACCTAGCCAACGCGGAGCAGGAATCCGAGGGGTTGAGGCACTCCCAGCAGCAATCCGAAACCTTCAGGAGGGAAGCAGAAACGAAGGCCGACCACTTCCGACTGAAATGGCTCGAAGAGGAAACCAAGACGAAGAAACTGCAGGGCATCATCGAGTCACTGAAGATCGAACTGCAGGACGCCCGGGCAGACGCCACCGAAGCCAAGGAACACCACGAGGAAAACCAGTGACCCCAGACGACCTCCGACTCCTCCTCCGGCGCCTCGCGGGCCTCACCGGAACACTCCTCGACGACCTCGACGACAGTGCCCTCCCCGCCGCCAGCTACAGCGGCAACGAGGGAGCGGCACCGAAGGGAGGCAAGAGCAAGCCCCCCGTACCCATCGCAGACCTCGACTACATCGTCACTGACGTGGAACCCCGTATCCGCGGCTGGTGCCAGAACCTCGTCGCCACCGCACACCTCACCGGATACCCTGCCGGCGCCCGCGTGAACATCCTTGTCGCCTGGCTCTCACGCCACCGCGAAACCCTCCTCGCACAAGACTGGGCACAGGACTGCACCGACGAACTCGCCGACCTCACCGCAGAACTCGCCGCCAGACTCCACCCAGCACAACCCGACCGGCCCCTACTCCCGGACTTCGCCACCGCCGACGAGATCGCCAAAGCTACCGGCCGAACCCCCGCCGGCGTGCAGAAGTGGTGCCAGCGAAACCACGTCGAATCGTGGACCGTCGCAGGCGTGAAGCAGTACAAGACCAGCCAGGTGAAATACAAGAACCGCAAGGTCAGCGGGTAGATTACCAAAAATGTCCAGACGTGATGTACAATCGCCTTAGCGCTACGCGACCCCGGCGGACTCCAATCAAGGAGACCGACCGGGGTTTTTGCGTGCGCCAACCCCGGCCGCACATCTGGCGGTGACACGACCGGGGCCCTTTCGGGATGTTGTGGTGACTCGTCCGGCGAAGCATCGGCGACGGGTGTTGCTCCCCGCCGATGCTGACCCGCATCAGCCACCACACACCGGTTCGTGGTCCAGTGACCACCGCAGCCCGCCACTACAGTGGCACCCCCTCCTGTCGGACCCTGACGCTGCGACAGCCCGGACCAACACCGGGACGAACCACACAGACCCTCTAGACAACGCGACCCACCCTCTAATGTCAGACACGCAGGGCAATCCAGCCCCGCAGAATCGACAGGAGAATAAGTGGCGAAGAAGATCCACTACCCAATCCACAAGCACGACGATCCGGTCCTCGCAGAACGGATCGACATCAGGACATGGGACATCGAGGGAAGCGTGGACGACGAAAGGCTCTCCGCGCAGCCGGCCTTCACAATGTTCTACGAAGTGACGCCGCGAGTCCGCGATGACTGGAAAGACCGGCAGGCACGATCTGCCGCGGACCCGAACGCCTTGGTCGCTGCCGGAACGCACCGCCTCGAGATCATCCGAAACAAGGACAGCCTCGACAGCTTCTGGGAACAGCACCCCGACTGCACTATCTACGAGACGCAGTTCGGCGGAGCCTTCCGCAAGGGCGACCTACCGTTCCACTGGGGTGGGGTCATGGAACCCGGGCAGGGCATCCCGATGGATGAAGAGCACGCCGTCTACTGGTTCCCCTACTTCGGAGCGGTGCCGGTGAGTGACTAGGAGGTGACGGGCCGATGGCACTGAAGATCGTGATCGGCCCTCCCGCCGCAGGGAAGAGCACCTACATCCGGGAGCACCGGAAACCCGGCGACATCACCATCGACTACGACGTGCTCGCCAACGCCCTATCCGGTCTCGCACCCGCGAACCACGAGCACACCACTGCGGTGAAGAAGATCACCAAGGCAGCACGGGACGCGGCGATACGTGAGGCCCAGAAGCACGCCACCAACACAGATGTGTGGATCATCCACTCCACACCCGCGCAGTCCACCCTCGACCGCTACAAGCGCGAGGGAGCACAGATCCACGTAGTCGACCCAGGCAAAGACATCGTCATGCACCGCATCAAGCACGAGCGACCCGGCCACATGCACGCCGTCGCCGCACGCTGGTACCAACAGCAAGACGAACAGATGAAGCCGAAACAGGCACACGAACGCGGATACGACTGGAACCACCGCCGCAACCGCCAACGCCTCCTCTACAACCTCGTAGACGGCACACCATGCCCCTTCTGCGGCAAACCACTCCACAAGAACCCCGCACAGAACTTCGACGGCGCCGCCCTCGAGGCCGACCACACACGAGACCTCAAGCACCACGGCCAGAACCCCGCCGACCGCCTACTCCACCGCACCTGCAACCGCAGCCGAGGAGACGGCCACGACGAGCGCTCACCACTACGGGAGAACGCCACGACCCGGGAGGGAAAGCCGGAGGCCCCCACCGGGTGGGACTGGCTCGGGTAGTAGACCTGCTGCACGGCGGGCTTCGAACCTGCTGCACACCGAGATTGAAAATCAGAAAACCTCAGAATCTTGGAGGGGTAGGCCCGGCCACTCGGCCCCGCCGCCCCACTGAGTGGCAATTTTATTCAGGGTCGTAAAAGTTATGCATCTGGTATGCGGTCAATATGCGTGTGAGGAGGGCCTGTGAGCTGGGAAGAGGGCGACGAATTCGATGTTGGCGGCCGGGAACTCTCCGCGTCGTTGTCGTTGTCGGATGATGATGGTCCGACGCGGGCACTGATCGTGGAGGCGTGCCGGGCGAAGGATCGTCTGGATCGGCTCCACAGGATCGTCCGGGGCGACGTTGATACGTGGACGCGGGTGTTCACCGGGGAGGGCGAGCTGGTTCTGAAGATGGATACTGCGGTGTCTGAGGTTCGGCAGCTTTCGACAGTGTTCCGGCAGTTGCTCACGGAGATTCAGAGGAGGCAGGGCGATGGTCGAGGAGGTGAAGAGGAGGACGGACTCGCTGGTCTCTGATGTGGTCGCTGAGGAGTGGCCGACGTTGGAGGGCCGGCAGGAGCCAGAGGTTCTGATATCTGCCGGTTCGGGTGGGGAGCATGGGGAGAAGGCGATTGAGCTTGCTCGCCGGTTCGGGATCCGTCTGATGCCGTGGCAGGAGCAGCAGGTGCGCCTGTCGCTTGCGACTGATGGTGAGGGCCACTGGTTGCATCAGGATGTGGTGCTGATCTGCCCGCGGCAGAACGGCAAGTCCCTGATCCTCGAGGTCGTGATCTTGTACCGGATGTTCGTCCTGCATCAGAAGATCATCTTCACGGCGCAGCGGTGGGCTACGGCGAAGTCGATCCGTAACCGACTGTGGAAGCGGATCAAGTCGCGGAAGTGGGCGGCGCGTCGGCTGACGCGGAATACGGCGTCGGCGGGTGAGGCTGAGATGGAAACGTCTGACGGTGCGAAGATCCAGTTCACTACGCGGTCGAACGATATGGGTCGTGGTTTCGATCAGGTGGATCTGTTGCTGCTGGATGAGGCGTACAACCTCGAGTCCGGTGAGCTGGACTCTTTGGCTCCTATCCAGTTGGCGTCGCCGGATCCGCAGACGTACTACACGTCGTCGGCGGTGAATCAGGCGGATCATCCGAAGGGGATGAACTTGTCTCGGGTTCGGGAGAAGGCTCTTGCGGGTGAGGCTGAGGGGATGTTGTACAGCGAGTTCCGGGCGCCGGAGGGTGCGGACCCGGATGATCCGGAGACGTGGAAGTTGGCGAACCCTTCCTATGGTGTGGTGGCGACGGAGAAGAAGGTCCGGTCGCTGCGGTCGAAGCTGACGGAGATTGGTTTCGGCGTGGAGATGCTGGGCTGGGGTGAGTGGTTCGTCACGGTTGGTGATGAGTCGCATGACTTCGTTCTGGATCCGGCGGCCTGGTCGGCTGCCACGGCGTCATATCCGATTCAGGGTGTGCCGGCGTGCTTGGGTGCGGCGGTCGCCCCGGCGGGCGAGGGTGTTGCCCTGGTCCTTGCGGTGCGCACTGATCGTGGCGTGCACCTGTCTCTGGGGCCGGTGGAGGAGTTCGACCGGCAGGCGGTGGTCACTGCGGTGAAGGCGACGGTGGATGCGGTTGATCCGTGTGCGGTGGTGCTGGATCCGAAGGGGCCGGCGTCGACGATCATTGACCCGTTGGAGAAGGCGGAGATCGAGCCGGAGTGCTTGTCGTGGCCGAAGGTGGTGGCGGCGACTGAGCTGCTGATGACATTGTTCGCTGAGGGGTCGCTGACGCATGATGCTGACCCCAGGTGGGCGGAGGCTGCGGAGGTTGCTGAGTTCCGGCCGGGGACTGAGCGGGGTCGAGCGTTCAAGGAAGTGCAGCCGGTCGTGTCTGTGCTTGTCGCGGCAGCGTTCGCGGCGTGGGGGTTGACCGAGTTCGGCATCCCGGATGATCCGGGTGATGTGAAGATGACGAGGAGGTTCGTGGGGCATGTGGAATCCGTTTCGGCCGCGCCAGTCGCGGCAGCAGCATCGGCACTCGCCTTCTGATCTCGTGCAGACAGTGGACTCGGAGATCGGGCACGCACTGTCATCGCCTGCCGGTAGGACGGCGGAGGACAACTGGGATCTACGGTTCCCCCGGTCCACTGAGGTATTCGCGAAGATGGGCCGGGAGGATGCTCAGGTCACGTCGATCCTGAAGGCGATTGATCTTCCGATTCAGCGTGCGGACTGGCGGCTGGATCCGAATGGGGCGCCGCCTGAGGTTGTGGCCCTGGTGGCGGATGATCTTCGTCTGCCGGTGTTGGGTGAGGATCCGCATGAGCCGGTGGGTCGGCGGCGTGGTCGGGTGTCGTGGTCGGAGCATCTGCAGCAGGTGCTTCTTGCTCTGCAGTACGGGTGCATGTTCTTCGAGCAGGTGTATACGCCGGGTTCGGATGGGCGGATGCATCTGAGGAAGTTGGCTCCGCGGTTCCCGGGCAGTCTGTCGAAGGTCAACGTCGCTGTCGATGGTGGTCTCGAGTCGATCGAGCAGCCGGGTGTGTCGGTGGGGAAGGCGCGGGCGTCGGCTGTGGTGATCCCCGTGGATCGACTGGTGGCGTACGTCCACTCGCCGACGGACACCTCGTGGACCGGCACGTCAGTACTGAGACCGGCGTACAAGCATTGGCGACTGCGTGACCAGATGCTCAGGCTTGAGGCGCAGGTTCTCGAGCGCAACGGCATGGGCGTCCCGATCTATGAGGGTTCCCAGCTGACGAACGACCCGGAGTCGGATCTGAAGCGCGGGCAGAAACTCGCGGAGGGGATCCGCGCTGGGCAGTTCGCTGGTGGCGCCGTCCCGGCTGGGGCGAAGCTGAACATTCAGGGCGTGTCTGGTCAGCTCGTCAGCCCGCGGGAGGCTATTGCTTACCACGATTCGCAGATGGCTAAGGCGGTGCTGGCGCACTTCCTGAACCTAGAGGGCAAGGGTGGTTCCTACGCGCTCGCGGAGACGCAGTCGGATCTGTTCATCCAGTCCCTGCAGACCATCGCGGATTGGATCGCGGACACTGCCACCCAGCATGTGGTGGAGGATCTGGTGGACATGGCGTTCCCCGGGTATGAGGGTGTCGCCCCGCGGGTTGTGGTGGATCCGATCGCCAGCAAGAAGGAGCTGACGGCGGATGATCTTTCGAAGCTGACGAGTGGTGACAAGCCGGTGATCCAGTCTGACAAGGATCTCGAGGAGCACATCCGACGGACGTTCTCCCTGCCGGCTAAGCGACCGCTGAAGGAGGCGGTGAAGGATGGGTCGACCCCGCCGCCGGATGACAAGAAGAAGTCGATGGACCCTGACGAGATGAACAAGCTCGTGACCGCCGCGACGGGGTTGTTCCGGGCTGGATTTGATCCGCAGGCATCCCTTGCCGCGGTTGGTCTTCCTCCGGTGAAGCACACCGGCAAGGAGCCGGTGACGGTCCGTGATCCGAAGCTGTCTGACGCTGAGGCGGAGAAGGCTGCTGCGGAGGCGGCGGAAGCTACTGGTGATGATCCCGGCGAGCCGCCGGGGGAGGAGGTGCAGGATGAGTGACCTGCTGATCTACGGGGAGATCGGCTGGGAGGTGCAGGCCGACCAGGTGGTCCGTGACATCACGGATGCTGACGGTGACCTCACCATCCGGGTGAACTCCCCTGGTGGGGATGTCTATCAGGGTCTCGCCATCATGAACGCTCTGCGTGCTCACGATGGGGTGGTCACCGCGGTGGTCGAGGGGCTGGCTGCTTCGGCGGCGTCGTTCATCGCCGTGGGCGGTGCGGACCGAGTCATCGTCCGACCGACTGCCGAGATCATGATCCACGAGGCCATGAGCTTCGTCGGTGGGAACGCGGACGAGATGCAGAAGGCGATCACGGACCTGGACCGCATCTCCGCGAACCTCGCCTCGATCTACGCCGAGAAGGCCGGCGGGGATCCGGGGGAGTGGCGCGACCAGATGAAGGCGGAGACATGGTTCTCCGCTCAGGAGGCCGTGGACGCCGGTCTGGCGGATGCGGTGGAGGACGGCCGGAAGCAGGACGCGGAGAAGCGTCCCGCGGCGCTGGGCCGGTCACCGGTCCTCGCATCGTTCCGGTACGCGGGTCGCCGGGCTGCCCCGGCGCCCACTGTCAACAGCCCTGCGGGGCGGAAGGAGGAGCGCATGAGTGCGCTTGCTGACCTGGCACGGGAAACCGGGCTGGACGAGAACACCATCCGGGCGGCTCTCGCCCGCGAGGTGAAGAACGAGGAACTGAAGGTCACGAACGTTGTGGACCTCACCTACCCGGAGGACATCGACGTTGTACCGACCGGGCAGGTCACGGTCGAACCGGAGGGCGAAGTTCCCGAGGGTGTCACCTTCGAGCTGACGGAGTCGCCGGAGGAGTGGGATGCGGAGGTCGATGAGACCACCGGCACGCTCACGGTGACTGCCCCGTCTTCGGTCGACCCTGGCGATTCGGCAGACTTCACGGTGGCTGTCTCCGGTGGCGATGAGCCGCTGGAACTGTCGGTCACGGTGACCGTCAAGGCCGCATCCGATGAGGGTTCCGAGGAGCCTTCTGAGCCGAACCCTGAGCCGGATCGGGTGACCCTGGACCGGGACACGTTCAACGAGCTGCAGCGAGCAGCCGCACTCGGCGCCGAAGCCTACAACAAGGCTCAGGAGGCCGAGCGCGTCGCCGAGGTGGACCAGTGGATCAAGGACGGCCGTATCAACGTCGCCCTCCGGTCCAAGGCCATCAAGGAGATGCACCGCGACCCGGAGGCCGCCCGGAAGAACTTCGGATCCAACCCGAAGAACACCATCCCCGTCCGGGAGATCGGCCACGGCCAGGACCGCGAGGACACCGAGACCGCCGCTCACGCTTCACTGCGTGACCGTGCGGCCCGGGCGAACCTCTTCCCGAAGCCGCGGCTCTAACCAACAACGAAACGGAGGGACATTATGTCCAACCCCACTTTCCGCACTGGTGACCTGACCCGCGAGGCGGGCGCACTGGTGGAGAAGTTCCACCTCGTCAAGACGGTGGACGGCAAGGTCCAGCACAACGACAAGGGCACTTTCCCGGCCGGCGCGGTCACTGAGTCCGCCGAGCCGGAGGGCACCCCGGAGGACAACGTCCTCAACCATGGTCTTCCCCGCTTCGTCCGGGTTCAGACCTCGCAGCGTGTCGTGAAGATCGCCACGAAGGATGACTTCACCCTCGACGGTGACGTGTTCGCCGCTGACGGTGGCGAGGTCGCGAAGTCCGGTTCCGTGAAGGTCGGCGTCGCCGCTTCCGCCACGGAGGGTGGCCTGGTGCGTGTGCACCTGTTCCACCCGTCTGTCCTCGCTGGCGGCGCTGCCGACAACGGTGGCGGAGCTGCTGAGGGGGAATAGGCGGCCCGCTGCCCCTGACCCTGGGGTAGCGGGCCTCACCGGCCCCAACCTGCACTGAACAACCCCCACCCTCCTCGCGAGGGGCGGGGGTTTTCGCATACCCAAACCCCCTCATAAGGAGGACAGCCAGAATGGCTAACCATCTCACTTCGGCCTTCGGCGGCGATACGATCACCGTCGATGAGGCCATCAAGGACCCCACCTTCATCCCGGAGCGAGTCCTCGAGAACCTCGACGGAGCCTTCCTCGAGGCAGCCCTGTTCCGCAACGGCGGCAGCAACGACGGTGTCGTCGCCTACCGCGAGGCTGCGAGCCCGTACCTCAACGACGACGCGGAGAACGTCGCCGAGTTCGCCGAGATCCCGGTCTCCGACCTGAACCGCGGCAAGCTCAACAAGATCGTCGGCGCGAAGGAAGCCCTCGCGATCCGCGTCTCCTGGGAGATGCGCCGCTTCAACAAGATCGACATGCTCACCAAGCAGACCACCGCTCTGCAGAACACCATGGTCAAGAACGGTGTCGAGGCGTCCCTCAAGGCGTTCGACGCCGCCGACGTGCAGCAGCTCGCCGTCGCCTCCGACTGGGAGTCCGCCGACGCTGACCCGATGCGGGACATCCGCCAGGCGAAGCGCCTCATCTCCACGGCGAAGTCCCCGGACGATGAGCAGGCGCTGATGGGCTACAAGCCGGACATCATCGTCCTGAACGACGCGACCCTGGACCTCGCACTGTTCTCCGAGAACGTGCAGAAGTTCTACAACGGCAACGCCGCGATCGAGAACCCGATCTACCAGGGTATCCAGCCCGCCACCCTCGCTGGTCTCCGCGTGGTCACCAGCCCGTGGATCCCTGAGGGTGACGTGATGATCATGGAGTCCGGTGTCGCCGGCTTCGTGTCCGAGGCGCAGCCTCTCACCCTCACCCCGCTCTACAGCGAGGGTGGGGAGCAGACCTACGGTGGCCCGAACCAGTCCTGGCGTGTCGATGCCTTCCGGCACCGCGTCCTCGCCGTGGATAACCCGCTGGCGGTCGTGAAGCTCACCGGGATCGAGAAGTGAGCCTGACCGCCCGGATCGCCTGGCCCTCTCGGGAAGACGGGCGGACGGTCTGGTACCGTCCTGGTGACCAGATCCCTGAGGATCATCCGAAGCGGGACTGGCTGCTGCGGTCTGGCATCGCTGTGGACGCTGATCTGCAGCCCGCTCCGGAGCCGACGCCTGCCCCTGCCCCGGAGCCGAAGCACGCTGTGTCGGATGCTCCGGCGCCGGATTGTCCGTCGGTGAAGCGGCCCGCTAAGGCCGCAAGCATTGACTCGTGGCGGACGTATGCGGTCGCCCGGGGCGTCGACCCGAAGGGCATGTCGAAGAAGGATCTCATCGCCGCGCTGCGGTGAGCCAGGAGGGAGGCACGATGCTTGTCTCACTGACTGACGTGACCAGTCGCCTGCCGACGCCGATCCCGCCGGAGGAAGCGGCCCGGGTGGGACTACTCATCGGCGATGCCGAGGAGATCATTCGGGACGCGTTCGCCCGCGAGGGTCGTGACTTCGACGTGGAGTCAAAGATCCCGTGGGTGGAGCATGCTGCGGCCCGGGTGATCCGGGACATGGTGGCTGCTGCGGTGATCATCGGCCCGAACGTGGGTGATGCTTCGGCGTCGTCCACGACGGGTGCCGAGTCGGATTCCCGGACACTGCGGACGGATCTCCCGGTGATGGTGTCGTTCGGACGACTGATCCTGACGAACGCCCACCGGAAGGAACTGGGGCTCGGCGTGTCGGCGTTGCCGTCCGGCAGGTTCCCTGCTCCGTGGCGGTGGCCGGAGCGGAGGCTTCGATGAACGGAGCTTTCGAGCCGGTGACGATTCAGGATCGGCCGACCACGGACGATGACGGGAACCTCGTCGGCGGTGGTGATCCGGTGACGGTGACGTGCCGGGTGCAGCCACTGGTCCTCGATGAGGACGTGGCCCGGGACAAGGACGGGACGTTCACCGAACTGCGCGTGTTCGCCCCTGCCGGTACTCGGGTCACCGCCAGGTCTGAGGTGTGGATCCGGGGCGTGCTGTTCCGCGTGTCGGAGCCACCGCATAACTGGTCGATGTATCGGCGCCCGGTACTGGCCCGGCATCGCCCGTCTGTCGTCTTCATCGCGAAGCGAGGTGAGGGCTGATGGCGAAGCGCAATGGTGCGACGGTCCGCATCACCCCGGAGGGAGCTCGTGTGATCTTCGGGATGCTGGATCAGACCGTCTACGCTGCGGGCCGGAATATTGCGGGCCGGGTGCCTGCCGAGATCGCGTCTGCGAATTCGGAGAACCTGGTGGACCGCAATGGCCGGCCGGTGGCCATGGTTGCCCTGACGGAGCCGAATGGGCTGGCGATTCAGGCGAAGCACGGCACTCTCACTCGGTCTGCTGCCGAGGAGGGTGCCGATGTGCACCGCTATCCGAGGGGTAGGTGATGCCTGGTGCTTGTGCAGCAGGATGCCCCGCTGATGATCCGCCAGGCTCTCCGCGGTCAAATCGCTGGCCCGGTCCGGGCTGAACTGCCGGACGGGTGGTCTCCGAGGGATGGCCCTGCGGTGGGCCTGACCCCCGTGTGGTGGACACCCTGACCCCGGCGATGCGCCGGGAAAGAAAGGTAGTGTTCCACCATGCCCCTGAAGACCTACTCGGAGCAGTTCAAACGTGACGCCGTCGCCCTCTACGAGTCCACCGAAGGCGCGTCACTGAAATCCGTGGCCGCCGAACTCGGGATCAACCGCAACACCCTCAAAGCCTGGGTCGCCCGCTTCTCCGCCAACCCGCGGGCCGGCAGCACCGACGATTCCCCGGCAGCCGTGATCACCGATGCTGAACGGATCCGACAGCTCGAACGCGACAACGCCAGACTCCGGGAGGAACGCGACATCCTGCGGCGGGCCGCGAAGTATTTCGCGGAAGAGACGAACTGGTGAGCCGCTTCAAGTTCGTTGACGACACCCGCACCGACTACCCGGTCAAGCGGCTCTGCGAGGTCCTGAACCTCAACAGGTCCTCCTACTACAAGTGGAAAGCCTCAACCCCCGCACGCAACCAACGCACCTGTGACGATGCGCTGCTGGCAGCCAGGATCACCGTCATCTTCAACGATCACGACGGGTGCTACGGAGCCAAGCGCATCGCCGCTGAACTCAACGATGTCGCCGACCCCGGTGACCTTGGGGACCTCGGTGACCTCGGCGATGACGTACCCGTCGACGCACAACAGCCGGTGAACCATAAGCGTGTCGCCCGGCTGATGAAGACCAACGGCCTGGCCGGGTACGTCCGGCGCCGACGGGTGACCACCACCGTCGCCGATACGTCCCGACGGGTCTTCGCCGACCTCGTCAACCGCAGGTTCACCGCCGAGGACCCCAACAAGGTCTACGTGGGTGACATTACCTACCTGCCGATATCCGACGGGTCGAACATGTACCTGGCCACGGTCATCGACTGCTTCTCCCGCCGGCTGGTCGGCTTCGCGATCGCCGACCACATGCGCACCAGTCTGGTCGTCGATGCACTGAACTCGGCGGCCGGTCAACGCGGGAGTCTCGCCGGGGCGATCTTCCACTCCGACCACGGCAGCGTGTACACCTCCGGGACGTTCCAGAAAGCCTGCCGGGAGCTCGGAGTCCGGCAGTCGATGGGGGCGGTCGGTACGAGCGCGGACAATGCTCTGGCGGAGTCGTTCAACGCCGCACTGAAACGTGAGGTCCTCAAAGACGACAGGACCTTCGCCAACCAGTTGGTGTGCCGTCGGGACGTGTTCCGGTGGTGCGTGCGTTACAACACAACTCGTCGGCATTCCTGGTGCAGGTACCTCTCGCCACAGGTCTACGAGGCCCGGAGTTCGGGTAGACTCCGACTCGTATCCTGAATCACATCCCCGTGTCCACCATCCGGGGTTCGGGCCCGGTGACGGTCGTGGGGGATGGGACGCCCCACACGGAGCGGGCGTGGACCCGGGAGAACGTCAGGTGCTGCGTGTACGCCGCAGACGAGCCTGGCGCCCGGCAGCTCGCCACCCTGATCGATGCGTACCTACTGGACCCCGCGACGGTGCGGGGTCTTTCCATTTTCCCCGGTGCTGGGCTGGTCACTGCTCGTGACGTGAAGCTCGGCTGCTGGGTCGCGGCCGTCACAGTGCGGGCGGCCACCAACAGGAAGGAAGTGAACCCCGATGGCTGACGAGAAGGTCGACGTCGAGAAGAACGTCAACATCTGGAAGAACGCTGAGGTCTACGTCTCGGACAACGAGGACGCGCAGATCGAGGCTGACGGCACGTTCGGTGATGAGTGGCTGCAGGTCGGCATGCTCGCCGGCGGTTCGTCCATCGGACAGGAGCGCGACGCTGACCGTAACGAGGTCGAGGGATGGGGCGCTCAGCTGATCACCACTGAGCAGAAGTTCAAGAAGGACACCCGAACCTTCACCGCGCTCGAGGATACGGCGACCACGTTCGGTCTCCTGTACCCCAACTCGAAGTACAACGAGGGCGGTGTGACCATCGTCCTCGCCCCGGAGGACGCGAAGAAGGTCATCGCGTTCAAGACCACCAACCAGCACGGCAAGGCGCTGATCGAGGTGTCCCGCGTCCCGGCGAACATCTACCCCTCCTCGATGGACAAGAACGATGACGGCGCGTCGTCCACCGAGTTCACTGCGGAGGTCCGCAAGGACGCTGATGGTGCCCTGTACGAGCGTGCGACGTTCGATGAGGATGCCACGAACGTGAACCCGGAGATCACCCGATTCAAGCAGGGTGGCGGTTCTGAGGGGGAATAGGCGGCCCCCTGCCGCTGGTCCTGGGCTAGCGGTAGTCGGGGCCTGCCCCCCCCAATCATGATTCAAGCCTGAGGAGGCAGCTATGGCTTTCGAGCCGCAGGAATGGAAGGCCGGGGACAAGTACCCGGCAGACCGGCTCACCGAGCTGGAGAAGATCGTCGTGGCGAAGGCTGCGAAGGGCGACAAGGGCGACAAGGGCGACAAGGGCGACGCCGGTGCCCCCGGTAAGGATGGCGCCAAGGGTGAGAAGGGTGACCCCGGCGAGAAGGGTGCTCAGGGCGCCCCGGGGACCCCTGGTAAGGACGGTGCGAAGGGCGATCCTGGCAAGGACGCTACGCCGCAGTTCACCGCCGATGAGGTCACCAAGATCAAGGGCCTCATCGCCGACCCGCCCGCCGAGGGTTAATCGGCGGGGCCGTGGGGGTTCTTCATCCCCTGTTCGCACCTCCGCGGCCCCTCACACGACCTAGATCGTGAAGCGAACCAGGGAACCAAGCTTCAAGCCGAACAAGGGAGAAACATCATGGCTAAGAACCAGCTCGGAACCAGCGAGGAAACGAAGAAGCGCATGGACGCCGCCAAGGCAGCCGAAGGCCTCAAGAAGGAAGCCACCGGCGAGGTCATCGAACCCATCGACCTCACCGTCGAGGTGCAGGGCGAGGACATGACCTTCAGCGTCCCCGGCAGCATCGAGGACGCCCCCGCCGACGTGATCTTCTACATGGAGGACGAGAAGCCGATGAAGGCGTTCCGCACCCTCCTCGGCGAGGACGAGTTCCGCCGCATGCGCGCAGTCGGCGCCACCGTCCGTGACTTCACCCGCTTCATCGAGGCGTGGACTGAGGAGACCGGCCTGGGGAAATGACGTGGCTGCCCTCACTGCAGGGGGCGGCTCGTCTGGTGGGGCTGCACCCGCGGGAGATTGAGCGGGACCTGCAGCGCCACTACGGCATTGACTACCGGGACCGGTGGCGCCCGAACGGTGGCCCCTCCCGTCTCACCTACCGGAGGCTCCTGGTCCTACTCGACGGCCTGCCGGTCGGGGCCGAGTTCCGCACTGCGGCGACGGGGTCGAATGGCGTCCCCAATGTGGAGATGCGCCTGGTCGAGTTGTGGGAGTCACTGTCCGGTAAGGAGCACCCACGCCGGAACCCAGAGAAGCAGCGTCGACTGGCTGAAGAAGCCGCAGCGACGCAGCGGGAGCTGGACCGCCAGCGTGAGGCGGCTCGGAAGAGGAATCGGGCGGCATTGGCCGCCCGTCGACACAAGGAGGTCTGATTCATGGCCGAAGCGGTCGGGTATGCAATCTTGCCGGTGACGCTGTCCATCAAGGGTGCACAGCAGCAGCTCACGAAGGAGCTTGTCGGCCCGGCACAGTCAGCCGCGAAGAAGGCTTCCGACAGTGTCCGTAAGCAGCTCTCGTCCGGCGCTGACCAGGCGGCGAAGGCTGTGGAGGCTGCACGCCGGCGGGAGGAGACCGCCACCCGCAAGGTCGTGGATGCAGAGAAGGCGCTGAAGAGTGCCCGTGACACTGCGGAGCAGAAGGCCAAGTCGGTGGAGTCGGCGGAGCTGAAGCTGCAGGCCGCCCGGTCGACCGAGAAGTCGAAGGTCGCTGACGCAGAGAAGAAGCTTGCGGACCTCCGCACCTCCGGCAAGGCGACCACCGAGCAGCTGCAGTCCGCCGAGCGGAACCTCGAGGCGGTGCGCGCCACCCAGGGGGCGAAGGTCATTGATGCGGAGAACCGGGTGCAGGCTGCCCGGTCCGCGTCTACCTCATCTGCGGACAAGGCGGCTGCTGCTGAGGACAAGTTGGCGACGGCGAAGTCTCGGGCGGCGACGGCTTCCCAGTCGGTCATCGACGCGACCAGGAAACTGGATGAGGCGCAGTCGACGGCGGCTCGATCGGCTGACTCTGCGCAGGGTGCTTTCAGCCGCCTGAAGGCAAAGCTGTCGGAGATGAAGGAGTCGATGTTCGGCGCGAAGTCGGGGGCTGAGTCCGCCGGCGCTGCCGCGTCAGACATGGGCTCGAAGTTCCGTGGCGCGCACGGGTCGTCGGAGTCTCTGGGGAGCTCGCTGGGCGGCTTCGCGAAGAAGGCTGGCCTGGCGGCTGCAGCATTCGCTGGACTGTCGGGCATCGGGTCAACGATTCAGGCCGGGTTCGACAAGGTCAACAAGATCGAGGACACGACCGCCTCCCTGGGGATCATGATGGGTTCCGCCGAGCGGGCCACCACTGTGATGGACCAGCTGAAGAAGTCGAACGAGAACACTCCCTACACCTTCGACGCCTGGTCCGAGGCAGGGAAGAACCTCGTCGCGTTCGGCATCGACGCGGACAAGACCGCCGGCATCGTCACCGCCCTCGGTGAAGCAGCGTCCGCCTCCGGTAAGGGGGAGGAGGCCCTGAACTCGATGGGCCGCGCCTTCGGCACCGCCGCGGCGACCGGCAAGATCAGCATGGAGACCATCAACTCCCTGGCCGAGGGCGGTGTCAACGGTCTGGCGATCCTCGCCAACAATGCCGGGGTCACCACCGCGGAGATGGAGAAGATGATCTCCTCGGGTACCGTCCCCGCAGCGGAGTCCATCGACGTCCTGACCAAGGGAATCATGGAGGGCTCCGACGGCGCTGCCGGGGCGACGACGGCCCTGACCGGCACGATGGAGGCCATGTCGGAGACGACATCTGGCCGTCTGAAGAACATGAAGGCCGCGTTCAACAACCTCGCGGGCAGCATCATGGGGTCGATTGCACCTGCTATCGGGAATGTCGCGAAGGTCATCACCGATGGTGTGTACGTGATCAAGGGCTGGGTTGATGCCCTGATCAGTGGCGGTGGTGCGCTGGACGGCGTCCGGAGTGCCCTGGGAGCACTGGCGCCGATTTTCAAGCCGTTGGCTGCAGCAATCGGCGCGGCGACTGGTGCTCTGGCGATGATGAAGCTCGGCCAGCTGGCGTATGCCGGAGCGACGAAGGTCGCGGTCCTCGCGACGAAACTCTTCAAGGGTGCCCTGGACATGCTGCTCCGGCACCCCATCGTCGCCGCCATCGCCGCGGTTGTCGGGGCACTAACGTGGTTCTTCACGTCGACGGAGACTGGTCGGAAGGTTTGGGGCCAGCTCATGGACGCGTTCCAGAGCGCGTGGAAGTGGCTGAAGGACACGTTCGCCCCCGTCTTCTCGGCGATCGGCGATGCTGCCCGCACCATGTGGGACGGTGTCGTTGATGCTGTCCAGCCGATCCTCGGCGTGTTCGACACGGTCAAGGATGCGTGGGAAGAGATCACCATCGCCTTCACCGGAGGCGACTGGGGCTATGGTGCCCTGTCCGACCTGATCGGCGCAGACAAGGCGGAGTGGATTGTCAACGCGATCGCAACGGTCGGCGACAAGATCAGCTCCCTGTGGGACATCCTGAAGCAGATCCCCGATCTCGCCAGCGGGATCTGGGACATCTTCTTCAAGGGCGACTACACCGGCCTCCCGTTCGGCCTTTCGGAGGACTCGGGCATCGTCGATTTCCTGCTCACCCTCCGTGACACGGCGATGACGGTCGGCGGCTGGGTGAAGGATGCCCTCGGCGGTGCCCTGTCGTCCGTGTGGGATGCCCTGAAGGACATCGGCCCCGCGGTTATGGACGTCGGCAAGGCACTCGGCGGCGCTTTCCTCGATGCTGCGATGGGCGTGTGGGAAGCGGTGAAGGGCCTGTGGGAGGGGCTGAAGTCCCTGTGGGATGCCCTTTCGCCCCTGCTGCTCCCGGTGCTGAAGGTCGTTGGCGCTGTCCTGGGCGGTGTCGTGCTCGGCTCGATTCTGGCTGTGGTCGGCGCGCTGAAGGTCTTCTCGGTCATCGTGAAGGTCGTCGCGAAGGTCATTGCGTGGCTGGCGGAGAACATCCTCGCCCCGCTGATCAGCGTCCTGGGGAAGGTCGCGCAGGTTGTTGGCGTGGTCCTCGGGAAGGCATTCGAGATCCTCGGCGGCGTCGTGAAGTGGATCGCCGGCCTGATCGGTGATGTCCTCGGCGGCGTGTGGGACGGGATCACCGCCGCGTGGGATGTTGCGGTCGGGTTCCTCACCGACCTCTTCTCCGGCCTGTGGGAAGGCATGCAGGCTGCGTGGGAGTCGATCGGTAAGCCGATCGTGGACTTCATCGGTGACGCCTTCTCCGTCCTCTGGGAAGGGATTCAGCTCGGCGGGCGGCTCCTCATGGCCACGTTCGAGGTGATCTGGCTGACGATCCAGCACGTGTGGGATGCAGTCGGCCAGCCGATCGTGGACTTCATTTCGTCCGCGTTCTCGTGGCTGTGGGACGAAGTGCTGTCACCTGTCTTCGGGTGGATCGGCGATAAGTGGTCCGACATGATCACCGGGTTCCAGATCGTCTGGGACTCGTATGGTCAGCCTGCCATGGATGCTATCTCTGGTGCGTTCTCGTGGCTGTGGGACAACATCATCAGCCCGATCGTGGACTGGATCAAGGACAAGTGGGACGACATGGTCCGCGGGTTCAAGATCCTCTGGGATCAGTACGGCCAGCCCGCTGTGGACGCCATTGTCGGCGTGTTCAACTGGTTCAAGGACCGAATTGGCGACGCGTTTGACACGATCAAGGATTTCGCCTCGGGCCTGTGGCAGTCGATCTCTGACTGGTTCGGGAAGATCGGCGACAAGGTCGGGTCCATCAAGGACACGATCCTTGACAAGGTCAAGGGCGCGAAGGACTGGCTGGTTGATACCGGCAAGAACGTGATTCAGGGCCTGCTCAACGGCATCGGGGATCTGGGTAAGAAGATCACTGACTGGTTCCTCGACAAGATCCCGGGGTGGATGAAGGAGCCGTTCAAGAAGGCTCTGGGGATTCACTCTCCGTCGAGGGTGTTCAAGGGCTTCGGCGTGAACGTTGGTCAGGGTCTGATCGACGGTATCGACTCGATGGGGTCGAAGGTTGAGAAGGCGTCCCAGTCGATGGCTGATCGGGTGGCGGATGCGGACATGCCCACGCTGCAGGCTGACGTGCAGGTGCCGGATGCAGTGGCGCCTGCCGTGCATTCTGCTGCTCAGCCTGCCGAGGTGGATACGCTGTCCCCGGTGCTGCAGCAGCAGGATCAGCAGCTCGGCGTGTTCGGAGACCTGGCGACCACGACGATGCAGGATGTTGTGGGCCCGGTGTGGGATCAGATGGGCCAGGGCATCACGGATGTGAAGACTGGTCTGGTGGATCCCGCGTTCGCTGGGATTCAGACCGGGCTGCAGACCATCGGCACGGTGGTCACGTCGGTGACTGGTGACACGGTCAATCCGGTGTGGCAGGCGATGGGCGCGAACATCCAGAACGTGAAGGCCACGGTTGTGGACCCGGCGTTCTTGGGTGTGCAGACCGGCCTGCAGGCTGTTGGTCAGAAGTTCGTGGACTCGGTCAATGGGGTGATTGATCCTCAGTGGTCGGGGATGGCGAACCATATTCTGGCGGTGAAGGACGGGAGCATTCTGCCGGCGTTCGGCGGGGTGCAGTCTGGTCTGGACACGCTGGGCGGTTGGTTCTCCCGGACGGTCGACAACATCGGTACGGCGTGGGATCGGATGCGTGGTGCGACGGGTCGGCCGGCGAAGTTCGTCGTGCAGACTGTGTTCAACGACGGCATCCGGTCCGCGTGGGACAGCATCGCCGAGATGATCGGCGAGAAGAAGATGGGCGCTGTCCCGCTCGGTGGTCTCGGCGCCTACAAGACTGGTGGTGTGACCCCGGGGTACACTCCGGGCCGTGATGTGCACCGCTACACCTCTCCGACTGGCGGCCGTCTCGAGCTGTCCGGCGGAGAGGCGATCATGCGTCCGGAGTGGACTCGAGCTGTCGGCGGTGAGGCTGCTGTCAACCGGATGAACCGGGACGCGAGGACCGGGAAGCTGAAGCGCAAGGTCCGCGATGAGGCGCGAGCGAACAGCTACCAGCATTTCGCTACTGGTGGTGTGGTCGATGCGATGACCCGGATCGTGCACAAGAAGTACCCGGGCATGCAGCTCACGTCTGGTGGGCGCGCTTCCAACGACCTGCATGGCATGGGTCTGGCCGGTGACTTTTCGGATGGTTCCCGTACCCCTGGCGAGCTTTCGCTTGCGAGGGATATTGCGAAGACCTACCCGAACAGCATGGAGCTGATCCACGACAACCCGGCCTTCTCCGACAACATCAAGAATGGTCAGAAGGTCGGGAAGTTCGGTGGCTTCTACAACGAGGCTCAGGCCGGCCCTCACTATCACCATGTCCACTGGGCGATGAACACGCCTCCGACGATGGACTTCGGCGGCGGAGTTTTCGCTGGCGGGTCTGCTGGTGGAGCAATGATGATCTCCATCGCGGATTCCGTGAAGTCGATGTGGGATGAAGAGATCAAGAAGATCCCGAAGTGGGGCGGCGGGCCTGGTGCTTTCGGTGATGTTCCGCCGAAGTGGCAGAAGCAGGCTGAGGAGAAGGTCTGGAAGTTCGCCAAGAAGAAGGCGGACGAGATGGAAGTCTCCATCCCCGGTGGGTCTGGTGTGGAGCGGTGGAAGCCGATGGTTCGGAAGGCTTTCGCTTTCCAGAACGAGCCGCTGATCCCGGATCACTTCAACCGTCTGATGCAGCAGATGGCGAACGAGTCGAACGGCGACCCGGGCGTCACGCAGCACGGTTATGTCGATGCGAACACCGGCGGGAATGAGGCTGTGGGCCTGTTCCAGTTCGCGAAGAGCACGTGGCCGTCCTACTGGGACCCGCGTACTCCGAACGATCGGAAGAACCCGTGGTCGAACATCAACGCTGGTGTCCGGTACGCCCGCGACCGTCACCACTGGGGGCCGATTGTCGGCTCCCCGGGCGGTTGGAAGACCGGCGGTGTCCTACCGATGAACCTGTTCGATACCGGCGGCGTCCTCAAGGATGGCGGCGTTGCCGTCAACCAGTCCGGTAAGCCGGAGCCGGTGCTGAACAATCAGCAGTGGACCGACGTGTCGGGTCTGGTCGACGGGATCTCGAAGCTCGTCCCGGAGGTGAAGAAGTTCGCCCCCGAGATCCAGAAGTGGGTGGACGATAACCCCGACCTGCAGACCGCGGTCGAGGTCACGAACCGCACCATGGCGGACTTCGGGGAGAAGCACCCCGACGTGGCAGCCGAGGCGACCAGCAGCATGACCGAGGACGCGCTCGACTTCTTCGGCATGAAGGGCGCCTGGTTCACCGACGCATCCGCTCTCGGCATCGAGTGGGAGGTTCCCGCCGAGGTTGAGGAGCAGGTGCAGGATGCGACGGCTACCGCGGCGGACGCTTCGGAGGATGCGGCTGATGCTGCGTCATCTGCGGCGGATGCTGCACAGTCCGCGTCGGTAGCTGCTGGCGCTGCCGCTGAAGTGACCGGCGAGGCTGCGGAGGCTCCGGCGACACCGGATGATTCCGTGCCGGCGCCGACTGCCACTGCGGCGAAGGAGCCGCAGATGGAGAAGAAGACCCTGGACAATTCCACCGTCGTGAACTTCGTGGTGGAGAACGTTCAGGCTGCCGATCCGCAGGCTGCGGCCCGCGATGTCATGAGGGAGGCGCGTCGTGTTCTCGCTGCATATGCCTGACCGGGTGGAGATTGAGACCGGGAGTACTGGCCTGAATCATCATGCGGTGGTCGTGTGGATCGCCCCGGATGGTCGGATGCTGCACCTTTCCGGTGGCCCGGATGAGGGACGTGAGGGTGTGTGGCTTCGCGAGGGTCTGGACGGTGTCGGTTTCGTGGACGCTGCTGCGGATTTCGCGAAGGCGGCGCACCAGGTCGGCGAGACCGTCACGCAGATCACCTTGGATCACGGTGAGTTGGATGTGCCCCTGTATGTTCTCGGTTCGGCTGAGGGTGACATGCAGGCGGTGCGGGAGCAGGTGAAGACCATGTTCCGCCGGGATCGTGCTGGGTGGTTGTCGATGTGGACGCCGGTGACGGGGTGGCGGTGGATTCGGTGTCGCCTGTTGACGATGAAGCCGGCGCTGGACTCGTCACCGTATGAGGTGAAGGGGGTGTCTCTGGATCTGGTTCTCATCGCTGAGGATCCTCGGTCGGAGGAGAAGCCTGCTTCGTCACAGTGGCGTAATGCTGGTGGGTCGTCGCATGGGTCTCTGACACTGTGGTCGGGGCCTGAGTGGGTGTCGTGGCCGACTTTTGTGGTGTCTGGGCCGGGGTCGGTGGAGTTGTCGATGGAGGGCTCCACGATCCGGCTGCCGTCGCTTGAGGTTGGGGAGCGGTGCTTGCTGCAGTCGGATCCGGCGCGGGGCGTTCTCCGCTCGGTGGCGGCTGACGGGTCCTCGCGGAACAGGTGGCCTGATGTTGTCGGCTACCTAGCTAACCCGATCCCTGCGGACTCCGTGTCGCACATCGGGATCCGGGTGGTGTCCGGCGGTTCGCCGGAGACCGCGGTGCTGGGTCAGTCACGGATCCACCGAGAGGGGTTGATGTGATGTCTTCGATGCAGGATGCGATGTTCGACCTGCTGTCGGAGGATCAGTCGCAGCGGGATGAGGAGCTCGCCCCCACCCCGTTCGTGAGGTTCTGGGTGGGGCAGGGGACGTTGTCCTTGTGGGCGCCGGGGTCTGGTCGGCGGGACCTGAAGTGGTCGGAGAAGGATCTCGAGCACGGCACCTCATCGGTGACCTTGCCGGGCACGCAGACGTGGGATGAGTTCTTCGAGCAGGTGCCGACGTACGCTGCTCGGATCATGTCGTGTGACATGCCCGGCGGGTACCGCACCGCGTACCTGATCACCACCGTGGACCGGGTGCCGGAGGGCGAAGGCCACGCGTGGGATGTGACACTCGTGTCCCTGTCCCGCATGCTCGATTTCCCCCTGTGGCCTGACCCTCTGCTGCCGCCCGAGCTTCAGATCAGTGGGGTGTACCGGGGCATCGGCCCGGGCGCCACAGCGTGGAAGACTGCCGCGGCACTGAACCTCGTGCGCCTGCAGTCGGAACTGTGGTCCATCCCGGTGACGAACCCGTTCGACCCGGGAACCTGGAACCTGCTGGCGAAAGCGATGGACCCGATCATCATCAACCCCCGGCGGACCGGCGTGCTGGACACGTCGGATTGGGTGACGACGGAGTGGTGCATGGATTCGGCGTGGGATGCTGCGGTGGAGATCTGCAAGGCCGGCGACCTGTCGATGCGGTGTGACTTGTGGTTGCCGGGTGATGATCAGCCGTTCCCGGAGGTCATGACGCTGACGGAGCCGAAGTTGGTGGTGGACATGGTCCCGTCGCCTCGGCAGGTGAGGTTCACTGGCACGCTGGTGGATGGTGCGATCCGGCAGGTGATTCACCTGGTGGATGACATGTGGGATTGGATCACGTATCCGATCCTGCAGCCGGGCGAGTCGGCGTTGGACACGCTGGCGGGGGATCCGCGGACCGCGGGGATCCCGATCTACAGGGCGGGGCAGTGGTCTCCGATTGATAAGGCGACGAAGACGATCACCTACCCCACGAGCTCACGCTCGACGGTGGGCGGTAAGTCACCGGACTGGGTGAACACGATCGCCTCCGACCTGATCGGTAGCGCCGTGTCCGCTATCGGAGCAACCATCGGCATCCCCGGGCTGAAGCTCGGGTTCCTCGAGAAGATGGCGCAGAACCGCGTCCTCAGCTACCACAGCATCGAGGATCGGGCGCTGGCCGCTGAGGCCGGTCGGTGGCGCCTCCGCGAGAGTTTCGCCGGATCCCAGACCACCGCCCTGACCCTGCAAGCCGCCGAGACCGCGAAGTCAGACCGGTGGGCGAACCGGGGTCGGATCAGTCGCCAGATCGAGGTGACGAACGGTGCCCCGTACTGGCTCGGTCGGCACCTGCGTGTCGGCTGGCCGGTCGCGGTGGAGCACGAGGACGGCACCGCCGAGGTGGAAACCCTCGGCGGGGTGGAGTTCACGGAAGGCGGTCAGCCGGTACTGACCCTCGGGACGCCGGAACCGTCGGAGCCTGGGGCGTTTGCTCTGGGGAAGATCAGGGAGGTTGCTGGATGGGTGAACAGGCTAGCGGTGCAGTAGAGGACCGTTCGGCGGAACTGCGGCCGAGGGTTGAGGCCCTGGGCCGGTTCCTGACCGCCGCGCCCCTGGCGAACGGTACGACGGGGCGCCTCGACCCGGGGGTTGCGGAGCTCCTGGCGGAGGCTGTGCTCCGGTGGCAGTCCGGTGAAGTGTGGGACGCCGGCCGGTGGACACCCCGCGGTGAGGTGATGCCGACTCCGGAGGCTGGGGAGGTGCGGGTGGAGACCTTGGCTGACGGTGCGGTGGTGAAGATGACGCATGAGCCTACGGGGCTGACGGCCCTGGGTGAGGACGTGTCGGAGACGTGGAATGACCTGCGACGAAAGGTGAAGGATCATGGCGAGGACTAGGGCTGGGCTGGATGAGGATTTCATCGGTAGCTTGGAGACCAGGCTGGACATTTACGGGATTCGACAGGACCCTAGCCAGCCGCCGTTGGAGCAGACGTATCTGACGGTGACGGCGGGGCAGGATGGGTCTGCGGGCCGGTCTCGGCTTGCCCTGCCGGCGTTCAAGGGGGAGAAGGGTGATCCGGGCCCGGGGTTCATTTTTCAGGGTGACCGGACGGCGGCGGAGCTCGCGGCGCTGCGTGAGGCCCTGTCTGCGGATCAGAAGAACTGGGCGTACCGGTGCAGCGATGACAACGACTTGTGGGTGTGGTCCGGCACTCGGTTCATCATCAGCAAGGACGCTTTCGGCGCTGAGGGTCCGCAAGGCCCGCCGCCGATCCTCACCGGAGGCACGGTCACTGTCGACGGGGAGACGCTGGACGCGCCTCTCGGAACGAGGGTGGTCGGCTCGGAGGAAGAGGGCATCTATTCGGTGGGGCTGGACCTGCCGAAGCTGCCGAAGGGCGACAAGGGCGACACCGGGGAGCCCGGGTCGATCTTCACGAGCCCGGATATCACTGGTGGCCCGGAGGATGGGGAGATCCTCGTCTTCGATGAGCCGTCGGGGAAGATGCAGTGGAAGAGTGGTTTCCTCGGACCGCAGATGCTCAATGTCCCGAGCAGCGCGTTCAAGACGTTCAACGCCGGCCTGAATGCGACGAAGCACATCATCACGGCGATCAGCATCCCTGAGATGCCGTACCGCTACCGGCTGGATTTCGCTGGCGGTGTGGAGGTCAGTTCCCTGCCGGGGCAGACGGTGGATGTGCAGTTGCGGCTGAACGACCCGGATAACGGCGCCCTGGTGGGTGCGGCGTTCGGGGACATGGAATCCGGCGGTTGGGCTCACCAGCGGTTCGATGCGTTCTCGGATGCTGCGTTCACCCCGGATCAGCCGGGTGGTGAGACGGCTGGTGTGATTGAGCCTAATACGGAGGCGACGGTGCATGTGGTGGCTGTCCGGTCGGCTGGTATCAGCGCGGCTTGGTCGGTAGCTGGTAATGGGCGGTCGTCGCTGCGGGTCAAGTTGGAGCGTGTCTGATGGCGAGGAACGACATGCCCCACTGGCCGGAGAGGTCGTGGGATACGCCGTCGGCCCAGTTTGATGATGGTCGGATGTTGTCGATCGGGTCGGATGTGGGTGACGCGACCGCGTCGAAGAAGGACCTGGAAGACCTGCTGCCGATGTCGGGCTACTGCCAGATCGACGGTGCGGGTAACCCCTGGACTGGCGCCCGCGGGTTCGCGAACCAGTTCCTGCCTCTCACGAAGAAGTTGGGAGAGTCCCGTGGCTGCGAGATCAGCTCGGAGGACGGGATCATCCTCAATGCTGTCGGGCAGTGGCGGGTCGAGTTCAACTGCACGGTGGAGATGGCGTCGGGAACGAACGCACTTGAGTTGCGTCTTGAGGTGTTCGACCCGGACGGAAATCTTCATTCTCGTGCTGCGGCTGGCAAGAAGGTTTTTACGACGCTCGGAATCGGCGTTGATTCGTCGTCGCTGTATGTCTTTGACAATGTCGTCGTGGATCGTCCGGGGTACCGGGTGCGGGTGTACAGCCTGAACAACGGCCAGGCGCAGTACTACATGGCTGACGGGTGGAACAAGTTGGGTGCGCAGTACGTCTACAACGGGACGCCGCGTTTTACGGAGGAAGGCTGATTCATGGCTATCACGCATCACAAGGTCACGGGGATGTTGACGTTGTTCATTGCTGACCAGATCGCTGATGAGGATCACCAGTTGGATGAGGTGAACCTTTCGGGAACGGCCACCTGGACACCGGTGTTCCCGAAGGGGGTGTCGCAGGCGAAAGCGTCGGAGCCGCCGCGCCTGGTGTCGCTGAAGCCGATCAAGTCACTGGTGGCGGATGGGCAGATTGTGTCCCTGTCGGGCACGGTCAGTGAGATCGGGGATGTGCCGGGCGGGCCAGGGCAGGAACTCCCGGTCATGATCGATGACACGCCCGTCTGGTGGCAGGTGAGCTTCGATGTGTCGTATGCGGGCACGGCGGTGAAGATCCCGTCGATGCTTGTGGATGCGACTGAGGGGGATGTGGACATCACCACCCTGGTGTCTGCCGGCGGATTCCCTGAGGTGCCGATGGATGATATCGAGTCGGTGATCGCCACTGTCCGGTCCATGTCCCGTGCGGCGGAGGATGCTATCCGTCGTGCGGAGGAGGCCGCGTCTGCGGTGGGCCAGGTCAGTGATGAGGCGAAGGTCGCGGTGAAGGCTGCGGGTGAGTCTGCCGCTGCCGCTTCGGAGTCCGCGAAGGTGGCGAAGTCTGGTGCTGATCGGGTGGGGTCGGCTGAGGCTGTGATTGAGGCGAAGGAGGCGGCGTCGGAGTCTGCCCGGAAGGCTGATGAGCGTGCGGGGGATGCGGAGCAGGCGGCGAAGGATGCGGAGCAGTCCGCGTCTCGCGCCTCCGCCTCTGCTGGTGATGCTGCCGCTTCTGCGGGTGATGCGGGTGCTCGTGCCGGTGAGGCTGACACCTCTGCAAATGCTGCTGCTGCCGCCTCACAGAAGGCTGCCACTGATTCTGCGTCGGCTGCTGCTGATCGTGTGCAGGTGGGTAAGGATGCGGAGGCGGCGCAGACGTCGGCGGAGTATTCGTCGCAGCATCGGAACCGGGCGGAGAAGGCGGCTGCGGATGCGAAGACCAGCGAGTCTGCTGCTGCGTCGTCTGCGTCGTCTGCAGCGTCGGATGCTGCTCGTGCTGAGGCTGCGGCGGATGGTGTGGATGCCGCTGTAGGAGATGCTGCATCGTCTGCGGCTGCGGCGGCTGCCGATGGTGTGCGCAGTGAGGTGTCCGGGCTGGCGGCTGCTGCCGCCGAATCCGCAACGTCGGCAGCATCGGATGCTGAACGGGCTGAGGCCGCGGCATCATCGGCGGCTGACGATGTGCGTGGCGAAGTATCCGACATTGCTGCTGCTGTGTCTGCTGACGCTGCGTCTGCGCAGGGCGCTGCGTCGACGGCGACTGCAGAGGCTGATCGTGCTGCGGCGCAGATCCGGATGTTTCAGGTGGTGGATGTGCTGCCTGATCCGATGGTGGACGGTGTGATCTACGCGGTGAGGAGGGAGTCCTGATGAGGGAGCCTGTGTGGGCCGATTGGGTTGAAGCTGTTGACCGAGAGATCACGGTTCCGGACCGTGCGGTGCGGGCGCAGGCCGTCGCTGTAGGTGGTGGCGGTGGCGGTCGCGGAGGCTGGTACAACAACGGCGGCCGGGGGGCGGGTGGTGGAGCCGGAGAATGGGCGTCCGGAGAATGGGCAGTCACCCCGGGCAGCAGATTCTCATATGTCATGGGAGCCGCGGGTGCCGGCGGTGACGGTGGAAGCATCGTGAACAGTCAGCCGGGCGGCACTTCCGGAGGGGCGACCACCATCGGGCCCGTCACCGCAGCCGGTGGGGAGGCTGGCCCCGGTGGACGGGACTACCGGCCGGGTCAGTCCCCGGGAAGTTTCACGGCATTCGGTGTCACGTTCGCCGGCGGCGGTGAGACCGCAGGCGATGGACAATTCTCCGGCAGTAGACCCGGCGGCGGTGGGGCACCTGGCAAGGCCGGTGGATTCCTCGGCGGCGGAACTAGAGGAGGGGACGGCGCCGGCGGCGCCGCCTGGTACCGGTTCCTCGTCACTCCACCCGTCCCTGCCGGATGGGGTGCCGAAGGATCAATCAACACCAGTGATGATGTCATCGAATCCCTGCACTTTGAGGGGGCGGAGATAGAAGAACTGTGGCTCGACGGTGTGCTGGTGTGGGATCGTGGATCGAATATTGAAACGGTCACCATTGTGAACAATGGTGAAATTCTGGAGGCCCAGAGCCAGTTCCGTGCTGCGCTCACTGCTCGGGGGCTGGACTACAAGACGGTGACCACTGTCCCATTCCGGTTGGACATATCGCAGGTCAAGAGCCTGAACGCCATGTTCTTCGGGTGTTCGGCGTTGACGACGGTGCCGGAGATGGACACCTCGCACGTAACGGACATGGCCGGCATTTTCAACGGATGTGCAGCGTTGACGCAGGTGCCGGAGATGGAAACCTCGCAGGTGACGGGCATGGGCTCCATGTTCTCCGGGTGTTCGGCGTTGACGCAGGTTCCGGATATGGATACCGGCCAGGTGACGAACATGGGCTCCATGTTCTCCGGGTGTTCGGCGTTGACGACGGTGCCGGAGATGGATACCGGCCAGGTGACGAACATGGGCTCCATGTTCTCCGGGTGTTCGGCGTTGACGACGGTGCCGGAGATGGATACCGGCCAGGTGACGAACATGGGCTCCATGTTCTCCGGGTGTTCGGCATTGACGACGGTGCCGGAGATGGAAACCTCGCAGGTGACGGGCATGGGCTCCATGTTCTCCGGGTGTTCGGCGTTGACGCAGGTTCCGGATATGGATACCAGCCAGGTCACGAACATGCGAAACATGCTCAGAAATTGCTCATCACTCACTGACGGGCACATCCGCCTCATCGGGAAAAACAAATCCCTAGACACCCTCACCATGATCACCGGATCCGGCCTCACCCGACTCCCGTTCTATGACAAGAACGGGAACTGGACCGGCTAGCCCCGGCCCCGACCGACCGGCCGGGGCTTTCGCATATCTAGAAGGAGGTCCCCATGGACTGGGACAACATCGAGCCGGACCGTTATCGGCTCATGAACAAGAACTTCACGCCGGGTAGAGCCGGCCATCAGATCCGGTACATCGTGATCCACCACAATGCCGGGTGCCTGTCCATCGACCAGATCTGGCAGGTGTGGCAGACCCGAGAGGCCAGCGCCCACTACCAGGTCGACGTGGAGGGAACCATCGGCCAGCTGGTCAATGACACCGACACCGCGTGGCATGCCGCGGACCTCCTGCGGAACCAGGAGAGTATCGGCATCGAGCACGCCAACAGTGCGGGCCCGGATGCGGACTGGCCGATCAGTGAGGCAACCCGCGAGTCCGGGGCGCACCTCGTCGCCGCCCTGTGCCG
Source organism: Corynebacterium nuruki S6-4 (assembly GCF_007970465.1). NCBI lineage: Bacteria > Bacillati > Actinomycetota > Actinomycetes > Mycobacteriales > Corynebacteriaceae > Corynebacterium > Corynebacterium nuruki. Next base: position 2,709,855 of record NZ_CP042429.1, read on the forward strand.
CTACTACGGCCTCGGACGCCCCGCCTGGGGCGTGAACGTCCGCCCGCACTCCGAGACCGGGCAGACCAGTTGCCCCTACCGTCTCGGCCCGAACGGGGAGTACGGCAATGCGTACATCACCCGCGCCCAGTACTGGTACGACCAGATGGGCTCCGCCACCCCCACACCCGCACCACCGAAGGAGACCCCCGTGACTGACGACCAGACCGCCCTGCTGAGGCAGATCCGAGACAACACCGCCGACTGCCGTGCGATGCTCATGGCCCTGTCCGCCCAGGATATGGGCGACCCCGGGGTGACCGGCCCGTATGGCGGCTGGTCGCAGACCGGCTACCGGACCCGCACCGACCTGCTCGGCGCTATCGGGGAGGCCGTCGGCGTCCCCGGGGCCCGCGACACGAAGAAGGAGAAGTGACCATGAGCATCAAGAAGAAGCCTGCCGCGTGGCAGGTCCGGAAGATCGCGTACGGTCTCGCCGCCGTGGTCATCGGCGTCCTCGGATGGGTGGGTGTCCTGTCCGACATCCAGGCCGACCAGGTCGCAGACAAGGTGGATCAGTGGCTGCCGATCCTGCTGGGTGTCATCGCACCCGCCCTTGCAGCCACGAAGACCAACCCCGGCAGCGACTCAACCGCCACGGACGAAGACCTGGCAGTCGGGGCCCGTGGTGCCCTGCACGAGCAGGTCGGCCGGGTCGGCACCGCGATCCTTGGTCAGCTCGACAACCTCCCGTCCGCTGTCCTCGCGGCGATCCGTGCGGAGGAGAAGGGCGAACACGACACCACCGCCAGTGCCGCCGCGACCGCTGAGGCCAGCACCGACTACGTGTACGGGCGGTGACACTGTGCCCATCGATCATCTCCCCAGGCGACTCCGCGGACCAGCCGAGAAGATCCGCGACAGCCTCCTAACCGACGCGACCGCACTGGTCATCCTCGGCGCAGGCATGATCGCCCGCGGCATCTCCTACAGTGACCGCGTCGGGCCTGGCCCCTCCGGCCACCCCGCAGAATCATGGATGACGATGGGCACCTGGTCGATCGTGTGGGTCGCCGTCGGCGTCCTCTGCATCACCATCGCCCCCTGGCACCGCACCCTCACCGCCGCCATCTCCGTCGGCGCCGGCGTGGGCCTCCACCTCCTGTGGGGCCTGAGCTTCCTCTGGCAGTCCATCGAGGAACACAGCCGGACATGGGTGTCATCAATCGGCTACTTCATGATCGTCGCCCTTGTGTCCTGGGCTGTGTGGCGCGGATCCCGCATCGAGATCAGAGTGCGGGAGGCGCCGCATGATTGATGGCTCAGTAGTGCTGACATTCATGGGTGGCCTGGCCGGGTCCTTGGCACTGGTGCTGGTCGCACGGGTGAAGCTCACCGGAGACAGGGACGCCGCTCGCGGACCCGACTGGCAGGCGTATGCGGACGGTCAGCGCAAGGACCTCGAGTCGTTGAAGGCGGAGATGAAGGAGGTCCGTGGTGAGGTGAAGACCCTGCGCTCGGAGCTGGGGACGGTGAAGTCGAAGTTCGTGGCTGCGGTGCAGCATATTCACGCGTGGCGTCGTGTTGTGCCGGATGCGTCGAAGTGGCCGCGTACGCCGCCGGAGCTGGAAGATGATCTGCCGGAGCATCCTGGCCTGTAGTATCCATGGTGCGGGTTGAGCGCCGCAGGGTCCCTTCGCCGGGTCGCCCCAGTCGTGTGTCGCTCCCCACCGGACCCCCATCGGTGTCATGGCGATGGGGGCTTGCCCTAATTCTGCGCCAGTCTTCGCAAGGCCGCAGCATGTTGGCTCGATTGAGTGCATCACCATGCAGGACCGGCGGCTGACCGACATGGTTCATAGGAACGGTGTTGTCATTGAGCACATCGCGCACCGGGAGGATTCGGCTGCCGAACATTTTGGTCCGGATCATCCGGTGTGGCTGCCCGCCGTGCCGGGCCTGATCCGCCCAGCTGTGGACGACGCACGACGGCCACGACCGTAGACCCTGAGCCGCGATCATTTATGGGGTGCAGGAATCTTGTACTGAGCGGTGCCTTATTCGGATGAGGATGACTGCCCTGTGCTAGAAGGCGTAGGATTGGGCGTACTGGGTAGTTACGGGTCCTCCGTAACCGCTCCTATCGGCTCCGTGAGTGGAGCCAGTTCAGAGGTGCAGCATGGCTGCAGAGATTCGCAAACCACAGTGGCTCAACGAGCTTTCCCTTCGCTTTGGTCGCAAGCACGGAGCAATGACCAATCTGTCCGAGCGATACGATCAGAATTTCCAGCTTGTATGGTGGCCTCGGTCACATCTGATTGAGCAGGAGCTTCCGGCTCTGCTTGAGCGGATTGCTATCGATGTCGATGTCGTGTCGTCAGTACGTGTCCCGGTCGGCGATTGGGAAATCCCTGAAGGCGAGCTCATGGTCATGGGCGAGCCAGTCCCGGTGGCCGAGCATGATGACGTCAAGTCTCACGAAATTGAAGTTATCTTCGCTGATGGTAGGAAGCTGATCTTTGATGTGTACTACCCGGTGACGAATCGTCCTCGCTGGGCAAAGCTGTTCGGTGTGAGGGCAGAGGAACGATGGATCGACGACGGCGGGAGCAACGCGTCTGGGTAGAGGCGGTCATGGCAAAGATCTTCTTGCCGTGTAGCGCTACCTGCGGTCTCCCACCGTCCACGGTTAGGGGGTGGGGGCTTTCTACTGGAGTTCTCGGCTATCACCTGCCCCCAGTCAGTAGGGGGGGCGGGAAACCCTGCTGGGGACGGGGATGGGGTGGTTGTCTGCAATCGGGTCATGAAGCAACCCCTGGGCCCACATTGTCTTCGGACGGTGGGGGCTTCGCTGTTCTGCTTCGAGGTTGTGGAGGAGTCCGTACGGTGAGTTGCGGGGACCGCAGCTCTGTAAGGGGAGCTGCTGCTTCCTGTTGGGGCCCTCGTCGAATGGAGAGCCGGCGGGGGCCTTTCGCCGTTTCAGTCCGGAAAGTCTCCGCTTCAGGTATCGTCATCCTCGGGTCGAGCGCGGGTTACCTCCCTCCCTCGGTATCAACACCCCGCTGCTCCCCATCCCCCACCGGCACACGTCGGTGGGGGACTTTTTCGTGTCTGGGGGAGGGGCCGAGGGTGCGTCTCCATCCCGCAAATATCCCGCACGAGGTGTGGCCGACACTGCCCTAGTGGCCTGACTGGCCCCAGTGGCCTAGCCATGACCTGCGGCGGAGTCCTGACCAGTACCCCCTGAACGATCCTCGACATCTTCGAGGGCACCCAGCAGATCCAGCTGCTGGTCGTCGCCCGCCGCGAGCTCGGCCTGTCCTCCAAGGACCTGAAGTAGCAGGTCACGACAGGAAAGAGCACGAAGAGCGGCACCCGGTCACAGGCACACTGTGACCGGGTGCCGCTCTGTGTCGTCCGGGCACTGACCGGTACCATCAGCCGTCATGAGATTCCGTGACCAGCTGACCGCCACAATGCCGGCCCATTTCACGATGCCGGACGAATTCCTGACCCTGGCCGACTGGATAGAGCGGAAGAAGTACGTGACGAGCTGGACTGATCCTGACTCCGGCGAGAAAGGTGCCAACGGAAGTCTCGTCCCTCCCGACATCCACCACGGCTACAACATTTCCCATGTCTACCTCGAGGGCCTGGACAATGCGTCGATGAACTGGGTCGGATCGGACCGGCTCTACCCGCTCGGTGGTACCGGTGCGGACGGATCGTATTTTCATCTGTGGATCGACGACAACGGAATCCAGCAGGTCGTCCACACCGGCTCCGGGTCGGGATCCATGCTGTTCGCCACGTTCCCGTCCGCGTTGTCGGTGCTCCGGCTGTTTGCGGTCGGATATCCCGAACCATGCATGCAGGACGACTGGTGTGACCCGCCGGAGCTCCAGTATGACTTCGACGACGACGAGATCAAGGTCGCCGATTCCAAGCTGAAGCCGTACCGCCGATGGTTGCGCAGACGGTGGGGACAGGAGACGCCGCGGACCGGTGTCGAGGCCCTGGGGCTGACGTCGGCAGAGGCAGCGGTCTGGACCGGCAGTGACGGACCGGAGAACGATCCGTTCCGCAGGTGGCTCGACGAGGTGCAGCAGTGACCGCACCGTTGCCGCCCGGGGCCTGATCCGGTAACCGGAAAGCCCGGGGAGAGGGCGTCCCGCTGACTGCGGAACACCTTCTCCCCGGGCTCTGTGGTCTCGGTCCCGGGCTGTGCCGGCCTGTGTCAGGCGGCGGTCTCCGGGGAATCATCCATGCCGGTGTCGATCTTCGGCAGCTCACGCGGCACGATCTTGCCGACCGCGTTACGCGGCAGGACATCCATGAACACGTAGTAGCGGGGGACGTTGTGGCGGGCCAGGTGGGCCTTCACCGCGGCCTTCGCCCGGTCCTGGAAACCCTCGCGGGTGGCATCGTCCTTGAGGACGACATAGGCGGCGAGCGCCTGACCGAACTCCGGGTCCGCCACGCCGTGGACGGCGACCTCGTAGACCTCCGGCATGTCGGCGATGACGTCCTCCGCCTCCTGCGGGTAGACGTTCTCACCGCCGGAGACGATCATGTCGTCGCTGCGTCCCGCCAGGTAGAACAGGCCGTCCTCGAAGTAGCCGAGGTCACCGGTGGAGACCAGGCCACGGAGGTTCTCCTTGTCCACGCCCGGCCGGGTGTAGCCCTCGAAGAGCAGGTCGTTGCCCACGAACACGCGGCCGACGGTGCCCTCCGGGACATCGTTGCCGTCATCGTCGACGACCTTGAGGGTCGTCGCCATCGGCGCCTTGCCGGCGGTCGTCGGGTGGGCGTCGAGCTCCTCCGGAGTGGCGATGGACGCCCAGGAGACCTCGGTGGAGCCGTAGAGGTTGTAGAGCACCTTGCCGAACTTCTCGTGGGTGTCGCGGATGACCCGCGCGGGCAGCGCCTCGCCGCAGGCCACGATGCTCTTCGTCCCGGGGTTGAACTTCTCCGGGACGGCCTCCAGGAGGCGGCGGAGCTGGGTCGGCACGATGGCGATGTTGGCGGGCCGGTTGGCCTCGATGAGCTTCACGGCGTCCCGCGGGTTGAACTTGCGCTGCAGGATGAACGTGGCGCGCAGCGCCAGGCCCAGCTGGATCTGGCAGAACCCCCAGAGGTGGAACATCGGCGCGGGCACGTAGTAGCCGCGGTGGTGCTTCAGCGGGATGCGTGACATGATCGAGGACGCCGGGAGGTAGGTCTTCGGCTCCGGGCGGCGGGCACCCTTCGGGGTGCCGGTGGTGCCGGAGGTGAGGATGATCGTGCGGCCGCGGCGGGGGCGCGGCGGGATCTTCGTGTCGGCCGGGCCGGTGCGCAGCACCTCGGTCAGGCTGGGCCACTCCGGGTTGCGGGTGGCGTGGTCCTCGTCGGCCGTCGCCTCGGCGACATTGCTCGCGTACTCGATGACGTCGTAGCCGGCGTCGGCCCGCTTCGCCTTCTCCTCCTCGGTGAGGGGAGCGGCGGCCGTGTCCTGGTTCTCCTCCCAGTTGACGATGACCGGGCACTCGTCGAAGCCCTTCGGCAGCAGCGGGATGAACTCCTCGTCGATGAAGAGCAGGTCGATCTTCTGCTCCTTCATCACCGCACGGGTCTGCGAGGCCGAGGCGCCCGTGTTGAACAGGACGATGTCGGTGCCCAGCCGGCCGTGGGCGCAGAGCGTCATGATGAAGCCGCGGTGGTTGCGGCTGAGCATGCCGATTTTGTCGCGCTCGCGCACGCCGGTGCGGTACAGCGCCTCGGCGAGCTTGTCGGTCTGGTCGTTGAGCTCGCTGTAGGTGATCGAGCCGGCGTCATCGAGGATGGCGGTGTGGTACGGGTCCTGGGCGGCGCCGAGTGCGAGCAGGCCGGCAGGGGTGAAGGACCACTGCACGATCGATTTGAGGGCCTTGCCCATCGCCACCGGCCCCATCGGGGCCAGAACGCCCGCCTTGATGAGGGGGAGCGTCCCCTCGGCGAGCTGCGGCAGCTCCTTCGGGCTGATGGTTCGGTCGGATCCACTCATGGTGCCCCTTCTTTCCGGATTCGCGTGAGGTTGGAGTATGAGGTGGTGGCGTGTCGGCACGCCGGTGTAACCCAGGTTACAGATAAAAAAGCATTCTTTTGCGGAATGACCGACTTCGACCGGAAAAACCCGCCGGGCGCTCTGTTCGCTGACGGCGTACAGCCCGTGAAGGCGTCCAGAAAATATACTGTGACCTGGCAATATGATGTCCCTGAAGGGGGCCGGGGCGGTGGGAACAGACCCCGGGGCCGATCCGTTGACACAGGTGAGTCAACGAAGGGTCAGGAAGTCACTAAGGTGGTGGCCGTACCCGGACCCCAGGCAGAGGGAGAGCTAATGTTCGAGAGGTTCACCGACCGTGCGCGGCGTGTTGTCGTCCTGGCGCAGGAAGAGGCCCGCGCGCTCAACCACAACTACATCGGGACCGAGCACATCCTGCTCGGCCTGATCCACGAGGGCGAGGGCGTGGCCGCCAAGGCCCTTGAATCCATGGGAATCTCCCTGGAAGCCGTCCGGACCGAAGTCGAGGACATCATCGGCACGGGTGGACACCCGCCGAACGGCTACATCCCCTTCACCCCGCGCGCCAAGAAGGTGCTGGAGCTCGCCCTGCGCGAGGCCCTGCAGCTCGGCCACAAGTACATCGGGACCGAGCACATCCTGCTCGGCCTGATCCGCGAGGGTGAGGGCGTCGCCGCCCAGGTGCTGGTCAAGCTCGGCGCCGACCTGTCCCGCGTCCGGCAGCAGGTCATCCAGCTGCTGTCGGGTTACGAAGGCGGCGAGCCGGAGAGCGAGCACGCCTCCGACGAGCCGGCCGGTGCCGGTGTCGGCGGCGGCGACGGTGCCTCGTCCGGCCCGTCCGGCAAGCCCGGCCAGAAGTCGAACTCGCTGGTCCTCGACCAGTTCGGCCGCAACCTGACCCAGGCCGCCAAGGACGGCAAGCTGGACCCGGTCGTCGGCCGCGGCAAGGAGATCGAGCGCATCATGCAGGTGCTCTCGCGGCGCACGAAGAACAACCCGGTGCTCATCGGTGAGCCCGGCGTCGGCAAGACCGCCGTCGTCGAGGGGCTGGCGCTCGACATCGTCAACGGCAAGGTGCCGGAGACGCTGAAGGACAAGCAGCTCTACTCGCTCGACCTGGGTTCCCTGGTCGCCGGTTCCCGCTACCGCGGTGACTTCGAGGAGCGCCTGAAGAAGGTGCTCAAGGAGATCAACCAGCGCGGTGACATCATCCTGTTCATCGACGAGATCCACACCCTCGTCGGTGCGGGTGCCGCCGAGGGCGCGATCGACGCGGCCAGCATCCTCAAGCCGAAGCTGGCCCGCGGTGAGCTGCAGACCATCGGTGCCACGACGCTGGACGAGTACCGCAAGCACATCGAGAAGGACGCCGCCCTGGAGCGCCGCTTCCAGCCGGTCCAGGTCCCGGAGCCGAGCGTCGAGCTGACGGTCGAGATCCTCAAGGGCCTGCGCGACCGCTACGAGCAGCACCACCGCGTGTCCATCACCGATGACGCGCTCAAGGCCGCCGCCCGGCTGTCGGACCGCTACATCAACGACCGCTTCCTGCCGGACAAGGCCGTCGACCTCATCGACGAGGCCGGCGCCCGGATGCGCATCAAGCGGATGACCGCCCCGAAGTCCATCCAGAAGGTCGACGACCGGATCGCCGAGGTGCGCCGCGCCAAGGAAGCCGCCATCGACGACCAGGACTTCGAGAAGGCCGCCTCGCTGCGTGACGACGAGCGCAAGCTCACCGAGGAGCGTGCGGAGAAGGAGAAGCAGTGGCGGGCCGGTGAACTCGACGACGTCGCCGAGATCGGCCCCGAGGAGATCGCCGAGGTCCTGGGTTCCTGGACCGGCATCCCCGTCGTCCAGCTCACCGAGGAGGAGTCCACCCGGCTGCTCCACATGGAGGACGAGCTGCACAAGCGGATCATCGGTCAGGAGGACGCCGTCAAGGCGGTCTCCCGGGCGATCCGGCGTACCCGCGCCGGCCTGAAGGACCCGAAGCGTCCGAGCGGTTCGTTCATCTTCGCCGGCCCGTCCGGTGTCGGTAAGACCGAGCTGTCGAAGGCACTGGCCGAGTTCCTGTTCGGTGACGACGATTCGCTGATCCAGATCGACATGGGCGAGTTCCACGACAAGTTCACGGCGTCCCGCCTGTTCGGTGCCCCTCCGGGGTACGTCGGCTACGACGAGGGCGGCCAGCTGACCGAGAAGGTCCGCCGCAAGCCGTTCTCCGTGGTCCTGTTCGACGAGATCGAGAAGGCCCACTCCGAGATCTACAACACCCTGCTGCAGGTCCTGGAGGAAGGTCGGCTGACCGACGGTCAGGGCCGGGTCGTGGACTTCAAGAACACCGTCCTGATCTTCACCTCGAACCTCGGTACCTCCGACATCTCGAAGGCCGTCGGCATGGGCTTCAGCGGCTCCTCCGAGACCGACGAGGAGGCGCAGTACGACCGGATGAAGGCGAAGGTCAACGACGAGCTGAAGAAGCACTTCCGCCCGGAGTTCCTCAACCGTATCGACGACATCGTGGTCTTCCACCAGCTCACGCAGGAACAGATCGTCCAGATGGTCGACCTGCTGCTGGGTCGGGTCCGTACCCTCCTCGAGGAGAAGGACATGGCGCTGGAGGTCAGCGACAAGGCCAAGCAGCTGCTGGCCCGCCGCGGTTTCGACCCGGTGCTCGGTGCCCGCCCGCTGCGCCGCACGATCCAGAACCAGATCGAGGACGAGCTGTCCGAGAAGATCCTGTTCGGTGAGGTCGGCGCCGGTGAGATCGTCACCGTCGACGTCGAGAACTGGGACGGCGGCCAGGCGACGGAGAACGCGAAGTTCGTCTTCGGTTCCAAGCCCATCCCGGTCCCGGTCACCCCGGCCGAGCCCGCTGAGGCGGAGCTCGAGTCCGCCGAGGCGACCTCCGGGGACGCCGAGTAGGCAGTAGCCGGTACCACCCGGCACTACCCGGCACTGCCGGACGCCCCGGGCCGGTGCGGAGAATTCCGCACCGGCCCGGGGCGTCCTGTCATGTCCGGCGGGGACAGCCTGCTGTCCGTCCCGGGGAGGTTGTCAACGCCGTCGTCGGTGTCGGTTTCCCGAACCGAGGGGTCGGCCGGCTCCGGCGGATGTCGGGTTCACGAACCCGGGTGCGGTCCGTGAACAGGAAATTCGACCTGTCGGTTCGTTCTGCGGAGATCGGGGTCGGTGGCGGGGCCGGTGTCGGGCTCACCGGGTCCCCGGGACCACACCTACCGGGGGAGCCGGTAACCGCTGCCGTCGGCCTCCACCAGGCCGTCCGCGACCAGGCCGGCGAGCGCCCGCTCACGTTGGGCGGCATCCTCACCCGTCGCGGTGAAGGCCGCCGCGGAGGCCACCGGCGCCTCCCGCAGGATGGCCATGATCCGGCCACGCACCTGCCGGTCGGTCCCCTCGAACTTCTGGACCCGGCGCTTCGCCGCAGCCGTCGCCGCGGCGCTCGGTTCCGGGCGGCCCAGCGCGACCCACCGGCAGCGGGACACGACCGGGCAGTCGTCGCAGTGCGGGGACCGGGCCGTGCAGACCAGCGCCCCCAGCTCCATCAGCGACGAGCACATACCCACCGCCTCTTCCCGACGGCCCGGATCCTGCACCGGATTGCGGTAGCCGCGCCGGTCGAGCGTGGGGTCAGCGTCCACCCAGGGCAGTAGATCGGCGACGGCGGGCAGATCCGAGGCGGCGGCCGTGCCCTGCAGAAAGTCGCCGCGGACCAGCCGGCGGTGCACCCGGCGGACGTTCGTGTCGACCACCGGCACCGCCTGACCGAAGGCGAAGGCGGCGACGGCACGGGCGGTGTACCCGCCGATGCCGGGCAACGCGAGCAGTTCACCGACATCGGAGGGCACCTCGCCGCTGTGGCGTTCCACGATGGCCGCGGCACACTCGCGCAGCCGCAGGGCCCGCCGCGGATAGCCGAGGTTGGCCCACGCCCGGAGGACCTCGTCGGTCGGTGCGGCAGCCAGGGCGGCGGGGTCCGGCCACCGGTCCAGCCACTCCCGCCACCGTGGTTCGACCCGGGCGACGGGGGTCTGCTGGGACATGATCTCGCTGAGCAGCACCGCCCACGGGGACGTTCCCGGTGCCCGCCACGGCAGGTCACGGGCGTGCCCGGCGTACCAGGAATTGAGAAGTTCACCGGTGGAACAGGAGGAGGGCATGATGGACATCATGACACCACAGGAATCTCTCGAGAAACTCCGCCGGGGCAACGCCCGGTTCATGGAGGACCGGTCCGCCCACCCACGGCAGGACAGCGCCCGACGCGAACTCCTCACCTCCGGACAGAAACCGTCCGCGGTCGTGCTGGCCTGTTCGGACTCGCGGGTGCCGGTCGAGATCATCTTCGACCAGGGGCTCGGCGATGTGTTCGTCATCCGGACGGCGGGGGAGATCACCGACCTGTCGGTGCTCGCCTCCCTCGAATTCGCGGTGGCGGGACTCGGCGTCCCGCTCGTCGTCGTGCTCGGCCACGAGAGCTGCGGTGCGGTGAAAGCGGCGCACCACGCCCTGGAGACCGGCGAGCTGCCGCCCGGCTTCCAGCGCGTCCTCGTGGAGAAGGTGACTCCCTCACTGCTGGCGTCCCGCGCCCACGGCGGCCGGACCACCGACGACTTCGAGCGCACCCACGTCGAGGAGATCGCCAACCACATCGTCGACCGTTCCCCGCAGATCCTCGAGGGGGTGCGCGACGGCAGCTGCGGCGTGGTCGGGATGCGCTACCGGCTGTCCGACGGGCTCACCGAACCCGTGGTGACCTACGGTGTCGACATCGAGGGGCTCGACCGCCAGCCGGTGTAGACGTGTCGTGACCGGGCACCGGAGGTACCGCTCGATAGGATGGGGGCGTGACCGCGCCCCGTAACCCGTACCCCGACGACCCGCGTCCCCTGCCGCCCGAGATTTACCGCCGCCGCCGTATCGCCGCGGTGGTGGTTCTCGTCGTGGTGGTGGTGCTCATCGTCCTGGGGCTGCGGGCCTGCTCGGGCGGCGGCGACGGGGCGACGGACGAGAACGCGGCCGCCACCTCCTCGACAACGGCGCAGAGCTGGCCGGCCTCCGCGTCGGCGACCGCGACAAGCGCTCCGTCGACCACCTCCTCCGGCGCATCGGCGTCCTCGTCGTCGGCCACGGAGTCCGCGTCCCCGAGCACCTCGGCGGCCCCGGAACCGGGGGAGGCGTGCGTGCCCGGCGACCTGCAGCTCGCAGTGCGCTCCGGCGCGCCCTCCTACGGTCCCGGCGAGAACCCCGACTTCTACCTCACGGTGACGAATCCGGGGGACAAGCCCTGCAACCTCGATCTCGGCGAGGCCCCGCTGCGCTTCGATGTCTTCTCCCTCGGCGACTACAGCCGGGTCTGGGGCGACACCGACTGCAATGAGCCGACCTCCCAGGGCACCACGGCCCTGCCGGCCGGCGAGGCGAAGAGTTTCAAGATGAGCGGCTGGTCCCGGACCACGTCCGCCCCCGGACAGTGCGGGGACCGTGCGCCCGTCCCCGCCGGCTCCTACCTCGTCTACGGCCACGTCGGGGACGCCGCCTCGGAACCCGGCACATTCAACCTCGGCTAGCCGGCCCCGGACGCGGCGGGCGGGATACTGTCCCAGACCTCCCGCCAGTGGTCGGCGAGCGAGTCGACCGTCTCGTGCGCGTTGAGCCCGCTGGGCTGCGGCACGACCCACAGCGGGATGTCGGCCGGCCAGCCGTCCGGCAGGCTCTCCCCGGACTGCCGTCCGGTCCGGGCCTTAGGACGCCGGAACGCCGCGCGGTACGCGGTGATCCCCGCGATCGCGACGGCTGCGGGGTGCAGCCGCCGGATCCGGTCGATGAGGGTCACGCCGCCGCGCCGCAGTTCATCCCGGTCGAGCTGGTCGGCCCGCGCGGTGGCGCGACCGACGATGTTGGTCACGCCGATGCCCCGGCCCAGCAGATCCGCCTCGTCGCTGTCGTCCAGGCCCAGGGAGGCGTCCACCTGACCGGCGGTGAGCCCCGCCCGGAACAGTGAGGGCCAGAACCGGTTGCCGGGGCGGGCGAACGGGGCGTTGACCGCGGCGGTCCACAGTCCCGGGTTGATACCCACGATGAGCAGCCGCAGCGGCGGGTCGGCGGGGCCGGGGAGCAGATCGTCCATGGCGTCGGGGGCGGTGGTGTCCACCCCGGCGAGATCGGCCTTCGTCGGCCGGGCACCGGCCAGCGGTGAGGGACGTCGCCTGCTCATGCGTCCTCCTGCCCGCTGCGGTCCGCCGTGGTGTTGAGGTGGAAGATCGCCAGCGCCTCGCTGAGCGTCTCCACCGGGATCACCCGGAGTCCCTGCGGATTCGCCTGGTCCACGGCGTTCGTGGCCCGGGGGACGACGGCGACGGTGAATCCCAGCCGGGCGGCCTCCGCCAGCCGGAACCGGAGATCGGGGACCCGGCGGACCTCCCCGCCGAGACCGACCTCCCCGACGGCGACGAGTCCGGTGGGCAGTGGCCGACCGTTGACCGTCGAGGCCAGGGCGAGTGCGGTGGCCAGATCGGCGGCGGGCTCGACGATCTTCATGCCGCCGACCGTCGCCGCATAGACCTCCCGCTCCATCATGTCCAGCTTGCACCGTTGTGCCAGCACCGCCAGGACCATCGCGACCCGGTTGGCGTCGATACCGGTCACCACCCGACGCGGGGTGTGCTGCTTCGACGTCAGGGCGAGGGTCTGGATCTCGCCGACCATGGCGCGGCGTCCGTCCATGAGCACCGCCACCGCGGTGCCCGAGACCGGCTGATCCCGCTGGTGGAGGAACAGGCCGGAGGGATCCGCGACCTCGCGGATGCCCTCCGCGGTCTGTTCGAAACACCCGACCTCGTCGGTCGACCCGAACCGGTTCTTCTGGCCGCGCAGGAAACGCAGGGCGCTGTGGCGGTCGCCCTCGAACTGGAGGACGACGTCCACGAGGTGCTCGACGGTCCGGGGGCCGGCCACCGCGCCGTCCTTGGTGACGTGGCCGACCAGCAGGACCGGGATGCCGCTGGATTTCGCGAACGTCGTGAGCGTGGCGGCGACCGCGCGGGTCTGGGCGACACCGCCGGCCACCCCCTCGACCCCGGTCGCGTGGAGCGTCTGCAGTGAATCGACGATGACGAGCTCCGGGGCCACCTGGTCGATCTGCCCCAGCGCGGTCTCCAGGTCGTTCTCCGCGGCGAGGTAGAGGTTGTCGGACAGGGCACCGGTGCGGTCGGCCCGGTGGCGGACCTGACCGACGGACTCCTCGGCGGTGAGGTAGAGGACGCTGCGGCCCAACCGGGCCCAGCGGTTCGCGACCTCGAGCAGCAGGGTCGACTTGCCGACACCGGGCTCACCGGCGAGCAGGACGGCACTGCCGGGAACCACACCGCCGCCGAGGACCCGGTCGAGTTCCCCGATGCCGCTGGGCCGGTGGGCCGCACCGCCGGGGGCGATGTCGGTGACGCGCCGGGCCGCCGCGGTCGGGGTCAGCCCCGCGACCCGGCCGGACCGCGCGGCTCCGCCCCGGGAACCCGGTGATCCCGACGAGGACACCGCCGCGAGCGGTGAGGGCGCCGCCTCGGCGACCGTCCCCCATTCCCCGCAGGAGGGGCAGCGACCCACCCATTTCGATACCCGGTGGCCGCAGGAGGTGCATTCGTAACCGGGGGATTTCTTCGCCATGGCGTCAGACTATCCCACCCACCGGACAGCGACGTCGGCACCGACGGGGACGGCCCCCGCCGCGGCATCGTCAGTGCCGTGGCGGGGGCCGTCCTCCGTCGGATGCGGGCCTAGTGCTCGCCGACCGGGATGTCGGCGTCCGCGGTGCCGTCCTTGGTGATCCCGTCCTGGCCGCGGTCGGTCTGACCGGCCTCCGGGTAGAACGAGGTGACCGGGGCGTTGACCGTGATGTCACCGGTGTTGAAGGTGAAGGTGATGTTGCGGGCGGCGCCCGGGTAGAAGTTCTCGCCGGTGACCCGGGTCGGCAGGTAGTCCGTGCAGCCCTTCTCGTTGTGCTGTGCGCCCATCTCCTTGAGCGACGCGGCACTGTCGGCGACGATGTTGCAGTCGGCGGCGATGGTCTTCTGACCACCGAAGTCGAGCGTCGCGTCCTGCACCTTCACGCTGTCGAGGGTGATGTCCTCATCCTCGATGCCCTGGTTGGAGGCGTTGAACTTCAGGGACACCGAGTTGTCCGGCTGGATGATGAGGCTGACGTCACGGACGACAGCGTCCCCCTGCGTGCCGTTGGTGCCGTTGACGGCCGGGGCCTGGTTCGCGGTCTGCGAGATCTGGCCGGCACCGCAGGCGGTCGCGGCCAGTGCCGCCGAGCCGGCGATCAGGGCGAGGGCGCCGCGGGCGGCGGTGGACTTCAGGGACTTCACTGGCTTCTCCTCCATTGAGGCAAACGTCGTACTGCAGTTGAGCTCCAGACTAACCCCTGCCGGGTGTGCGCACCTACTTGCCCGGGGGTACGGGGCGGGTGGTGCTAGAATGGGCGGTCATGGAGTTCAACATCGGGGACGTTGTCGTCTACCCCCATCATGGTGCGGCCGAGATCAAGGGATTCGAACAGCGGGATTTCAAGGGTAAGACCGTCGACTACCTTGTCCTCCGTATCCTGCAGGGTGACCTCGAGGTGCGGGTCCCTGCGGCGAACGCGGAGGCCGTCGGTGTGCGCGACGTCGTCGGTGAGGAGGGGCTGCAGAAGGTCTTCTCCGTCCTGCGGGAGACCGATGTCGAGGAGGCCGGCAACTGGTCCCGCCGGTACAAGGCGAACCAGGAGCGGCTCGCCTCCGGCGACGTCAACCGGGTTGCCGAGGTCGTCCGTGACCTGTGGCGACGTGACCAGGACCGCGGCCTGTCCGCGGGTGAGAAGCGCATGCTGTCGAAGGCACGTCAGGTGCTCGTCGGCGAGATCGCCCTGGCGGAGGGGGTGGACGACGAGAAGGCGGACGCCGTCCTGAAGAAGATGGACGAGACCATCGTCCGGCACCGGGAGGAGGCCGCGGCCCGTCGCGCCGCCGGCGTCCCGTCCACCACTGAAGGCCGTGCCAGCGTCGACCTCGACGACGAGCTCGACGACAGTAAGTAGCGGGCCGACGTGACGTCGGGCATGTCCCGGGAGGTCTCGGACACCGTCTACGCCGTCGTCGCCGCCGCGGGGAGCGGACGCCGCCTGGGTCGGGAGACCCCGAAGGCGTTCGTCGACGTCTCCGGCCGCACCGTCCTGGAACGGTGCCTCGACGGACTCGCGGCCGCCGAGGCCGTCGACCACACGGTCGTCACCGTCCCGGCGGACATGGTCGACGATGTCCGGACGCTCGTCGACCGGCAGCGTCCACTGTGGGGCGCGATGTCCGTGCAGGTCGTGGCCGGTGGTGGCGAGCGGATCCATTCCGTGCTCGCCGGACTGCACGCGGTCGCGGCCCACGCCGGCGTCCCCCACACCGGCATCCCGGACGGCGGTGCCGGGGGAGAGAGCGGCGCGGAGACCGTCGTCGCCGTGCACGATGCGGCACGGTGCCTCACCCCGCCGACGATGATCGCCACGTGTGTCGAAACCGCCCGGGAGGGCCTGCGCACCGGTGGCTGGGCGGGTGTCGTGCCCGCACTGCCGGTCACCGACACGGTGAAGATCGTGGACGCCGCCGGGGTCGTCCGGTCCACTCCGGCCCGCGAGACCCTGCGGGCCGCCCAGACCCCCCAGGTCTTCGGCCTGCACGGACTGCTGCGGGCGAACCGGATGAACGAGGCCCGGGAGGAACTCGATTCCGCACACCCGACCGGGCTCGTCCCCGGGCCCCTGGCCACCGACGATTCCTCACTGATGGAGCTGGCGGGGGAGCGGGTCCTCGCCGTTGCCGGGGACCCGCAGGCGTTCAAGATCACCTGGCCCGACGATCTCGACCGGGCCGTCCGGCTCGTGGAAGGAGAGGAATGAACAGTCCCGTCATCCCCCGGGTGGGGGTCGCCACCGACGCCCACCGGACCGAGCCCGGGAAACCCTGCTGGATGGCCGGGCTCCATTTCCCCGACGTCGACGGGTGCGAGGGGCATTCCGACGGCGACGTCGTCTGCCACGCCGTCGTCGACGCGCTGCTCTCGGCCGCGGGCCTCGGGGATCTCGGCTCGTTCGTCGGGGTGGACCGGCCCGAGTATGCGGGGGTGACCGGGGCCGAGCTGCTCACCGAATGCCGTGACCTGCTCGACCGCAACGGAGCCACCGTCGGCAACGCCGCGGTCCAGATGATCGGCAACCGGCCGAAGATGGGACCGCGGCGGGCGGAGGCGGAGCGGCTGCTCAGTGACCTGCTCGGCGCGCCGGTCAGCGTGTCGGCGACGACGACCGACGGACTGGGCTTCACCGGGCGGGGTGACGGGGTGGCGGCGGTCGCCACCGCCGTCGTGTGGACGGACCTTTCCTGAGGGGCACGGCGCCGGTGACGGCGGCCGTCAGGCGAAACTGACGGGGGCCTCGCCGACGTTCCGGGACGAGTTGTCGTCGTCGCCGAAGACCTTGAGGACGCACTTGTCGGTGGCACAGTTCACGGCCTCGCCCGTGGTCTTCACCGTGAGGGAGGCTTCCGCCGTCCCGTCGGAATCGGTGTGGGCGGTGCCCTGGTCCGAGCCTTCCGGGGTGATCCACGTCGCGGACTCCCGGTCGCCGGTGCAGTCCGGCGGAACACCGTGGCCGGCGGCGTCCGCACCGGTGCCGGCCTTGCAGATGGCCAGGTAGTAGCCGGCGGAGGTGTCCAGGTTGCGGACCGTGACCTTGACCGTGTCGCCGTCGGTGAGGTCGACAGTCCGGTCCGCGGTGATCTGCGGGGTACCCGGCTCTGCGGAATCGTCCTTGGAACCGGCCCCGTGACCGTCGTTGTCCGGGGCGTTGAGTTCGGACAGTGCGACGTCGATGTCGGACTGGGCTGCGGCACTGTTGGCCGCCGCATCGTCCTTGTCACCGGAACAGGCGGTGAGCCCGAGAGCGAGGGTGGCGGCCGCGGCAACGGCGGCGCACCGGCGGGACAGGTGGATGGACATCGGCACTCTCCTTGACGAGAAACACGGTAAACACGGTAAACACGGTGGACACAGGAAACACAGGGTTTACCGGGGAGAGTATCAAAACCGGGGTCCCGCCACCGCCGTTCCGGTCAGATCCGGACGGTGCTCTCGACCGCCCCGAGACCGTCGATCTCCACCCGGACCACATCGCCGTCCGCGAGGAACCGGTCGGAGCCGGCGCCCACACCCTCCGGGGTGCCGGTGACGATGACGTCACCGGGTTCGAGCGTGGCGAACTCGGAGATGTAGCGCACCAGGTCGACCGGGGAGAAAACCAGGTCCGCCGTCGAGTGCTCCTGCCGGACCTCGCCGTTGACCGTGGTACGCAGCACCGCGCCCTCGGCGACCGGGTCACACCCGTCAGCCGTGGTGAGCCAGGGCCCCAGGGCCGAGGAGGCGTCCAGATTCTTGCCCTGCAGCCACTGCTGCGTCCGGTACTGCCAGTCCCGCTGGGAGAAGTCATCGGCCACCGCGTAACCGGCGATCACACTGCGGGCGTCCTGTGCGGAGGCGCCGCCCCGCCCGCCACGGAGGCGGCGTCCGATGACGACGGCGAGCTCCCCCTCGTAGTCCGCCTTCGCCGCGAGGTGCTCCGGGACACGGACGTCGGTGTACGGGCCGGTGAGCGCCGAGGTGAACTTCGCGAACAGGGTCGGGTGGTCGGGGACCGGGTGGCCCATCTCGGTGATGTGCTCCCGGTAGTTCAGGCCGACGCACACCACCTTCGACGGGCGGGGGATGACCGGCAGCAGGGCGGTCCGCGGCAGGGTGACCGGGGTGCCGTCGCGGCGCAGACCGGTCTCCACCTTCGCCGCCAGCCCGGCGGCGGAGGTCCGCATCACCGCGCCGAGGTCCTGGCGCTCCACGACCCGGCCGGTGACCGTCGCCGCGGTCCCGTCGGCGCCTCCGTCGGTCCCGTCGACGACGATGGTCGAGGGGGCGCCGCTGATCAGTGCCGTCGCGAGCTTCATGGGACGTCTCTCCTACAATGTTGGTGTGACTCTGCGTATCTTCGACACCGCAACCCGTGAACTCCGTGACTTCGTCCCGCTGCAGGAAGGACATGCCTCGGTGTACCTGTGTGGTGCGACCGTGCAGTCCATCCCGCACATCGGGCACGTGCGTTCCGGTGTGGCCTTCGACATCCTGCGCAACTGGCTGGCGGCGAAGGGCCTCGATGTGGCGTTCGTCCGCAATGTTACCGACATCGACGACAAGATCCTCGCCAAGTCCGCCGAGCACGGCCGCCCCTGGTGGGAATGGGCCGCCACCCATGAGCGTGCCTTCACCCGCGCCTATGACCTGCTGGGCGTCACCCCGCCGTCGATCGAGCCCCGCGCGACCGGCCACATCCCGGAGATGATCGCCTACATCCGGCGCATCATCGACCACGGGCTGGCCTACCCGACCCCCGACGGCTCCGTGTACTGCCGGACCGCGCAGGTGCCGGACTACGGCTTCCTGTCGCACCAGCGGCTCGACGAGCTCGACCAGGGTGAGGACGCCGCCCCCGGCAAGGAGGACCCCCGCGACTTCGCCCTGTGGAAGGCCGCGAAGCCGGGTGAGCCCGGGTGGGAGACCCCGTGGGGCTTCGGCCGGCCGGGCTGGCACATCGAATGCTCGGCGATGTCCCGGAAGTACCTCGGTGCCGAGTTCGACATCCACGCCGGCGGCATGGACCTGCAGTTCCCGCACCACGAGAACGAGGCCGCCCAGGCGCACGCCGCCGGGGACGGGTTCGCCCGCTACTGGATGCACAACGGCTGGGTGACGATGTCCGGCGAGAAGATGTCGAAGTCGCTGGGCAACGTCCTGTCGGTGCCGAACGTCCTGAAACTGGTGCGCCCCATCGAGCTGCGGTTCTACCTGGGCTCGGCGCACTACCGCTCCATGCTGGAGTACTCGGAGAAGGCGCTGCAGGACGCCGCGGGTGGTTTCCGCCGGATCGAGAAGTTCCTCGTCCGCGCCGTGGAGCTGCTCGGTGCGGACGCCGTGGGTATCCGTGCCTGGCCGGCCGAGTTCGCGACGGCGATGGACGATGATCTGGGCGTCCCGCAGGCCATCGCCGTGGTGCAGGATGTCGTCCGGCAGGGCAACAGGGCCCTGGAGGCCGGCGACCGGGTGGGCGTCGCGGACGCCGCCGGTGCCGTCCGGGCGATGACCGGTGTGCTGGGTGTGGACCCGCTGTCCGACACGTGGTCCGGGCCGGACGCGCAGGGCCGTGGTCAGGGGATCGGGGCCGGTGCATCCGATGAGGCGCTCGGGGCCCTCGACGTGCTCGTCGGTGCGGAACTGGAGCGGCGTGCCACCGCCCGGGCGGAGAAGGACTGGGCCACCGCGGATGCGGTGCGCGACCGGCTCAAGGCCGCGGGCATCTCCGTCGCCGACTCGGCCGACGGGGCCACCTGGTCGCTGGAGTAGGTGCCGGGTCTCCCCGAATTCGTCACCGGATTCCCCGCGCCGCTACCGTGGCGTCCGGATTCGGTGACGAATTCGGGGAGCAGCCGGTGACGACGGATACACATTCCGGGGATCCGGTGCCACGGACCGGATGATCTGTGTACCGGTCGTCACGGTGGCGCCGGAGTGTTCCCGGGGCCGGAACCCCTACCGCTCCGCCAGCGCGGTGCCCTTGAGCTCCGGCAGGGTGAACGCCGCCACGGCGGCGATGGCGAAGGCCACGCCGAACAGGGCGAAGAGGATGCCGGTGCCACCGAAGACGAGCAGCGGCGGCACGATGAGCGGTGCGATGATCGAGGCGATGCGTCCGAAACCGGTCGCCGCACCCGTACCCGTCGCCCGCAGCGGGGTGGGGTAGAGCTCCGGGCCGACGGCGTACAGCGCGCCCCACGCGCCGAGGTTGAAGAAGGACAGCAGGCAGCCGGCGACGATGATCGACCACTCGGCATCGGCCAGCCCGTAGAGGCCCGCCGAGACCGCCGAGCCGACGAGGAACGCGGTCAACGTGGCCCGCCGTCCCCACTTCTCGATCAGCCACGCGGCACACGCGTAGCCGGGCAGCTGGGCGACGGTGATGATCAGGGTGAAGGTGAAGGACTTCACCAGGGAGTAGCCGTTCTCCGCGAGGATCGAGGGGATCCACGTGAACGCCCCGTAGTAACTGAGGTTGATGCAGAACCACACGGTCCAGAACGCGACGGTGCGCTTCCGCATCGTCGGCGCCCAGATGGAGGTCACGGGGTCCCCGGCGTCGGTGGTCCCGCCGATGGCGGCGTCCCGCTGCGCCTCGTCGAGGACACGGTCACCCGAGGTCGTCCGCGACTGGAACAGCCGGGGCGCGGGTTCGCTGGACTCGAAGGAGCGGACCGTGGCCTCCGCCTCGTCGTGGCGTCCCTTCGACTCCAGGAAGCGCACCGATTCCGGCAGCCGCAGCCGCACCACCAGGGCATAGGCGGCGGGGATCACGCCGATGGCGAAGGCCCAGCGCCAGCCGTTGTCGCCGTGGGGCACCACCAGCGTGCCGATGACCGCGGCGGCGATCCAGCCGACCGCCCAGAACGCCTCGAGCAGCACGACCATCCGGCCGCGCACCGCCCGCGGCGAGAACTCGGAGACCAGGGTGGACGCTACGGGCAGCTCCGCGCCCAGCCCCAACCCGATGAGGAACCGCAGGACCAGCAGCATCACCAGACCGGTGGACAGGGCCGCGGCCCCGGTGGCCAGGCCGTAGACCAGCAGGGTGAGGGCGAAGACCTGGCGGCGTCCGAACCGGTCGGCGAGCAGCCCTCCGAGGGTGGCGCCCAGGGCCATGCCGATGAAACCGATGGAGGCGATCCACGAGGTCTCGGTGTGGGACAGGCCCCAGTGCTGCGTCAGCGCGGCCATGATGAAGCCGATGAGGCCGACGTCCATGGCGTCCAGTGCCCAGCCGATGCCGGAGCCGGTGAGCAGTTTCGTGTGGGCCCGGGTGACCGGGAGCCGGTCGAGGCGTTCGGTCCGGCTGAGCTGTGTGGTCGACAGATCATGCTGTGGAGCTGGTTCCATGTCCTGTCAGGATACCCTCATGGAACGCGCCGGAATAGAGGTACACCCGCTGTGCCGATAGGATGGCCTGCATGGCAGGAAATGACAAGCGCGCCGGTGGCGTCCGCAAGACGAACAAGAAGGGCTCGACCAAGGGCTCGGGCGGACAGAGCCGGCGGTCGCTGCGGGGGAAGAAGGCGACGCCGAAGGCGGAGGACCGCGTCTACCACGCGAAGTACAAGGCGAAGAAGCAGAAGGAGCGCCGGGATTCCGGACGCCAGGCGCGCAAGGACCCGTCGACGCAGCCGGAGCTGGTGGTCGGGCGTAACCCGGTCATCGAGTGCCTCCACGCCCACGTCCCGGCGACCGCGCTGTACGTGGCGATCGGCACCGGCAACGACGACCGGCTCAGCGAGGCGGTCCACACCAGCTCCGAGCGCGGCATCCCCGTCCTCGAGGTCAGCCGGGACGAACTCGACCGGATGACCGGAAACGGCATGCACCAGGGCATCGGCCTGCAGGTGCCGCCGTACCAGTACGCCGAGGTCGACGACCTCATCCAGCGCGCGCAGGATTCCGGACGCCCCGGGCTGGTCGTCGTGCTCGACAACATCACCGACCCGCGCAACCTCGGTGCGGTCATCCGTTCCGTCGCCGCGTTCGGCGGCCACGGTGTGGTCATCCCGGAGCGTCGCAGTGCCTCGGTCACCGCGGTGACCTGGCGGACCTCGGCGGGCACCGCGGCGCGGCTGCCCGTCGCCCGGGCGACGAACCTCGTCCGCGCGCTCAAGCAGTTCCAGCAGAACGGCTACCAGGTCGTCGGGCTGGACGCCGGCGGCCGGCACACCCTCGACACTTACGACGGCACCACCCCGGTGGTCGTCGTCGTCGGGTCCGAGGGCAAGGGCCTGTCGCGGCTGGTGGGGGAGACCTGCGACGACATCCTGTCGATCCCGATGGCCGGCAAGGTCGAGTCGCTCAACGCCTCCGTCGCCGCTGGCGTGGTGCTCAGCGAGTTCGCCCGGCAGCGTCGGGTGCGGGGGTAGTTCCGGGAATCGGGGCCGGCTCCCGGGCGTTGTACCCCGGTATGAGCCACCTTCTCTTCACCCCGGTCACCCTGCCCACCCCCGACGGACACGGTCTGGCGGTGGGTAACCGCGCCTTCGTCGCGCCGATGTGCCAGTACTCCGTGGACGACCTCGACGGCGTACCGACCGACTGGCACCTGTCCCACCTCGGGGCGCTGGCCGCCGGCGGGTTCGGGCTCGTCGTCGCCGAGGCCACCGCCGTGGAGGCACGGGGCCGGATCTCCCCGAAGGACCTCGGACTCTGGGATGCCGGCCAGGTCGACCCGCACGCCCGTCTCGTCGACTTCATCCACGGGCAGGGCCGGGCGGCCGGTGTCCAGCTCGGACATGCGGGCGGTAAGGCCTCCACCTGGCCGATGTTGCCCGGCAGCGACGACGGCACCACCATCCCTGCGGACCAGGGCGGCTGGCCGACGGTCTCCGCCGACGATGCCCCGGTGATGCCGTCGATGGCGGCGGCCGGCGCCCTGACGGAGGCACAGATCGCGGAGGTCGTGGACGCCTTCGCCGGTGCCGCCCGCCGCGCCGACGACGCCGGCTACGACGTGGTGCAGCTCCACGCCGCCCACGGCTACCTCATCCACCAGTTCCTCTCCCCGCTGACCAACCACCGCACCGACGGCTACGGCGGGGACCTCGCCGGCCGCTCCCGGCTGCTGCGGGAGGTCGTCGCCGCGGTCCGCGAGGTCTGGCCGGACAGCAAGCCGTTGGGCATCCGGGTCAGCGCCACCGACTGGGTCGACGACGGACTGCACGTCGGTGAGGTCGCCGAGGTGCTGCGCGACCTCGTGGCCGCCGGCCAGGTCAGCTGGATCGACGTCTCCACGGGCGGACT
Source organism: Corynebacterium nuruki S6-4 (assembly GCF_007970465.1). Classification (NCBI taxonomy): domain Bacteria; kingdom Bacillati; phylum Actinomycetota; class Actinomycetes; order Mycobacteriales; family Corynebacteriaceae; genus Corynebacterium; species Corynebacterium nuruki. The sequence continues at coordinate 2,732,851 of NZ_CP042429.1, forward strand.
GACCGACGGGTCGACCATCCCGGTCGGCCCCGGCTACCAGGTCCCGCTCGCCCAGGAGGTCACCCGCACCCTCGCGGACGCCGGCCTCGGGGAGGACGCCGCGGTGGTCTCCACGGTGGGCGTGATCGTGGACGCCACCCAGGCCGAGACGATCCTGGCCACCGGTCAGGCACATGCCGTCTCCATCGGGCGTGCCGCGCTGGTCAACCCGCACTGGGCAGCGGTCGCGGCCTCGCAGCTGCGGGTGCCGCGGGCGGAGCTGCCCCACGCGCCGCAGTACTTCCGCGCGAACTTCTAGCGGAACGGACCGGCAGGTCGACCCGGCCGGTACGGGGGTGACACGTTACGGGTGCGGTGGTCGATGTCGTGGATGACAGCTTCCCGAAGGAGACCGACATGTTCACGACCATGAGGACAGGAAGAATCCCGCGCATCGCCGCGGCGGTGGTACTGGCGGGGGCGGCACTGACCGCCTGCTCCGGTGGCGGCGACTCCGGAGCGGACGCCTCGACCTCGGCGTCCGGCACGACGACCGCGACCACCGCGCCGCGCACGGCGCACCCCTCCGGCTCCGCCGGTGGCGGTTCAGGTTCCGGGGGCGGAGGTGTGGCCGTCGGCGAGCCGACGCCGGGCGGAGGCGGCGGTGGCGGCGGCGGCCCTGTGACCGACCGGTGCACCGTCGAGGCACTGCAGCAGGCCTACGGGGACGGACCCGGCGAGATCTACGGCATCGCCTACTGTGACGGCGACTGGGCGGTCTCCCAGAGTGTGACCACCTATCTCAACCGGGCGTTCATGCACCGTGACCACGGCTGGGTCGGGTTCGCCCCGGACAGCTACAACCCCGGTACCGGCAACGAGTGCTACTCAGGTGCATACCTCGACCAGCTCGGCGTGAGCGCCGGAGCGCGGGCCGCGGTCACCGAGTGCGTGCCCCCGGTCGTCGAACCCTGCACTGTCGAGGCACTGCACCGGAACCCGGGCGCCGCCGATCTCGACACGATCCTGTGGTGCAATGCGTCGTGGCTGCGCGCCGGGCAGGCGGCCACCGACAACGTGCACAACTTCGTCTGGGTCGGGTCGTGGGCCGAGTACTACCCCGACGGCACCTCTGCGACGACCGGCTACCCGTGCTACAACAGCGACCGGCTGGACCGGGACGGCGTCCCCGCCGGACTGCGTGACCAGCTCATGGAGTGCGTCTGACCGGTGACGGCTCAGTGGTGGTGCGCCCCCGCGCCGGGTTCCGCCTCGGTGAACTCGGGGGCGAGTCCGCCCGCGCCCGCTCCGGCAGTGGCGTCCCGGGACATGCGACGGCCGCGCTGCCACGCGATGACCCGGCACACCAGGTAGATCACGAAACTGATCGTGGTGACGAACGGGCTGACCGGCAGTCCGGGGCCCAGCGAGAGCACCAGGCCGCCCGCGGCGGAGACCACCGCGAACAGGGCCGAGAGCCCCACCGCGGCCAACGGGTTCGCGGTGACCTTCACCGCCGCGGCACCCGGGGTGATGAGCAGGGCGAGCAGCAGCAGCGCGCCGACGACCTGCACCCCCTGCGAGGCGACCACACCGATGATGACGGCGAAGACCGCGGCGAGCAGCTTGACCTTCACCCCGCTCGCCGCGGCGAGGACCGGGTCGGCCGTGGCGAACAGCAGGGGGCGCCACAGGACGGCGATCACGGCCACCACGACGACGGTGATGAGCGCCAGGATGCCGAGTGAGGCGCCCGAGACGCCCACGATCTGCCCGGTGAGCAGGGCATAGGCTTCAGAGGTCCGGCCGGGGTACAGGTAGATGAACAGCACCGACAGGCCCATGCCGAAGGCGAGGACGACCCCGGTCGTGGCGTCCTGCTCCCGCATGCCGAGCAGGGCGAGGACCACCGAGGCGAGGATGGCGCCGAGCACCGCACCGAGGGTCACGCTGATGCCGAGCAGCAGTGCCGCCGAGGCGCCCATGAGCGCGAGTTCGCCGGTGGCGTGCGCGGCGAAACTCATCTTCCGCATGACGATGAGCGGGGCGACGGCCCCGGACACGATGCCGAGCAGCAGGGCGGCCCACAGTGCATGCTGCACGAAATCGACCTGCAGCAGATCCCAGGTACTCACACGACCACCAGCTTCCCGTTCACCGTCGCGACCTCGACCCGGGTACCGTACAGATCCGACAGCACCTCAGTGGTCATGACCTCCCCGACCGTGCCGGTGACGTGGCCGCCGGGCCCCAGGTAGAGGACCCGGTCGGTGACGTCGAGGACCGGGTTGATGCTGTGGGTGACGAAGACGACGGCCGTGTCCCGCTCCCTCCGGCGCCGGTCGAGCAGGTCGACGGTGGCGCGCTGGGCGCGCAGGTCCAGGCTGAGCAGCGGCTCGTCGCACAGCAGCACCTGCGGGTCGCCGGCCAGTGCCTGCGCCTGGCGGACCCGCTGCTGCTGGCCGCCGGACAGGGTGCCGACGCGCCGCTCCGCCAGGCCGGCCGCCCCGACCTCGTCGAGTGCGGCGTTGACGACGAAGCGCGAGGGGCGGCGTCCGGACAGGACGCCGTGGCCGATCGCGAGACCGACGAGGTCACGCACCCGGACCGGAAGATCCGGGTCGAACATCCGCTGCTGGGGGATGTAGCCGACCCGGTCGGGGACCTCGACGGTGCCGCGGCTGAGGTGCCGGGTGCCGAGGGCGACATTGAGCAGGGTGGATTTTCCGACCCCGTTGGGCCCCAGCACGGTGAGGAATTCGCCGGGCTGCACGGTGAGGTCGAGATCGCGCCACAGTGGGTCGACCGCGGCGCCGGTGAAGGTCAGAGGGGTCACTTGGCGGTGGCTTTCTCGAGTGCGCTGACGGTGTTGTCGAGGTAGTCGAAGTAGCTCTGGCCGTTGTCGGGGGTCTCGTTGACGTTGATGACGGCGTGCTTCCTGTCGAGTCCCTTGTCCTTGGCGGCCTGCGACAGCTGGGACGCCGCGGGGCTCTGGGCCTGGGCGTTGGTGATCAGGACGGTCGCGGTGCCGTCGGTGATGAGGTCGCGGGCGGCGGAGATGTCCGCGGCGGAGGGCTCGGATTCGGCGAGGGTGGCGTGGGCGTAGCCCGCCGGGGTGACGTCCCGGACCTTCGTCCCGTCGAGCAGGTCGGCGGCGACGGGTTCGGTGAGGACGGCGTTCGCCTCCGGCAGTTTCTTCAGCCGGTCGGTGACCTTGCCGAGTTCCCCGGAGACGCCGGTGGCGCGGTCGGGGAACGAGTCGTCGACACTGTGGAGGTACTGGGCGAGGTGGTCGGCGAAGTGCTCGACGAGCATGAGGTTGAACCAGACGTGCGGGTTGTTCTCCGCGTGCCCGTGGTCGTGCCCGTCGTCAGCGTGGTCGCTGTGGTCATCACTGTGGTCGTCCCCGTGGTCGTGACCTGAGGTGACCTGGTCGGCGGTGATGATCTCGGCGCCGTCGGAGGCGTTGTCGGTGAGCCAGTTGTCGTAGCCGGCGCCGTTGCCGACGACCACATCGGCGTCCCGGATCTTCGCGATGTCCCGGGCGGTGGCCTCGTACTCGTGCGGATCGTCGTCGGTGCCGGAGAGGACCGTGTCGACGGTGACGTCGAGGGTGGAGCCGTCGTCCTTCGCGTCGTCGACGACCTGCCGGGCGATCGATCCCCAGATGGCGGTGGAGGCGACGATCCGGAGATCGCCGTTGTCGGCGGCGCTGTCCCGGTCGCCCGAGCAGGCGGTGAGGCCGAGCATGAGAAGGACGGCGCCGGTGAGGGCCGCGACGGTACGGCGGGTGTGACGGGGGCTTCGCATGGTGTGCAAACCTAGCCGCTGTTGGCAACCATTGTCAATATGCGATGGTGGTCGACGTCCGGATGTACGACGGCAGGGTGGTTTCCGGGCTGCGGACCACCCGGCGGAGGCGCACCCGGACGCAGGGGGCGCACGGCCGGGTGCGCGGACGCGGTACCGCGGTCCGGCACGTCGCCGGTGGAGGCGGGTGGCCCCGTCCCACCCGCTAGACTGAGGACCCGTGAACCGATCCAGTGGGCAGAACACCCGGACCCGGCAGGGCAGGCAGGGCCGCCGGGGCACCCTCGCATCCATCGCCGCGGAACTCGGCGTGTCCCGCACCACGGTCTCCAACGCCTACAACCGGCCGGAACAGCTCTCCGCCGAACTGCGGGAGCGGATCCTCGCCACCGCGGAGCAGATGGGCTACTCCGGGCCGGACCCCACCGCCCGCTCGCTGCGCACCCGCCACTCCGGGGCGATCGGCGTGCTGCTCACCGACGACATGACCTACGCCTTCGAGGACCAGGCCTCCCTCGAATTCATGTCGGGTGTCTCCGAGGCGTGCGTCGGCATGGACACCTCCATGCTGCTCATCCCCGCCGGTGCGGAGACCGCCGAGGAGGACCGGCCGGCCACCCTGGTCAACCAGGCCGTGGTCGACGGTTTCATCGTGTACTCCGTCGCCGCCGACGATCCCTTCCTCGCCGCCGTCACCGCCCGCAACATCCCCACCGTCATCTGTGACCAGCCGGCCGACGACCACGGGGTGAACTTCGTCGGTATCGACGACTCGACCGCGATCCGTCCCGCCGCACAGGCGCTGGTGGATGCCGGGCACACCCGGATCGGCATCCTGTGCATCCGGCTGGACCGGCACCCCAATAACGGCCCGGTCACCGCGGAACGGCTCGCCGGCGCGCAGATGCACGTGCAGGCCGGCCGTGTCCGCGGCGCCCTCGACGTTCTCGCGGAGGCGGGGATCGACCGTGCCACGGTGCCCGTCATCGAACGGCACCTCAACAATCCCGAGACCGCGCGGGACGCCGCCACGGAGCTGCTCGAGACGCACCCGGACCTCACCGCGGTCATCTGCACCACGGACTCCATGGCGCTGGGTGTGCTGGACTACTGCGGGTCGATGGGGATCGACGTCCCCGGTGATCTGTCGGTCACCGGTTTCGACGGTATCCCGCGGGCGCTGGACCGCGGCCTGTCGACGGTCATCCAGCCGAACCGGGAGAAGGGGTTCACCACCGGTAACGTCCTCGCCGCGCTGATCCGCCGGCGTGAGGACCAGTTCCGGTCACCGCGGGCGAAGGCCGCCGCCGGATCGGGTGACGTGAGCTGGGCCGAGCCGGAGAAGCGCATCGCCCTGCCGACCGAGTGGCACGCCGGCCGGACGGTCAGCGCGCCTCGCGGGCGGTGACGAGACGGCGCAGGACCTCCTGCACCTCCTGCGGGTCCGCGACCCGGCGGGTGCCTGCGGTCTCCCCCTCGCCGACCTTCACACCCAGGTCCTGACCGCGCATCACCTGCAGGGCGGTCTCGTCGGTGACGTCGTCGCCCATGAACAGCACCGTCGCCGGCGCCGTGGCCGCGGTGTACCACTGCAGGTACCGGCCCTTGGACATGTCGGTGACCGCGACCTCCAGGATCTCCTTGCCGTCGGTGAAGGTCACCCCGTCGAGCTGTGCGCATTCCTCGCGCAGTTCCTCGGTGGCGGCCAGCGCCACACTCCGGTCCTGGGCGGTCCGGCGGTGCAGTCCGCGGGAGAACGGCTTGTACTCCACCCACAGTCCCTCGTCGCGGGCGGCCTGTTCCTCGGCGAGCACCGTCACCCGGTCCAGCAGGGCGACCTGGTCGGGGGTGAGGACGTCGGTCCGGCCGTCGGCGTCGGCGTCCTGTTCGGCGGGTTCGGCGCCGTGCGAGCCGACCAGCCGGATGTCGTCGGGGCCGGGGGTGGCGGTCGGTTCGGTCTCCGTGACGACGCGCAGCTGGGAGAGGTCCCGGCCGGACAGCAGCATCACGGTCACCCCGTCACAGGCGGCGAGCCGGGCGACGAGGTCACGGGTGCCCGGGACCATGCGGACGCTCAGCGGGTCGGTGGAGAAGTCGGCGAGGGTGCCGTCGACGTCGAGTGCGGCGAGCAGGGTGGGGGAGGAGGCGAGGCGGTCGATGTCGGCGTCGGTGACTTCGGAGAGCGGGGGAAGACTCATGGACCCCAGCGTAGCGGGCCGGCGCGCCCCTAGTGCGTACCCAGGAAGGAGACCGAGCGTGCGGTCTGCCAGTCCTGCGTGTCACCGTCGGTGCGGGTGAGGGTCAGTTTCCGGTAGTTGCCGCTGGAGCCGCTGTCCCAGTGCAGGTCCGTGTCCGCCAGCACCGCGGTCAGCCGGTCGGCGATGGTCCGGTCGCCGGGCATGCAGGCCGGCCCGTTGCTGTCGTCGCCGGCGTCCCGGTCCCGGATGTCGCCGATGTGCAGGGTGTTGTCCTTCTTCCACTCCACGTCACCGGTCAGGGACAGGCAGCCCACGCCCCCGGAGAGTTCCCCGGTGCCGAAGGACAGCCAGGTGCGGGCCTGGTCGGCGTCCGACAGGCCGGTGGTCACCGGGGCGCCCGAGTCGGCGCCCACGGCGTCCTCGATGTCGGTGACCTGCCAGCGGGCGTCCGCGACGTCACCGGGGACGTCACCGGACCCGCAGGCGGACAGCAGGACGCCGACGGTGAGCGCGGCACCGGCGGCGGCACCGGCCACGGCCGGGCGCCTCATGCCTGCCCCAGGACGTCGAGGAAACGGTGCGCCCAGCCGTGGACGTCGTGGGTGCGGACCTCGTCCCACATCGACACCATGCGGCGGCGCCGGTCGGACTCCGGCGATTCGATGGCCTGCATGATCGCCGCCGCCGTGGACTCCACGTCGTAGGGGTTGCACAGGTAGGCCTCCGGCAGCTGGGTCGCCGCACCGGTGAACTCACTGAGCACCAGCGCCCCTGAGCCGTCCGAATGGCTCGCCACGTACTCCTTGGCGACGAGATTCATCCCGTCCTTCAGGGCGGTGACGAGCATGACGTCAGCCGCCGAATACAGCGAGACGACCTCGTTGAACGGCAGGCCGGCGTGGGTGTAGTGCACGACCGTGTGTCCCAGGCTGCCGTGGCGTCCGTTGATCCGGGAGACCGCCAGCTCCACGTCGTTCCGGGTCTTCTGGTACGACTCGAGCCGCTCCCGGGACGGGGTGGCGACCTGGACGAGGCACACGTCGTCCGGGTCGAGCTGACCCCGGTCGAGCAGCTGCTCCAGTGCCCGCAGCCGCTGCAGGATGCCCTTGGTGTAGTCGAGCCGGTCCACCCCGGCCAGCAGGATCCCGGGGGACCCCACCCGTCGGCGCAGGGCCGTCGCCGCGGCGATGGTCTCCGGGCGGTCGGCGGTGGCCTTCACCCCGGCCGAGTCGATGGAGATGGGGAACACCCCTACCTTGACCTCGCGGATCCGCCCGTCGGCGTCCTCGGCACGGACGGTGCCCGCCACGGCGTCCCGCCGCGGCAGCCGGGCGCCGCGGATGTAGGCGACGCCCTCCTCGTCGGTCCCCTCGGCACCGTCAGCGGTCCCGTCGGTCCCGCAGGCGTCCCCCGCACCCACCTTGCTGAAGGTGACGTCGGCGCCGAGGGCACGCAGCGTGTACAGGAAATTCCACGCCGAATCGGGCGTGTGCAGGCCGATGAGGTCCGCGCCGAGCGTGCCCTGCAGGACCTCCCACCGCCACGGCAGCTGCCGGAACAGCTCCGGGGCCGGGAACGGGATATGCAGGAAGAACCCGATCTTCAGGTCGGGACGCAGTTCCCGCAGGATCCCCGGCACCAGGTGCAGCTGGTAGTCCTGCACCCAGACCGTCGCCCCCGGTGCGGCGGCCTCCGCGGCGGCGAGCGCGAAGCGCCGGTTCACCGCGCGGTAGGCGCGCCACCACGACCGGTGGAACTCGGGGTGCACGATCACGTCGTGGTACAGCGGCCACAGCGTGTCGTTGGAGAAACCCTCGTAGTAGGTCCGGAACTCGTCGGTGCTGAGATTCACCGGGACGAGGGTGACGCCCCCCTCCATCTCCGGCATATCGGCGACCGCGACCTCCTCATCGGGGGAATCGGCGGTCGTCCCCGGCCATCCCACCCAACTGCCGTGGGACGCCTCGAGGACCGGACGCAGCGCGGTCACCAGACCGCCCGGACTCGTGGTCCAGGAGGTCGACCCGTCGCGGCCGACGGTCCGGTCGACCGGCAGCCGGTTGGCCACGACCACCATGTCGGCGCCGGCGGAGATGCCCGCCGTACCGCTCCGGGCACTCTCGTCGACCATGCTCAGCGCTCCCAGGTGTCCTATTTGGCGGACTTCTTCGCCGTGGACTTCGTCGTCTTCTTGGCGGTCGACTTCTTCGTCGTCTTCTTGGCGGTCGACTTGGTCGTCTTCTTCGTGCTCTTCTTGGTCGCCTTCTTCGCGGGCTCCGGCTCGGCGTACTCCGCCGCGACCTTGCGGTGGATGAGACCCTCGGGCTCCACGCCGAGCATCGACATCAGGGTGGTGGCGTCCAGGAAATCCCTGGCGTAGGTGGCCACGATGCGCTGTGCGGCGACCGCGGTCCCCTCCTCCACAGCGTGCAGCGACTCTGCACTTGTGGTCTGGCTGTCCGTGACCTTCGGCGGCACTGAAACTCCCTCGCGTGTCAGACGTGCTCTTGCAGAACGTCCATGTTACCGCGATGCGTCCCGGTCTGCACCGCCCGGGTTGCGGCCCCGGGTGTACTGGTCCCGGGAGGGCAGCCAGGGCGAGGTCCCGCGCCGCCGCAGCCGGCGGATCTGCCAGTGGACCGGGGCGCGGCGTCCCGATTCCTCGCCGCGGCGGCCCCGCGACCGGCGGACCCGCGGACGCCGCAGTCCCTCGTAGCGGTGCAGGATCCGCGGTCGACGGAGCCGGCGGGCGATCCACTCGCCGAAGACCACCCCGGCCGCCAGTGCCGTCGCCGTCGCCAGGGCGATACCCAGGTTCGAGATCCCGACGACGAGCTGGTCGGTGAGCAGCGAGTACATGCCACGGTAGAGAGCGAGGCCGGGCAGCAGCGGGGTGATCACCGCGATGGCCGTGATCTGCGGGGGAATGAGGTACCGGCGGGACAGCAGGCCGCCCGCGAGACCGCCGAGCACGGCCGTCACCGCGCCGGCTGTCACGGAACCGAACCCGAACCCGGGCAGGAGCAGCTGGTAGACGCCGTAGGCGACCAGTGTCGTGCCGGTGGAGACCACGAGGGCCCGGCGTTCACAGAACTCGGAGATGCAGAAGAACAGTGTCGCCCCGATGCCGCCGAGCAGGCGGAGGGCGGCGCTGTCGACGTTGCCCACCGTGGAGGACGTGTCGATCGGGGGGAGTGTCATCCCCAGCCGGCTCATCAGCTGGATCCCCATCGCGATACCGGCGATGATGCCGCCGGTCATGAGGACCGTCTCGAAGAACCGGGCCGACCCGGTGACCGGGGCGCCCGTCACCCCGTCCTGGAGGGCCTGGACCAGGGTCAGTCCCGCGAGCATGGCCACGATGCAGGAACCGATGACGAGCGACGGGGAGACGTCGATGTGCAGGTACTGCGTGAAGCTGTACGTGACCGCCGCCGGGATCGTCGAGATCATCCCGCCGACGAGGTTCTGGAAGAACAGCGGCAGCGACTTCGACCCCAGCCACGCGCACATCGTCATGATGATGACGGAGGTGACGGTCGCGATGAGGGCGACGATGCCGTCACCGCCGAGCATGAGCGCCACCGACCCCGCGAACCCGCCCCAGCTCAGCAGAGCCCACCGCATCCGGTAGGGCGGCGGGGTGATCTCGATGTCCCGGAGGATCCTCCGGGCGAGGTCCAGCGGGGTGGCGCCGTTGACGATCGACCGGATCAGCCGGTCGACCTCGGTCAACCGGGAGAAGTTCGTGTTCAGTGAACTGACCACGCGGAACGTCGACCCCGGCGGGATGCCGCTCTCGGTGGCGGGGGTGTAGATCGTCACGGTGTTCAGGGTGATGTCGACATGGCAGCCGGACAGTCCGTAGGCGGAGGTCACCGCGAGCAGCTGTGCCTTGGTGTCCGTGTTGGAGGTGCCGGAGGCGAGCAGCAGGTCACCGATCCGGGCGGCCAGGTCGGTGACCCGGTGGACCTCCCGGGGGTCGGTGAGGTCGACCGGGGCCAGCGGTGACGGCGGTGGGGCGGTGCGGATCGTGTCGATCGTCGCCCGGTTCCCGCTGAACAGGAGGTCGGAGAGACGGTGCCGTAGCCGCAGCCAGGCTGGTTCGGTCGTCGTCATGGTCCCCGGCCTCCGTTCCCGAAGTGTCACTGGCGGTGTGCAGGGGCTACTCTACCGGCCGACGTACCGGTCCCCGGGGCCGGGGACGACGCAGTCCGGGTGGAATGTCCGGGGACGCTGCGGCTCCTGCTACAGTCGCTTCGGAACTCCACACCGGTGGAGGGCCCGCTGGAGTGGCGCAATCGGTAGCGCAACGGTCTTGTAAACCGTAGGTTGCGAGTTCAAGTCTCGTCTCCAGCTCAATGACCGGGGGAACGGCCGTCACGACGGATACACATTCCGGGCGGACCGTGCCACGGATGTGCCGGAATGTGTATCGGTTGTCACGCGCCGGGCCGGTCCGTCAGCCGTCCGTGGCGCGCCCGCCCGCGGGCCGCCGGGTGCCGTGGGGAACCCTCCCCGAAGAATGACAGAAACCTGTGCGGCGACTGTTAGATTTTCGTTCATGACCTTTCTGAGGATGAAGACGCGCGTAGGAACTGCTGCTCTCGCGGTGGCTCTGGCCGGCGGCCTGGCGGCCTGCGGCGATGATGACGACAACAGTGCCGATGCGGCGGCGTTCACCGAAGCATCGCAGACCGGCGGAGCCCGGGACGAGGCTGACCGGTACGGGTACCTCCACACCGGCAAGAACCGTGCCGTCTTCGGAAACGACAAGGAGCGGGGCGGATACGACCTCGACACCCGCTACTGCTGGGACAACCATGATGTGACCGACGAAGTCAGGCACGTGTTCAGCGACTCCAAGCAGGAGCGGCTGTTCACCCAGCTCCAGCAGACGAACGAGCAGTGCGCCGCCGCGCTCGACGCAGTGATCCTCCAGGGCTATGCGGAGTTGGGCGCGCTCGACACCAACGGTGACAAGTGGATTGACCAGGACGAGATGACGGCCGGTCTGGGGCAGGCGAAGTACTTCGTCCCCGCGCAACTCGACTACCACGACGAGCACATGTCGGGCGTGACGGACGCCATCCCGGTCACCCGCCCCTATGAACGGCACTACGTCGCCGATGCGACGGGGACACCGGCCCCGTCCCCACGCCGGACCGCCACGCCGGCCCCTGACCCGCAGCCGCAGCAGGCGGCGCCGGAACAGGACCAGTGGCCCTCGCCCCCCTTCACCGCACAGGGCGGGATGGAGTGGGCGAAGAAGGGACCGTTCGCCTCGACCTACACCTGCGGCCAGAACCAGGACCTCACGCCCGGGGTCAACATGTCGGAGTGCTTCACCGGCCCGGACGGCAGTGCCTACTACTACTTCCTGCGGCAGGCGGCCCGGTAGCGTCCCCGGGCCACGGTCGGCGGCTAGAATCCGGTTCGTGGCAGCCACCGATACCATCACCGTCCGTGAGGCGGAGGACCGCGACCTCCCCGCCGTCACCGCCATCTACAACGAGGCGGTCGTCAACACCGTCGCGGTGTGGAACGACGACACCGTCGACGTCGACAACCGGCGCACCTGGCTGGCGGAGCACCGGCGCCCCGGCACGCTCGCCCTCGTCGCCGTCGACGCTGAGGACGCCGTCCTGGGCTACGCCACCTACGGCAGCTTCCGCGCCTACGACGGCTTCCGGGACACCGTCGAGAACTCCATCTACGTCGACGGGACCCGCCGGGCCGGGGGAGTGGGCACCGCCCTGATGACCGAACTCATCTCCCGTGCGCGGGACGAGGGCAAGCATGTCATGGTCGCGGCCGTCGAGTCCGGCAACGAGGCCTCGCTCCGGCTGCACCGGAAGGTCGGTTTCACGCAGGTCGGCCAGTTGCCGGAGGTCGGGACGAAGTTCGGACGCCGCCTCGGGATGACCCTGCTGGAGATCATTCTCTAGCCTGGGGGCCATGCGCATCGCACTTGTCGGATCCACCGGGACCATCGGCCGGGCCACCGCGGAACTGCTGGAGTTCCGGGGCCACGAGGTCGTCGGACTGTCCCGCTCGACCACCCCGGCCCTCGACATCACCGACCCGGACTCGGTCGCCCCGGCCCTGGCCGCGGTGGCCGGGGCCGGTCCGCTCGACGCGGTGGTCTCCACCACCGGGGGCGGGCCGTTCCGGCCGCTGCCGGAGCTCACCGTCGACGACTTCAGGGCGACGCTGGCGTACAAGGCACTCGGCCAGATCGCCGTGGCGCAGCAGGCGCTGGCCCTGCTGCGTGAACGGGTCGCACAACAGACCGCACAGCAGGACGCCGCCGGGGCGGGCCGGTTCTCCGTGACCCTGACCAGTGGCGTCCTGTCCCGGCTGGCGGTGCCCACCGGTGTCGCCGCAGCGGCGGCGAACGGCGCGGTCGAGGCCTACGTCCGGACCGCGGCGGGGCTGTCCGGCGGGGTGCGGATCAACGCGGTGAGCCCCTCGGTGGTCACCGAGTCCCTCTACGACCCGGCGGGTGAGCCCAACTATGCGCCGTTCTTCCCGGGGATCCCCTCGGTGCCGGTGGCCCGGGTCGCCGAGGCTGTCGTGCGCAGTGTCGAGGGGGCGGAGACCGGGCAGGTCATCGAGGTGGTCTGAGTGCCGTTCCCGGGGAGGTCACGGACCTGACCGCCGGGAGGACACGGCAGAAGACCCCTGATGTCCGCGGAACGAACCGACAGGTCTTTTTTCCTGTCTCCGAGCAACACCTCGGCTCGTGAACTCAGCATCCGCAGGAGCGGACCGACCCCCGGTACCTGCCGCTAACCCCGGTCGGTCCCCATCTTCTTCCCGCGCGCCCAGTAGGCCTGGGTGTGGGCCGCCTTCTTCGGCAGGCCGGCCTCCTTGCGGAGGAAACGGCGGACGTGCTTGGTCACGGTGGTCTCCGCGGCCGCCCAGACGTACCAGCCGGTCCAGTCCTTTCCGGTGATCTCCCGGTACAAGGACTCGCCGTCGCCGACGGGATCCACCCAGCGGGCGGTGATGTTGTCCCCCTCGGGCAGCGGCGACTGTTCGTCGGCGGGGCTGTGGCGTTCGAGGATGACCACGATCTCGGCGTCCGGCCGGTCGTCCCGGGCGGCGAGCGCCATCTGGTTGATGGCGGGGTAGGAGGCCAGGTCACCGAGGAAGAGGAAGCCGGTCGGCACGCCCGCGCCCTCGATCTCCGCCTCCGGGTGGAAGGGCTCTTCGCCGAGCCGGTGGGCGTCGATGGTCTCGCCGACCTGCGCCCGCTGGGCCCAGGCACAGGCGGGGCCGGCGGGTTCGTGGACGACGAAGTCGACGGAGAAGGTGCCGGCGGGGGCGTCCACGTTCACGTAGGTGTAGCCGCGCTGGTACTCCTTCGTCCCGCCGTCCGGGTCGGGGAACCAGGCGCGCATCCAGTTGCCGGGCTCCTCGCCGGAGGGGTTGAGCAGCGTGTCCGAGTGGAAGTGCACCCGCACCATGTTGTCGGTCAGCCGGTCGCTGCCGGTGACGGTGAGCGTGTGCTCCTTCGCGCCGAACGCTTTGAGGACGGTGCCTCCGAATCCTTTACCCATGTGGTGAACCTTACCTAAAAGTATGCCGTGGTCCGGCATTTGCGACGCTGCCCCGGATATTTGACGCGACCCCGGGGATAACGTAGCCTGCCCTATTCATACTGTCCCCGAGTGAAGGACTCCACGACCATGGGCAAGGGATTCCAGGGTGCGCTCATGCGTACCCTCGGTGCGAAAGACCACCTCGTCACCGTCGTCCGGAGCCGCCGGATCACCGACGACTACATGTGCGTCACCCTCCGCGAGGACCCGGACAAGCCGATCCTGCACCCTGAGGGGGAGGCGCCCGGCTCCTGGCTCCGGTTGTGGTTCCCGGACCCCGACGGCGGGGCGAAGCAGTTCCAGCGCGGGTACACCATCGCCAGGGCGGACCCCGCCGCCGGGGAATTCGACCTGGAATTCGTCCTCCACCACCCCTACGGGCCCGCCTCCTGGTGGGCGCTGCACTGCAGCCCCGGCGATGAACTCGTCGCCATGCGCTACGGGGACCAGCCGTTCACCGTCACCGACCCCGCCCCCGAAGGCTATCTGCTGCTCGGGGACGCCGCGGCGCTCCCCGCCGTCCGGGCCATCGCCCAGGCTGTGCCGCAGGACCGGAAGGTCGTGGTCTACCTGGAGAACGCCGCCGGTGGACAGGACCTCCCCCCGCTGCCTGAGGGGCCGAACATCACCGCGGCATGGCTCGACAGCCTCCCCGACGGGCAGGCCCTGGCCCAGGCACTCGGCGGGCGCGACTGGTCCGGGTGGTCCGCGTGGGTCACCGCGGAGAGCACCGCCACCCGTCACGCCCGGACCATCCTGCAGCGGGAGCACGGGCTCAACCGGGCGACCCTGCACGCCCAGGCCTACTGGATCCGCGGCCGGGAGATGGGGAAGTCGCAGGTCCTCGAGAAAGCCAACGAGGAGGCCGACGCGGAGGCTGGCGAAGAGACCGGCACAGTGACCGCCGGGACCGCCGGGCACACCGGGCACGGCACCCCGGAGGGGGAGCTGGGCGTGCTCGCCGGCGCCGCACTGCCGATGACTCTGGCGGGCCTGGCGCAGGCCTGCCTGTCGGTGCTGCAGATCATCCCGTTCATCCTCTTCGCCGACCTGGCACGCCAGTTCCTCGCCGGCACTGACCGGGACCACGTGGTGCACACCGCCGTCACCGCGGTCGTGGTGATGGGGATCTTCGTCGTCGGCACCGCACTGCTGGTGCTGCTGACCCACCTCTACGATGCCTCGTTCGCCGCGGCACTGCGCCGCCGGCTCACCGGGAAACTGTCCCGGCTGCCGCTCGGCTGGTTCGGTGAACGCTCGGCGACGGACGTGAAGAAACTCGTCGCCGACGATGTCTCGGCACTGCACTACCTCGTCACCCACGCCGTCCCGGACCTCGTCGCCGCCGTCGTCACCCCCGTGGCCACGCTGGTGTACCTGTTCACCGTGGACTGGCGGCTCGGTCTCGTCCTCCTGATCCCCATCGCGGTGTTCCTCAGGGTCATGGTCGGGATCTCCCTGCGAGAGAAGGACCGGAGTGTCGAATCGATGCGCCGGATGGCGAGGATCACCGGGGACGCCCAGACCTTCCTCGCCGACCGGGAGATCTCCCAGATCTTCGGCGACCGGGCGCTGGTCGACCTGCCCGGTGAGCTGGAGGAATCCGGCGACTTCACCGATGCCCTGCAGCGGGACACCGGCACCCGCAAGATCCTCGCCGTCATGATCAACCGGCCCACCACCACGCTCGGCATCCTCGTCGTGGCCGCCTGGCTGCTGATGATCCCCGGCTGGGTCAGCGTGCACGACCTGGTGCCGTTCCTCGTCCTCGGTCCGGCGTTCGGCGGGCAGCTCGTCGGCATCTCCGGTGCGGTCGGCACGTTGATCATGTCGCTGGACGCCCGCAGCGGTCTCGGGCTGCTGCTGGCCACCCCGGAGCTCGCAGGCCCGGAGGGACGCCCCGGCACGCCCGGACATGTCGTCCTCGACCACGTCGACTTCCGGTACACCCCGGAGCGTCCGCTGCTCACCGACTTCTCCCTCTCCCTCGCCCGGGGCACCGTCACCGCGGTCGTCGGCCCCTCCGGCGCGGGGAAGTCCACCGTCGGCACCCTGGTCGCCCGGCTGTGGGATCCGCAGGCCGGGTCCGTGAGCATCGACGGCCGTGACATCCGGGAGATGAGCCAGGATGAGCTGTACTCCACCGTCACGATCCTGCTCCAGGACGTCGACCTGGTCCGCGGTACGGTGCGCGAGAACATCGCCCTCACCCGGCCGGAGGCCACCGACGCCCAGATCACCGCCGCGGCCAGGGCCGCCCGCATCCACGACCGTATCGGGGAACTTCCCGCCGGCTACGACACGGTGGTGGATACGGCGCACCTGTCCGGCGGGGAGCGGCAGCGGATCGGTATCGCCCGCGCGCTGCTGGCCGATACGCCGGTCGTCGTCCTCGATGAGGCGACGGCCTCGGCCGACCCGGACTCGGAGTGGGAGATCCGGCGCGGCCTCGACGAACTGCTGGCCGGCCGGACGGTGCTGATGATCGCCCACCGGCTGCACACGGTCACGGGCGCCGACCGGATCCTGGTCATGGACGACGGCCGGATCGTCGAGGACGGCACCCACGCCGATCTCGTCGCCGCCGGTGGGCGGTACGCCCGGCTGTGGGACGCCGCCGCCCCTGACGTCGCCGTCGGCAACACAGACAACACCGACAACACAGGCAGTGGGGTGCACTGATGCTCACACGATTCCGCACCGTGGCCGGCGCCGACCGGCTCGTCCGCATCTACCTCCTGCTCGTCACCGCGTCCGCGGTCCTCCAGGCGGCCGCCGTGATTGTCCTGTTCCCCCTGTTCCGCGACCTCTTCGGTGATGATCCGGCCAGTGCGTGGCCGTGGGTCGTGCTGCTGGTCGCCCTCATCGCCGTGTGCTGGGCCGTGGACATCCTCTCCGCCCACCGGGGACTCGATCTGGGGCTCGGCGTGATGCGGCAGATCCAACGGCGCACGCCGGACGCCGTACTCGCCTGGCCGGCCGGCCGTATCACCGACACGACTACCGCGGACCTGCGCCGCCTGGTCTCCCAGGGGGCGACGGAGGCGACCTCCGGGGTCGTCCTGATGATCCAGCCGCTGATCACCGCCGTGATCTACACGTTCGCCCTCGGTATCGGGCTGCTGTTCATCCACGTCCCGGCCGGGCTCGTCACGGTCGTCGGGGGCGTGCTCGCCCTGGCGGCGCTGTGGGGGTCGGGACGCCTCGAAAAGCGGGCGGACCGGCAGTTCGAGGAGGCGTCCGGCGAGATGGATTCCCGCCTGTTCGAGTTCGCCCGGGCCCAGCCGTCGCTGCGGACCGCGCGGCAGGTCGGCGCGGGGGCGCGGCTGGTCGACCGGGCCGTCGCCGACAGTCGGGGCAGGGCCCTGCGCCTGCTGTTCTGGCAGATCCCCGGCGAATTCCTCTACGGGCTCGTCATCCAGGCCGTGCTGCTCGGGTTCGGGGTCGTGGTGTGGGCGGGGTACGACAACGGTCAGCTGAACCCGGTGACGGCGGCGACGATGGTCATCGTCCTGCTGCGGGTCATCGAGCAGATCACCGTCGTCTCCGAGATGTCGGGCGGACTCGGGAACCTGACCCGCACCATCGACCTGGCCGCGGAGGTGGTGACGACGGAACCGGTGCGTCCGGTACCGTGCACGGACCACGCGCCGGAACTCCGGCTGTCCGGGGTGGGTGTGCGCTTCGGTGACGGCACCACCGGGCTGCGGGACGTCGACCTGGTCGCCGCGCCGGGGACCGTCACCGTGGTCATCGGCGCCTCGGGGTCGGGCAAGACCACCCTGCTGCGCACCCTCGCCGGACTGACGGGGCCGGACGCCGGGCAGATCACCCTCGACGGCGCCCCGGCCGGACCCGCGGAGCTCCGGGGTGCGGCGACCGCGGCATTCCAGCGCACCGTCCTCAATGCGGGCACCCTGAAGGAGAACCTGCTGGCCGTCAATCCGGAGCTCACCGACGCCGACCTCGACCGGATCGCGGGCGACGCCCGTCTTGACCCGTTGCTCGCCGCGGCGCCGCAGCGGTGGGGGACTCCGGCCGGTGATCTCGGCGCCCGGCTGTCCGGCGGGGAGCGGCAGCGGGTCGGTATCGCCCGGGCGCTGGCGAAACCGGCGCGGATACTGCTGGTCGACGAGGCCACCTCCGCACTCGACAGCGCCAGTGAGCGTGCTGTCGTGGAGACGGTGGGGCGGGTCCGGGACGACTACACGACCGTGGTGGTCACCCACCGCCCGGCGATGCTCGCCGTCGCCGACCGGGTCGTGGTCATGTCGGGCGGGCGGATCGTCGAGGCCGGGACGCCCGGGGAGCTGGCGGCCGCGGACGGCGAGTACGCCCGGCTGCTGCGGGGCTGGCGGGACGCCGCGACCTGGCGGGTGCGCTGAGGTCAGTCGTGGTGTCCGGTCGTCACCAGGAGCACCGTCGCGGCGTCCGGTGTGGTGAGGCTGTGGGGCACGGTGGACCGGAAGTGGGCGGCATCTCCCGCCTGCAGGTCCGTCCGTCGGCCGCCGACGGTGAGGACGGCGGTGCCGTCGAGGACACGGATCCACTCCTCACCGTCGTGGACGGCCGGTTCCGGGTCGGCCGCGGGGTCGAGGGTGAGCTGCAGTGCCTGGATCCCGGGGAGCGGGCCGGACAGTGCGGTGACGGTGCCGCTGCCGGTGGGGTGTGAGGCCGCCGTCGCCGCGCGGACGACGTGGATGTCGGGGGCCGGTTCGTCGGCGACGAGTTCGCTGAGGGTGGTGCCCAGTGCCCGGGCCAGGGAGATCAGTGCGCCGACGGAGGGTTGCCGGTCGCCGGACTCGATGCGGGAGAGCTGTGCGGTGGACAGTCCGACCCGGGGCGCCAGGTCGGCGACGGTGAGCCCGCGGGCGGTGCGCAGGGACCGGGCGCGGCGGCCGATCCACCCGGTGTCTGTTACCTTCCTGTCATGAGTCATTACCAACAGGGTAACAGAGTGGTCCCGGCTGTCGCGTCCGTCACGGCCGTCTCAGCCATCCTGGTCTTCGCGGTCTCCCTCCGGCTCGTGTTCGGCAGCAACTCCGCACTGCAGCAGGACCTCGCCGACGCCTACGGTCTCGGGCCGGTGCTCCTCGCGCTGCTCACCACGGGACCGGTCGTCTGCTTCGGACTGTTCGGCGCCGCAGCAGGTCGGCTCACCGCCCGCTGGGGAGCCACCGCCGTGGCGGCCGCCGCACTGCTCCTCGTCGCCGTCGGGAGCGCGGTCCGCGGACTGCCCGCCTGGCAGGCGGTCTTCCTCGGCACCCTCGTCGCCGGGGCCGGGGTGGCGGTCGGCAACGTCCTCGGACCGGTCCTCATCCGGATCCACACCCCGCAGTGGTCGGGCGTGATGACGGGACTGTACACCGCCCTGGTCAGCGCCGGTGCCGGGATCGCCTCCGGCCTCACCGTCCCGGTGCGGGACGCCCTCGGCGGGCTCCACCCCGCACTGGCGCTGTGGGCCGTCCCACCGGTCATCGGGGTGCTGCTGCTCCTCCTGCCCGTCGTCGCGACCGGGCGCCCGGGGCCGTCGGGGGAACGCCGGCCCCCGGTTCCGCTCACCGCCTTCCGCGGCGACCGGCGGGTCCCCGCCCTGACGATGTTCATGGGGCTGCAGTCCCTGGTCGCCTACTCGATGATCGGCTGGCTCCCGTCGGTGTTCCGGCAGCGGGGGATGGACGCCACCCGGGCCGGCGTGGTCCTCACCGTGCTCAGTCTCGTCAGTATCGTCACCGCCCTCATCGTCCCGGTGCTCGCCGCCCGGATGCACGACCAGCGCGCCGTCGCCGTCGGACTGTCCGCCCTGACCACGGTCGGCCTGCTCGGCGTCGCCCTCGGCGGCACCCGGGGCGCGATGGTCTGGGCGGTACTGCTCGGCCTCGGGCAGGGCGGGGAACTCTCCCTGGTCATGGCACTGGTGAACATCCGCACCCGGACCGTGGCGGACGCCGCGGCACTGTCGACGGTCACCCAGTCCGTCGGCTACCTCATCGCCGCCTGCGGCCCGCTGACGGTCGGCCTGGTGCACAGCCTCACCGGCGGGTGGACCGTCCCCGTCCTCGTCCTCGTGGTCCTGTCGGTGCTGATGGGCGGCGCCGGGCTGGTCGCCGGGCGACCCGGCGTGATCAGCGGCGACCCCGCTCCCGCGCCGGACCCAGCAGCAGCGCCAGACCGACCAGCAGCACCAGGGCGATCCCCAGGATCCCCGCCCGGTCCGTCCCGGCCACCCCGGTGAACAGGGCGAACGCGGCGGGGGCGAGCCAGCTCACCGCACGCCCCGTCGTCGCGTACAGGCCGAACAGCTCACCTTCCCGCCCCTCCGGGCACAGCCGGGACAGGTAGGACCGGGACGCACTCTGCGCCGGGCCGACGAACAGACACAGCACCAGGCCGAAGGCCCAGAACATCGCCGGACCGTCGACGAGGAACAGGACCAGGGCGTCCACCACCATCAGCACCAGCGAGACCGCGATGACCCGGCGGGGACCTCCCCGGTCATCGAGGTAACCGGCGATGACGGCGCCGACGGCGGCCACGATGTTCGCCGCCACCCCGAAGATGAGCACGTCGCCGTCACTGAGCCCGTAGACGGAGACCGCGAGGATCGCCCCGAAGGTGAACACCCCGGCCAGCCCGTCGCGGAAGACCGCGGAGGAGATGAGGAACCACACCGAGGTCCGGTCGGTCCGCCACAGGTCGGCGATGTCGTGGAACAGGGCGCGGTAGGACCCGACGACGGTGGTCTCCCGCTCCGGCGACGGGGCGGTCTCCGGGATCCGGCGGAACAACGGCAGCGACGACAGCAGGAACCACAGGGCGGCGAGCACCGCGACGAGCCGGACGTTCCAGCCGTTGTCGGTGGTGATGCCGAGCAGGCCACGGGTGTCGCCGTCGCCGGCGATGAACCCGACGTAGCAGATGAGCAGCAGGATGATCCCGCCGACGTAACCGCCCGCCCAGCCGAACCCGGAGACCCGCCCCACGGTCTCCTTCGTCGAGACCTGGTTGAGCATCGCGAAATAGCCGACCTCCGCGAACTGGAAGGTCACCGCCCCGACGGCCATGAGCACGGCACCGAGCCAGAAGTACCCGGCACTGTCGTCGCCGACGAAGACCAGTCCGAGCATGACCGCCACGGTGCACAGCGTCCACGTCATGACCGACCGCCGGCGGCGTCCCCGGGCATCGGCCCGGCGCCCCACGACCGGTGCGGTCACCGCGATGACGAACCCGCCGAGCGCGGTGAAGATGCCGTACCACGTCGCCGCACTCACCGGCCCGTCGACCGTGTCACCGACCTTGTCGGTGAGGTACACGGAGAAGATGAAGGTGACCAGGACGGCGTTGAAGGCGGCGGACCCGAAGTCCCACATCGACCAGGCGACGACATCCCGGTTGAAGACCCGGCGGTTCGCGATCCGTCGGGGACCGGTGACAGGTGGCGGCGTTGACGTCATGACCACCACAGTACGGTGGTCGGTTACCCGATCCGCCGGTAGTGCCGGTCGCGGACCGCCAGATACGTCCCGCCGAGCACGGCGGAGACCACCGACCCCGTCAGCACCCCCACCTTGCCGTGGTCGTCGAGTGAGCTGCCCGCCCCGAAGGTCAGTTCACTGATCAGCAGGGAGACGGTGAAGCCGATCCCGGCGACCATCCCCATCCCGATGATGTCCGGCCACCGCAGCGACGGGGCCAGTGCCATCCCCGGGATCTTCGACGACAGCCACGTCGCCACCGTGATCCCCAGCGGTTTGCCGACGACCAGGGCGACGATCACCCCGTAGGCCACCGGGTCCGTCCACGAGCCCGTCAGCCCGGACCAGCCGCCCACGGTCACCCCGGCGGCGAAGAAGGCGAACACCGGCAGCACGACCAGCGAGGACCAGGGGCCCAGCGCGGTGGCGAACCGCAGCGAGGTCTGTGACCCCCGCCGCGACATCACCGGCACCGTGAAACCGAGGACGACGGCGGCGATGGTGGCGTGGATCCCGGAGTGGTGCACCAGCGCCCAGGTGAGCACGCCCAGGGGTGCGAGGATCCACCACCGGTCGTGGCCCCGCTGCGTGCACCAGGTGAACGCGGCCAGCGGCACCAGAGCGAGCAGCAGGTAGCCGAGTTTCAGGTCGTCGGCGAAGAAGAAGGCGATGATGAGGATGCCGATGAGGTCGTCGACGACCGCGAGGGTCAGCAGGAACACCCGCAGCCGCGGCGGCAGGTGGGAGCCGACGACCGCCAGCACCGAGACGGCGAAGGCGATGTCGGTGGCCGCGGGGACGGCCCAGCCGGCGGTGTCACCGTCGGCGGCGACGGTGTTCACCAGGAAATACAGCAGTGCCGGCGTGGCGACGCCACCGCAGGCGGCGAGGACGGGGACGAGGGCGTCCTGCGGGCGGCGCAGGGATCCGGTGAGGAACTCCTGTTTCAGCTCGAGACCGGTGACGAAGAAGAACACCGCGAGCAGCCCGTCGGAGGCCCATTCGCCGACGGAGAGGTGCAGGTCGGCCCAGGCGGGACCGAGCTCCGCGTCCCGCAGACCGTGGTAGCCGCCGGAGAGACCGCTGTTGGCCCACACCAGCGCGACGACCGTCGCGACGAGCAGCAGGACGCCACCGCCCCGGTCCGTGGTGAGGAACCGGACAGCACGGGTCAGCGGGGGCACCGGCTGCGGCGCGGGGGCGGAGGTTTCGACAGACACACGAAACACGCTACCTTCCGGCACTATCCTCGGAACGTATGCCCTCCGCGCCACTGACCTGCCGTGCCCTGCTGTTCGACATGGACGGCACCCTCGTCGACTCGACGGTCGCGGTCGAGACGATTTGGACCCGCGCCGCCGAGGCCCACGGTCTCGACCCGGCCGAGGTCATCGCCTACTCCCACGGCAGACAGACCGCGGACACCGTCGACCACTTCCTCCCCGACCTCAGCGGGGACGGACGGCGCCGGATCACCGGTGAACTCCGGCAGCAGGAGGAACAGTGGCCCGGACGGATCGACGAGATCCCCGGGGCCGCCGACCTGATGCGTCAGGTCCTGGCCGCGGGAATGCCCGCCGCCCTGGTGACCAGTGCCACCCGCGACCTCGCACGGGCCCGGATGGCCGCCGCGGGGGTGCCGCTGCCCGGCGTGCTCGTCACCGCCGAGGACGTCGACCACGGCAAACCGGCCCCGGACGGCTACCTGCTGGCGGCGCACCGCCTGGGGGTCGACCCGGCGGACTGCCTGGGGTTCGAGGACGCCCCCAACGGCATCGCCGCGGCGCGGGCCGCCGGCACGCAGCTGCTCGTCGTCGGGAGGGACATCCCGGACCTCACCACGGTGCGGGTGGGCGGCGACGGACACGGTACGGTGAACGTGTGACCACCCGGAGCGACCCCGACCCCTCGACCGGCCGGTCGGCCTGGTCAGAACTGTCCGACCGGGTCGCCGCCGACGTCATCGGCCGGTACTCGACCTCCTTCACCCTGGCCTCCCGGCTGCTGTCCGCCCCGGTGCGCCGCGACATCGTGAATCTCTACGCCGTGGTCCGCACCGCCGACGAGATCGTCGACGGCGCGGCGGCGTCCGCCGGGGAGGGACCGGCACAGGTGCGGCAGCTCCTCGACGGTTACGAGGACGCCGTCACCACGGCCGGCGACCACGGATTCCACACCGACCCGGTGCTCCACGCCTGGGCCGGCACCGTCCGGCGCTGCGGCCTCGACATGGACCAGATGCACGCCTTCTTCGCCTCGATGCGCGCCGACCTGACCCCCACCGTGCACGACAGGGACTCGCTGGCCGCCTACATCCACGGCTCCGCCGAGGTCATCGGCCTGCTCTGCCTCGACATCTTCCTCACTCACGGCACCACGGGCGCCGACCGCGACCGGCTCGCCGACGGGGCGGCGGCGCTGGGGGCAGCCTTCCAGAAGATCAACTTCCTCCGGGATGTCGGGGAGGACGTCACCCTGCTGCACCGCGCCTACCTGCCCGGCGACCTCACCGAGGAGACGAAGGACCGGCTGCTCGACGATGCCGCCGCCGACCTCGCCCGCGGCTCGTCCCGGGTGGCCGACCTGCCCGCCGGCTCCCGGGCCGGGGTGGCGGCCGCCGCCGCCCTGTACGGCGACCTGCTGGACCGGCTGCGGGCGACCCCCGCCGCGGATCTCGTCGGCCCCGGCGCACGCCGGGTGCGGGTCCCCGCGGCGAGGAAACTGTGGCTCACGGCCAAGGCGGTGACCCGTGGCTAGGCGCACCGTGGTCATCGGCGGCGGGGTGGCGGGACTGGCCGCCGCGGGCCTTCTCGCCCGCCACGGCGACGAGGTCATCCTGCTGGAGAAGGGCGGGACGGACCAGCTCGGCGGCCGCGCCGGGTCGCTGACCGTGCCGGAGGCCCCCGGGTTCCGGTGGGACACCGGCCCGAGCTGGTACCTCATGCCCGAGGCCTTCGACCGCTTCTTCGCGCTGATGGGCACCTCCACCGCCGCCGAACTCGACCTGGTGGACCTCGACCCCGGCTACCGGGTGCTGCCCGAGGGGCTCGACCCCGTCGATGTCCCGGTCGGGGAGGAGGCGGTCGCCGCCCTCTTTGAGTCGCTGGAACCGGGCGCGGGGGCGCAGGTCCGCCGCTACCTCGCCGAGGCGGGGGACACCTACCGCATCGCCGTCGACCGGTTCCTCCACACGTCCTTCCGATCGCCCGCACCGTTCCTCGGCCGGGCGGTCCTCGCCCGCGCCGGGCACCTCGTCCGGCTGCTCACCGGCAGCCTGCGGGGACTGGTCGACGCCCGCTTCACCGACCGGCGGCTGCGGCAGATCCTCTCGTACCCGGCGGTGTTCCTCTCGTCGCGGCCGTCGGCGACCCCCGCCCTCTACCAGTTGATGAGCTACACGGACCTGGTCCAGGGGGTGAAGTACCCGGTCGGTGGTTTCGCGGCCGTGGTCGAGGCACTGCGGCGGCTCGCCGTCGCCGAGGGGGCGGAGATCCGCACCGGTGCCGAGGTCACCGGCATCCTCACCGACCGTGGCCCGGACGCCACGGCCAACCCGCTGCGCCGGATCCCCGGCCTCGGCCGGATCTGGCCGGGCCGGGCACACGCGACGGGGGTCCGGCTCGCCGACGGGACCGTCATCCCCGCCGATGTCGTCGTCAGTGCCGCTGACCTGCACCACACCGAGACGGAACTGCTGCCGGCGGGGCTGCGCACCTACCCGGAGCCGCACTGGCGGTACGCGGACGCGGGGGTCGGCGCCGTCGTCGTCATGCTGGGCGTACGCGGCAGTCTGCCGGAACTCGCGCACCATACGCTGATCTTCAGCGCCGACTGGACACCCGACTTCGCAGCCGTCTTCGACGGTGGCACCGCCGCCACCACGGGGCCGGGTGCGGGGATCCCGGGCATGTCCCGGTCGGTCTACGTCTCGAAACCGTCGGCGACCGATCCGGACGTCGCCCCCGCCGGCCACGAGAACCTCTTCGTGCTCGTGCCCGCCGCCGCGGACGTGGGGACGGGGCACGGGTCGGCCTACGCGGCGTCCGGAACCGGATCGGACCGTGTCGAACAGATCGCGGACGCGGTGGTGGAGCTCATCGCCGAGCGTGCCGGAATCCCGGATCTGGCGGAGCGGACCGTCGTGCGGCGGACCCTCGGGCCGGCGGACTTCGCCGACCGCTACCACTCGTGGCACGGCTGGGCCCTCGGACTGGCGCACACCCTGGCCCAGTCGGCGTTCCTGCGCGGAACGAACAACTCCCGGGCGGTGGCGAACCTGTACTACGCAGGATCGACCACCACACCGGGAGTCGGGGTGCCGATGTGCCTGATCAGCGCGGAGAACGTACTGGACAGGCTCGGCTGAGACCAGTGGAGACTAGTAGATGAAGACCTCGTCGCCGGGCTGGAGCTGGTCGAAGAACTCCTCCGAGTCGCCGTAGGAGAGGTGGATGCAGCCGGCGGACGGCACGTTGGTGTCGTCGGCGTGGAAGGCGTGGCCGGACCAGGTGAAGTACACGGAGTTCGGCATCGGGGCGTCGTTGAACTCGTGGCTGACCTCCTCCTTCACCTTGTAGGTGACGACGAAGGAACCGCGCGGGGTCTCGGTGTCCGGTCCGGGGCGGCCGGAGGAGATCGCGACGGGGCCGTAGTAGGCCTTGCCGTCGGACTGCAGCCAGGTGCGCTGACCGTCGATGTCGACACAGGCCTTCGCGGAGGCCGGGCACGGGGTGTCCGTGGTGTTGCTGAAGGCGTCCTGTGCGGCCTGGGCGGCGGCGGCCTCGGCCGCGGCCTGCTCGGCGGCGGCCTTCTCGTCGGCGCGCTGCTGCAGGGCACCCGGGGCGACGGCGTTCGTCAGGTCGGTCACGCCCTGCTCGAACTGGTCGCGGAACTGCTCCGGGACCTCGCCCGAGCGCAGCAGTGCCGCGTCGTGCGCGTCGAGGGCACCGTCGTGCACCATCTGCTGGATCTCCGCCTCGGACGGGATCTGCGGCTGGGACTCGTCCGCCATGGCGGCCGGGGCGCCGAGACCGGCGAGTGCGGCGGCGGAGACGCCGGCGACAGCGAGGTGGCGCCGGGTACGGGAGGTGCTGGCGGCGCGGTGACGACCGCGGTACTTGATGGTGGTGTGCATGTTCACGGGAGGTTACCTTAGCGGCGGGTACCGCCGGTGACCAGTTACGCCGCCGGGATGTCGGCGATCCCGTGCGGCAGATCAACGGAGAGTCACAGGTAACCTACAGGTGGACAGCACTGCATTCGCGGATTCGTACACCACACTCGGAGGTCATGACCGTGCCGCACCAGAACCATACGGCGAGCACCACGAAGGTGCTCGTCGTCGACGACGAAGCCAACATCGCCGACCTCATCAAGGCCCGCCTGGAGTTCCAGGACTTCGACGTCCGGACCGCCAATGACGGACCGACCGCACTGCAGATCGCGAAGGATTTCCGGCCGGACGCCTACATCCTCGACGTCATGATGCCCGGAATGGACGGATTCACCGTGCTGACCCGGCTCCGCGAATCCGGTGACGACGCCCCCGTCCTGTTCCTCACCGCGAAGGACGCCGTCGACGACCGGATCCACGGACTCACGATCGGTGCCGACGACTACGTCACCAAGCCGTTCGCGCTCGAGGAGGTCATCACCCGGCTCCGGGTGATCCTGCGGCGGTTCCAGCCGGAGGAGAGCGAGGACGAGTCGCTCATCAGCTACGCGGACATCACCCTGTCCGACGACATGCACGAGGTCACCAAGGCCGGTGAGGTCGTCGACCTGTCGCCGACCGAGTTCAAGCTGCTGCGCTACCTGCTCGTCAACGCCGAGGTGGTCGTGAGCAAGGCGAAGATCCTCGACGCGGTGTGGGAGTACGACTTCGGCGGGGACGGCAACGTCGTCGAGTCCTATGTCTCCTACCTGCGCCGCAAGATCGACACGCAGGAGCCGCACCTCATCCAGACCGTCCGCGGTGTGGGCTACGTGCTGCGCAAGCCGCGCGGCTAGCAGCGACAGGCAGCGACAGGCAGCGACAGGCAGCGACAGACAGCGACAGGCAGCGACAGACACAGGGTGATCACGAGGTGAATTTCAGGCCGGGCACGATCTCAGACCGCCTGCCGGGTCGCCGGCAGGGCCGGCGGAACCCCCGCAGCGGGCGTCGCCGCTACCCGGGTGTCTTCCTGTCCCACTTCCCGCTGCGCGTCTCCCTGGTCATGGTGATGACGGGGCTGGCC
The DNA here is from genome assembly GCF_007970465.1 of Corynebacterium nuruki S6-4. Classification (NCBI taxonomy): domain Bacteria; kingdom Bacillati; phylum Actinomycetota; class Actinomycetes; order Mycobacteriales; family Corynebacteriaceae; genus Corynebacterium; species Corynebacterium nuruki. The sequence goes on from NZ_CP042429.1 coordinate 2,760,162, forward strand.
GCCCTGGGACTGGCGGTTTCCGGGCTGGTGGTGACCGGGCTGACCCAGCAGTTCCTCACCGACCGGGTCGACAGTCAGCTGCAGGACACGGCCGGCACCCTCGCGCAGAGTGACTCGTTGACGACCTGTACCGCGGCCTCGGGGGCGGCGTCCGGTGACGGGTCGTCACCGGAGATCGGGCTGGACCGGCCGCCGAGCAACGCCTTCACCGCGATCATCGTGCGGGGGGCGCCGGTCGTCTGCTATTCGCCGGACCCGGCCTCGGGGCCGGACATCTCCGCGCTGACCGACCCCACCGACCCGGTGACCGTCCCCGCCCAGGGCGGATCGGGCTCCTCGGTGCCGTGGCGGGCCGTGGCGGTGGAGAACTCGTCGGGGCAGACCGTGGTCGTCGCCCAGCCGATGAAGGGCGAGGCGGGGATCATGCACAACCTGATCACCGCCCTCGTGGCCATCACCCTCGGCGTGCTGTTCCTGCTGGTCATCGCAAGTTTCTATCTGGTCCGGCGCGCCCTGCAGCCGTTGAACCAGGTGGAGCAGACCGCCGGCCGGATCGCCGAGGGGCAGCTGGACCGGCGTGTCCCGGACTGGTCGCCGACGACCGAGGTCGGCCGGCTCTCGGTGGCGCTCAACCGCATGCTGGAGCAGATCCAGGGTGCGTTCATCAAGGTCAACCAGTCCGAGCAGCAGGCCCGTGAGGCCGAGCAGCAGGCGCGGTCGGCGGAGTCCTCGATGCGCCGCTTCATCGGGGACGCCTCCCATGAACTCCGGACGCCGCTGACCAGCGTCCGTGGCTACGCCGACCTCTACAAGTCCGGTGCCACCGAGGACGCGGACATGGTCATCGACCGGATCTCCTCGGAGGCCGGGCGGATGAGTCTGCTCGTCGAGGACCTGCTCACCCTGGTCCGGATGAACGAGGGGCGGCCGATGCGTTCGGACCTCGTCGACCTGCTGGAGCTGTGCATCGCCGCGGTGGACAACGCGCGGGCGGGGTTCCCGGGCCGGAGTATCTCGGTGCAGAACGAGACCGGCAGTATCCCGCTGACCGTCGGCGACCAGAACCGGCTGCACCAGATTGTCGGCAACCTGCTGACCAACGCGCTGCGCCACGGTGGGGAGGACGCCTCGGTCGTCCTGCGTCTCACCCGGCCGGACGCCGGCCATGTCGGCATCGAGATCGCCGACGACGGGGTGGGTATCGCCGCCGAGGACCTGCCCCACCTGTTCGAACGCTTCTACCGGGCGGATGTCTCCCGGTCGCGGGCCTCGGGCGGGTCGGGGCTGGGACTGTCGATCGTCAAGAGCCTCGTCGAGTCCCACGGTGGAACGATCACCGTGGAGAGCACACCGGGGGAGGGGACGACCTTCCGGATCATCCTGCCGGCCGCCGACATCGACGGCGGGGACGAGGTGGCGGCCGATGCCGCGGAGGACGTCGAGGTCATCGACGCCGAACCGGGTGACGCCGACGCTGACACCGAGGCAGACGGCACCGGCGGCACTGACGGGCCGGGCCCCCGGCACGATCCCGGCGCCGAGGGCTGGGGACGCTAGCCGTACCTCCCGCGGCGCCGCAGTTCAGTTCTCCAGGGCCGCGGCGACGAGGCGTCCGACCACCGGACTGTAGGGCAGCTGTGAGTGCAGCGGCGCCGGGTGGGCGGCGTCCCCGGGGACCGTCACGATGTCCACCGAGCCCCGGTGCGCCGGGGTGCCGGTCAGCGGATCATCGGCGGCCACCGCGCGCAGCCGGTCAGCCGGGATGACCCGGTCGGCCGGTGAGATGAGCTGGGTGACCGGAACCGTCGACCGTCGGGCGTAGATCAGCAGGTCCGCGAGATCCCGGGAGCCGACGAGATTCGTCGCCCACGCCGGCACCGGCCACAGCGGCAGCCGCCGCGGCCGGTCGGAGCCCCGGAAGTTCCCCGCGATACCCACGACCCGGCCGACCTTCCCGACCAGCTCCGGGGTTCCGGACGCGGCGAGGGCGATGAGTCCGCCCTGGGAGTGGCCGACGAGGTCGACGGCACCGGCGTCCTGCACGATGCCGCCGAGCAGCAGCCGGACCTCGTCGAAGTTCGACCGCAGCCGTCGGGTGCCGTGGCGGCCGTAGGAGACCGAGAGGACGGGGCGTCCGGCGGCGCGGAGGGCGGGGACGACCCCGGCGAAGTTGCCGCGGGACCCGGCGGCGCCGTGGATGAGCACCACCGGTCGGGGTCCGGTGCGGGGGTAGGGGCGGCGGTGCGGGGATTCGGGCCAGTCGATGCTCTTCACCCGGTCAACTCTGCCACCGCGGGGGTATGCGCCGGACCCGGCCCCGCCGCTGCCGGCGCTGCGACCAGGGTGCCGTGCTGTTAATGTGGCCCGTCGCACGTTTCACGATGAAAATCTCATAGTCTCGACCAGAAAGCGGGTGTCATGACCGACTTCACTCCCTGGACCCTGTTGACCGATGCCGGCCTGATCGGCCTGCTGCTGGTCATCGGGACCGTCCTGCGCGCCCGGGTGGGCTTCCTCCAGCGCCTCATGATCCCGGCGTCCTTCATCGCCGGCATCCTCGGCCTCGTCTTCGGCCCCTCGCTGCTCGGCTGGCTGCCGTTCTCCGACCAGCTCGGCACCTACTCCTCGGTGCTCATCGTCGTCGTCTTCGCCTGCCTGGCGATGAGCGACGACTTCAACATCCTCAAGGTGAAGGGTCCGGTCGTCGGATTCTCCGCCTACTCGGTGCTGATGTACGCCATCCAGGTCGCCCTCGGCATGGCCGTCGTCCTGGTGTGCGTCGGGCCGCTGCTGGGTGTCGGTGACGAATTCGGGGTGCTGATCTTCGCCGGCTGGGCCGGCGGGTTCGGCTCCGCCGCCGCCGTCGGCCAGGTGTTCAGCGACGCCGGCCAGCCCGAGATGCAGTCCCTGGCCTTCATGTCCGCCACCGTCGGTCTGCTCGCCGGCATCGTCGGCGGACTCGCCCAGGCGAAGTTCGGCGCCGCCCGCGGCCACGCGAAGGAATTCTCCGGCATGCACCGGATCCCGAAGTCCATGCGCACCGGTGTGCTCGATCACGACGACGAGCCGGAGGCCGTGGGCCACCACAAGTTCTCCGGGGCGAGCATCGAGTCGCTCGGTTTCCAGGTCTCGGTGATCGTCGCGGTCTCCGCCGCCGGCTACGGCGTCAGTGAGCTGCTGGGCGGCTGGTTCCCCGACATCGCCTTCCCCGTGTTCTCCATCGCCTTCGTCGTCGGCCTGGTCGCCCGCGGCCTGTTCCGCGCCACCCGCACGACCCGCTACATCGACCGTCGGTCACTGAACTCGATCTCCGGGACGGCGACGGACATCCTCATCGTCTGCGGTATCGCCTCGATCAAACTGGACATGGTCTCGGAGAACTGGGTGGCGATGGTGGTCCTGTTCATCATCGCCCTCGTCATCTGCCTGTTCCTCGGGCTGATCGTCGCGCCGCGTACCCTGCAGGACGGCTGGTTCGAGAAGCAGATCTTCACCTGGGGCTGGGCGACCGGCGGCGTGAACACCGCCATCGCCCTGCTGCGCGTCATCGACCCGAAACTTCGGTCCGGCACGATGGAGGACTTCGCGCTGGCCTATATCCCGGTGGTACCGGTGGAGGTCACTGCGGTGACGTTCGTGCCGAGCATGGTCCTCGCCGGGGCGGCGTGGGCGGTGGTCGGCATCTGGGGTGCGGTCTCGGTGGCGGCAGTCGTCGTACTGCTCGTGGTGGTGCGGGGTGCACGGTCCGCCGGCAGGACGCCCACCGCGGCGTCCTGACGCCACTCAGTCGCGGCGCCGGACGGGTGTCCGGTCGTGCCCGGTGACCAGGCCGACGGCGCCGCCGACGAGCCCGGCGAGCAGCGGCCCCACCAGCACGGTGAGCCCCAGCGCCGCCCACTGGTAGCCGGTGAGGTCGCCGAGTGCGCCGTCGAGTGCCGTGGGCAGGATGCCGACGACCACACCGGCGAGGGTCCCGGTCGCCGCGACCGCCACCGCCTGGGTGGCGGTGAACCGTCGGAGCAGCCCCGGTGCCGCGCCCATGGCGGTCACGGTGGCGAGGTCCCGCCGCGATTCGCCGGCGGCGAGGAGCACGACCAGCAGCACGGTGCCGAGGGTGAGCGCCCAGGTGAACACCACGGGCACGGCGAAGAGCAGGGCCTCCGCGCCGTCGACCGAGGGGGTCGAGACACTGATGAAGGAGGGGGTGGACGCCCGCAGGCTGATCTCCGCCGCCTTCAGGACGCCGAGCGGCCGGTCCCGGACGAAACCGCTGCCCTCGAAGACCGTCTGCAGCCCGGCCTGCTCCGCCATCTCCGGGGACACGGCGATCCCGCCGTGACCGCCGAGCGCGGGCAGGACGACCGCGGGCAGGTAGAGGCTGTCGGTCCGGGCGGGGATGCCCCCGGACCGGGAGGCGGCGGAACGGAAACCGTCGTCGTCGGGGGTCGGCACCGCGCCGTGCAGGACATCCCCGTCGCCGGGCCGGATGTCGAGGCGCACCTTCCCGTCGTGGACGAGGGCGGGGTCGCCGACGACCGCGGTGCCGGCGGCGAGCAGGTCCCGGGCCCGCCGGACATCGGCGGTGGTCACGCCGTCGTAGAGGTCGAGGGCGTCCCCGTCGGTGACGAGGAGCGGACCCCAGCCGACCTCCTCCCACCGTGGCGAGGAGGTGGACTTCCCGGTGGCGGACGCCGCGGCGGGCAGTCGTCCGGAGATGTTCCGGTCACCCGGGACGGTGCCCGCGTACAGGTCCACCCGGTGGTCGGCGCCGATGTACCCCGCGGCGCGGTCGAGGTCGTCGGTGTAGGCGTCACTGTCGCCGACCGCCGAGCCGCCGAGGTTCGCGGACGCGGTGACGACCGTGTCCTTCAGCGCGGTCTCCCGGGCGGTGAACTCCCCGGAGGGGTAACCGAGCAGCAACGTGGCCAGCAGCGTCACTCCGGACACGGCGGCGACGGCGGGGACGCAGCGGTGGTGGTTGCGGGTGTTGTCGCGGACCGCCAGGCGGGCGGCGGCGGGCAGCCGGGACCCCGCCAGACCGGTCAACCGCACGACGAGGCCCGCGGAGCAGATGACCCCGAGGACCATCAGGGCGATGCCGAAGGCGCGCCCCGTGTCATCGTGGGACGGCGGGGACAGCCACACGCCGAGGACGATCAACGGCAGACCGAGGAACGTGCGGATCCGCCACGGCGGAATGACCGTCGCCGACCCGTCGGCGAGGGCCTTCACCGGATCCTCCCGGCCCGCGCGGATCGCGGGGACCAGCGCGGCGGTCACCCCGCACAGCACGGCGACAGGCACGACGAGAGCCGCGACATCCCAGGCCCAGGCGTAACCGCCGGTCGAGAACACCCTGATCCCCAGTGCCCCGACCGCCACGGAGAGGACGAGGCCGACGGCGGACCCGAGGACGCCGACGAGCAGTCCCTCGGCGAGCATGACACGGCGCAGCTGCGACGGCGTCCCGCCGTTGGTGGCCAGCAGGGCGAGTTCGTGGCGGAGCCGGCGGGCGGAGACCGCGAACACCGGGGCGATGACCGCGGAGATGAGGGCGAGCGCGGCGACGGCCAGGGCGGCCAGGAGGAGCAGACCGCCGAGCGCGTCACCGTAGTAGTTGGCTCCCTCGGTCAGCGCGGTGAGGTCGAAATCCTCCCAGGGGACGAGGTGCTTCTCGGCCCGGTTGAGGCTCCCGGAGAAATAGACGTCGCCGCCGGTCTCCACATCCGCGTCGTCGACCGCGGACTGCAGCCCCTCATCATCGGGCAGGTACCAGGACAGGTCCACCGGGCCGTCCGGGCGCAGGTCGGCGGCATTGGCCGTCACCCCGACGTCGGAGCCGCCGTGGATGACGTCACTGACGGTCAGGTCGGTGCCGTCGGACGTGGTGACCGTGTCCCCGGGGGAGACGTCCAGCACGTAGGCGGCCTGCTCGTCGAGCACCGTGGTGCCGGGGGCGACCGACGGATACGCGTGACCGTCAGGACCGGTGGGGGTGTGCAGGGCCCGCATGCTCGTGGTGGAACTGCGGTCACCGGCGGTGACGGTGGTGCGGCCGCGTTCGGCGAGCACCATGCTGTCGGCGCCGCGGCCGAACTCGTCGTGGAGCCGGGCGGACTGGGCGGTGGCGTCCGGCAGCCGGGCGCTGTCGTTGAAGACGATGGAGGAGCGGCCGTTGACCGGGTCGGCGAGGACGGCGCGCTGGTCGGCCTCCTTCACCGAGCAGAACCCGACGATGAGCGCGACCGGCAGGGCGAACAGCAGCAGGGCGACCAGGGTCCGGGCCCGGTGCCGGGACAGGTCGCGCCGGGCGAGGCGCAGCAGGGGTGCGGAACGCATGTCAGGCACCTCCCAGCACGGCACCGTCACGCAGGTGGACCGTGCGGTCGGCGACGGCGGCGAAGCGGGGTTCGTGGGTGACCAGCAGTCCGGCGGCCCCGTCGCGGATCCGGGAGCGCAGCAGGTCCAGCACCGATTCGGCGGTCGCCGAGTCGAGGGCGCCGGTGGGTTCGTCGGCGAGGATGAGGTGGCGGTCGCCGATGAGTCCGCGGGCGATGGCGATGCGTTGGGCCTGACCGCCGGAGACCTCGGCGGGGAACCGGTCGGCGAGATCCTCCAGTCCGAGTTCGGCGAGGGCGGCCAGTGCCCGGCGGCGGGCGGTGCGGCGTCCGACGTGGTCGAGTTCGAGCGGCAGGGTGATGTTCTCCGCCACGGTGAGGGTGGGGATGAGGTTGTAGTCCTGGAAGACATAGCCGACGTGGCGCCGGCGGACCTCCGCACGCCGTGTCGCGGACAGCGCGGACACGTCCACCCCGCCGATCCGGACGGTGCCGGAGGTGGGGGAGTCCAGCGTGCCGGCGATGTTGAGCAGCGTCGACTTCCCGGACCCGGAGGGGCCCATCACCGCCACCAGTTCGCCGGGCTCGACGATCAGTGAGACATCGTCGAGGGCGGTGACCGTGGTCGGCCCGTCGCGGTGGACGCGACTGACGTGGTCGAGCTGCAGCGCCGGTGCGGTGGAGACCGGGGAGTTGCTGAGCTGCTGCGGGGACAGGGGAGAGGTGGTGTTGGGGCGGGTCATGGCTCAGTCCTCCGGGGTGGTGGGTGCGGGCGGCAGGGTCTCGATGTGGTCGAGCCAGCGGATCTGTGACTCCAGGTCGAAGATGCGTCGTTCGAGCAGGAGCCGGTCGGCACTGCGGACGGCCGGGGTGGCGGCCTTCTCTGTCGTCAGGGTGCGCAGTTCGTCGAGGGTGGCGAGGCGTTGCCGGTGGATCAGCAGGGTGAGGTCCTCGGGCAGCTGCCCGGGCGGGGAACTGGCGGCCATGGCGGTCTTGATGACGAGGTCGTCGCGGTCGTTGCGGGGTGGCAGGACGGGCGCCTCCCACCAGTCCCGCAGTTCGGCGAGTCCGGCGGCGGTGGGGGCGAAGAGGTCGGTGTGGCGCCCGGACTGTCCCGCTTCCGTGCCGGTGACCTCGACGAGACCGTCGCGGGTGAGCCGTTGGACGGTCTGGTACACCTGGCCGACGTTGACCGGCCAGGTGTGGCCGGTGCGTTCTTCGAAGGTGCTGCGCAGATGGCCGACGCTCGCGGGTGCCTCCGCCAGCAGGCTGAGCAGTGCGAATTTGATGGACATGTGGCTCGTCTCTGTTGCTTACCCGGTAAGTTGTGCTAGAGATTACCGGGTAAGTTACCGAGTAAGCAAGTGTGGGAGGAACACAAGGGAACCCTCGATCCCGACCACGTGACGGTCCTGCCCTCCTGCCGATGACGGCCGCGGTGCCACGACTTTGCGCCGATAAATCCGGCATTCCCTGCCACGGGATGCCGGATTTGTCGGCGCAGAGTCCGGAGACGGAGGGTGCCGGTCAATCGGCCGGGCCTTCGGGACATGATGCGTCAACATTATGCGTTCTCAACCGAGGCTGCCGACATGAAACCTGCAGGTGAAAGGGATTTCGGCGTTCCGTAGGACGCGCTACAGCACGCATAATGTTGAGGGCCGACCGGGAAAGTCCGGCCAAGACCGAGCAGCCCAAGGCCGGGCAGTGCAGGCCGGGCCCTACTCTCGCCCCTGCTCCAGCCCCTCGACCAGCTTCTCGTGCACGATGCGCTGCACGTCGGCGTCCGACGGCATGTCGTTGTGCAGCACCCGGCCCGCGCCGAGATCCTGCACGTACTCGTTGGTGACGGTCGCGTCCTCACCGGTGTCCGGCCCGAGGAAACCGGACTCCGGCGGCACCACCGTCGTGTCCACCTTCGTCACCAGGCACGTGTACCGCACCCCCGGCCGGATCTCCGGGGACGACGCGATGTCGCGCAGCAGCGGGGAGCCGACAACCTGCTGCATCCCGGCGACACCCATCAAGCGCACCACCGTCTGCTCCGCCACCTTCGCCGCCAGCCCGTTGGCGGTGATGAGGGACGCCAGCTGCGCATTCGTCGTCGTCCCGTGGTGCGGGGCGGAGAGCGTGACCAGATGGTGCACCCGGTCGGCGAAGTCCAGCTCATTGACCAGGTAACGCGCCAGCAGGCCGCCCTGCGAATGGCCGACGATGTCCACCTTCGCCGCACCTGTCGCCGCGAGAACCTGGTCGATGTAGGCGGCCACGTCCCGGGCGGACTGCCGGAACTCCGCGGTGCCGTGGTGACCGTAGTCCGGGGCGAAGACGACGAAACCGTCGTCGCGCAGCAGGGTGACGAGATCCTGCCACACCGTCTTCGAGGAGATGGTGCCGTGGATGAGCACCACCGGGTACGGCCGCCAGGCGTCCGGCCGGGCCCACCACAGATCGTCGACATAGCCGGCGAAACTCTGCCGCGCACCGACCGGCACGGCGTCCTGCCCCGCCGGATGGGGCGCGAGCTTGACCAGCCGGGAGGTGAAACCGAGGGTGTTGCGCAGCCCGTCGGAGAAGGACGCCAGCTGCTCCGACCAGGAGTGCTGGACCGGGTCGGCGCTCTCGGCCGCCGCGGCGGCGGTGAGGGCGTCGACGAACGTCGAGAGGTCCTCCGGTTCGTTCTCCGGCTTATTCGGCGACACGGTGGGTTACTCGCTCACCCCGGCGACACCCTGCGCCCGCAGTCCGGCACGGATCTTCTCCGCGGCGGCGTCCATCTGGGCCGGGTCCGTGTCATCCATCCCCATGATGTTCGACAGGTTGTAGCCCGACATGTCGGCGGCGGGGAAGACGTGGATGTGGGTGTGGGGGACCTCGAATCCGGCGATGAGGTAGCCGGCGCGCGGGGCGCCGAAACCGTCGACGACGGCCTTGCCGACCTGCTGGGCGACCTCGTTGAGATGCAGCCACAGGTCAGCGGGCACATCGGTCCACCTGTCGATCTCCTCGACCGGGACGACGAGGGTGTGCCCGTAGGCGATCGGTTCGATGGTGAGGAACGCGGCGACGGTCTCGTCCCGGTAGACGAAACGGCCCGGCAGCTCGCCGGCGATGATCTTGCTGAACACGGTAGTCATGGCCCCGATGGTAGCCGGTATCATCAGGGGCCATGCGCACACTCGTCATCGGCAACGGAGCCCGCGAACACGCCCTGGCCTACTCCCTCTCGCAGGATCCGGAGGTGACGGAGGTGCACGTCGCCCCCGGTAACCCCGGGATGGCGGGGGTCGCCACCCTGCACCCCGGCGTCAAGGGGGAGGACGCCGCCGCGGTCCTCACCCTCGCCGGTGAACTCGCCGCGGACCTCGTGGTCATCGGCCCGGAGATCCCGCTGGTCGCCGGGGTTGCCGATGCACTGCGGGACGCCGGGTTCGCGGTCTTCGGCCCGTCGGCGGACGCCGCCCGGATCGAGGGGTCGAAGGCCTTCGCCAAGGGCGTGATGGCGGCCGCCGGCGTCCGCACCGCCCACGCCGAGCAGGTCGGCCCGGGAGCCTCCGACGCCGAGATCGAGGCCGCCGTCGACCGGTTCGGCCCCACGTGGGTCGTCAAGGACGACGGTCTGGCCGGCGGCAAGGGCGTCGTCGTCACCCCCGACCGGGCCGCCGCGGTCCAGCACGTCCACGACGTGCACGCCGCCGGGAACCCGGTGCTGCTGGAGAGCTTCCTCGACGGCCCGGAGGTCTCGCTGTTCTGCCTGGTCGACGGTGAGACGGTTGTCCCGCTGCTGCCCGCCCAGGACCACAAGCGGGTGCGTGACAACGACGAGGGCCCGAACACCGGCGGGATGGGCGCGTACACGCCGCTGCCGTGGCTGCCCGCCGACGGGGTGCAGCGCATCGTCGACGAGGTCTGCGTCCCCGTCGCCCGTCAGATGGTGAAGGACGGCTGCCCGTTCTCCGGCCTGCTGTACGCGGGCCTGGCCTGGGGTGCGGACGGCCCGGCGGTCGTCGAGTTCAACTGCCGGTTCGGCGACCCGGAGACCCAGGCGGTGCTCGATCTGCTGAAGACCCCGCTGGGCGGCGTCCTCAACGCGGTGGCGACCGGCACGCTCGACCAGCTGCCGCCGCTGGAGTGGGAGGACGGTTACGCGGTGACCGTCGTCCTCGCCGCGGAGGGTTACCCGGAGAAGCCGGTGACCGGGGTGGCGATCTCCGGTGTCGCCGCCGGTGACGAGAGGCGTGGTGTGCGTGCCGCCGGTGTCGCGGAGAAGGACGGTGCACTGGTCTCCTCCGGCGGTCGGGTGCTCAACGTCATCGGCACGGGGGCGACGCTCGAGGCGGCCCGCGAGGCCGCCTACGCCGAGCTCGCCACCATCGACCTGCCGGGCGGTCACTACCGCACGGACATCGGGCTCGCCGCGGTCGAGGGTCGCATCAGTATCCCGGAGTAACGCGCGCCGGGCCAGGGACCTGCTGCCCGTCGCTCCACGATAGGCTGGACCGGTGACTGTCAGAGCTTTCTCCCGTACCCGCCGAGCCCGCCGTACCGTGCGCACCGTCGCCGCGGCACTGGCGGCGACCGGTCTGCTGTCCGGCGCCGTGGCCTGCGGCTCCGATGACGGCGACGACAGCAGCAGTACCGGCGCCGCCGGTGGCGACAGTTCCACCGCGCCGTCGTCGGCGGCGTCCGGCGATCCGTCGGATCTCATGCTCCAGAAGGCGGACGCCCCCGCCGGCTACGGCTGGAACAACGTCGCCGACGTCTTCGACGAGGATGACGACTCGGTCTCCGATTTCATGTCGCAACTGCGCGAGACCGGCGGCGACACGGTCGACCCGGCCGAGTGCAGCGGGATCGTCCCCGACGAGAACGCCCTGCTCCTGGAACTCCACGACCACCCGGACACGACCGCGGTGACCGAGTTCCTGCCGCACGACGACAACGACCGGACAGTCATCGACGGACTGGTCTCCACCGCCCACGACGCCGCGGACCAGGTCCCCGACGACCTCTCACGCTGCGCGACCTTCACCCGGACCTCCTCCCTGGATCCCTCGAAGCCCCCGGTCACCTACCATGCGCAGGCCTCCGACGGAGCCGTCGTCGGGGCGCAGGACGTGCACGTCATCACGGTCGTCGAGGAGGACCCGGCGTCCCCGGACAACGCCTCCGACCCGGTGATCATCGTCACCGGCACCGCCGAGGGGGTGTTCTTCCGGGTCAGCGCGGTCGGACTGAAGGAACCGCAGATCCTGCTGGACCTCGCGGACCGCCAGGTCGCCCGCATCACCGGTCAGCCGGCGACGAAGTAACAAGAAGAGAGCAGCATGTTCGGCAGGAAGAAACAGCGGAAGACCCGTCGGGAATGGCAGGACGCGCCCGACCCCGGCAAGGACGAGGTCGCCCCCGACTCCCACGCGGAACCGCGCCAGGTGACCTCGGTCGTCCAGCGCGTGCTCGCCGAGGCCGGCTGTCCCGCCGCACCGTCGGGGGCCTCGGAGGTCCGCACCGCCACGGGACCCTTCGAGGTCACCGTGGCGGTCGACGTCGCCCCGCTCGCCTTCTCTGTCGACGCCCTGTGGACCGGCGAACTGCCCGCCACCGACCGCTCGGTGCTGCACGCCCTCAACGAGTGGAACGCGGGACACACCGTGCAGCGGGTCCACGCCGAACTCGACGGGCGCGGCACGCTGCGGGTCCGGGCGGATTCGGTGCTCACCGCCGGCGCCGGGGTGACCGTCCGGCAGCTCGACGAATGGGTCCGCCGCGCGCTGGCGGGCCTGTCCTCGCTGGCGGAGTTTCTCGCCGCGCAGTGGCCGGACGTCCACGCACCGTTCCCGGAGGCGGACGATGTCTCCACGGGAATGGGCGCCTACACCGGTGACCTGCGCCTGCTCGTCACCCCGGGGAACCGTTACGGCCTGGCGGGCGGCCCGACCCCCGCTGTGTCGCTGGACCGGATGGCGGCGTGCCTTACCGCGGACGGGGTGCGGACCACCGCGACCCGCGAGGAGGGGGCGTCCGGACGCCGCGGGAACGGCTGGCTACGTCCTACCGGCCCTGACGGTGGGCCGGGAACCGGTGCGGACATCGCACTGCACGACGGCGCGTTGAGCGTCACCGCCGGCGCGGCCCTCGGGGAGATCGACGGGCCGACCGCCGACTGGGTGATGTCGCTGTGCGGCGCGACGAATGTGCTGCCCGGCGGTGTCGTCGCCGTGCTCGGCACAGCTGCCGGCGCCGGTGCGACCCTCACCTGCGCCCTGCACCGCCCGGTCGGGTCCGGTCTGTCGGAGGCGCAGCTCGCCGAAGTCCTGCACCACGACCGGGACCTGGTGTGGCGCCGGTACCGTGAACTGGGCGCGGAGATCACGGGGGAGACCGGTGCCTGAGGGGCATGTGATCCACCGGCTGGCGCACGGCCTGAGCGCACAGTTCGCCGGTCGGCCGGTGGCGGTGAGCTCGCCGCAGGGCCGGTTCGCCGACCAGGCCGCCGCCCTCGACGGCATGGTGCTCGCCGGGGCCGAGGCCTGGGGCAAGCACCTGTTCATCCACTTCGGCGGGGAGGACCGGCCGGATCCGCGCATCGTCCACATCCATCTGGGGCTCATCGGCACGCTGCGGTTCGAGCCGTTGGCGCCGCCGCACGGTCAGGTCCGGCTGCGGATCGCGGACGCAGAGGTCGCCGCCGACCTGCGCGGACCGCAACGGTGCGTGCTCATCGATCCGCAGGCGGAGGACGCCGCGGTGGCGAAGCTCGGACCGGACCCGCTGCTCCCCGTCGGTGGCGGGACCGCGGCCGGCCGGCTCAACGAGGGCAAGCTGGCGACGGCACTGGCGAAGACCCGTCGGTCGTCGAAGCCGGTGGGGGCACTGCTCATGGACCAGGGGCTGTACGCCGGGGTCGGCAGTATCTACCGCACCGAGGTGCTGTTCCGGCTCGGGATCGACCCGCGGCGTCCGGGGAAGGCGTTGTCCGCGGCGGAGCTCGACGCGGTCTGGGCGGACCTCGTCGGGCTGATGGCCGACGGCGAGGAGAAGGGGCGCATCGACACGGTGCGTCCGGAACACACGCCGGAGGCGATGGGGCGTCCGCCGCGCAGGGACGACCACGGGGGAGAGGTGTACGTCTACCGGCGCGCCGGGCAGCCGTGCCTGGTGTGCGGGACGCCGGTGGAGGTCGGGGAGCTGGCGGGCCGGAAAGTCTACTGGTGTCCGACGTGCCAGCGGGGTTGAGCTGACCCACCCCCGCGCATAGATTTGTGAGAGATAACACACTATTGTGTGGTCCGACATTTCTTGACCGGTCAAGTGCGTCCCGCCCGTGTCCGGTCTTCCATCCGACACCCACGGAGCGTCCATGTACCAACCTGACCTCGCCCCGGTCGCGGACAACACCTTCCTGTCCGCCCTGGTGGCCCTGCTCCCGCTGCTGACGGTCTTCGTCGGCCTCGGCCTGCTGCGCTGGAAGGCGCACTGGGCCGGGCTCGCCGCCCTCGCGGTCTCACTGCTCGTCGCGGCCCTCGTCTACGACATGCCCGTCGACCTTGCCGGACTGTCCGCCACCCAGGGAGCGGTCTTCGGACTCTTCCCGATCATGTGGATCGTCATCGCGGCCATCTGGTTCTACGAGATCACCGTGCAGTCCGGCAGATTCGAGGACCTGCGCGCCGTCATCGACAACATCTCCGACGACCCCCGCATCCAGGCGGTCCTCATCGCCTTCTGCTTCGGCGGCATGCTCGAGGCGCTCGCCGGATTCGGCGCTCCGCTGGCGATCACCGGCGTGATGCTGCTGGCCGTCGGCTTTCCACGGATGCGCGCCGCCGTCGCCGTCCTCGTCGCCAACACGGCCCCGGTCGCCTTCGGCGCCATCGCCACCCCGGTGATCACCGCCGGCAACCTCACCGGCATCGACTACGAGCACATCGGTGCGATCATCGGCCGGCAGACCCCCTTCATCGCACTGCTCGTCCCGATGTTCCTCTGCCTCATCGTCGGCGGACTCCGCGGTCTGAAGGAGTGCCTGCCGGTCGCCCTCGTCATCGGCGCGGTGTTCGCTGTCGCCCAGTTCGTGGCGTCCAACTGGATCTCGGTGGAACTCACCGACATCATCTCCTCGCTCTGCGGACTGGCCGCCGCGGTCATCATGCTGCGGTTCTGGCAACCGAAGGGGACGGCGGAGGCCCGCCGGAAACTCGGGATGGAGCGCGAGGAGGAGGACGCCGCGGCGTCCGACGAGAACGCGGAGATCGCCGCTGCCGCCGCACAGGGACGCGACACCGACCGGGAACTCACCGGCGGCCGCGTGTTCATGGCACTGTTCCCGTACCTGCTGGTCGTGGCACTGTTCTGCCTGGCCAAGCTGTGGACGCCGCTGAAGGACCTCCTCGCCGACACGGACGTCAGCATCTCCTGGCCGGGTCTGGACGGCAACATCCTCACCGCCGACGGCGAGACCTCGGGGGCGACGGTGTTCGACTTCCAGTGGCTGTCGAGCCCGGGCACTCTGCTGCTTATCGCGGGCGTGATCGTGGCGCTGGTCTACCGCTACCCGCTGACCAGTGCGGCGAAACTGTACGTGACGAACGTCGTCAAGATGCGCTGGACGATACTCACCGTCGTCTCGGTGCTGTCGCTGGCGTACGTGATGAACCAGTCCGGGCAGACCATCACGGTCGGCACGTGGATCGCCGGTGCGGGGGCGGCCTTCGCCTTCTTCTCCCCGGTGCTCGGCTGGCTGGGGACCGCGGTCACCGGCTCGGACACCTCCGCCAACGCCCTGTTCGCCACGCTGCAGCAGACCGCGGCGGAGGGTGCGGGTCTGGATCCGGCACTGATGGTGGCGTCCAACACCTCCGGAGGTGTGATGGCGAAGCTGGTCAGCCCGCAGAACCTCGCGATCGTCGCCACGGCGGTGGGGCTGGTGGGGAAGGAGTCCGTGCTGCTGCGCAAGGTCGTCGGCTGGAGTGCCGGCATGCTCGTGGCGCTGTGTCTGCTCAACGGACTGCAGTCGGACATATTAGAAGGTACGCTGCCCTGAGGTCAGGCAAGGCGTACCATAGTTTGACATGGTTACCCGTCAGCTCCCCCACCCGTCAGAGATCTTCGAACTCATGAAGTTCAAGAAGCCGGAGTTCAACGCGAAGAAACGCCGGCTGGTATCCGCCCTCACCATCTACGACCTGCGGAAGATCGCCAAGCGCCGGACCCCGGCCTCCGCCTTCGACTACACCGACGGCGCCGCGGAGGGCGAGATCTCCATCGCCCGCGCCCGCCAGGCCTTCGAGGACGTCGAGTTCCACCCGTCGATCCTGCGGGACGCCTCCCACATCGACACCACCACGTCCATCCTCGGCGGCACCTCCGCCCTGCCGTTCGGCATCGCCCCGACCGGATTCACCCGCCTGATGCAGACCGAGGGCGAGGTCGCCGGGGCCGGTGCCGCCGCGGCCGCCGGGATCCCGTTCACCCTCTCCACCCTCGGCACGACCTCCATCGAGGACGTGAAGGCCACCAACCCGGCCGGCCGCAACTGGTTCCAGCTCTACGTCATGAAGGACCGGGACATCTCCTACGGTCTCGTCGAACGCGCCGCGAAGGCCGGCTTCGACACCCTCTTCTTCACCGTGGACACCCCCGTCGCCGGCAACCGGATGCGCGACACCCGCCACGGCTTCTCCATCCCGCCGCAGCTCACCGCGAAGACCATTCTGGACGCCGTCCCCCGGCCCTGGTGGTGGATCGACTTCCTCACCACCCCGCCGCTGGAGTTCGCGTCCCTGTCCTCGACCGGCGGCACTGTCGGTGAACTGCTCGATTCCGCGATGGACCCGACCATCAACTTCCGTGACCTGGAGATCATCCGGGAGATGTGGCCGGGCAAGATCGCCGTCAAGGGCGTCCAGAATGTCGAGGACTCGGTGAAACTCGCCGAGCTCGGGGTGGACGCCATCGTCCTGTCCAACCACGGCGGACGCCAGCTCGACCGCGCCCCCGTCCCGTTCCAGCTGCTTCCCTCGGTACGGGACGCCGTGGGTGAGGACTTCGAGCTCATCGTGGACACCGGCATCATGAACGGTGCGGACATCGTCGCCGCCCTGGCCTCCGGCGCGGACTTCACGCTGATCGGGCGGGCCTACCTGTACGGCCTCATGGCAGGTGGACGCGAAGGCGTGGACCGCACCATCGAGATCCTGCGCTCCCAGATCGAGCGCACCATGAAGCTGCTGCAGGTCAACACGGTCGACGAACTCGTCCCGGAGCACGTCACCCAGCTCTCCCGCTTCAACCGGGTCGAGAAGCCGGGGCAGACGGTGGAGTAGACGGGTGCCCTGCGGTCACGCCACGTCGATGGTGCAGGTCCTGGCGCTGCCGGCGGCAGTGGTCGCCGTGACCTCGATGTGGTCGATGTCCTCGTTCGGTGTGCCGGTTACCAGGGACGCCCGACTACTGCCACCGCCGTAGCCCATGCCGCCGCCGGCTTCGGCGTTCCGTGCGGGATCGGTGAAGTGGAGGGTTGTCGTCAGTTCCGCCTCCGGGTAGCCGTCCGGAATGTTCCAGATCAGGGCCATCGTGGGACGTTCGTGGTCGATGTCGATGATGTCGGGATCGCAGCTGCCGTCGGCAGCCGTGTTGCCCAGGACGGGGACGGAGGTCAACTCCGCCGATGTTCCGGTGGAGGTCTCGGAGGGAGCGTCCTCGTCCGGGGAGCACCCGGCGAGGGCGAGGAGGATGACGGGTCCGAGGAACAGCGGGCGGTGAGGGCGCATGGCCCCACGGTACCGGTCGGCGTCCGGACGGACGCCGTGAAAAACCGGTCCGATTCTGCACGGTCGATACACCGGAGTCTGCAGAATCGGACCGGCTTTTCACGCCTGCTGCGGTGGAGGACGCCGCGCCCGGGAAAACTGCGTCCGGCCGGTGTGGGATACTGGTGACCGTGGCTGACAAGAAAAAGATCTCCAACGTCCTCGCTGACCGCTACGCCTCCCCCGAGCTGACCCGCATCTGGAGCCCCGAGGACAAGATCCTCGCCGAGCGCCGGCTGTGGATCGCCGTGATGAAGGCCCAGAAGGAGATGGGGGTGGACATCGCCGACGGCGCGATCGAGGACTACGAGCGTGTCATCGACAATGTCGACCTGGCATCCATCGCCGAGCGGGAGAAGGTCACCCGCCACGACGTCAAGGCACGCATCGAGGAGTTCAACGCCCTGGCCGGGCACGAGGACATCCACAAGGGCATGACCAGCCGTGACCTCACCGAGAACGTGGAGCAGCTGCAGATCCGCCGCTCCCTGGAGATCGCCCGCGACAAGGCCGTCGCCGTGCTCGCCCGCATCGGTGAGCGCGCCGCACAGTACAAGACCCTCGTCATGGCCGGCCGTTCCCACAATGTCGCCGCCCAGGCCACGACGCTGGGCAAGCGGTTCGCCTCCGCCGCCGATGAACTCATGATCGGTATCGAGCGGATCGAGGACCTGCTGTCCCGCTACCCGCTGCGCGGCATCAAGGGGCCGATGGGCACCAGCCAGGACATGCTCGACCTGCTCGGCGGCGATGTCGAGAAGCTCGCCGCCTTCGAGAAGAAGATCGCCGAGGAGCTCGGTTTCTCCCGCATCTTCGATTCGGTCGGCCAGGTCTACCCCCGCACCCTCGACTTCGACGCGCTCTCCGCCCTGGTGGAGACGGGTGCGGCGATGTCGTCGCTGTCGATGACGATCCGCCTGATGGCCGGCAACGAGACCGTCACCGAGGGCTTCAAGGAGGGTCAGGTCGGTTCCTCGGCGATGCCGCACAAGATGAACGCCCGGTCCTGCGAGCGCGTCGGCGGAATGCAGATCATCCTGCGCGGCTACATGACGATGGCCTCCGACCTTGCCGGGTCGCAGTGGAACGAGGGCGACGTCTTCTGCTCGGTGGTGCGTCGTGTCGCCCTGCCGGACGCCTTCTTCACCTTCGACGGCCAGTGCGAGACCTTCCTCACCGTGCTCAGCGAGTTCGGCGCCTTCCCCGCGATGATCGACCGGGAGCTGGAGCGTTACCTGCCGTTCCTCGCCACGACCCGTATCCTCATGGCCGCGGTGCGCACCGGCATCGGCCGGGAGACCGCCCACGAGATCATCAAGGAGAACGCGGTCGCCGTGGCGCTGAACATGCGGGAGAACGGTGGCGGGCAGGATCTCGTCCAGCGGCTCGCCGCCGATGAGCGTTTCCCGCTCGACGAGGCCGCGCTGGACGCCGCGCTGGCCGACCGGCACGCCTTCATCGGTGCCGCCGAGGACCAGGTTGACCGGGTGCTGGCCCGGATCGCCGCCGTGGTGGAGAAGTACCCGGACGCCGCCGCCTACACCCCGGGCGACATCCTGTAGAACTGCAGGACGCTGCGGGGAGGGCGCTCGACGCGAACTGACCCGGATCTGCCGTTCCGGTCCTGCCGGACGGACAGATCCGGGTCAGTTCGCGTCCGGGTGGGGTGGGCTCCGCCGTCACTACCGGGCGTCGAGTATCTTGCGCAGCAGCCGGGACAGTGTCTCCTGCTCGTCGGCGGTCAACGGTTCGAGTAGTGAGTGGTCGACCTCGCTGACCCGGTCAATTGTCGCGCGGAGCAGCTCGCTGCCTTGTTCGGTGAGGGTGAGGGCACGTCGCCGTCGGTCCTCCGCGGCGACGGTGCGTCGGACGAGTCCCTGGTTCTCCAGCCGGGAGAGCATGTCGGCGATGGTCGACCGGTCGGTGCCGGCGAGGGCTGCCGCGCGGTTCTGTTCGATCGAGGGCTGTTCCTGGATCACCTTGAGGACGGCGTACTGGGTCTTGGTGAGTTCGGGGATCTGAGCCGCCCACCGGGTCGAGTGGTCCTGGAGTATGAGCCGCATCAGGTGCGGTATCCGCTCTCGGAGGATTGACATGCCCCCCAGTGTAGCAGTATCGTCCGTACAGGGATCGTCCGTATACGGACGATTAGGTTCGAAGCTGGGAGTGGACATCATGAAACTGATTGTCGGGGTCACCGGGGCGACCGGTGCGCCGCTCGCCGTCCGACTGCTCGAATGTCTCGCGACCATCGACGGTGTCGAGACCTATCTCGTGATGAGCCGGTGGGCACGGACGACGATTGAACTGGAGACGCCCTACACCGCCCGGGAGGTCTCGCGCCTCGCGGATGTGGTGTACGGCCCGGGCGACCAGACCGCCCCGATCTCCTCCGGCTCATTCCGTGCGGACGCCATGATCGTCGTCCCCTGTTCCATGAAGACGCTGGCAGGTATCCGGGTCGGGTACGCCGATGACCTCATCGGCCGTGCCGCCGACGTCATGCT
This sequence comes from Corynebacterium nuruki S6-4, assembly GCF_007970465.1. Taxonomy (NCBI): domain Bacteria; kingdom Bacillati; phylum Actinomycetota; class Actinomycetes; order Mycobacteriales; family Corynebacteriaceae; genus Corynebacterium; species Corynebacterium nuruki. Next base: position 2,779,818 of record NZ_CP042429.1, read on the forward strand.
CAAGGAGCACCAGCCACTGGTCCTGGTGCCGCGGGAGACCCCGCTGAGTGACATCCACCTCGACAACATGCTCGCGCTGTCGCGGTCGGGGGCCCGGATCGTCCCGCCCATGCCGGCGTTCTACAACCTCCCGCAGTCCGTCGACGACATCCTCGACCACATCGTCGCCCGGATCCTGGACCAGATCGGTCTCGATCTGCCGGACGCGAAGCGCTGGACCGGACTCGCCGACGCCCGCGCGGCGCGGGCACACCTCGCCGACCGCTCCGAACCACAGTTCCTCAAGTGAAAGGTATCGCCATGGCATACGATGATCTACGAAGTTTCCTCTCCGCTCTCGCGGAGAACGGCCAGCTCCTCCACGTGAAGGACGAGGTGATGCCGGAACCGGACATCGCCGCGGCAGCCAACGCCGCCTCCCGGATGGGGGACAATGCCCCGGCCCTCTACTTCGATTCGGTGTACGGCTTCACTGACGCGCGGATCGCGATGAACGTCCACGGTTCGTGGGCCAACCACGCGTTGGCGCTCGGCCTGCCGCCGACCACCGGCACGAAGGAGCAGGTGCAGGAGTTCATCCGCCGGTGGGACCGGTTCCCCGTCGCGCCCGAGGTCCGGGACAACCCGCTGTGGGCCGAGAACACGGTCGAGGGCGACGACGTCGACATCTTCGACATCCTGCCGTTGATCCGTCTCAACGACGGCGACGGCGGCTTCTACCTCGACAAGGCGGCCGTGGTCTCCAAGGATCCGGAGGACCCGGACAACAGCGGCAAGCAGAATGTCGGCGTGTACCGCATCGAGGTCAAGGGGAAGCGCAAGCTCGCCCTGCAGCCGGTACCCATGCACGACATCGCGCAGCACCTGCACAAGGCCGAGGAGCGCGGCGAGGATCTCCCCGTCGCGATCACGTTGGGTAACGACCCGGTCATCTCCATCGTGGCGTCCACCCCGATGGAGTACGACCAGAACGAGTACGAACTCGCGGGTGCGCTCCGTGGCGCCCCCGCCCCGATCGCCTACGCCCCGGCCACCGGTCTGCCGGTCCCGTGGGGCTCCGAGGTCGTCATCGAGGGTGTCATCGAAGGCCGGCGCCGCGAGATCGAGGGCCCGTTCGGTGAGTTCACCGGCCACTACTCCGGTGGCCGGAACATGACCGTGATTCGCATCGACCGGATCTCGTACCGGACGAACCCCATCTTCGAGCACCTGTACCTGGGGATGCCCTGGACCGAGATCGACTACCTGATGGCGGCGAACACCTGCGTCCCGCTCTACAAGCAGCTCAAGCGCGATTTCCCCGAGGTGGAGGCGGTCAACGCCATGTACACCCACGGGCTGGTCGTGATCGTCTCGACCAGAAAGCGGTACGGCGGGTTCGCCAAGGCCGTGGGGTCCCGGGTGCTGAGCACACCGCACGGGCTCGGCTACGCCGCGACGGTGATCGTCGTCGACGAGGACGTCGACCCGTTCAATCTGCCGCAGGTGATGTGGGCACTGTCGACCAAGGTGAATCCCAGCGGTGACCTGCTCGTCCTGCCGAACATGTCGATTCTGGGGCTCGCGCCCCAGGCACAGACCCCCGGGATCACCGACAAGCTCGTCATCGATGCGACGACGCCGGTCGACCCCGATGCCCGCGGCAACTACGGCAACCAGGTCCGGGACCTCCCCGAGACCGGGGAGTGGCTCGCCCGGCTGCAGAAACTCGCGAAGGAGAACCGATGAGCACCACCGACGACAAGGAGAACACCATGGAATGCCCGCGCTGCGGTTTCGACCACATCGAGACCCTGACCAGCTCGCCGGTACCGGGGGCCTGGGAGGTGCTGCAGTGCACGCAGTGCCTGTACTGCTGGCGCACCACCGAGCCGGCCCGCCGGACCCGGCGGGAGGACTACCCGGAGAACTTCCGGATGACCGTCGAGGACATCCGGGACGCCCCGCTGGTCCCCGCTGTCCCCCCGCTGCTCGGGAGTGCGGGACGGTGAGTGCCGCCGACACCCTCATGTGGGAGGCTAAGGCGGCCCCGGGGAAGCGGGACGCCCTGTTCGACTGGGCACGGCGGGCGCTTCCGCCCCTGACGGGGCCGGACGTGGCCGGTGACGGACGGCAGGTGGAACTGTTCGCCGACGCCGGTGAACGGATCGTCGTCATCCTGCCGCTCGCCGGGGACCACCGGATCCCGGATCCGCCGGCCGGACTCATCGCCCGGCCGCCGCACCAGTGGCGCTTCACCTTCCGGGGGACCGCCGGCCGCTGAGGGGTGTGACCGACCGGGTCCGGCCGGCGTGCCCGCTCCGCCCGACAGTTATTTCCGAAAAACCTTGACAGCGTGTCCCGCATCACATAATACTGGGAAGTATTCCAGGTCAACGATGTGAAAGGGACTGAGATGAAGAGTTTTGCAGGACAGGTCGCCGTCATCACCGGCGCCGGTGGTGGACTGGGCCGGGCACACGCCCTCGCCCTGGCGTCCCGCGGCGTGAAGGTCGTCGTCAACGACCTGGGTAATGCACAGGGTGTCGTCGACGAGATCACCGCCGCCGGCGGGGAGGCCGTCGCGGACAGCACCGACATCGCCGACCGCGCCGCCGCCGCGGCGATGATCGCGGCCACCGTCGACCGCTGGGGCCGGCTCGACATCCTCATCAACAACGCCGGCATCCTCCGGGACAAGAGCTTCGCCAAGATGGACCTCGACGACTTCGACAAGGTCATCACCGTCCACCTCACCGGCTCGGTGAACTGCACGAAGGCCGCCTGGCCGCACATGGTGGAGCAGGGCTACGGCCGGATCCTCATGACCACCTCGGCCTCCGGCATCTACGGCAACTTCGGCCAGGCCAACTACGGCGCCGCCAAGTCCGGCCTCGTCGGCCTCATGAACGTCCTGGCCATCGAGGGGGAGAAGAAGGGGATCCGCGTCAACGCCCTCGCCCCGACCGCCGCGACGCAGATGACCGACGGCCTCATCCCCGAGGAGGCGGCGAAGCGGCTCGGCCCGGACACGGTCGCCCCCGCCGCCGAATTCCTCGTCTCCCCGGACGCCCCGACCGGCGTGATCCTCGGTGCCGGCGGTGGCGTCTTCGCTGTCTCCCAGATGCGCGAGGCCACCCCGGTGGCCCTCGACGCGGAGCACTGCACCGCCGAGGGCATCGCGGAGCGCTGGGACGAGATCTCGGACATGTCGGAGAGTCACCACCTCGCCGCGGCCTTCGACCAGACCGACCTCTACGTACGGACCGCGGTCGCCGCCGCCGGGGAGCAGGCATGACCGACCACGCCGCCGGGGCCCCCGCCCCCTTCGACATCGCCGGACGCACCGTCCTGGTCACCGGCGGCGCCCGCGGCATCGGCCGGATGCTCAGCGAGGGACTGCTGCGCGCCGGCGCGACCGTCCTGTTCTCCGCCCGGAAACCGGACGCCGTCGCCACCGCCGAACAGGAGCTCCGCGATCTCGCCACCGGCATCGACGGTGCCGGTGAGGTGCACGGTATCGCCGCCGACATCGCCACCGAGGAGGGCTGTCAGGCCCTCGTCGCCGCGGTGCGCGACCACACCGACCGGCTCGACGGTCTCGTCAACAATGCCGGGGCGACCTGGGGCGCGCCCTTCGACGAGTTCCCGCCGGCGGCCTGGGACAAGGTGCTGGGCGTCAACGTGAAGACCCCCTTCCGCCTCGCCCAGCTGCTGCGTCCCCTGCTGGACGCCCGGGCCGCCGCCGGCCTGGACCCCGCACGCATCATCAACCTCGGCTCCATCGACGGTCTCGCCGTGCCGAACTACGAGAACTACTCCTACGCCGCCTCGAAGGCCGCGGTGCACCACCTGACGAAGGTGCTGGCCAAGACCCTGGCCCCGGGCATCCTCGTCAACGCGGTCGCGCCCGGCCCGTTCCCCACGAAGATGATGAAGTGGGTCCTCGACGACCACGGCGAGGAGATCAACCGTGCCAACCCGCTCGGCCGGGTGGGGCGTCCCGAGGACATCACCGCGTTGGTGACGTTCCTGCTGGCACCGGGCAGCTCGTACCTGACCGGGCTGACCATTCCGCTCGACGGCGGCCTGACATCCACGATGTCGGTCGCCATGTACGACAACGACTGACAGCAACCGACACCGACTGATCCGACAGTGAAAGCAGGAACCATGAGAGAAGCAGTGGTCGTCTCGACCGCCCGTACCCCCATCGGCAAGGCGTACAAGGGCGCCTTCGCGGACACCCAGGGCCAGGAACTCGCCGCGCACGCCATCGCCGCCGCGGTCGACCGCGCCGGCCTCGACGGCTCCGAGGTCGAGGAGGTCATCCTCGGCTGCGCGATGCAGGAGGGCTCCACCGGCTACAACACCGCCCGCCAGTCCGCACTGCGCGCCGGGCTGCCCGTCAGCGTCCCCGGCATGACCGTCGACCGGCAGTGCGCCTCGGGACTGATGGCGATCGCCACGGCCGCCAAGGAGATCATCACCGACGGCCTGCAGATCGCCGTGGGTGGCGGAGTGGAGTCCATCTCCCTGGTGCAGAACGAGCACCGCAACAGCTTCCGCGCCGAGGACCCGTGGCTGAAGGACAACGGCCACGACATCTACATCCCGATGCTGCAGACCGCGGAGATCGTCGCGGAACGCTACAACGTCACCCGGGAGGTCCAGGACGCCTACGCCCTGGAATCCCAGCGGCGTACGGCGGCGGCCCAGGAGGCGGGGATCTTCGACGAGGAGATCGTGCCGTTCGGCGGACTGAGCCTCGACGAGGGCAACCGGCCGTCCACGACCGCCGAGGGACTCGCGAAGCTCAAGGCGGTGCTGCCGGACAGCGACGGTCACGCCGCCACCATCTCGGCGGGCAACGCCTCCCAGCTCTCCGACGGCGCCGCCGCGGTCGTGCTCATGGAGCGCGCGGAGGCCGAACGCCGTGGCCTGGAGCCGATGGGCACCTACCGCGGTATCGCGGTGGCCGGGTGTGAACCCGACGAGATGGGCATCGGCCCGGTCGTCGCGGTCCCGAAGCTGCTGGCGCAGCACGGTCTGACGGTCGACGACATCGACCTGTGGGAGCTCAACGAGGCCTTCGCCTCGCAGGCGGTGTACTGCCGGGACACGCTCGGCATCGACCCGGCGAAGTACAACGTCAACGGTGGTGCGATCGCCATCGGGCACCCCTACGGGATGAGCGGTGCGCGGATGGTCGGCCATGTCCTGCGGGAGGGCCGTCGCCGCGGCGCCCGCTATGTCGTGGTCACCATGTGCATCGGCGGCGGTATGGGCGCCGCCGGACTGTTCGAGCTGTAGGCGGCGCCACCATGGACCGGGACGCCACTCACGACGCCGCCCACGACGCCGCCCGTGCGCAGATCCTGGACGCCGCGTCCACGGTGTTCCAGGTCCGCGGTTTCGACCAGGCGACCATCGACGACATCGCCGAGGCGATCGGCGCCACCAAGGGCCGGGTGTACTACTACTTCCGGTCGAAGTTCGACATCTACCTCGCCGTCTACGAAGAAGGCATGCGACGGGTGACCGCCATCATCCGGCCGCTGGCCGAGGCACCGGGCACCGGCCTGGAGCGGCTCCGGGAGATGTCGGTGCGCCACCTCGTCAACCTCATGAGCGACCCCGGCTACCACGACGTCATCACCCAGGGGGTGGTCGCCGGCCGGTCGAGGGCGCTCAAGGACCGCCAACGTCAGGCCCTCGTGGAACTCAACGACATCCGGCAGCGCTACGAGGAGATGTTCCGGGTGGTCGTGGAGCAGGGGGTGGCGGACGGTTCGCTGCACACCGCCGATCCGCGCCTGGCCACCCGCTTCCTGCTGAGCAGCCTCAACGGCACCGCCGTGTGGTACCGCCCCCGCGAGGACCAGGACGCCACCGCCGTCGCCGACCTGGCCGGACAACTCACCGGTCTGGCACTCCACGGGATCGTCGGACCCACCGCATCTGCCGGACCCACCGATACACAAGGAGAATGATGGACACGAGAGAATCACAGGTCCTCGACGCGCACGACCTGGAATTCTGCCTCTACGACTGGCTGGACGCCGACGGTCTCACCGGCTTCGACCGGTACACCGACCACAGCAGGGAGACCTTCGACGGCGTCCTCGATCTGGCACGCGAGCTGGCGGAGAACCGCTTCGCCCCGCTCAACCGCCCCGGTGACCTCGCCGAACCCCGGCTGGTCGACGGTAAGGTGGTGCTCCCCGAGGAGCTGAAACTCGCCCTCGACGCCTATGCGGAGGCCGGCTTCCCCGCGGCGACCATGTCGGCGGAGGAGGGCGGGATCGATCTGCCGAACCTCGTCTACCGGGCCGCGTTCCTGTGGTTCCAGGCGGCGGACATCGGTGCGGTCTCCTACTCGCTGCTCACCACCGGGGCGGCGAACCTCATCCGCGCGCACGCCTCGGCGGAGCTGCAGGAGCGTTTCCTCCCGCCGATGCTCGACGGCCGCTGGTTCGGCACGATGAACCTGTCGGAGCCGGCGGTGGGGTCCTCGCTCGGGGACCTGACCACCACGGCGACCCGCGCGGCGGACGGCACGTACCGCATCCGCGGCGACAAGATGTGGATCTCCGGCGGTGACCAGGAGATCTCGGAGAACATCGTCCACCTCGTCCTCGCCCGCACCGGCGGCCCCGGCACCCGCGGACTGTCCCTGTTCATCGTGCCGAAGTGGCTCGGCGGGCCGGAGGAGCTGGGCGAGCGCAACGGGGTGAGCCTCGTCGGCCTGAACCACAAGATGGGCTACCGCGGCACCACCAACGCTGCCCTGCGCTACGAGGACGCCGTCGGGTACCTCATCGGTGACGAGGGCCGCGGCCTGAAGTACATGTTCCACATGATGAACGAGGCCCGCATCGGCGTCGGTGCCGGGGCCGCGGCACTGGGCGTCACCGGGTACCTGCACGCCCGCGACTACGCCCGCGAACGCATCCAGGGCCGGCCGCTCGAGGCGAAGGACCCGTCGACCGCCCCGGTGCCGATCATCCGGCACCCCGACGTCCGCCGGATGCTGCTCACCGCCAAGTGCTACGCGGAGGGCTCCGTCGCCGTCATCCTCTACGCCGCCCGACTGCTCGACGACGCGACCGCCGCGCCGGACCCCGCCACCCGGGACGCCGCCGCGCTGCTCGTCGACGTGCTCACCCCGGTCGCCAAGAGCTGGCCCTCCCAGTGGGGTCCCGCCGCCGACGACCTGGCCATCCAGGTGCTCGGCGGCGCCGGCTACACCCGCGACTACCCGGTGGAACAGTTCTACCGCGACAACCGGCTCAACCCGATCCACGAGGGCACCCACGGCATCCAGGGGCTCGACCTGCTGGGGCGCAAGGTGCTCCTCGACGGGGGCAGCGGCTTCCGTGACCTGCTGGGGAGGATCGCCGCGACCTGCGATGCGGTGGCGGCGTCCCGCCCGGGGCTCGCGGACGCCGTACGGTCGCGCGCCGACCGGCTCGCCGCGGTCACCACCGCCGTCTGGGAGACCGGCGACCCGCTCACCGCACTCGGGGACGCCACCACCTACCTGGAGGCCGCCGGCGACATCGTCGTCGGCTGGCTGCTGCTCGACCAGCTCCGGGCGCTGGGGGACCGGACAGACCCCTTCGCGGCGTCCAAGGAACTCACCGCGACGTTCTTCATCGACCACCTGCTGCCGCGGGTGGACGCCCAGCTTGATCTCGTCGCCGCCACCGACCACCTGCTCACCGACCTGAATGAGGACCTGATCTGATGCGTAGATTCACCACCGCCGACGAACTCCGTGCCGCTGTCGGCGAGGATCTCGGCACCAGCGACTGGCTGACCATGACCCAGGCCCGGGTCAACACCATGGCGGACGCCATCGACGACCACCAGTGGATCCACGTGGACGAGGAGCGGGCCAAGGACGGCCCCTACGGCGGCACCATCGCCCACGGCTATCTCACCCTCGCCCTGGTGCCGACCCTGGCCGGACAGGTCTTCGACTTCTCCGCCTGGGGGACGCTGATCAACTACGGGCTGGAGAAGGTCCGGTTCCCGAACCCGGTGCGGGTCGGCGACCGGGTGCGCGCTCGGGTCCGGCTCGCCGACGTGGCGGACAAGGCCGGCGGCATCCTCGTCTCCCTCGACCTCACCATGGAGATCGAGGGGCAGGAGCGGCCGGGCTGCACCTCCCGGGCGCTGATCCTGCTGCTCGACTGAGCGGTGCTGCTGTGTCCCGTCCCGGCGCATAGTAGGCTGACGGGCATGAACACCGAGCCTCACGCATCATCCCGCCATGCCGGGGAACCGCACGCCCGCAGCGAGAACAACCGCCTCAACCGGCTGCGTGCCGGCGTCCTCGGCGCCAATGACGGGATCGTCTCCGTCTCCGCGATGCTGCTCGGCATGGTGGGTGCGGGCACGAGCAACGCGGTGATCCTCACCGCCGGCCTGGCCTCCACCATCGCCGGTGCGGTCTCGATGGGCCTGGGGGAGTACGTGTCGGTCTCCGCCCAGCGGGACACCGAACGGGTGCTCATCGGCAAGGAATCCGACGAGCTGCACGAGATGCCCGACGAGGAACGCGATGAACTCGCCGGCATCCTGCAGGGCTACGGCATCTCCCCGGAGACGGCGGCGCAGGCGGCCCAGGAGATCAGCGACGGCGATCCGCTGCCGGCGCACCTCCGGCTGGAACTGGGGCTGGACACCCACGACCTGGTGAACCCGTGGTCGGCGGCCGGCTCCTCGGCACTGTCGTTCGTCCTCGGTGCGGCGCTGCCGATGCTGTCGGTGCTGCTGTCCACCGGCGCGCTGCAGGGCTTCGTCCTCACCGTCGTGACGCTGGTCGCTCTGGCCTGCACCGGCTTCGCCTCGGCGAAGATGGCGGGCACGTCGGTGCGGCGCTCGATGGTCCGTCTGGTCGTCGGTGGTGCCGCCGGTCTCGCCGTCACCTACGGGGTGGGAGTGCTGTTCGGTGCCTCCGCCTGACGGAGCTGACCGGGAAGAACACCTAGAACAGGGCGTCCAGCAGCAGCCAGGTACCGAAGCCGGTGAGGAAGACCCCGGAGACCACGCTGACGGCGGTGGCGAGCCGCGGCCGGTCGGCCAGCAGCGCCCGGGCGGCGACGGCGACGCCGGAGTAGACGACGAGGATCTCGAGGATGAAGATCCCGCCGAGCAGCCCCATCTGGATGCCGGAGGGCCAGCCGCCGTCGGTGAGGAACTGGGGGAGCAGGGCCAGCAGCAGCATGAGGCCCTTCGGGTTGATGCTGCTGACGCCCATACCGCGCAGGTAGCTGGACAGTCCGCTGTACTGCGTGGCCGGTCCCGCTGTGCCCGCTGTGCCCGCCGTGCCCGGGACCAGGGAACCCGCGCCGCCGCGCAGCTCCAGCAGCGTGCTCACCCCGAGCCAGATGATGTACGCCGCACCGATGACCGTGAGGACGGTGAGGATGTCCGGGTTCGCCGTCACCAGTGCGCCGACGCCCACGGCGATGACCGTGACGACGATGACGTAGCCGCTGGCGAGGCCGAGGATCGGCGGGACGATCGACCGGGGGCGCAGGCCCGCGCCGATGGCGTAGGCCCAGTCGGCGCCGGGCATGACTGCGAACAGGGCGGCGGTGAGGGTGAACTGGAGGACGAGGGCTGTTTCCACAGCTCACAAGCTTATTCCGGACGCCCTGAAATGTGCTTCGAAGTTTCTCGCACATCGGGGCGTCCGATGCAATAATAATCGCCATGGACGCGATCGACCGGAAAATTATTGCACTCCTGCGCGAGGACGGCCGGATGAGTGTCACCGACCTCGCCCAGCAGGTGCGGTTGAGCATCTCCACCTGCCACCGGCGGCTGCGGGACCTGGAACGCGGCGGGGTGATCCGCGGCTACCGGGCGGAGATCGACCCGGCGGCGATGGGCCTGCACTTCGAGGCACTGGTGATGGTCACGATGGGGCGGACCGACCGGTCGACCATCGCCGCCTTCGAGGAGGCGGTCGTCGCCGAGCCGGCGATCGTCTCCGCCGAGCGGATGTTCGGGGAGACGGACTACATGCTGCGCACCCTGACCGCCGACCTCGCCGGCTACCAGGAGCTCTACGACACGGTGCTCGGCACGCTGCCCGGGGTGGAGCGGCTGACCTCGACGATGGTGATGAAGCGACTGTGACCGGCCGGTACCGGCAGGTCACAGCCGGTGCTACTCGACGACGACGAGCAGGTCGCCGCCCTCCACCTTCGTCGGCTGGGTCATGACGACCCGGGCGACCTTCCCGGCCACCGGAGAGGTGATGGAGGCCTCCATCTTCATGGCCTCGATGACGGCGACCGCGTCGCCGGCGGCCACCTCGTCGCCGACCTTCGCGGTGACGGTGACCGCACCGGCGAACGGTGCCGCGACCTGGCCCTCGACCGAGGGGTCGGCCTTCTCCGCGGCGGCGGTGACCGACTCGACGGACCGGTCGCGCACCCGCATCGGCCGGATCTGACCGTTGACGTTCATGACGACCTGGCGCATGCCCTTCTCGTCGGGCTCACCGACGGCGTCCAGCCGGACGACCATCGGCGGGTTGCCCTTGATCCGCACCGCGGTCTCCTCACCCTCCTTGAGACCGTAGAGGAACTGGCGGTCGGTGAGGACCGAGACATCGCCGAACTGCCGCTCGTGCTCGGCGAAGCCCTTGGACTCCTTCGGGAACAGCAGCCGGCTCAGCGCACCACGGCGCTCGTCCGAGGACGCCCCGTTGAGGTGCGCCTCCTCCTCGGCCGGGACCTCGGTGACCCGCGAGGCGGTGGAGGCGCGGCCCTCGAGGGCCTTCGTGCGCAGCGGCTCCGGCCAGCCACCGGGCGGGGTGCCCAGCTCACCGCGCAGGAAGGCGATGACGGAGGCCGGGATGTCGTACTTCTGCGGGTCCGCGGCGAACTCCTCGACGGTCACCCCGGCACCGACGAGGTGCAGGGCGAGGTCACCGACGACCTTGGACGACGGGGTGACCTTCGTCGGCCGGCCGAGCAGCTTGTTGACACCCGCGTAGGCGTCCTCGATGAGCTCGAACCGGTCGCCGAGGCCGAGGGCGGTGGCCTGGGTCCGCAGGTTGGACAGCTGACCGCCCGGGATCTCGTGGGTGTACACCCGGCCGGTGGGCCCGGGCAGACCGGACTCGAAGGGACCGTAGAGGGCACGGACGGCCTCCCAGTACGGCTCGAGCGAGTTCACGGCGTCCAGCGACAGGCCGGTGTCCCGGTCGGTGTGGGCGAACGCGGCGACGATCGCGGACAGTGACGGCTGGGAGGTGGTGCCGGCCATGGCGGCGGAGGCACCGTCGACGGCGTCCGCACCGGCCTGGGCGGCGGCGAGGTAGGTCGCCAGCTGGCCGCCGGCCGTGTCGTGGGTGTGGACGTGCACCGGCAGGTCGAAGTTCTTCCGCAGTGCGGTGACCAGGGTGGACGCCGCCTGCGGGCGGAGCAGTCCGGCCATGTCCTTGATGGCCAGGACATGGGCGCCGGACTCGACGATCTGCTCGGCGAGCTTCAGGTAGTAGTCGAGGGTGTAGAGGTCCTCGGCCGGGTCCGACAGGTCGCCGGCGTAGGCCATGGCCACCTCGGCGACACCGGTGCCGGTCTCCAGTACCGCGTCGATGGCGGTGCGCATCTGGTCGATGTCGTTGAGTGCGTCGAAGATGCGGAAGATGTCCACCCCGGACTTCGCCGCCTCGGCGACGAAGGAGCGGCAGACGACGTCCGGGTACGGGGTGTAGCCCACGGTGTTCCGGCCGCGCAGCAGCATCTGGATGTTGGTGTTCGGCATCGCGGCGCGCAGCTGGTCGAGCCGCTCCCACGGGGACTCGTGGAGGAACTGCAGCGCGACATCGTAGGTCGCGCCACCCCAGGCCTCCACCGACAGCAGCTCCGGGGTGAGGCGGGCGACGGCCTCGGCCGCGTCGACGAGGGAGGCGGTTCGCACCCGGGTGGCGAGCAGCGACTGGTGGGCGTCCCGGAACGTCGTGTCGGTGACGGCCAGCGCCTCCCGGGCACGCAGCCGCTTCGCGAACTCGGCGGGGCCGACCTCGAGCAGCAGGTCGCGGTTGCCGCGGGGCAGCGGCGGCAGCTCCACGTCGTCACCGGCGGTCTTCGCGTTGTGCTGGATGACCGTCGCCGGCAGCTTCCGGTGCGGGACGATGTCGGTGGGGCGGACGCCGTTGGGCCGGTTCACCGTGACGTCGGCGAGGTAGTCGAGCAGCCGCCCGGCCTCGTCGTCGGCCGGCGGGGCCTGCAGCAGCCACGGGTGGTCCGGGATGAAAGCGGTGGAGATCCGCTTGTTCCGGAAGTCAGGCTCACGCAGCAGGGCGCGCAGGAAGCCGATGTTGGTGGCCACGCCCGAGATGGTGAACTCGTTGAGGGCACGCTGGGCGCGGGTGACGGCCTGGTTGAAGTCGGCACCGCGGCAGGTCATCTTCACGAGCATCGAGTCGAAGTGCGCGGTGATCTCGCCGCCGAGGGAGGCGGCGCCGTCCAGCCGCACCCCGGCGCCGCCCGGGGAACGGTACGCGGTGACGGTGCCCGTGTCCGGGCGGAAGCCGTTGTTCGGGTCCTCGGTGGTGATGCGGGTCTGTAGGGCGGCACCGCGCAGCACGATGCTGTCCTGGCTCAGTCCCAGGTCCGCCAGCGACGCCCCGGCGAGGATGTCCATCTGCGACTTCACCAGGTCGACGGAGGTGACCTCCTCGGTCACGGTGTGCTCGACCTGGATACGCGGGTTCATCTCGATGAAGACGTGGTTCTCGTTCTCGTCGACGAGGAACTCCACGGTGCCGGCGCCGTAGTAGTTGATCGACTCACAGAACTTCACGGCGTCCGCGCAGATACGCTCGCGCAGCTCGGCGGAGATGTGCTGGGCCGGGGCGATCTCCACGACCTTCTGGTGGCGGCGCTGCAGCGAGCAGTCGCGCTCGAAGAGGTGGATGATGTTGCCCTGCGTGTCACCGAGGATCTGGACCTCGATGTGCTGCGGGTTGATGACGGCGCGCTCGATGTAGACCCGGCCGTCGCCGAAGGCCGCGGCGGCCTCGCGGGACGCCTCGGCGGCCTTCTCCGCCAGCTCGTCGGGGGATCCGACGAAGCGCATGCCGCGTCCGCCGCCGCCGGCGACCGCCTTGATGAACAGCGGGTAGGTGCGGCCCTCCGCCATGGCGACGATCTCGTCGATGTCCTCGCTGGGCTCGGAATCGTCGAGGATCGGCAGGCCGGCCTTCCGGGCGGCGTCCACGGCGGCGGCCTTGTCACCGGTGAGGTCGAGGGTCTCCGGGGACGGGCCGATGAAGGTGATGCCGTTCTCGGCGCACTTCCGGGCCAGGACGGCGTTCTCGGAGAGGAAGCCGTAGCCGGGGTAGACGGCGTCCGCGCCGGTCTGCTTCGCAGCGCGGATGATCTCGTCGATGTCGAGGTATGCCTTGACCGGCGAGCCCTCCACACCGATGCGGACCGCCTCATCGGCGAAGGCGCGGTGGAAGGAGTTGCGGTCCTCGCGGGGGTAGACGGCGACGGTCCTGGCGCCGGTCTCGTAGGCGGCGCGGAAGGCGCGCACCGCGATCTCGCCGCGGTTGGCGACGAGGATCTTGTCGAAGGAGGGGAGAGCCATGTGAGGCGTCCTTTCTTGATGGCCTTGTCGGCCGTGCGAAGGTGGGGCGACACGAACCGCCCGCGTCGGCCCGGTTGATCCGGGTCCGCCGCGGGCGGTGGACGGAGGCGGGGCCTGTTACGCCGTGACGGAGCGCTGCGGCTCGCCGTTGTAGGCCGAGAGCGGGCGGATCAACGCGTTGTTCTCGTTCTGCTCCGCGATGTGGGCGGTCCAGCCGACCACGCGGGCGATCACGAAGATCGGGGTGAAGAACGGGATGTCGATGCCGAGCATGTAGTAGGTCGGGCCGGCGGGGAAGTCCAGGTTCGGCAGGATGCCGGTGCGCTTCTCCATGGCGGCCTGCATGTTCTCGTACATGCGGACCCACTTCTCGCCGTCGTGGTTGGCGGCGGTGCGGCGCATGGCGGCCTCCATGGAGGGGACACGGGAGTCGCCGCGCTTGTACACGCGGTGGCCGAAGCCCATGATCTTCTCCTTGTTGGCGGCCTTGTCGAGGACCCACTGTTCAGCCTTCTCCGGGTCATCGACCTCGAGGAAGTTGTGCATGACGGCCTCGTTGGCGCCACCGTGCAGCGGGCCCTTCAGGGCACCGATCGCACCGGTGACCGCGGAGTAGGTGTCCGCGGTGGTGGAGGCGATGACACGGCCGGTGAACGTGGAGGCGTTGAAGGAGTGCTCCGCGTACAGGGTCAGCGACTGGTCGAAGGCCTCGACGTCGGCCGGCTTGGTGGCCGGCGAGTCCTCGCCGTCGCCGAAGGCCATGTACAGGTAGTTCTCGGCGATGGACCGCTCCGGGTCCGGGGCGATGAACTCCTGGCCGCGGCGGCGGCGCATGTCGTAGGCGACGACGGTCGGCATCTTGGCCAGCAGGCTCAGGCCGATGCGGCGCACACCGTCACCGGAGCGGTCGTTGGCCTCCGGGTCGGCGGTGCCGAGCCAGGAGGCGGCGGTACGGCAGACGTCCATCGGGTGGCAGTCCTTCGGCAGACCGTCGATGATGTCGATGAGGGCCTGCGGCACCTCGCGCTGGGAGCGCTCGGCCTTCTCGAACTCGGCCTTCTGCTCGGCGGTCGGCAGCTCGCCGTTCCACAGCAGGTAGGCGACGTCCTCGAAGGTGCAGTTGGCGACGAGTTCCTGGACCGGGTAGCCGCGGTAGGTCAGGGAGTTGGTCTCCGGGACGACCTTGGAGACGGCGGTGTAGTCGACGACGACGCCGGCGAGGCCCTTCTTGATGTCAACGTTCTCTTCAGCCATGGTGATGGCTCCTCTCTCAGGGTGGTGGTGGTCCGGTGGTGCCGGGTGGTGCCCCGGCGACCGGTGTCCGGTAGGGGGTGGTGCGCTACTTGGTCGGGTCGTAGTTCTCGCGGGAGTACGTGAAGACGCTGGTGTCGAACTCGTTGTACTCGGAGTAGCGGAGGAGCTCGTAGAGGCGCGACCGGTGCTGCATACGCTCCAGCCACTCCTTCTGCGTGCCGGTCTCGGCGATCTCGCCGAGCGCCTCCTCGACCTGGCCCATGGCGATGCGCAGGGTGGTTACCGGGTAGATCACGGCGTTCATGCCAAGATCCTGCAGCTGCCCGGCGGACAGCAGCTCGGACTTGCCGAACTCGGTCATGTTCGCCAGCAGCGGGATGTCGACCGCCGCACGGAACTTCTCGAACTCCGCCGGGGTGTGGAGGGCCTCGGTGAAGATGAGGTCCGCGCCGGCGTCGGCGTAGGCCTTGGCCCGCTCGATGGCCGAGTCGATGCCCTCGACACCGGCGGCGTCGGTCCGGGCGCAGATGACGAACTGGTCGTCACGGCGTTCCTTCACGGCGGCGCCGATACGGCGGAGCATGACGTCGGTGGGGACGACCTCCTTGCCGTCGAGGTGGCCGCAGCGCTTCGGGTTGACCTGGTCCTCGAGGTGGCAGCCGGCGATACCGGCGTCCTCGAGCTCGGAGACGGTGCGGGCGGCGGACATCGGCTCACCGAAGCCCGTGTCGGCGTCCACGAGGACCGGCAGGTCGGTGGCGCGGGCGATCTGGCGCGCCCGGCCGGCGACCTCGGTGAGGGTGGTCAGTCCGATGTCGGGCAGGGCGAGGTCGGCGGCGACGACGGCGCCGGAGACGTACACGCCCTCGAAGCCCTTCTCCTGGATCGCGCGGGCGACCAGCGGGGAGAATGCGCCGGGCAGCCGGGTGATCTCCGGGGAGTTCAGCGACTCACGGAAGGCACGGCGGCGGTCGGTCGGGGTGACGTTGCTGGAGTAGAGGCCCGCCACTAGAGCACACCGCCCGGGATCTGCGGGGCCTTGGCGAGGACGTCCTCGTCGAAGGTGACGGTGAGCTGGCCGAAGTCGGCGGCGCTGAGGGAACGGGCGTTGCGGGCGGCCTCGAGGAAGCGCTCCTGCTCCTTCTCGGCGACCAGGCCGTCGGCGAGCTTGCGGAACTTGTTCTCGTACTGCTCGCGGGTGAACGGGTGGGCGCCCAGCGGGTGGGCGTTGGCCACGGCCAGCTCGTCCTCCAGGACGGTGCCGTCCTTGAGGGTGACGACGGCGCGGGCGCCGAACGCCTTCTCCTTCGGGTCGTTGGAGTGGTAGCGGCGGGTCCACTCGGGGTCCTCGACCGTGGTGATCTTGTTCCACAGTTCGATGGTGGAGGGCCGGTGGGCGCGCTCGGGGGAGTAGGAGTCCCGGTAGTCCCACACGCCGTCCTCGAGGGCCACGGCGAAGATGTACATCACCGAGTGGTCCAGGGTCTCGCGGGAGGCGTCCGGATCGAACTTCTGCGGGTCGTTGGCGCCGTTGCCGATGACGTAGTGGGTGTGGTGGCTGGTGTGCAGCACGATGGACTCGACCTGCGACAGGTCGCCGATGCGGTCACGCAGGCGGAAGGCCAGGTCGATCGGGGCCTGGGACTGGTACTCCGCGGAGTGCTCCTTGGTGTAGGTGTCCAGGATGCCGCGCTTGCCCTCGCCCTTGGCGGGCAGCGGCACGGTGTACTCGGCGTCCTTGCCGTCGAGCATCCAGGCGATGAAGCCGTCCTCACCCTCCCAGATGGGGGCGGGGGCGCCCTCGCCGCGCATCGCGCGGTCGACGGACTCGATGGCCATCTTGCCGGCGAATGCGGGGGCGAAGGCCTTCCAGGAGCTGATGAGGCCCTTGCGGGACTGGCGGGTGGCGGTGGTGGTGTGCAGCGCCTGGCCGATGGCCTGGTAGATGGTCTCGGCGTCGAGGTTCAGCATGGCGCCGATACCGGCGGCGACCGACGGGCCGAGGTGCGCGACGTGGTCGATCTTGTGCTCGTGCAGGCAGATGCCCTTGACGAGGTCGACCTGGATCTCGTAGCCGGTGACGATACCGCGGACGAGGTCTTCACCGGTGAGGTTCTTCGCGGCGCCGGTGTGCTGGGCGACGGCGAGGATCGGCGGGATGTTGTCGCCGGGGTGGGAGTACTCGGCGGCGAGGAACGTGTCGTGGAAGTCCAGCTCGCGCACGGCGGTGCCGTTGGCGAGGGCCGCCCACTCCGGGGCGTAGGTGCCGGGCACACCGAAGACCGTGGAGCCGGGGGTCACCGGGCGGGTCAGCGCCTGGGCGCGGGCGGTCGACGGCGGGCGGCGCAGCACGGAGGCCACGGCGACGGAGGCGTTGTCGATGATACGGTTGACCGCCATGTCGGCGGACTCGTCGGGAACGGCGACCGGGTCAGTGGCGACCTCGGCGATCTTCCATGCGAGGTGCTCGTTCTTCGGGAAATCCTCCGCTGAGGGGTGGACGCGGACGATGTGGTTCTCCACGGACGGGACTCCTTAGTGTGATAGCGGACACAGGCTTTGTGCAGGGTCCACTATGCCATCGTCCCCGGAGGCCACGTTCATCTTCGAAACAACGGGGGTGACGTGCATTACAGCGGTTGCGCGCCGGGGGTGCCGTTCCTGTGGTCTGACCGGTGGCGGTCCTGCCGCCGTCGGCTGCAGGTCGCAGGGGAATTTCCCGGGGCAGGACGCCGCCACCGGACGTTCCGGCCACGCCCCGGACAATAATTCGCCGACGGGGGTGGCGGATATCACAGTGCCTGTGGTATCAAGAACGACCGTCCCTCAGCCCTGGTGCAGCGCGATCGATCCGCCGGGGATCGAGGCCAGCAGCCGGGCCGTGTACTCCTGCTCCGGATGGTCGAACAGCTCGTCGGTCTCGCCACGCTCCACGATCCGGCCACGCTGCATGACCAGTGTCTCGTCCGCGATCTGCTTGACCACGGCGAGGTCGTGCGTGATGAACAGGTAGGTCAGCCCCATCTCCCGCTGCAGGTCGTTGAGCAGCGCGAGGACCTGGGACTGCACCAGCACGTCGAGTGCGCTCACCGCCTCATCGAGGATGAGCGCCTCCGGGTCCAGCGCCAGCGCCCGGGCGATCGCCACGCGCTGCCGCTGACCGCCCGAGAGCTCCCCGGGGTACCGGGACATCATCGACGTCGGCATCGCGACCATGTCGAGCAGTTCCCGGACCCGCTTCTCGCGGTCCTTCCCGGACCCGACACCGTGGATCTTCAGCGGCTCGGCGATGGTGTTGAACACCGAGTACATCGGGTCGACCGACCCGTAGGGGTTCTGGAACACCGGCTGCACCCGCCGGCGGAACGCCAGTTCCTTCCGACGGTCCAGGGCGGTGACGTCCTCCCCGTCGAACATGACGCGGCCGCTGCTCGGCGGGAGCAGCCCGAGGACCATCTGGGCGACGGTCGACTTGCCGGACCCGGATTCCCCGACCAGCGCGAGGGTGTGCCCGCGCCGCAGGAAGAAGTTGATGTCCTCGGCCGCGGTGAAGGTCTTCTTCCGCCAGGGTCGGTCCCCCTTGACCTCGAAGGACTTCGTCAGGTGCTCGACCTCGATGAGGTGGTCGGACGCCGCCCCGGCCGGGCCGGCGTCCTGCGGTTCCGCTGTGGCCTCCGGGGCCTCCGAGACATGGATGTCGGCGCGCCGGGCGGCGACCGACGGTGCGGCGGCGACGAGCTTCTTCGTGTACGGGTGCTTCGGGTCCTGGAGGATCTCCAGTGCCGGGCCGGACTCGACGACGCGGCCCTGGCTCATGACGATGATGCGCTGGGCGCGTTCGGCGGCCAGCCCCAGGTCGTGGGTGATCAGCAGGACCGCGGTGCCCAGCTCCCGGGTGAGGGAGCCGAGGTGGTCGAGGATCTGCTGCTGCACCGTGACATCGAGGGCGGAGGTGGGCTCGTCGGCGATGAGCAGACCCGGCCGGGCCGCGAGGCCGCAGGCGATGAGGGCGCGCTGGCGCATGCCGCCGGAGAACTGGTGCGGGTACTGGCCGATCCGGTCGGCGGGGTCGGGGAGCCCGGCCTCGGCCATGAGGTCGATGGCGCGCTTCTCGGCCTCGGAGCCGGTGGCGATGTTGTTGTAGCGCAGCGCCTCCTTGACGTGGTGGCCGATCGACCACACCGGGTTGAGGTTGCTCATCGGGTCCTGGGGGACGAGCCCGACGTGGGCGCCGCGCAGTTCGGTGTACCGCTTCTGGCTCGCGTGGGTGATGTCCTCACCGTCGAAGATGATCCGCCCGCCGGTGACATGTCCGTCGCCGGGCAGCAGGCCGAGGATGCTCATCGCGGTGGTGGACTTGCCGGAGCCGGATTCGCCGACGACGGCGACGGTCTCGCCGGGCCAGATGTCGAGGTCCACACCGAAGACGGTGGGCAGCGGCTTCTTGTCGGTGCCGAAGGCGATGTCCACACCGCGCATCGACAGCAGGGGTCGGTCGTTCATCGGGTCCGCTCCTTGGGGTCGAGGGCGTCCTTGAGGGTGTCGCCCAGCAGGATGAACCCCAGCACGGTGAGCGCGAGCGCGCCGGCGGGGTAGAACAGGATCTCAGGGTCCACGCGGAGAGTGTGCTGGGCGGCGGAGATGTCGTTGCCCCAGGAGACGGTGTCCGGCGGCAGGCCCACACCCATGTACGACAGCGTCGCCTCGGCGACGATGTAGATGCCGAGGTTCGTGGTCATCATGACGATGATCGGGGCCAGGCAGTTCGGCAGGATGTGCTTGAACAGGATGCCCGCCCGGGACAGGCCGAGGGCGCGGGACGCCTCGACGTACTCCTCGTTCTTCGCGGCGAGCACGGCACCGCGGATCTGGCGGGCCATCTGCGGCCAGCCGAACAGGGACAGGACGAGGACGACCGTCCACACGTTGCGCACGTCGAAGGCCTGCATGAGGACGATCGCGGCGAGCAGCAGCGGAATGGCGAAGAAGATGTCGGTGAGCCGGGACAGCACCGCGTCCACCCAGCCGCCCAGGTAGGCGGCGACGGAGCCGACGATCACGCCGATCACGGCGACGGCGACCGTGGTGAGCAGTCCGGTGACGACGGAGGCGCGGGCGCCGAAGATGGTGCGGGCGTAGACGTCGTAGCCCTGCTGGGTGAATCCGAAGGGGTGCCCGGACCGGGCGTGCGCCAGTGAGTCCTCCAGAGTCGCGGCCTTCGGGTCGGTACCGGAGAACAGGCCGGGCACGACGGTGACCAGCAGGACGAGCAGGATGATGACGGCGGCGACCCAGAACAGCGGGCGGCGTCGCAGGTTGACCCACGCGGTGCCCCAGAAACCCCTCGGGGCCTCGTCGGGGAGCAGCTGGTCGCGGGTGAGAATGTCGGTGGTCTCGACCTCGGCGACCCAGCGTTCGTCGCGGGGGAGCGGGGTGACGGAAGTTGTGTCAGGCATAGCGGATCCTCGGGTCGAGCAGGGCGTAGAGCAGGTCGATGATGAGGTTGGCCAGCACGAAGATGATCACCAGGACGGTGACCACGCTGACCACCGTGGGTGCCTCGCCGAGGCTCACGGACTGGAAGACCAGACCACCCACGCCGTGGATGTTGAAGATGCCCTCGGTGACGATCGCGCCACCCATGAGGGCGGCGAGGTCGGCACCGATGAAGGTGACGACCGGGATCATGGAGTTGCGCAGCACGTGGTTGCGGATCACACCCCACCGGGTCATGCCGCGGGCCGCGGCGGTGCGCACGTAGTCGGCGCGCATGTTCTGCGCCACCTCGGAGCGGGTCAGCCTGAGCACGTAGGCGAAGGAGACGAGGCCGAGGACGAACGCGGGCAACAGGAGTTTGGTGAACGAACCGTCGGATCCCACGGTGGGCGGGACCACGCCCCACTGGATGCCGAACAGGTACTGGCCGACGAAGCCGATGACGAAGACCGGGACGGCGATGATGAGCAGGGAGATGACCAGCAGGGTCGAGTCGAACCAGGAACCCTTCCGCAGGCCGGCGACGATGCCGAAGCCGACACCGAAGACGGTCTCGATGACCAGGGCCATGACGGCCAGCCGGATGGTGATGGGGAACGACTCGCCGAGGACCTCGGTGACGGGGCGTCCGGAGAAGGTCATGCCGAGGTCACCCTGGAAGATCCCGCCGAGGAACATGACGTACTGGACGAGGAAGGGCTTGTCGAGGTTGTACTGTGCGCGGATCTGGTCGAGGACCGCGGGGTCCGCGGCCTTGTCCCCGGCCAGCGCGGTGACCGGGTCACCGGGGGTGAGGAAGACCATCGCGTAGATGAGGAAGGTCGCCCCGAGGAAGACGGGGATGAGCTGGAGGATCCGTTTGCCGAGATACCACCACATGTCAGTTACCGTCCTTCGTGATCTCGGTGAAGACGGGCATGCCCTTCCAGTTGGACTCCACCCCGTGCAGCTTCGGGTTCCAGGCGGTGGACGCCGCGTAGTACCAGAGCGGGATCTGCGGGAGGTCCTTCATGAGGATGGTCTGCGCCTGGTTGAAGTACGGGCGGGCCTTGTCTCCGTCGGGCTGTGCGGAGGCCGAGTCCAGGGCCTTGTCGAACTCGGGGTTCGAGTACTTCCCGTCGTTGGACGCCGCGCCTGTCCTGTAGTTCGAGGTCAGGAACGAGTCGATGGAGGGGTAGTCCGCGTTCCAGCCGGAGCGGAAGGCCGCGCCGACGGTGCCGTTGACGACCGCGTCCCGCATGGCCTTGAAGGTGGGGTAGGCCTTGCCGGAGGCGTCGATGCCGAGCACCTGGCGGATGCTGTTGGTGACGGCCTCGACCCACACCTGGTGGGAGGCGTCCGCGTTGTAGGCGATCTGGAACTTCCCGCCGTTCCACGGGTGGATTCTGTTCGCCTCGTCCCACAGTTCGCGGGCCTTGTCCGGCTGGTAGGTGAGGACCTCCTTGCCGGGGATGTCGGGTATGCCGCCGGGCAGGGTGGGGGCGCCGAAGTCCTCGGCGATCCGCCGGGCACCGAAGTAGACCTTGTCGATGACGAGCTGCCGGTCGATGGCCATGGAGACCGCGGCCCGGCGCAGCCGGCCCTCCTCGTCGGTCCGGAAACCGGGGAGGTTCTCGGGGATGGTGAAGTTCTGGATGGCCGCGTAGGGCTTGTCGTCGTTACTGTCGGGGAAGTCCGCCCTGTAGGAGGGGTAGGCGTCCGCGCCGACATCCTCACGCATGTGGTCGAGGTCCCCGGACTGCAGGTCCGCGTAGGCGGTGGTCTGCGAGGAGTACATGGTGAAGGAGATGCCCGGGTTCTTCGGCTTGTCGGTGCCGGCGTAGTCCGGGTTGGCCTTGAGGGTGATGGCGACGTTGTGCTGCCAGGCATCGTCCCCGTCGAACATGTACGGGCCGTTGCCGACCGGGTGCTCGCCGAAGGCCTTCATGTCCTCGAAGGCGACCTTGGGCAGCGGGTAGAAGGTGGAGAAGCCGAGCATGTTCGGGAAGGCGACGTTCGGGGCACTCAGGGTGACCGTGAACTCCCGGTCGTTGACCTTGTGGAGACCGGACATCGTGTCGGTGGTCGGCTCCTTTGTCACGTTCCCCTCCTCGTCGGTCTCGCCGGCGACGTCCTTGTAGCCCTTGATCGGCTCGAAGAAGCTTGACTGGAGCTGGGCGTTCTTGACGTTCGCGCCGAAGTTCCACGCGTCGATGAAACTGTCGGAGGTGACGGGCTCCCCGTCGGTGAAGGTCCACCCGTCCTTGAGTCTGATGTCGAACTGCGTGGAGTTGGCGTTCGGGGTGATCGATTCAGCGACACCCATGGTCACCTCGCCGTCGGGGGTGTACTGGGCGAGGCCGGTGAAGAGGGTGTCGATGACGGTGCCGCCGTTGTTCTCGTTGGTGTTGGTCGGGATCAACGGGTTCTGCGGTTCGCCGGAATAGAAGGAGATGTAGTCGGCCGGGGCGGTCCGGTGGTCCGGGACGCAGGCCGTCACCCCCAGGACGAGCGCCACACCGGTGAGGAGCGCGGCTAGTGCTCTGCGGGGTCGGATGTTCATGGTCGGGTTCTTTCGTGCACTGGTCGGTGAGCCGTGCAGGCTCCGGAAGAAACGTCGGAAGAGCTCAGCTGTGCGGATGCCGATGTGGCACCAGACACATCCACTCTATGACGGTGTGAACGTTCACGGTAGAAGACGCGGATTTCCGTGGTGTGTCACCGCTGGTGGGCAGCTCACCGGGGCCGGTGGACCGCAGGTGGGCGGCAGGTGCACGTCCGCATGGAGTTCAGCTCACCGGGGGTCTAGAGTGTGTCCCCATGCGACCTGACTTGTCCGAGTACACGCACTTCTCCGCCGGGAAGGTGCGGGAGATCTACGAGATCGACGAGACCACCCTGCTCATGGTGGCCACCGACCGGATCTCCGCCTTCGACTTCGTCCTCGAGACCCCCATCCCCGACAAGGGCCGGGTGCTCACCGCGATGAGCGACTACTTCTTCCGCCGGATCGACTTCCCCAACCACCTGGCGGGCGGGGCCGACGACGAGCGCATCCCCGAGACGGTCGTGGGACGCGCCCAGGTCTGCCACAAGCTCGACATGCTGCCCTTCGAATGCGTCGTCCGCGGCTACCTCACCGGGTCCGGGCTCAAAGAGTACCGGGCGAACGGCACCGTCTGCGGTGTGGAACTGCCCGAGGGCCTCACCGAGGCCTCGAAACTGCCCGAGCCGATCTTCACCCCGGCGACCAAGGCCGAGATCGGTGACCACGACGAGAACGTCAGCTTCGACCGGGTCGTCCTCGACCTCGGCGCGGAGCGTGCGGAGGAACTGCGCGCCGCCTCCCTCGAGATCTACCGCCAGGCCGCGGCCATCGCCGCCGAGCACGGCATCATCCTCGCCGACACGAAGTTCGAGTTCGGGCTGGACGCCGCGGGCAACCTGGTCCTGGGTGACGAGGTCCTCACCCCGGACTCCTCCCGCTACTGGCCGGCGGACACCTACGAAGAGGGCAAGGTGCAGCCCAGCTTCGACAAGCAGTACGTCCGCAACTGGCTGACCGGCCCGAAGTCCGGCTGGTCGCCGAAGGACGGCACCCCGCCGCCCGAGCTCCCCGGCTCCGTCGTCGAGGCCACCCGGGAGCGCTACATCGAGGCCTACGAGCGCATCTCCGGCAGCCGGTTCGCCGACTGGATCGGCACCTGCTCCGACCGCTGACCCCGGCGGTTACGATCGGGGGTCATGGAATCATCGACCCCGACAGCGCCGACCACCGCGCCGGTCGCGAAGACCGTCCCCTCCGAGCGGACCTTCCACGGCCGCACCGTCGCCGACCCCTACGAGTGGCTGCGCGACAAGGAGAACCCGGAGGTCCGGGAGTATCTGGAGGCGGAGAACAGCTGGACCGCCGCGCACACCACCGGGCTCGCCGACCTCGAACACGACATCTTCGAGGAGGTGCGGGCCCGGGTCCAGGAGACCGACATGTCGGTCCCGGTCCGGTCGGGGGACTGGTGGTACTTCTCCCGGACCCAGGAGGGGAAGAGCTACGCGACGATGTGCCGGCGTCCCGTCGACACCGGCGATGACGCCACCTCCTGGACGCCGCCGGAGATCGATCCGACGGACGCGCCGGGCACCCCCGACGGCGAAGAGGTCATGCTCGACTGCAACGCGCTGGCCGAGGGCCGCGACTTCTTCAGCCTCGGCGCCGCCAGTGTCACCCTGGACGGCCGCTTCCTCGCCTACTCCGTCGATGAACTGGGCGACGAGCGCTACACCCTGGTCGTCAAGGATCTCACCACCGGTGACCTGCTCGACGACCGGATCACGGACATCTCCGCCGGCGCGACCTGGGTCGGCGACGACCACCTGTTCTACCAGCGGGTGGACGAGGCCTGGCGGCCCCACGAGGTGTGGCGCCACCGCATCGGCACCCCGGTCGACGACGACGTCTGCGTGTTCCGGGAGGAGGACGAGCATTACTGGGTGGGTGTGGGCGTGACCCGCTCCGAGCGCTTCCTCATCGTCAGCAGTGCCTCGAAGACCACCAGCGAGACCTGGTACCTCGATCTCGGCGACGGCACCGACCCGACCGCCGCCGAGGGGGCGTTGACGTGCATCCGGCCCCGGGAGCAGGGCGTCCAGTACGACGTCGACCATGTCGTGGTCGACGGCCGGGACTGGTGGCTGGTGCTGCACGACAGCCTCGCCGAGCGTCCCAACGGCGAACTGGGACGCTGCCCGGTCGGCCCGATCTTCGCCCTCGACGACCTCGAGGTCATGGTCGCCCACCGTGACGACCGGCGGATCGAGGGCGTGGACTGCTTCGCCGACCACATCGTCCTCGCCACCCGCGACAACGCCATCGAGAAGCTGGCGCTGATGATGCTGCCGGCCACGGAATCCGGCCACGGCTGGGGCACTTTCGAGCCGGTTACCTTCGACGAGGAGCTGTACTCGGCGGGGACGACGGGGAACTCGGAGTGGGAGTCCCCGGTGCTGCGCGTCGCCTACACCAGCTACGTCACCCCGTCGCAGGTGTGGGAGATCGACCTGGCGTCCGGGGAGCGGACGCTGCGGCGCGAGCAGACGGTGCTCGGCGACTTCGACCGGACGCGGTACACGGCGTCCCGCCGGTGGGTGACCGCCGCCGACGGCGCGCGCATCCCGGTCTCGCTGATCCACCGGGCCGATGTGCCGCTGTACGACGTCGACGGCGGTAACCCGGTGCTGCTCTACGGCTACGGCTCCTACGAGGCGTGCATGGACCCGTACTTCTCGGTGTTCCGGCTGTCGATGCTGGACCGCGGGGTGGTCTACGCGGTCGCCCACGTGCGCGGCGGCGGCGAGATGGGCCGGGCCTGGTACGAGCAGGGCAGGGAGCTGAACAAGAGGAACACCTTCACCGACTTCATCGCGGTCGCCGACGACCTCATCGCCGCCGGCCTGACGACCCCGCAGAAAATGGTGGCCGAGGGCGGGTCCGCCGGTGGGCTGCTCATGGGTGCGGTGGCGAACATGGCCCCGGACCGGTTCGCCGGGATCGAGGCGGTGGTGCCCTTCGTCGACCCGCTGACCTCGATCCTCAAGCCGGAACTGCCGCTGACGGTCACCGAGTGGGAGGAGTGGGGCGACCCGTACCACGATCCGGAGGTCTACGACTACATGGCGGGCTACGCACCGTACGAGAACGTCACGGACCAGGTGTATCCGCCGATCCTGGCGATCAGCGGGTTCAACGACACCCGTGTGCTGTACGTGGAGCCGGCGAAGTGGATCGCGAAGCTGCGGGCGACGGCTGCGCCGGAGTCGGGGGAGTTCCTGCTGAAGACCGACATGTCCTCGGGGCACGGCGGGGTCTCCGGACGCTACGACCGGTGGCACCAGTCCGCGTTCGAGATCGCCTGGGAGCTCGACCGGATGGGGGCCCGGGAGCGGGTCTGACCGGGCTCCCGACCTGTTCGGCGCCGCCGGACGGCTGTTCGGCGGCACGGAAATTCCCCCCTCATGCCGGGATGGTCCGCGCAGCGGCCACGGGATGCAGCGGTTATCCCGAATAGCGGGATGACCTTGGAGGTGAATGTGAGTCACCGCCGGTCGGGTGAGGTGCCTCATACCCGATCGGCGGGGGGAGTGGGACAGTAATCACAAAATACCTTTTGGGTGCCCCGCCGCACGGGGGTAATTTTCTCCGTCATGAGCAGTCCCCAGCCGCCGGAAGAAGCGACCGCGACCACCGCGACCACCGCGGCCGCCGCAGCCGCGAACAAGAAGAAGACTAACAAGAGCCACTGGCTCTACATCACCGTCATCATCGCGATCATCGCCGGTGTCATCCTCGGGCTCGTGTCGCCGACGGCAGGTGAGAACGTCAAGTTCCTCGGAACGATGTTCGTCAACCTCATCAAGATGATGATCCCCCCGATCATCTTCTGCACCATCGTCGTCGGCGTCGGCCACGTCCGTGAGGCCGCCACCGTCGGTAAGGCCGGCGGCCTCTCGCTGGTCTACTTCATCATCATGTCCACCTTCGCCCTGGCCATCGGCCTGGTCGTCGGCAACTTCCTCGAGCCGGGCTCCGGACTCACCATCACCCCGGGCGACTCCGACAAGTACCCCGCCGACGAGCAGAAGAGTGAAGGCGTCCAGGGCATCATCGAGGAGATCATCCCGGACACGATCGTGTCGTCGATGACCTCCGGTGAGATCCTCCAGGCCCTGTTCATCGCCCTGATGGTCGGCTTCGCCGTCCAGGCCATGCCGAACAAGGTCGCCGGCCCGGTGCTCTACTCCGTCGAGCTGGTGCAGCAGGTCGTCTTCAAGGTCATGTCGATGGTCCTGTGGGTCGCCCCGGTCGGCGCCTTCGGCGCCATGGCCGGCGTCGTCGCCGGCAACGGCCTCAGTGCGGTGGGAAGCCTGCTCAAGCTGATGCTCGCCTTCTGGATCACCTGTATCCTCTTCATCGTCATCATCCTGGGCGTCATGCTCCGGACCGTCGCCGGGCTCAACATCTTCAAGCTGCTGCGGTACCTCGGCAGTGAGTACCTGCTCATCTTCGGTACCTCGTCGTCGGAGTCTGCGCTGCCCCAGCTCATCGACAAGATGAACTTCGCCGGAGTGGACAAGTCCACCGTCGGTATCGTCGTGCCGACCGGCTACTCCTTCAACCTCGACGGCACCGCCATCTACCTGACGATGTCCTCGCTGTTCATCGCCGAGGCGATGGACATGCCGATGAGCCTCGGCGAGCAGGTCAGCCTCATGGTCATCATGATCATCGCCTCCAAGGGTGCCGCCGGTGTCTCCGGTGCCGGTATCGCCACCCTGGCCGCCGGCCTCCAGGCCCACGAGCCGCAGATGCTCTCCGGTGTGGACACCATCCTCGGTATCGACAAGTTCATGTCCGAGGCACGTTCGCTGACCAACTTCACCGGTAACGCCGTCGCCTGCTTCCTCGTCGGCAAGTGGACGAAGTCGATCGACATCCAGCGGGCCCGCGACGTGATGGACCGGAAGGTCGTGTACGAGGTGGGTGCCGGCAAGGACGTCGCGCCGGCCCAGGAGTTCGTCGGTGCCGCCCCGCAGCCCGTGATCCAGGAACCGCAGACCGAGGTCTGGAAGCCGTAACCCGGGCCACCCCACCCCGTTCCCCGAGACCGTCACCGATTGTCCCGACAGCCGCCCGCGGCGTCCGGAATCGGTGACGGTCCCGGGGAACATTTGTCTGTGGCGTGCCGGCAACCCTCAGGTTCGCGCTGACCGGCCCACCCGGTAGTATCGGACCTGCATAAACTCCCAACATCTTCAGGAGAAGAAGACCGTGGCCCGAGTCGTTGTCAATGTCATGCCGAAGGCGGAGATCCTGGACCCCCAGGGCCAGGCCGTCGTCCGAGCCCTGGGGAGGATCGGTGTCTCCGGCGTGTCCGATGTCCGCCAGGGCAAGCGTTTCGAGCTGGAGGTCGACGGCGTGACCTCCGACGAGATCGAGCGCATCGCCTCCACCCTCCTCGCCAACACCGTCATCGAGGACTACGACATCGTCTTCTCCGAGGTGGCCGAGTGAGCGCGCGCATCGGGGTCATCACCTTCCCCGGCACCCTCGACGACGTGGACGCCCTCCGCGCCGTGCGGGTCGCCGGCGCCGAGGCGGTCGGGCTCTGGCACGCCGACGCCGACCTGAAGGACGTGGACGCCGTCGTCGTCCCCGGCGGCTTCTCCTACGGCGACTACCTGCGCTCCGGCGCGATCGCCGCGCTGGCGCCGGTCATGCGCTCCGTCGTGGACCGGGCCGCGGCCGGGATGCCGGTGCTCGGTATCTGCAACGGCTTCCAGATCCTCACCGAGGCCGGCCTGCTCCCCGGGGCGCTGACCCGCAACGAGGGCCTGCACTTCCACTGCGAGGACACGTACCTCGAGGTCGAGAACACCACCACCGCCTGGACCTCCACCTTCACGCAGGGCCAGAAGATCCTCATCCCCGCCAAGCACGGCGAGGGCCGTTTCCAGGCGACCCCGGAGACCATCGAGGAGCTGGAGAAGGACGGCCGGGTGGTCTTCCGCTACACCGACAACTTCAACGGCTCGGTGAACTCCATCGCCGGGGTGAGCTCCGCCGACGGCCGCGTCGTCGGGCTCATGCCGCACCCCGAGCACGCCGTCGAGGAGCTCACCGGCCCCTCGCTCGACGGTCTCGAACTGTTCCTGTCCGCCGTCGGCTCGATCGCCGCCTGATCGTTTCCCCAGGGAGAACCATGACTGTCGCCAGAGTTGTCAACGACACTGTCGCCAACGCCGCCGCCACCCCCGACCTCGAGCAGCCCTGGGCGGAGCTCGGCCTCAAGGAGGACGAGTACGGCCGGATCCGGGAGATCCTCGGTCGCCGCCCCACCGCCGCCGAGCTCGCCATGTACTCGGTGATGTGGTCGGAGCACTGCTCCTACAAGTCCTCCAAGACCCACCTGCGCTACTTCGGTGAGACCACCACCTCCGAGATGCAGTCCAAGATGCTCGCCGGCATCGGCGAGAACGCGGGCGTCATCGACATCGGCGACGGCAACGCCGTCACCTTCAAGGTCGAGTCCCACAACCACCCGTCCTACGTCGAGCCGTACCAGGGTGCGGCCACCGGCGTCGGCGGCATCGTCCGCGACATCATGGCCATGGGCGCCCGCCCCGTCGCCGTGATGGACCAGCTGCGCTTCGGCCCGGCGGACGCCGCGGACACCCAGCGCGTCCTGCCCGGCGTCGTCGCCGGCGTCGGCGGCTACGGCAACTGCCTCGGCCTGCCGAACCTCGGCGGCGAGACCGTCTTCGACGCGTCCTACGCCGGCAACCCGCTGGTCAACGCCCTGTGTGTCGGCACCCTGAAGGTCGACGACCTCAAGCTCGCCTTCGCCTCGGGCACCGGCAACCGCGTGATCCTCTTCGGGTCCCGCACCGGGCTCGACGGCATCGGCGGCGTGTCCGTCCTCGCCTCCGACACCTTCGAGGAGGGCGCCGAGCGCAAGCTCCCCGCCGTCCAGGTCGGCGACCCGTTCGCCGAGAAGGTGCTCATCGAGTGCTGCCTCGACCTCTACCGCGCCGGTGTGGTCGTCGGCATCCAGGACCTCGGCGGCGCCGGCCTGTCCTGTGCCACCGCGGAGCTCGCGGCGGCCGGTGACGGCGGCATGCACATCAACCTCGACAACGTCCACCTGCGTGCCGAGAACATGACGGCCGCGGACATCCTGTCCTCGGAGTCCCAGGAACGCATGATGGCCGTGGTCACCCCGGACAACCTCGACGCGTTCTTCGACATCTGCGCGAAGTGGGAGGTCATCGCCTCCGACCTCGGCGAGGTCACCGACGGTGAGCATCTCGTCATCGAGCACCAGGGTGAGGTCGTCGTCGACGCGGACGCCTCCTCCATGGCCGACGAGGGCCCGGTCTACGAGCGGCCCTGCGCGAAGCCCGCCACGCAGGACGCCCTCAACGTCGCCCCGGAGCTGGCCCGCCCGACCTCCGTCGACGAGCTGAAGAAGACCGTGACCGACCTCGCGGCGTCCCCCGCGCTCTGCTCCCGCGCCTACATCACCGAGCAGTACGACCGCTACGTCCGGGGTAACTCGGTGCTAGCGGAGAACGCGGACGCCGGCGTGCTGCGCATCGACGAGGAGACCGGCCGCGGCATCGCCGTCGCGACGGATGCCTCCGGCCGCTACACGAAGCTGGACCCGAACACCGGTGCCCGGCTCGCGCTGGCCGAGGCCTACCGCAACGTCTCGGCCACCGGTGCGACCCCGGTCGCCCTGTCCAACTGCCTCAACTTCG
Organism: Corynebacterium nuruki S6-4; assembly: GCF_007970465.1. Lineage (NCBI taxonomy): Bacteria > Bacillati > Actinomycetota > Actinomycetes > Mycobacteriales > Corynebacteriaceae > Corynebacterium > Corynebacterium nuruki. The sequence goes on from NZ_CP042429.1 coordinate 2,810,463, forward strand.
GCTCCCCCGAGGACGCCGGCGTGATGTGGCAGTTCCGCGAGGCCGTCCACGGCCTGGCCGACGGCGCCGTGGAGCTGGGTATCCCGGTCACCGGCGGCAACGTCTCCTTCTACAACCAGACCGGCTCCGAGCCGATCCTGCCGACCCCGGTCATCGCCGTACTCGGCACCATCGACGACGTCGCCACGCGCATCGCCGCCCAGGCGCCGGCGGGGGAGTACACGCTGCTCCTCGTCGGCAGGGAGACCGCCGACGAACTCGGCGGCTCGATCTGGCAGCAGGTCGCCCACGACACGCTCGCCGGCCTGCCCCCGCAGGTCGACCTGGGTGCGGAGCAGAAGCTCGGCGAGGCGCTGTCCGCACTGCGCGGCACCGTCGCCGCCGCCCACGACCTGTCGGAGGGCGGCCTGTCCCAGGCACTCGTCGAGTTCGCGGTACAGTCCGGTGCGGCGGTCTCCGTCGACCCGGCCGCCGCCCTCGCCGCGGACGCCGCCACCGGCTCCCCGGTCGCCGACGTGTTCACCGGCCTGTTCTCCGAGACCGCGACCCGCGTCCTCGTCGCCGTCGCCGCCGACAAGGTCGCCACGGCGGAGTCCGTCTTCGCCGACCACGGTGTGCCGGTCGCCCGGATCGGCGGGACCGTCGTCTCCGGCGACACCGCCGACACCGAGGGCCAGGTCATCGAGGTGACCACCGAGGGGGCTCAGTTCACCCTGCCGGTCGCCGAGGCCCGTGCCGCGTGGGAGGGCACCCTGCCGGGGCTGTTCAACCACGCCGTCGGCGCCAACGCCGTGGTGGAGTAGATCCCCCCCTGCCCCTGCCCCGGTCAGTTGACCGGGTACTGGGCCTCGTCCCGGAGCGGCTGGAACAGCGGCTCCGGGGCGTACTTGTTCCGCAGCTCGCGCAGGTTGGACGCGTGCTGCTCCAGCCGCTTGTCCTCCGGGGTCTGCGGCGTGTACTTCCGCGCGGCGAGCGGGTTGCCGTCGATGTCCACGCCGATGTAGGTGGTGGAAGCGTGGATGGCGACCGGCAGGTTGCCGACGCCCTCCTTCGGATCGCCGGCGCGCAGATGCACGGTGACGGCCATGCTGCGGACGTCGGTGCGGATGATCCGCGCCTCGACCTCGACGAGATCGCCGATGTGGACCGGCCGGTAGAACCGGAACCCGCCGGCGTAGACCGCCACGGTGTTCTCCCCCGACCAGGCCATCGTGCAGGCCGTCGCCGCCTCGTCGATCCACTCCATCGCCGTCCCGCCGTGGACGTTGCCGCCCCAGTTGACGTCGGTGGGCTTGGCCATGAAACGGTGCGTCATCTTCGGCGCCGTCGAGTCGTCGGTGTAGCTCTGCCGCAGCATCTCCTCCTCGATGGCCTTGCGCAGCTTCACCCGGGTCAGCGCGGCCCCGGCGACCCGCCGCTCCTCGTCGTTGCGCGGTTCGAAATGGGGGACCGGGGTCGACTTCCGGTTCTCGTCCTGTGCGACGAAGATGACGAGGCAGTCGCAGGCCCGGGTGAAGATCAGTTCCCGGGGGTCGGCGGAGAGCACCTCGTTGACGATGTGCATCGAGGAGCGGCCGGTGTACGCGATGCGGGACCGCACCTCCACGACGTGGCCGGACGGGATCGGCCGGGTGAAGTGGATGTGGCCGACGTAGGCGGTCACACAGTAGGCGCCGGACCAGCCGGCGGCGCAGGCGTAGGCGCCTTTGTCGATCCACTCGAGGACGCGTCCGCCGTGGACGCCGTTGGCGCCCTGCATGAGCACGTCCGTCGGCGCCGCCATGAACCGGAGGGTCACCTCCGGACTCGGGGTCCGTTCGGATCCGTCCGGGTTCTTGGGCCCTACCGGGGTCTCGCCTGTTGCTGCCACTGCCTCGCCTCCGCCGCTACGTCCGTCGTCATTCACCCCCATACTATGACCCCGGCGCCGTCGGTGCCCGAAATCGACGTCGCAGCGTGCGCGGGGACTACGATCCGGGGACATGGCAAGCCGTTCCGACGTCACCGATCCCGCCGCCCTGCGCGCCGCGCTGCAGGGCGTCCTGCCGTGGCTGCAGGACCCGCAGGGCGTCCCGCGGCCGTCCCGCTCGGCGGTCGCCGCCGCGTGCCGGCTCAGCATCGCCAAGCTGGGGGAGGACGCCCCGGGTCACAGTGTGGAGGTCCGCGTCCCGCCGTTCGCGGCGGTGCAGTGCGTCGCGGGATCCGTGCACCGCCGGGGGACGCCGCCGAACGTCGTGCAGTGCGACGCCCGGACCTGGCTCCGGCTGGCCACCGGGCTGGACACCTGGGAGGGGGCGGCCGGACTGGACGTGTCGGGTGCCCACGCCGACGAGGTCGCCCACTGGCTCCCGGTGGTGGACCTGACCCGCTGACCAGGTAGGGTGGTTGCGTGACTGAGACAGACGCAAGCTCCCTCCCCGACAACTCCGGTCAGACCGGCGCGAGCTACGCCGAGGCCGGCGTCGACATCGAGGCCGGTGACCGGGCGGTGGAGCTCTTCGCCCCGCTGGCGAAGAAGGCGACCCGACCCGAGGTCCGCGGCGGACTCGGCGGGTTCGCCGGGCTCTTCGCCCTCGGGGAGTACGAGAAGCCACTGCTCGCCGCCGGGTCCGACGGGGTCGGCACCAAGCTGGCCGTCGCCCAGGCGATGAACAGGCATGACACGATCGGCCGCGACCTGGTGGCCATGGTCGTCGACGACCTCGTGGTCTGCGGCGCCGAGCCGCTGTTCCTGCAGGACTACATCGCCATCGGCAAGGTCGTGCCGGAGCATGTCGCGGAAATCGTCTCCGGCATCGCCGCCGGCTGCATCGACGCCGGCTGCGCCCTGCTGGGCGGCGAGACCGCCGAGCACCCCGGCCTCATGGAACCGGGCGAGTACGACGTCTCCGCCACCGCGGTGGGCGTCGTCGAGGAGGACGACGTGCTTGGCCCGGACCGGGTACGCAACGGCGATGTCGTCATCGCGATGGCCAGCTCCGGCCTGCACTCCAACGGCTACAGCCTCGCCCGCCACGTCCTGCTGGAGAAGGCCGGGCTGCCGCTGGACGGCCACATCCCGGACTTCGGACGCACCCTCGGCGAGGAACTGCTCGAGCCGACGCGCATCTACACGAAGGACTGCCTGGCACTGGCCGCCGAGTGCGAGGTCCACACCTACTCGCACGTCACCGGTGGCGGGCTGGCCGCCAACCTCGCCCGGGTGATCCCGGAGGGCCTCACCGCGGAGCTGGACCGCGGCACCTGGACGCCCGCCCCGGTCTTCCGCACCATCGCCTCGCTGGGCAAGGTCGCCCAGGAGGAGATGGAGAAGACCTTCAACATGGGTGTCGGCATGGTCGCGGTCGTCGCCGAGGACGATGCGGAGCGCGCCCTGGCGATGCTCACCGCCCGCCACGTCGACTGCTGGACGATCGGCCGCGTGCGCCTGGCGGAGGACTCCGACAGCGGCCGCGCCGTGCTCGTCGGCGAGAACGGCCGCGGCTAGCAGCCCGGCTGTCCGGTACAGTCGACAGACCCCGCCACCCGGCGGTGTGAGGATTGCGAACCGAGGGGTCGGTCCGCTCCTGCGGACGTCGGTTTTGCGAGCCCGGGTGCTGCTCTGAGACAGGAAAATAGACCTGTCGGTTCGTTCCGTGGACATCGAGGCCGGCCGACCGGCACAGTCGACAGACCCCGCCACCCGGCGGTGAAGCCGGGTGACGGGGTCTGTCGGGTAGATGGTCCGTCACGTGGGGACGGTCAGCGGTCCCCGCTGTCCTCGGGACCCCAGCCCTCATAGCTGCTGTAGTCTTCCGCCGAGCTGGAGGAGTTGTCGTTGTTGAGCTCGCGCTGCAACCTCTCCAGATCCATCTCGGGAGAGTTGTACTTCAGCTGACGAGCAACCTTGGTTTGCTTAGCCTTGGCACGGCCGCGACCCATGGCCTGACCCCCTCGGGTAGTCCTAGGAGCGGTCGGGGATTTCGGCCGCTCGCGCGTGTTTCCTGTTCTGGGACCACCATAGCCCGATCGGCGCGATTTTTCAGAAACGACCCCCACGACCACCCCACGGTACCGTCGCATTTCGGACGATACCGCTGGTCAGGCGGGGGTCAACGGAAATCGGGGAAAACGGTGTCTGTCACGCCTTCCCTCGGAGCCGGTCCACCGCGGCACGACCGGGTTTCACGCTGCCGTCGACGCGGAGGTCGTCCGGGTCCACGGCGGCAGCCACCCCGTCGGCCTCCAACGGTGGCGCGGTGCCGGCCGCCACCGCCTCGATCACCTGACGTTTGACCAGGGCGAGGGCGACCGGCCCGAAGTCGGCGTCCTGGACCGTGCGGCCGATCCGGCCGACCGTCCGGCCCCCGGCGGTGATGTCGGCGCCGACGGCGGGCAGCTGGTTGAGCGACCCGTCGAGCTGCAGCAGCACGAGCCGACGGGGCGGCTGGCCGAGGTTCTGGACCCGGGAGACCGTCTCCTGACCCCGGTAGCAGCCCTTGTTGAGGTGCACCGCCGCGGAGGTCGGCCCTTCGGCGACGTCCGCCAGCCGGGTCGCCTCCGCACCGACGGTGCCGAGGAACGCCGGTACCTCGTGGGGGATGAGCCGGGCGTCCGTGTCCACGCCGAGCAGGGGCCGGCGGTCGCGGAGCCGCAGTGCGTCCGCCGCCATGCCACCGGTGGGCTCCGCCCCGGCGGCGACGAGCGCGTCCCAGGCGGCCGCCACCCCGTCCCGGGGCACCCACAGGTCGGTCACCGGCAGTGTGCCGGCCGTCCGGGTCGTCCAGTACACCGCCGACGGCACCACGGCCGGCGCGTCGGTCCCGGACCGGCCGGGGCCGGGACTGTCGACGCCCGGCAGGGTTCCCACGACGCTCAGCCGGGCCAGGGCGGGGCGCTGCACCGTCACGTCGGCCCAGAAGATCATCTTCGTCAGGAAGTCCTGCAGGGCGTCCGCCCGCTCCGCCGCGACGTCGAGCAGCAGCACGCCGTCGGCGGGGGCGGCGATCCCGAAGACCTGCTCCACCCGGCCGTGGGCGTCGAGCAGCAGCGACGAGGTGGCCGTGCCGGTCGACATCGCGTCCGTCTTCTGGGAGATGAAGCCGTTGATCCACTCCCGCCCGCCGGCCCCCTCGACGACCAGTGCGACGTGGTCCCACCCGTCGACCACACCGGGGACCCCCTCGTCACGCCGCTGCTGCTCGACCAGTGGCGAGCCGTAGTGACGTGCGGTCAGGTGGCCGCCGGCCGGTCCGTTCCCCGTCCCGTCCTCCGTACTGGCCCCGGCGACGTGACCGACGAGGGGGCTGACGGATGCGGCGGAACCGTGCAGATCCGAAACACTCACCTCTCCGACACTAGTCCTTTTCCCCGTGCCGGGGGAGTACCCCGGCACGACACGCTCTAGAATCGGCCGGTATGACCGAGTTGCGATGTGTTGTCGACGTCCACCCCGCGGGGGAGGCGGATCCCGAACTGTGTGACCCCGCCGCTCCGCTCATCCACGTCGACGACCTGGCGGCCGTCCGGGGTGACGGCATCTTCGAGACCCTCATGGTCCGGGACGGTGAGGTGCGCAACCTCGACCGGCACCGCCGCCGCTTCGTCCGCAGCGCCGCGATGCTCGACCTTCCCGCACCGGACACCGACCGGTGGGACGCCGCCACCCGTCTCGCGCTCGACGCCTGGAACGCCTCGGCCGACGGGGCGGAGGCCTCGCTGCGCTGGATCTACTCCCGTGGCCGCGAGTCGACCGGTCTCCCCACCGGCTGGGTCAGTGTCGCCCCCGCCTCCGACCAGGTGCGCCGCGACCGGGAGGACGGGGTGGCGGTGATGACCGCCCACCGCGGCTACACCCTCGACATCAGCCGGGACGCCGCCCCCTGGGCCCTCGTCGGCGCCAAGACGCTCTCCTACGCGGCCAACATGGCCGCACTGCGGTACGCCCGCGACCACGGTCTGCAGGACGTCATCTTCACCGCCGAGGGCGGCCGGGTGCTGGAGGGGCCGACTTCCACGGTCGTCGCCGTCCTCGGTACCGGGGCGGACGCCGTGCTCGTCACCCCCTCCCGTGAGGTGGGCATCCTGCCGGGCACCACGCAGGCGGAGCTGTTCCGGCTGGCGACGGCGGCCGGCTGGACCTGTGAGGAGCGGGAACTCACGGTCGATGACCTGCTCACCGCGTCCGGTGTATGGCTGGTCTCCTCGGTGCGCCGCTACGCCCGGGTCACCGCCCTCGACGGCACCCCCCTGGCCCGGCCGGAGCGGGCCGACGAGATCGAGGCGCTCGCGACCGCGGCGGCCGGGGCCTGACCGACTCCCCTAACCGATCACGCGGGTGAGCTCGGCGGACATCCAGGGCACCAGCTCATCGTCGGTGCCGGGGGCGAGCCGTTCATCGACCCAGCCGAGGTTGTTGTTCGGCATGAGACCGTAGAGCCGCTTGCCGGGGCCGAGGGACGCCGGGCCGGTCTCGGTGACCATCGTCGACGCACTCTCGAGCTGCCAGGCCCGCTCGGTGCGCGGCCGGCCGTACATGATCTCCACCGCCCCGTCGCTGTGCGCGGTGACGAACTCGATGTTGTCCTTGAGGTCGATGCGGACGAAGCCGGTCTCCCGCCGGTCCTGGCCGGTGGCGTTGCCCTCGTCGTCGAGCCGCCAGATGCGGGAGGAGTAGCTGAGGTAGTTCTCACCGTCGTGGGCGAAGACGATCTGCTGGCCGAAGGCGTACTGTGCGGTGCCGTCCGTCGGTGCCGCGTGGCCCTCGCCGCGCCAGACCCCGACCAGCGGCAGCAGCGCCAGCAGTCCGTCGTGGAGGTTCGGTCCCTCACGCAGGTTGGCGGTGTCCTCGGCGACCGGCAGGTCGCCGAGGGTGGGGATGTTCCGGCCGGCGGTGGACTTCGACTGCTCCGCCGCGCGGGCGACGGCCTCGTTGCCGCTGAGCGGGGCGGCGTTGTCAGCTTCGTTGTTCATGGCGACCAGCATACGTACCGCCCCGGAGGACGCCCTACAGGCCGGCCTCGGCATCCGTGCCCAGCGGTGCCGACCGGGGTGCGAGATCGGAGATACTGACCCGGATGTAGTTCTGCTCGGACTCGACGAACAGTGCGCCGCCGCTGATGTACACCCGGCCGGGCAGGGCCCGCAGCGGCAGGTCCGGGCCGTGGAAGGTGTAGGTGAAGGCGTCGAAGATCCGCTGCCGCTCCGCCTCGTCGAGGGACGCCGGGTCCCGGCCGCCGGGCGCCTTACGGATCTCGGTGGGGCGCAGCAGCACGTCGCCCTCCCAGACCCGCAGCCGCATGGTGACGGTCCACGGGTCCTGCTCGCCGCGCGGCGTCCCGGTGAAGTACGCCTCGGTCTCCCAGCCGCCGACCGGGGAGATGTTCTCCACGGCCTCGAGGTGGAGGTCGTCGAAGCCCATCTTGTCGCCGAGGGCGACACTGTCGATCTGCGCCCGGGTGAAGACCTGTTTGGCGGGGGCGTCGGTGAAGTCGCCGGAGAGGACCTCGTCGCGGGTGAGGGTGAGTTTCGTCGCGGTGGAGCTCATCGTCACCCGGCCGAAGTCGGGGACGTCGATGTCGCGGGCCTCGACGTGGATCGACGGCAGCTGGTGGGACCATGCGGCGGCGATGTAGGGCATCCCGCTGACCATGACCGACGGGGGAGTCGCCAGTTTCGAGTCCTCGTAGAGGTGCCGCGAGATCTGCCGTTCGACCCGGGCGGCGACGAGCGCGTCCGCGACGACGGCGACCCCGGTGAGCCCGAGAACGGCGACGACGACGATCACCAGGATGCGCACGGGCGACCGTCGGGACGGTCGGGTGCCCGGGGTGCCCGGGGTGCTCGGGGCTGTCGAGGCTGCAGTCACCGCCCCAGCATAGATCACGCCCCGGCGGGGCGGCCGCCGGTGTTACGGGAGTGTTTCCCCGTTGTTGCGGTGGGCGGTCGGCGGGATCATGCAGGTCCACCCGTGTATTCTCAGGGGCGTAGCTGACGGACCCAGTGGGAAGGACAACGGCCGTGAAACTGACCGTGCTCTCGGACAAGACCGACCTGGCTGAGGTGCTGCCCTCACTGGCGCTGCTGTCCCACGAGGTGGACCTGCTGCCCTGCGTCGCGTCCTCGGTCCGGGAGGCGGCGGACGCCGAGATCGTCATCATCGACGTCACCGGGGCGAACCTGCTCGGCGCCCGCGACATGTGCCGGTCGGTGGCCGCGGCCTACCCGACCCTGCCGGTCGCCGTGGCGATCGAGGAGACCAGCGTCATCGCCCTCGACGGTTCCTGGGCGGTCGACGACTTCCTCCTGCCGACCGCCACCCCGACCGAGGTGGACGCCCGGCTGCGGATGCTGCTCACGCGGCGTCCGGTCCCGGTCGAGGAGGCCGAGGACAGCCAGGTCGCCTCCATCGGGAACCTCATCGTCGACGAGGTCACCTACGTCGCCCGGGTGGAGGGGCGGCCGCTCGACCTGACGTACAAGGAGTTCGAGCTGCTGCACTTCCTGGTGAAGAACGCGGGCCGGGTCTTCAGCCGGGAACAGCTGCTCCAGGATGTGTGGGGCTACGACTACTTCGGCGGCACCCGGACCGTGGACGTGCACGTCCGGCGGCTGCGGGCGAAGCTCGGCCACGACTACGAGAAGGTCATCGCGACGGTCCGTAATGTGGGGTACAAGGCCGTCGATTTCGAGGCGGACGGCCGCTGACGGCCGCTGAGGGAAGGAATGACCATGGCTGAGACGGTTGGGAAGACAGGCGGGGCGGACAGGACCGCGGTGGTGCGGGACCTGGCGGATGTCCCGGCGGACGCCCGTGAGGACGCGCTGCAGGGGGTCACCGACCTGCTCGCCCGGGCTGCCGCGGCCGACGGGGTGGAGGCGCTCGGCGAGGCTTTCGTCCGGGGACTCACCGAGGACCGCGGCCACCGGCACCTCATCGCGGTGACTCCGCACGACGAGGTGCTCGGCATTCTCGCGGTGGATGAGGCGGACGCCGACGGCACCGCCGAGATCGCCGTGGACCCCGACCACCGTCGGCAGGGGATCGCCACCGCCCTCCTGCAGGCGCTGGCCGCGGCGTCGGGCCCGGACCGGCAGATCAACCTCTGGTCCCACGGCGATCTCGCCGGGGCCCGGGAGCTGGCCGGTGTCCGGGACGCGCGGATCGTGCGGGAGCTGCTGAAGATGTCGGTCGACTGCAGCGACAGCAGCGACAGTCACCGGGCGGACCTGCTCGCCGGCCGGGCGGCCGCGCAGGACCGGTTCGCGGAGGCCGGCCTAACGGTCCTCGACTACCCCTCGGCCTGCGACCGGTTCGGTGCCGTCGCCGTCGACGAGGAGTGGGTCCGGGTCAACAACGAGGCCTTCGCCTGGCATCCGGAACAGGGCGGCTGGGATGTCCCGCGCCTCCGGCGGGAACGGGACACCGTCTGGTTCGACCCGGCCGGCGTCCTCATGCTGTGGGACACCGGCGACGGGGACGCCCCGGAGTGCCTGGGCTTCCACTGGACCAAGCGCCCCGCCGACGATCCCCACGGCGAGGTGTACGTGGTCTGTCTCGCCGACGCGGCGCGGGGCAGGGGGCTCGGTGGTCCGCTCACCCTCCTGGGCATCGGGTACCTCATCGACGGCGGCGCGCAAGCCGTGGACCTCTACGTCGAGGGCGACAACGCCCCGGCCGTCGCGACCTACCGGAAGCTCGGGTTCGAGGTCGTGCACCGCGACGTGGTGTACCGCGGGATCGTCTGACGGCACCGTCGGGAAGTTCACCTTCTGTTCACCCTCCGGCGGAACCCCGTACACCACGGTCGCCTACAGTCACCTGTGACTCAGGTACGTACGATGTCTGGAAGAGGACTTGAACACCGTGAAGCACACGATTTCCCGCGGCGGCACCGTCGCCGCCGCGCTCGTCGCCGGATCGCTGATCCTGACCGGCTGCAGCAACTCCGACAGCGGCTCCGGCACCTCGTCGGACTCGACCGCTGATCTCAGCGGCACCACCGGCCAGTTGACCGGGGAGGGCGCCACCTCCCAGCAGACGGCGATGGAACTCTTCGGCGCCGCGTACAGCTCGGCGGTCCCGGGCGCCACCCTCGCCTACAACGGGACGGGGTCCGGCTCCGGCCAGAAGCAGTTCATCGCGGGACAGGTCGACTTCGGCGGCTCCGATTCCGCGCTCGACCCCGGCCAGGCGAAGGACGCCGCGGCGCGCTGCGACGGGAACCCGGCCTGGCACCTGCCGGCCGTGGTCGGCCCGGTCGCCGTCGCGTTCCACCTCGACGGTGTCGACAACCTGAACCTGTCGGTCGACACGGTCGCGAAGATCTTCAAGGGCGAGATCACCACCTGGAATGACCCGGCCATCGCCGCGGAGAACGAGGGGACGCAGCTGCCGGACAAGGAGATCAACGTCCTGTACCGGTCCGAGGAATCCGGCACCTCCGACAACTTCCAGAAGTTCCTGAAGACCGCGACCGGCGGTGAGTGGGACACCGAGGGCAAGACTTTCCCGACGAAGGTCGGCTCCGGCGCCCAGGGGTCCTCCGGGGTCGCGCAGCAGGTCAAGAGCACCGACGGTGCCATCACCTACGTCGAGGCCGGTTACGCGAAGGATCTCGGCACCGCCAAGCTGGACTTCGGTGCCGGCCCGGTCGCCCTGAACGCCGACTCGGTGAACAAGGCCCTGGCGAACGTCCGGTTCTCCGGGGAGGGCAACGACCTCGTCGTCGACCCCGACTCGCTGTTCGGCCAGAAGGAGGCCGGTGCCTACCCGCTGGCGCTGACGACCTACGAGATCGTCTGCTCCGCCGGCTATGACGCGGACACGGCCGCCCGGGTGAAGGACTTCCTCCACGTCCTCCTGGACAACCAGGACGGGAGCCTCGGGGACAAGGGCTATGTCCCGCTGTCCGGGGCGTTCGAGGAGAAGCTGACCACCGCCGTCGACGCGATTGCGTAGGAAGAACCCGATGTCCACCCCTCTGGACAGCGTCGACGGCGCGGCGCCCGCCCGGGAGGCCTCTCCCGCCGCGGCGGCCGGGGCGTCCGGCGGCAGTCCGTTGACCGGCCGGGACGGCGGACGCCGGACCGGCGACCGGATCTTCACCTGGTTGACGACCGGCTCCGCGGTACTGATCTCGGTCATCATCGCCGCCATCGCCGTCTTCCTCCTCGTCCAGGCCGTGCCTGCCCTGACGCGGGAGCGGGACGGGATCCTGAGCTTCTTCACCTACGGGGACGCCTGGAACCTGGACTACGCCACCAACGACGGCGGGTGGATGCAGTTCGGCATCCCGGACCTGTTCTTCACCACTGTCGTCGTCGCCGCGCTGGCCCTGGCCATCGCCATGCCCGTCGCCCTCGGTATCGCGGTCTTCCTGTCGAACTACTGCCCGGCCCGGTTCGTCCGCCCCCTCAGTTTCGTCGTCGACCTGCTGGCCGCCGTGCCGTCCATCGTCTTCGGCATCTGGGGCATGCAGGTCCTCGGCCCGGCGCTCGGCGGGATCTTCAGCTGGATCCACAGCTGGGCGGGCGATTTCTTCCTCTTCGCCCACTTCGCGAACTCACCGGCGTTCTCGACGAGCCGCAACCTGTTCACCGGTGGGGTGGTCCTGGCGATCATGATCCTGCCGATCATCGCGGCGACCGCCCGGGAGGTCTTCGTGCAGACGCCGCGCGGGCAGATCGAGGCGGCGCTGGCACTCGGCGCCACCCGGTGGGAGGTCGTGAAGCTCGCGGTGCTCCCGTTCGGCCGCTCGGGCTACATCTCCGGCGCGATGCTCGGTCTGGGCCGTGCCCTCGGCGAGACCATGGCGCTGTACATGGTCATCGCCTCGGCGCCCGGATTCCGGTGGTCCCTGTTCGACGGCGGGACGACCTTCGCCACCGCGATCGCCAACGCGGCCCCCGAGTTCAACGACGACACGAAGGCCGGCGCCTACATCTCCGCCGGGCTGGTGCTGTTCGCCCTGACCTTCATCGTCAACGCCGCGGCCCGCACGGTCGTGAAGAACACGAAGTAGGAGAGGACCCCGATGACAACCGTGCACCGACCGGACCGGTCCCACGCGGCACTGGCCCCCAGCGGCTTCACCGACATCGCCGCGGGCCGGAAGGCCCGCAACCGGATCGCCACCGTCCTCGTCTGCGCGACGATGGCCGTCGCCTGCATTCCGCTGGTGTGGGTGCTGTGGGAACTGCTGCGCCGCGGCCTCCCGGCACTGCTCGACGGCGGCTGGTGGGCCTACGACATGCTGGGGCAGATCTCCAGCGAATCCGGCGGCGGCATCTCCCACGCGATCATCGGCACCCTGACCCAGGTGGTGGTCACCACGCTGATCTCGGTGCCGGTCGGCGTCCTCGTCGCGGTGTATCTCGTCGAGTACGCCCGCGGCGGCTGGCTCGGCCGCGTCACGACCTTCATGGTCGACATCCTGACCGGTGTGCCCTCGATCGTGGCGGCCCTGTTCGTCTACGCCCTGTGGGTCACGATGTTCGGTTTCGGACGCTCCGGGTTCGCCGTCTCCCTCGCCCTGGTCCTCCTCATGATTCCGGTGACGGTCCGCAACACCGAGGAGATGCTGCGGATCGTGCCGGACGACCTGCGGGAGGCGGCCTACGCACTGGGCGTCCCGAAGTGGAAGACGATCCTGCGGGTCGTGCTGCCCACCGCCCTGTCGGGCATCGTCACCGGTGTGATGCTCGCCGTCGCCCGGGTGACGGGGGAGTCCGCCCCGGTGCTGGTTCTGGTCGGTGCGACCCCGGTGATCAACTGGAACCTCTTCGAGGGCCCGCAGAACTCACTGCCGCTGTTCATGCTGCAGATGTACAAGGAACCGGCGAGTGCCGAGGTGCTCTCCCGCCTGTGGGGCGCCGGTCTGACCCTGGTGATCATCATCGGTGCGCTGTACCTCGGCGCCCGGCTGATCTCCGCCCGATTCTCCGTGAAAGCGGACTGACCCGCCGAAGGCAGGGACACACCATGGCCAAGCGCCTCGACCTCACCGACGTCAACATCTACTACGGCGACTTCCACGCCGTGAAGGACGTCAGCCTGCACGTGCCGCCGCGGTCGGTGACCGCGTTCATCGGCCCGTCGGGCTGCGGCAAGTCCACCGTGCTGCGCACCCTCAACCGGATGCACGAGGTCATCCCCGGTGCGTACTGCACCGGCCGGGTCGAACTCGACGGTGAGGACATCTACGGCCGCCACGTGGACCCGGCGGCGGTGCGCAACACGATCGGCATGGTCTTCCAGAAGGCGAACCCGTTCCCGACGATGTCGATCGAGGAGAACGCGGTCGCCGGGCTACGGCTGGCCGGGGAGAAGAACAGGAAGAAGCTGCACGAGGTCGCCGAACGCTCGCTGCGGGCGGCGAACCTCTGGGAGGAGGTCAAGGACCGCCTCGACCGGCCCGGCGGTGGCCTGTCGGGCGGCCAGCAGCAGCGGCTGTGCATCGCCCGCGCGATCGCCGTCGAGCCGGAGGTGCTGCTCATGGACGAGCCGTGCTCGGCCCTCGACCCGATCTCCACCCTGGCGGTGGAGGACCTCATCCACGAGCTGAAGGAGGAGTTCACCATCGTCATCGTCACCCACAACATGCAGCAGGCGGCCCGGGTCTCGGACCAGACCGCGTTCTACTCCCTCGAGGCCGCCGGGAAGCCGGGCCAGCTCGTGGAGATCGGGCCGACGAAGAAGATCTTCGAGAAGCCGGACCGGCAGGAGACCGAGGACTACATCTCGGGCCGGTTCGGCTGACCGGGGGTACGGCCGACGCCGCTGTGGACCCCATCTGTGCCACACTCGTGGGGAGGAAAGGAGTCGGTGATGACGGAACAGACGGACCGGCCGGTCCACATCGTGCTGATGGGGGTGAGCGGCAGCGGTAAGGGGCCGCTGGCGCAGGAGCTCATCGCGCGGACCGGGTTCACCGGTGCCACCGCCGAACAGCTGCAGCCCGCCGAGGTGCGCGACAAGATGGCCGACGGTGGATTCGTGTCACCGGACGACCGGCTGCCGTGGGCGTACGCCATCCGTGACTGGTTGACGGACCAGGCCCGCCAGGGGCACTCCACCGTGGTGGTCAGCCTCGGACTGGGCCGTCGCGCCCGTGACATCTTCCGGGAGGCGGAGGGCTTCGTGTTCTTCGTCCACGTGCACGGCACCGAGGACGTCATCGAGGACCGGGTGCGCCGCCTCACCGGGCACTACCCGGACGCCGAGGTGCTGCGGCACCAGTATGCGGAGCTCGACCGGCTGCGTGCCGACGAGGCCGGCGTCCGGCTGGACGCCGCCCAGCCGACGGATGTCCTGGCGGACGCCGCCCTGGTCGCCCTGGGCGTGGCCCGGCGGGCGGCGGAGACGGACGACGACGCGGACGACTAGAACGCGTCCGAGCCGTACCGCCGCCGGATCTCGTCGAACTGCTCGCGCAGGTTCTCCTGCTGTTCCTCGGAGCGGCGCGAGACCTCGTACTCCGCGGGCTGCATACCCGTGGCCAGGTAGACCACCCGGGTACCGATGTTGACGGCGTGGTCGGAGTACCGCTCGAGGTACCGGGACAGCAGGGTCACGTCGACGGCGACGGAGACGGGCCAGGGCCAGTCGTCGCGGCCGGTGATCTGGAACATGTGGGCGTGGAGGTCGTCGACCGCGTCATCGTCGAGGGCGAGTTCCATCGCCTTCTCCGGGTCATAGGTGACGAGGACGTCGTGGAGTTTCCCGCCGATGTCGTCGACGAGCCGCGCCATCTCCCGGAAGTAGGGTTCGACGGTCGGTGGGACGGCCCGGTCCGGGTACCGGCGGCGGGTGGTGCGGGCGACATGGACGGCGAGCGCGGCCATCCGGGCGAGGTCCTCGACGATGTAGGACCCGGAGACGACCTGCCGGAGGTCGCGCGCGACGGGTGCTTCGAGGGCGAGCAGTTCGAAGGACCGTGCCTCGGCCCGGACCCGGAGGTCCTCGACCTCGTCGATGGAGCTGAGCACCTGTTCGGCTGTGTCGACGTCGGCGTCGAACAGTGCCGTGCAGGCGCCGGACATCATGGTGCGGACCGTGTCGGACATCACCGCGAGTTCATGGGCGAAGGTCCGCATCTGTTCCTGGTAGACAGTGCGCATGCCCGTCAGTGTAGCCAGGGTCACGCCGGCGCGCCGGGCTAGCCGCCGCTGTTGGCGGCGCCCGCGTCCTCGCCGGTCTCCGCCACGCCGACGCCGTCCTCCTCCGGGTCGTCGAGCCAGCCGTCGGGCAGTGCGACCTTCCCGGGGGCGCCCTGTCGTCCGCGGGCACCGTCGGCGTCCGCTGCCAGGGCGTCCGAATCCCACATCGGGTCGAGGACGCCCCGCAGGTCGGCCAGGCTGTTGATCTGGCCGAGCTGCCGGCGGATCTCACCGCCGGCCGGGAAGCCGCGCAGGTACCAGGCCATGTGTTTCCGGATGTCGCGGCTGGCGTACTTTTCGCCGCTGTAGTCGGCGAGGAGTCCGGCGTGCCGCATGATGATCCGGCAGACCTCGCCGAGGGTCGGCTCGGCGGGGACCGGCTCGCCCCGAAGGTGGGCGGAGAGTTCGGCGAACAGCCAGGGGCGGCCCAGGCAGCCGCGGCCGACGACCACACCGTCGCAGCCGGTGCGGTCCATCATCGCCGCGGCGTCCGAGGCCTTGAAGATGTCGCCGTTGCCGAGGACGGGGACGCCGGTGCCGGCCATGTGCTCGACGAGCCGGCTGATCTCGTCCCAGTCCGCGTCGCCGGAGTAGCGCTGGGCGGCGGTGCGGCCGTGGCAGGTGACCGCGGCGGCCCCCTGGTCGGCGGCGATCCGGCCGGCGTCGAGGTGGGTGTGGTGCTCGTCGTCGATGCCGACGCGGAACTTCACGGTCACCGGGACGGCGTCCGGACCGCGGTCCCGGCCGGCGTCGGCCACGCCACGGACGGCGGCGCCGACGACGTCGGCGAACAGCCGGCGCTTGTAGGGGAGTGCGGAGCCGCCGCCGCGCCGGGTGACCTTGGGGACCGGGCAACCGAAGTTCATGTCGATGTGGTCGGCGAGGCCTTCCTCGGCGATCATCCGGGCGGCCCGGTAGGTGTACTCCGGTTCCGTCGTGTACAGCTGCACGCTGCGCGGCGACTCGTCGGGGGCGAACTCCATCATGTGGAGGGTCTTCTCGTTGCGCTCCACGAGGGCGCGGGCGGTGATCATCTCGCAGACGTAGAGGCCGGAGACGCTGCCGGTGCGCTGCTGTTCCTGTTCGCGGCACAGCGTGCGGAAGGCGACGTTGGTCACCCCGGCCATCGGCGCGAGGACGACCGGGGAGGCCAGTTCCAGCGGGCCGATGCGCAGAGCGGGGGTGGGGGTGGGTGTCGCAGTCACCGTACAATCGTGGCACCGGGGTGGGGATGAGGCAAAAACAACAGCTTCACCGTGTCGGGGGTAGCGACAGCCGGTTCGAAGTGATAAGGGATAAGCGACTAGAGTCGGGTGCTGTTCATCACAACTGACACACAACTGACAGAAGTTGGATTGCAGAGGAGTACAGCACGTGTCTGATCGCATCGACTACCCGGCCTTCGAGTCGAAGGTCATGTCGGCCGAGGAAGCAGCCGAGTTCATCAACAACGGCGACATGATCGGAACCTCCGGCTTCACCGGTGCCGGCTACCCGAAGGCCATGCCCGGTGCCATCGCGGCGAAGGCGAAGGCCGCCCACGACCGGGGCGACGAGTGGGCGGTCAAGATCCTGACCGGCGCCTCCACCGCCCCGGAGAACGACGGCGTCCTCGCCGAGGCGGACGCCGTCAGCTTCCGCTCCCCGTTCAACACCGACCCGAAGATGCGGGCGAACATCAACGCCGGCAAGACGAAGTACACGGACATCCACCTGTCCGAGCTGGGCATGTACGTCCAGGAGGGCTTCTTCGGCCACATGGACGTCGCCATCGTCGAGGCCGTCCGGATCCGTGAGGACGGCAAGCTCGTGCCCTCCTCCGCGGTGGGCAACAACATCGAGTTCATGGACGCCGCCGACCGGATCATCATCGAGCTGAACGACTGGCAGTCCCCGGAGCTCGAGGGCATGCACGACATCTACCGCATGCAGATGCCGGGCGACCGGACGCCGCTGGAGATCACCTCCCCGGGTGACCGGATCGGTGACTTCGCCATCGATTTCGACCCGGCGAAGGTCGTCGCGATCGTCCGGACCGACGGCCCGGACCGTAACAGCCCGTTCAAGCCGCTGGACGACACCTCGAAGGCCATCGCGGGCCACCTGCTCGACTTCCTCGAGGGGGAGGTCAGCGCCGGGCGTCTCTCCTATGACCGGCTGATCCTGCAGAACGGTGTGGGCAATGTCCCCAACGCGGTCCTCGCCGGCCTGATGGACTCGAAGTTCGAGAACATCACCGCGTACACCGAGGTCATCCAGGACGGCATGCTCGACCTCATCGACGCCGGGAAGATGTCGATGGCCTCCGCCACGTCGTTCTCCCTGTCGCTGGACGCCGCCCACCGGATGAACGAAGACGCCGCCCGCTACCGTCAGCACATCATCCTGCGGCCGCAGCAGATCTCCAACCACCCGGAGGTCATCCGCCGTCTCGCCCCGATCGGCATCAACGGCATGATCGAGGCCGACATCTACGGCAACGTGAACTCCACGCATGTCGCGGGTTCGAAGATGATGAACGGCATCGGTGGTTCGGGTGACTTCACCCGCAACGCCTATATCTCGTCGTTCGTGACCCCGGCCGTGGCCAAGGACGGTGCGATCTCCGCGATCGTCCCGATGGTCTCCCACGTCGACCACACCGAGCACGACGTCAAGCTGGTCGTCACCGAGCACGGTTACGCGGACCTGCGTGGTCTCGCCCCGCGTGACCGGGTGCAGAAGATGATCGCCATCGCCGACCCGGAGTACCGCCCGCTGCTGGAGGAGTACGTGGAGTACGCCTCGAAGTCCACGGCGCAGCAGACCCCGCACGATCTGACCCGCGCCTTCGGGTTCCACACCCGGTTCCTCGAGACCGGCACCATGAAGAAGTAATGCAGATATAAGAGTTTATGTCTGAAAGTGACTGATTCCTGTCCGTATAACCGTGGTCACAGAATCTCTCCCGCGTGATACTTGTCACTGACCGTCCGAACCGGACGCCTATCCACGATGAGAGGGAGACACCACGATGTCAGACAGGATCGCCCACCCGGGGCTCCGCGCCAAGGTCATGACCGCCGACGAGGCGGCCGAGTTCGTCAACAACGATGACCTGGTGGGAATGTCCGGCTTCACCGGAGCCGGCTACCCGAAGGTGCTGCCGACCGCGATCGCCAAGCGCGCCAAGGAGTTCCACGCCCGGGGTGAGGAGTTCGCGATCTCCCTGCTGACCGGTGCGTCGACCTCCGCCGAACTCGACGGTGAGCTCGCCGAAGCGGACGCCGTGAAGTTCCGTGCGCCCTACCAGTCCGACCCGATCATGCGTGACAAGATCAACTCGGGGAAGATGAAGTACGCGGACATCCACCTCTCGCACCTCGGCATGATGGTGCAGGAGGGCTTCTTCGGGACGATGGACGTGGCCATCGTCGAGGTCACCAAGATCCTCGAGGATGGCCGGATCGTCCCCTCGTCCTCGGTCGGCAACAACGTCGAGTACCTCGACGCCGCCGAGAAGATCATCCTCGGTGTGAACTCGTGGCAGTCCGAGGAGCTCGAGGGCATGCACGACATCTACCGCATCGGTCTCCCCGGGCACCGGCAGCCCATCCCGATCACCAATGTCGGTGACCGGATCGGCAGCCCCTACATCGACATCGACGTCAACAAGGTCGTCGCCGTCGTCGAGACCGACTCACCCGACCGCAACGCGCCGTTCAAGCCGTTGGACGACACCTCCAAGGCCATCGCCGGCCACTTCCTCGACTTCCTCGAGGGCGAGGTCGCCGCCGGCCGGCTGTCCTACGACCGCTACATCATGCAGTCCGGCGTCGGTAACGTCCCGAACGCGGTCATGGCGGGCCTGCTCGACTCGAAGTTCGAGAACATCACCGCCTACACCGAGGTCATCCAGGACGGCATGCTCGACCTCATCGACGCCGGCAAGATGTCGGTCGCCTCCGCGACCTCGTTCTCCCTCTCCCCGGAGTACGCGGAGAAGATGAACCGGGACGCCGCGAAGTACCGCGAGAACATCATCCTGCGGCCGCAGCAGGTCTCCAACCACCCGGAGGTCATCCGCCGCCTCGGCCTCATCGCCACCAACGGCATGATCGAGGCCGACATCTACGGCAACATCAACTCCACCAACGTCATCGGCTCGCGGGTCATGAACGGTATCGGCGGTTCGGGTGACTTCACCCGCAACGCCTACATCTCCTCGTTCATCAGCCCGGCGGTGGCCAAGGGCGGCAAGCTCTCCGCGATCGTGCCCTACGTGACCCACACGGACCACACCGAGCACGACGTCATGGTCATCATCACCGAGTACGGCTACGCAGACCTGCGTGGTCTCGCCCCGCGTGACCGCGCCCAGAAGATGATCTCCATCGCCGCGCCGGAGTACCGTCCGCTGCTCGAGGAGTACGTCGATCGCGCCGGCCAGGGCGAGTTCCTGCAGACCCCGCACGAGCTGGCGCACGTCTTCGACTTCCAGAAGCGGTTCGTTGAGACCGGCTCGATGCTGCCGTAGGACGGCGGGGTCACCCCGTGGTGGCGAACCGCTTGCGGTAGCTCGTCGGGGTGACCTGCAGGATGCGGGAGAACGCCCGGCGCATCGCCTCGTCCGTGGCGAAGCCGGCGAGTTCCGCCACGGTGGTCACCGGGAGGTTCCCGGAGACGAGCAGCTGCCGTGCGCGGTCCACCCGCACCCGCTCGACCCACCGGGAGGGGGTGGTGCCGAGCTCGTCCCGGAACAGTCGTCCGAGGTGGCGGGGGCTCACGGCCGCCGTCCGTGCCATCGAGGTCAGGGTGTGGTCCGCCTGCGGATTCTCGAGGACGGCGTCCGTCACCCGTTTCAGGGGCGAGGCGAAGAAGGAGCCGTCGGGGGAGGGGTTCCCGCGGGAGGCGAACTGCGCCTGTCCGCCGGGACGGTGCAGGAACACCTCCAGTTCCTGGGCGATGGACCGGGCGACTGCGGTGCCCATGTCCTCCTCGACCAGTGCGAGGGCCAGATTCATCCCGCAGGCCACACCCGCTGACGTGGCGAACCGGCCGTCCCTGACGAAGTAGAGATCCTCCTCGACGAGGATCTCCGGGTACCGGCTGTGCAGGGCGGTGGTGTGCCGCCAGTGGGTGGTGGCGCGGCGTCCGTCGAGGAGACCGAGCGCGGCCAGCGCGAAGGTCCCCGTCGAGACCGCGGCGACCCTGCGGGCGCCGGTCGCCAGGACCGAGACAGCCGACAGTAGACCGCCGGGCGGCGCCGGAACAGTGAGCTGGTCGGAGCCGGCGACGATGACCGTGTCCACGGGGCCGCCGGCGGTCACGTCGGCGGCTGCGGCGGCGGCGCTGATCACGATGCCGCTGGTCGTCCGGACGTCCCCGCCCGTCGGCGAGGTGAACACGAGCTCGTAGTGGTTGCCGTCCCGGCCGTCCGCCCGGCTGAAGACCTCCGCGGGTCCGGTCACGTCGAGGGCGGAGGCGCCCTCCGGAATGATGACGGCGATTCGTCTCAGCATGCGCGGAATGTCCTGATTCGCCGGTTTCTCGTCCGGAAAACTGTGATGTCCGCCATGGCTGGAATGGTATCAGCGGAAAAACCTGGATGTCTGACGGGGGGACACGGTGGGTGGGGCGGCCGGGGTACGCTACACTGCTATCCGATACGGGCCTCTAGCTCAGTTGGTAGAGCTACGGACTTTTAATCCGCAGGTCGTGGGTTCGAGCCCCACGGGGCCCACCAGTATTTTCGCTTCCTTCCGTCCCGCCGGGGTCGTCCACCGCACGTCGGGCAGGTGAGGTCGGGGGAATGACGGGGGTCGGCGACGGTAACCGGTAACATTGCCGCCTATGAGCAGACTTTTCGGAACTGACGGGGTACGTGGTCTGGCGAACAAGGTGCTGACCGCACCTCTGGCGCTCCGCCTGGGGGCGGCCGCGGCCCGGGTCCTCACCGGGACGGCGGCGGCGGGCTCCAGCCGCCGCCCTACCGCGGTGATCGGACGTGACCCGCGGGTGTCGGGGGAGATGCTGTCGTCGGCCCTGGCGGCGGGGATGGCGTCCCAGGGCATCGATGTCCTGGATGTCGGTGTGCTGCCGACGCCGGCGGTCGCGTTCCTCACCGACGACTACGGTGCCGACATGGGCGTCGTCATCTCGGCCTCCCACAATCCGATGCCGGACAACGGCATCAAGTTCTTCTCCTCCGGTGGGCGGAAGCTCGACGACGCCGTCGAGGACGAGATCGAGTCGATGATGCTGGAGCTGCAGAACGAGCGGGACGAGTCCGGGCCCACCGGTGCGGCGATCGGACGGGTCATCGACGAGTCCGGCGATGCGCTGGAACGCTACCTCTTCCACCTGCAGGAGGCCGTGCCGACACCCCTCGACGGCATCCGTGTGGTCGTCGACTGCGCCAACGGTGCCGCGAGCCAGGCCGCCCCCATGGCCTACGAGGCGGCGGGTGCGGATGTCGTCGCGATCCACAACACCCCGAACGCCTTCAACATCAACGACAACTGCGGGTCGACCCATATCGATGTGGTCCGGCAGGCTGTCCTGGACCACCACGCCGATCTCGGTCTGGCGCACGACGGTGACGCGGACCGCTGCCTCGCGGTGGATTCCGAGGGCAATGTCGTCGACGGTGACCAGATTCTGGCGATTCTCGCCGTCGCCATGAAGGAGGCGGGGGAGCTCCGGAAGAACACGCTGGTCGCCACGGTCATGTCGAACCTGGGACTGGCGCTGGCAATGGAGGAGCAGGGCATCACCCTGCGACGTGCGAAGGTCGGTGACCGGTATGTGCTCGCGGATCTGAATGCGCATGATCTGTCCCTCGGTGGCGAGCAGTCCGGGCATGTCGTCATTCCTGCCCACGCCACGACCGGGGACGGGACGCTCACCGGGCTGTCGCTGATGGCGCGCATGGCGAAGACGGGGAAGACGCTGCGTGAGCTGGCTGCGGTGATGACGGTCCTGCCGCAGACGCTGATCAATGTCCCTGTCGAGGACAAGGAGCGGATCCATTCCTCATCGGTGGTCGCGGACGCCGTGGCTGCTGCGGAGGCCGAGCTGGGGGACGACGGCCGGGTCCTGCTGCGCCCCAGTGGTACGGAGCAGGTGTACCGGGTGATGGTCGAGGCTGTCACGTCGGCTGAGGCGAAGCGGGTGGCGGGGAAGCTCGCCGCGGTGGTGGTTGCGGAGGGCTGACCTCCTGTTTTGTCGCGTGGGTGTGTCCCGGTCGTCCGGTTTTCCGGACGCCGGGTCGGCTCGTCAGATGGTGGGTGGGAACACTGTCAGGCGGTGGTGGCGGCCCCGGGGGTCAGGCCGCCTGTGCCGGCCCGCCGGGATCGGTTCCGGTGGCACAGTCGACAACCAACGGGCCCGAGGCCACGGTGGTGGCGGTGACCCCGGCGGGGCCGGCCCAGTGCAGGGTGATCCCGTCGTCGGGGGTGTGCACTTTCCAGAGTTTCCTGGTCTTCAACTGGTGGTGGGTCCGGCACAGGCATGCGCAGTTGCGGATACTCGTCGGCCCGTCACTGTCCGGGTCGGTGAACGGTGAGTTGACGATGTGGTCGAGTTCGCACCGGTCGGCCGGCACCCGGCAGCCGGGGAACCGGCAGCGGGCGTCGCGGCCCACCGCGGTGGCCCGGTGCAGGGTGGTGAACCGGTAGCAGCCGGTGTCGGTCAGATCCTCGATGTCGGGCAGGTCGCGGACCAGGTCGGCAACCTCGATCAGGGTGGCGGTGGTCGTCGGGGACACCCAGCCGTTGCCGATGACGAACCCGGGACCACAGGCGGGGCCGGTGGGGGCGGTCGGACCGGCCTGTGGGACAGGGTCCGGAGTCTCCGGACCCGTCCCCGGGCCGGCCGGGCCGGCGGCGGAAGCGTCACCGGCAGGGTTGGTGTCTCCACCGTCGCCGTTGTCCGGGCCGGTCGGGCCGGCCTCAGGACCGCTGTCGGGACCGCCGGTGCCGTCGGGGCCGGTGTCTCCACCGTCGGGGCCACCGTTGCCGCCGGGTCCGTCGGGGTCGTCGGTTCTCGGCGTGTAGACGTTGACGACGACCTTCAACTGGTCACGGTGACCACCCAGGATCTTCAGCATCGCCTCACCCCGGCACCGGATCATCCCCGGCGCCGGCAACGGATCCGCCAACGTCGCCACCGGCTCCTCCTCCGGCACACCGGATTCGGTGCTCGCGCCGGCCGGGTTGATGATGCCGTCGACGATCCGACGGGCCGCCACCAACTCCGCCGACTCCGGCTCACACCCGGACTCCGGCTGCGCCTGGCGTTGCTGCTGCGCCCGGAGGGTCTCCTGCTCAACCAGGAGCTCCTTACGCACCTCCAGCGCCGCGGCGGACAACGGTTCCCACAGCCCGTCGGCGACCGACCGGTCCCCGCACTCCAGAGTGAACCGGGTACCCCGCCGCGTCAGCCCCACCGTCTTTCGCTCAGTGTCCTCGGTGTCGGCGACCGGCACCGGTGCGACGTCGGTGAGGATCCCGTCGGTGGCGTCGCCGAGAGCGGGCACCGACCACACGGTCCCGTCCGGGGTGAGCTGGGCCCCGAGCCGGGTGGCAACCGCCTCGTCGACGGTGGCGGGCAGCTGCTGGCCGGCGGCGGCGAGGGCGCGGGCGTGCCGGTTGATGCGGGTCCAGATGATCTCGAGGTGTTCGACACTGTAGCGGGAGTCGGTGCGCATACGGTCGAACAGGGCCGGCATCCGCACCGCCAGGTCCGCGGCGTGGGCGTAGCACACCGCTTCGCGGTGGCCGCGGCGGCGGACGGCCTGGGCGGCCGACAGGCGGGCGGCGGGTCCGATGGTGGTGAGGAAGGCGACGAGGGTGAGTTCGGCGGTGTTCACCGGCCCGGCCAACCTCTGCGACAGACTGTTGTAGGTCTCGCCGCTGGTCGGTTCGGTACCGTGCGGGACGTGCCGGCCACCACGGGGGTGGTCCCCGCCGCCGAGCCGGCTGGTCCTGCCGCTCTCGCCGTCGCGCTTGCTGTTGTCGTCCCTGCTGTTGCCGTGGTTGTCGTCGGTGGGTGGTGTGGTGGTCATGGTCCCCTCCCGGTGGTCCCCGCCTGACCTTCTCCTGATGTGCTCTACGTCACAGAGTACCCCACCCACCGGACAGAGTCAACCACCTGTTCGAAATCATGTGGAACGCCTGTTCGCCGGACTGTGTCCCGGCGTCCGACAACGTACTTGCCTGGGGAGTGCCGGGCGAATACCCCGGAAAAAGCGTGGGGTCGGGGAACCTTCGACGGCTGGCGGGCGTCTATCCCTGGTGACCATCGAAATCGGCGTCCCGGAGTGCGGACGCAGACACAGAGGAGGGACGGCACATGGGGTCTGTCGACGGGAAAGCTCCGACCGCGGCGACTGGCGGAGGCGCCACGATGCATCTGGTACCGGAACGGGCACATGCCGGTATCAGGGAGATGACGCAGAAACTCGCGGACCGGGTGGACGCCGTATCCGCGGCAGCGCCCCGGGTGAATATCCCTGCATTCGGCAACGGCCTGGCATCCCAGGCCGCTGAGGTGGCTGCGCTGTTCGCCGGGATCCAGGACAACAGGATCAGCCACCTCCGCAGACTCAGCGACGGTATCGCGGCAGCAGAGAAGGGCGTCCTGCTCGTGGAACGGGCGGAGGATGAATCCACGGCCGAATTCTCCGGAGGTGCGTCGTGAAACGGCCCGCATCCGGCCAGGGTGCCGCGCAGATCGACGGCGCCCTGGGCAGGCTCGCCGGCAGTTCCGCGGTGGCCGGTGGCGGAGCGAACATCGGGACACTGGTGACTCTCGCAGACTTCGCCGTCGGCCTGATGCCGGACAGCATCAGGGACGGGGTCAGGGAACTGACCACGTCGGCATCCGGACGGCTGCTGCTCAGTGCCGATCCGTTCGGGGCACTCCTCGGACTCGGTCACGGTGCAGTGACCGGATCACTCGAGGCCGCGGCACAGGACCAGGAGGCACATGACCGGGCAGCTGAACAGGCGGGCACATCGGCCTGCGGCTGCGCCGATGCGATGTCGGAGGTCGCGACGTCCTGCGCCGCCTCCGTCGAACAGTGCGTGGCCGGAGCGACAACCGTCGCGGACACGTTGGTCGCCCTGGCGGACGGACTCGCCGGGCTCCTCACCCCGGCGGCAGCGGTCGCGCTCCGGGACGCGGCGCAACAGGTCCTGGCCACCGCGGGGGACGCCACGGGGGAACTGCTGCAGCAGCGAAACTGTGCCCTGGAAACCTGCACGGAGACGCTGATCGCCGACTGCGCCCCGGCGGCGGAGCCGGGACGCTGCCATGACCCGTTGACGACGCCTACCTGCGCCGTCGATACCGGGACCGCGGGTGTGCCGCCGTCGATACCGGAACCGTCGGTACCCGGTGACGTAAGCACCCAACCGGCGGCCGTCGCACCGTGCCCACCGGGTCCACCGGGCGCGCCTGTGCCCGTCCCCGCCGCTCCGGACGCCGTCATCGGGACCGCAGTGCAGACTGCCGCCACTGCGGTCGGGTCCCTGGTCCAGTCAGCGGCGGCAGTGGTCGGCGGTGCGGTCGACGCTCTGACAGGCGCGGTGGCTGGCGGGGTCAACGGGGTCAGCGGGGTCCACGCGGTCGCGGCACCGGCAGTGGACATTGCCGTACCGGACCTCGCCGCGACGCCGTGTCCGCCTCCGGTGTCGGAGGCGGACTGTGGGTGCCCTCCGGAGCCTGAGCCGGAGCCTGAGCCGTCCTGTCCGTCAGAGGTCGCGCCGGAACCGGAACTTCCTGAGCCGGAGCAGGAACCGGAGCCTGACGTCGAGGCCACCGTGGATCCGGTACACGGTTTCGACAAATCCACCTACCTCTTCGAACAGGAGACCGGGGTGAGTGACCAGGGAGGAGAGGATGACGCGGAGGCTCCGGTGGGGGCAGGGGTGGAACCGGATCTGCCTGAGCCAGAGACAGAGCCTGAGCCTGAACCCGAACCTGCGCCGCCGCCTCCATCGGCCCCGGCCGCCGTCGATGTCCCTGCTCCACCGCAGGCGGAGTCGACGGATACCTGGGACCCCGAGTTGTGGCTCAGCGGGGACGACGGGGGAGTCGTCGTCGAACGGAGCGGGGACTGGTGAACGGAGACAACGGAGACAGCAGAGACAGCAGAGACAGTGGAGACGGAGTCATGGCAGAAACACACGACAGCGGACCGGGGCACCCGGACTACGGGGCAGTCGTCGACGACTACCTCGCCCGTGCCGGACGCATCACCGACGAGTTCGCGCAGGCCCTGCAGAAACAGGTGGATGCCATCGGCGACCTGGTCAAACAGGTGAAGGAGGGGAACTTCGGTGATCTCGGTGAACTCCGGGAGTCCGGTGACCGGTCGGCCGGGGCGCCCGCCGCAGACACCGGTCAGCCGGCACCGGCGGTGCGGAGGGTCAGGGAATTCCGGGAGCCGGGGATCTTCGACTGATCAGACCGGGCAGGTCGGAGGTGCCGGTCAGCGGTGCAGCAGGGCGTCCTGCAGTTTCTCCACCGGGTCGGCGAACTCGGGGAGGGCGGCGAACAGTTCGCCGCGGGTCCTGGTCGTCGTGCCCTTGACCGCGGCGTCGGGGTCGCGGAAGGCCGCATAACTGTCGTCGTCGGTGCCGAGGACGAAGCCGACGGTGAGGGCGCGGACGAGCGCCTGCGCCCCCTGCTCCAGTCCCGCGCCCAGCGCGAACTTGTGACCGAGGTTCTCACTGAACCCGGCCGCGGAGGCCTTCGTCACGCTGCGGTAGACGACCGGGCCACGCCACGAAGCCGCGATCCGGTCGGCGCTGCCGGCGTCGAGGGGGCCCGCCTTGCCGGGGGCGAAGACGAGCGCCGGCGCGTCCACCGTGCGGGCGACGTCGCAGCAGCTCGGGGTCGTGTCCGAGGGGAACACCGCGATCACCCCGGCCAGCGTCGGCGTGACGGGGTCGGCGGTGCGGCGGCGGTCACGGGCGGACCGCCGCTTCGTGGTCTGCCGGGGGGCGACAGGCCGCCCCGCCGCGGCGAGGACCGCCGCACCGGCGCCCATACCGTGGCCGGCGAGGAAGAGCCGGTCCGGGTCGACGGTCGTGGCGCCGTTCCCCAGCCGCACACCGGCGAGGATCTGGAGGCAGGACTCGAGGTCGGCGGCGAGGCCACGGTGGTCGGGGGTGAACCCGGTCTCCGTGTCGGGCGCCGCCACGGCGATCCCCCAGCTGGCGAGGTGCCGGTAGGTCGAGCGGTAGGCGTCCGCCCCGGTGCGCCAGTCGTGCCCGAACGCGACGGCGGGGGCGTCTTTCACACCGACCGGGGTGAAGAGCGTGCCGGGCAGTCCGGTGACTCCGAGGTCACCGGTACTGACGTCGTAGGGGCCCGGCCTGCCGAGGCGGGGGAGGAGTTTCTTCACGTTCGCAGCCACGACCCCACCTTAACGGATGGCGGCGACACGGTCGGGTTGCGGACTTCAGTATCCTTGTCGACATGTGTGGCATCGTTGGATACGTCGGGGATCCCCTGAAGAACGCGGAGACCGGTGAGGGCGCCCTCGACATCGGTCTGGACGCCCTCGCCCGGATGGAGTACCGGGGCTACGATTCGGCCGGGATCGCGGTGGTGACGCCCGGCCGGCTCGAGGTCGAGAAGAAGGCGGGCAAGCTCGCCAACCTCCTCGCCCAGATCGAGGTCGACGGGCGCGACCGGTTCGCCGGCTCGACCTGCATCGGGCACACCCGCTGGGCCACCCACGGTCGGCCGAACGACGTCAACGCGCACCCGCACGTCTCCTTCGACGGCAAGGTCGCGATCGTCCACAACGGCATCATCGAGAACTTCGCCCCGCTGCGCGCAGAGGTCGAGGCGGCGGGCGTCGAGCTCACCAGTGAGACCGATTCCGAGGTCGCCGCCCACCTGCTCGCCCTGGCCTACGCCGCGGGCCCCACCGCCGGCGACTTCGAGGCGTCGGCACTGTCCGTGCTCAGCCGCCTGGAGGGTGCCTTCACCCTGCTGTTCACCCATGTCGACGAGCCGGGGAAGATCGTCGCCGGCCGTCGCTCCACGCCGCTGATCGTGGGCGTCGGTGAGGACGAGATGTTCCTCGGTTCCGACGTCGCCGCGTTCATCGCCCACACCCGCAACGCCGTCGAACTCGGCCAGGACAACGCGGTCGTCATCACCAAGGACGGCTACAAGGTCATGGGCTTCGACGGCACGCCCGCCGAGGGACGCCCGTTCACCATCGACTGGGACCTGGAGGCCGCGGAGAAGGGCGGCTTCGACTCGTTCATGATGAAGGAGATCCACGAGCAGCCCGCCGCGGTGCGGGACACGCTCGCCGGCCACTTCGTCGACGGCCGGGTGGTCCTCGACGAACAGCGGCTGTCGGACGAGGACCTCCGGCAGATCGAGAAGGTCTTCGTCGTCGCCTGCGGCACCGCCTACCACTCGGGCCTCCTGGCGAAGTACGCCATCGAGCACTGGGTCCGGCTGCCCGTCGAGATCGAGGTCGCCAGCGAGTTCCGGTACCGCGACCCGGTGCTGGACCAGCAGACCCTCGTCGTCGCCGTCTCCCAGTCCGGTGAGACCGCCGACACGCTCGAGGCCGTCCGGCACGCGAAGGCGCAGGGCGCCCGTGTCCTGGCGGTCTGCAACACCAACGGTTCGCAGATCCCGCGGGAGTCGGACGCCGTGCTCTACACGCACGCCGGCCCGGAGATCGGTGTCGCCGCGACGAAGTCCTTCCTGTCCCAGGTGACGGCGAACTACATCGTCGGTCTGGCCCTGGCGCAGGCCCGCGGAACGAAGTACCCGGACGAGATCGCGAACATCTACGACGAGCTCGAGGAGATCCCGGCGAAGATCGACAAGGTGCTCGGTCTGCAGGGGCAGATCCACGAACTCGCCGAGTACCTCGGGGCCATCCCGACCATGCTCTTCCTGGGCCGTCACGTCGGCTACCCGGTGGCACTGGAAGGCGCGCTGAAGCTCAAGGAGCTCGCCTACATCCACGCCGAGGGCTTCCCCGCCGGCGAGCTCAAGCACGGCCCCATCGCCCTCATCGAGGACGGACTGCCGGTGGTCGTCATCGTGCCGTCCCCGCGGGGCCGGGAGGTGCTGCACTCCAAGATCGTGACGAACATCCAGG
Source organism: Corynebacterium nuruki S6-4 (assembly GCF_007970465.1). Taxonomy (NCBI): domain Bacteria; kingdom Bacillati; phylum Actinomycetota; class Actinomycetes; order Mycobacteriales; family Corynebacteriaceae; genus Corynebacterium; species Corynebacterium nuruki. Next base: position 2,839,729 of record NZ_CP042429.1, read on the forward strand.
AGATCCGGGCCCGCGGTGCACACACCATCGTCATCGCGGAGGAGGGTGACGAGGCTGTCCGGCCGTACGCCAACGCCCTGCTCGAGATCCCGGCGGCGGGGACGCTCATGCAGCCGCTGCTGTCCACCGTCCCGCTGCAGTTCCTGTCGGCGGAGATCGCGCGGCAGTGCGGCAACACCGACATCGACAAGCCCCGCAACCTGGCCAAGTCGGTCACGGTCGAGTAGAACCGGTCATGGACTAAGGAGCAGAACCACGGATACCACGCACGCTCTCGCCGAGACAGTCATCGACCTCAACGCGGTGGCGCACAACGTCCGCGCCATCGCTGACCACGTCGCCCCCGCCGGGGTGATGGCGGTGGTGAAGGCCGACGGCTACAACCACGGTATGGCGGACATCGCCCGTACCTCACTCACCGCCGGGGCGTCCGCGCTCGGCGTCGCCACCCTGGGCGAGGCGCTCGCCCTGCGGGACGCCGGTATCGACGCACCGGTCACCGCCTGGATCTGGCTCGCCGAGGGGGAGGACCTGGCGGACGCCGTGTCCCGGGACGTGACCCTCGGCGTCCCGTCGCTGGCCCACCTGCGGGCGGCGGAGGCCGCGGCGGTGGCCGCCGGGGCCCGGCTGCGTGTCGGGCTGATGGTGGACACCGGCCTGTCGCGCTCCGGTATCGGCCCGGCGGAATGGTCGGCGGCACTGGACGCCGCCGATGCCGCGGTCGATGCCGGCCACCTCGAGGTCACCGGACTCTTCTCCCACTTCGCCAGCGCCGACGACCCGATCTCCCCGACGACGGACCTGCAGGAGCAGCGCTTCTCCGCCCGTATCGAGGAGTGCCGTGCCCGGGGCCTCGACGTCCCGGTCAACCACATCGCGAATACCCCGGCGGCACTGTCGCGGGTGGACCTGCGGCATGAGATGGTGCGGCCCGGCGTCGGCGTCTACGGGGTGGATCCCTGCGCGATCCCCAGCGGGGTGGACCTGCGGCCGGCGATGACACTGCACGCCCGCGTGGTCACCACCCGCATCGTCGCGGCAGGAGAGGGGGTCAGCTACGGCCACCACTGGATCGCGCCGGAGGACCACCGTACCGCCGTCGTCGCCCTCGGCTACGCCGACGGTCTGCCGCGGGCGCTGTCGGGCAAGTTCGGTGTGACGGTCGACGGGACCTGGTTCCCGCAGATCGGCCGGGTCTGCATGGACCAGATCGTCGTCGACCTGGGGCCGGTGGCCGACAGTGACGGCCCCGGTGCCGCCGTGCGACCCGGCGACTGGGCCGTCATCTTCGGTGAGGGCGGGCGTCCGGTCCGGGAGATCGCCGACGCCGCGGACACCATCGACTACGAGATCCTCACCATGCCGCGCGGTCCGCGGGTCGCGCGCCGCACCATCGCACTGCAAGGGTGAGGGACGGGGTGACGATGGTCGATTTCACCGCCCCCGCGGGGACGGCCCCGGCCGGCTCTGCCGCGCAGATGCGGGACCTGGGCGAACAACTCGGCGGCGTGCTGCAGGCCGGGGACGTCGTCGTGCTCACCGGGCCGCTGGGCGCCGGCAAGACCACCTTCACCCAGGGCCTCGTCCGCGGTCTCGGGGCGACCGGGCGGGTGCAGTCGCCGACGTTCACGATCATCCGGGAACACCGGGCGGGCACCCGGGCCGACGGCCGGCCGGGGGTCGGCATGCTGCACATGGACGCCTACCGGCTGCTGGGGGACGCCGTGCAGACCGCCGTGAGCGAGCGGGGAGCCGACCTGCCGCGGGACGCGGTGCTGGACATGCTGGAGTCCCTCGACGTCGACGACGACCTCGGTGACCGTGTCCTCGTCGCCGAGTGGGGCAGGGGAGTGGTGGAGACGCTGTCGACCCGGGTCATCGACGTGGAGATCAGCCGTGACACCCCGGCCGACAGTTCCGCCGACCCCGCGGCACCGGACGAGGAACCGCGTCGGCTGCGGTGGACCTGGCTCGACCGCCGGTGACACCCCCGTCCGCCACCCCCTGACCACAGGGCTCCGCCGGCACCGTTGCGTGTCTCCGGGGAGGCGTGCATAATGGGCCTCGGATCACTGTGAGGGGTGTATCCAACAGGAACCCCGCCGCAAATGGAGAGTGCGGCGGGGTTCCGCCTTATCTTCCGGGGGGAAGTAGACTTCAGGTCCATGCATGTTCTCGCGGTCGACACGTCCACCTCCTATGTCGTCGCCGGGGTGGTGGACGTGGCGCCGGACGGCACACCGCGGACCCTCGCGCAGCGCACCGAGCTCAATCCGCGCGGGCACATGGAGGTCCTGACCCCGAACATCGTCGACTGCCTCGCCGAGGCCGGTCTGACCCCCGCCGACCTGGCCGCGGTCGTCGTCGGCACGGGGCCGGGGCCGTTCACCGGCCTGCGGGTCGGCATGGCCACCGGGGCGGCGTTCGGGGAGGCACTTGACATCCCGGTCCACGGTGTGGAGAGCCATGTCGCGACCGCCTGCGGGCAGCGGGAGTCCCCGGTACTGGTCGTCAGCGACGCCCGTCGCCGGGAGTGGTACTGGTCCGTGGTGGACGCCACCACCGCCGCCGTCACCGACGGCCCGGCCGTGACCGCCCCCGGTGAACCGGCGCAGCGCCACCCGGAGGTCACCGTGCTCGCCGCCCGCGAGATCACCGCGAAGACCGACCTGGTGCCGCCGACCTGGAAGGTCGCGGACGCCGACGCGCACCCCACCCCGACCGGACTCGTCACTGCCGCGGTGCGCCGCAACGGGGTGGCGGGGCTGGGCCGGCCCGGCGATCCGCTGCGCGCGCTCTACCTGCGGCGGCCGGACGCCGTGGCGCCGACCCGGAAGCCGGTGTCCGAGGCGCTCGACTTCGCCGGGGTGGATCTGCCCGCGGCCGTCGGGACGCCGGTCGTCGCCGCCCTCACCGAGGCGGACGCCGCCGCCTGCGCCGATATCGAGGCCGCTGTCTTCGCCGGGGACTCACCGTGGTCCGCGGCGGCCTTCCGCGCCGAGATCACCGCCCCGCACACCCGCTACATCGGACTGTTCCGGGAGGGCGAACTGCTCGGCTTCGCCGGGCTGGCGATGGCGGGCCCGCTGACGGACCCCGAGTTCGAGGTCCACACCATCGCACTGTCGCCCGCCGCCCAGGGGCACGGCTGGTCGAAACTGCTCATGGACCCGCTGATCGAACTGGCCGACCGGCACCGCGGGCCGGTGTTCCTCGAGGTCCGTACCGACAACGACCCGGCGGTGGGCCTGTACCGGTCCTACGGGTTCGGGATCACCGGCACCCGACGCGGCTACTACCAGCCCTCGGGGGCGGACGCCTTCACGATGCACCGGCCCGCGGCGTCCCGCACCGGGGCGGCACCGTCACCGGGGGCATCCGCGACTGCTGGACCACGGATCATCCTCGGCCTGGAGAGCTCCTGCGACGAGACCGGGGTCGGCATCGTCGAGCTGGGGGAGGACGGTGCGGCGACGCAGATCAGCAACCGGGTGGCGTCCTCGATGGAGCAGCACGCCCGGTTCGGCGGGGTGGTCCCGGAGATCGCCTCGCGGGCTCACCTGGAGGCGGTGGTCCCGACGCTGCAGGCGGCGCGCGCCGATCTGCGGGAGGCGACGGGGCGGACCCGGCCGGACGCCGTCGCCGCCACCGTCGGTCCCGGTCTCGCCGGTGCACTGCTCGTCGGCGCGGCTGCGGCGAAGGCCTGCGCGGCCGCCTGGGAGGTGCCGTTCTACGGCGTCAACCACCTCGGCGGCCACGTCGCGGTGGATACGCTGCACACCGGTGAAGACGGCGGGGACGGGGTGCCGGATGACCTGCCGCACGCCGTCGCCCTCCTCGTCAGTGGCGGACACACCCAGATCCTGGAGGTCCACGGTGTCGGCCGGCCGATGACCGAGCTGGGGTCCACGCTCGACGATGCGGCGGGGGAGGCCTACGACAAGGTCGCCCGGCTGCTCGGACTCGGCTACCCCGGGGGCCCGGTCATCGACCGGCTCGCCGCCGGCGGGGACCCGACGGCGGTGCCGTTCCCCCGCGGCCTGTCGAAGAAATCCGATCCCGCCTACGATTTCTCCTTCTCCGGGCTGAAGACCGCGGTGGCGCGGTACGTCGAGCAGGCGGAACGGCGGTCGGAGAGTATCCCGGTCGCCGACCTGTGCGCGTCGTTCCAGGAGGCCGTGGTCGACGTCCTCACCGCGAAGGCGGTGCGGGCCTGCCGGGACACCGGGGCGTCCGTCCTGCTGCTGGGCGGGGGCGTGTCGGCGAACCGTCGGCTGCGGGAGCTGGCGGCGCAGCGGTGCCGGGCGGCCGGGGTGACGCTGCATGTCCCGCCGCTGCCGCTGTGCACCGACAACGGGGTGATGATCGCGACGCTGGCGGCGCATCTCATCGACGCCGGTGCGGCGCCCAGCGGGCTGGCGGTGGGGACGGACCCCTCGCTCGAGGTCACCGTTCCGGTGCTGGCACCCGGAACGGTTGAGGGCTAGCACTTGGCGGGGTAGAGTGCCAAGTGGTTGTGTGATCCACAGTTGTTCACCCGCGACGACGGCTGTGGTCGGTACCCGCCGATCCCACCGACCGGAACATGAATAAACAACGGACTGAATACACGGAGGTATTCATCGTGGCGAACGTCAACATCAAGCCGCTCGAGGACCGCGTCCTCGTCCAGATCGTCGAGGCCGAGGAGACCACGGCGTCCGGTCTGGTCATCCCGGATTCGGCGAAGGAGAAGCCGCAGGAGGCCACCGTCGTCGCCGTCGGTCCGGGCCGCTGGGCGGACGACGACGACCGCATCCCGATGGACGTCAAGGAGGGCGACACGGTCGTGTTCTCCCGCTACGGCGGCACCGAGCTGAAGTACGACGGCCAGGAGTACCTGCTGCTCAACCAGCGCGACATCCTCGCCGTCGTCGAGAAGTAGGGGTCCCATGTCGAAGCTCATCGCATTTGACCAGGAGGCCCGCGAAGGCCTCCAGCGCGGTGTCGACACGCTGGCGGACTCCGTCCGCGTGACCCTCGGCCCCAAGGGCCGCAACGTGGTGCTGGACAAGGCCTTCGGTGGCCCGACCGTCACCAACGACGGTGTCACCATCGCCCGCGACATCGACCTCGAGGACCCCTTCGAGAACCTCGGTGCGCAGCTCGTCAAGTCCGTCGCCGTGAAGACGAACGACGCCGCCGGTGACGGCACCACCACCGCCACCCTGCTCGCCCAGGCGCTCATCAGCGAAGGTCTGCGCAACGTGGCCGCCGGCGCCAGCCCCATCGGGCTCAACAACGGCATCGCCGCAGCGACCGAGAAGGTTCTCGCCGCACTGGGCGAGCGCGCCCGGCCGGTCGCCGACAGCGCCGCGGTCGCCAACGTCGCCACCGTCTCCTCCCGGGACACCGAGATCGGTGCCAAGGTCGCCGAGGCGATGGAGAAGGTCGGCAAGGACGGTGTGCTCACCGTCGAGGAATCCCAGTCGATGGCCGACGAACTCGTCATCACCGAAGGCGTCTCCTTCGACAAGGGCTACCTGTCGCCCTACTTCGTCACTGACGAGGAGACCGGCCAGGCCGTCCTCGAGAACGCCGTCGTCCTGCTGGTCCGCGAGAAGATCAGCTCCCTGCCGGACTTCCTGCCGCTGCTGGAGCAGGTCGCGAAGGCGGGCAAGGAACTCTTCGTCGTCGCCGAGGACGTCGAGGGTGAACCGCTGCAGATGCTGGTCGTCAACTCGATCCGCAAGTCGATCAAGGTCGTCGCCGTCAAGGCGCCGTACTTCGGCGACCGCCGCAAGGCGTTCATGGACGATCTCGCCATCGTCACCGGCGGCACCGTCGTCGACAAGGAACTCGGCGGCTCGCTCGCCGAGACCACCCTCGACCAGCTCGGCTCCGCCCGCCGCATCACCGTCACCAAGGATGACACGGTCATCGTCGACGGCGCCGGCACCGCGGAGGCCGTGGAGGCCCGCCGCACCCAGCTGCGCGGCGACATCTCGCGCACCGATTCCACCTGGGACCGGGAGAAGCTCGAGGAGCGGCTCGCGAAGCTGTCCGGCGGCGTGGCCGTCATCCGTGCCGGTGGCGCGACTGAGACCGAGGTCAACGAGCGCAAGCTGCGCATCGAGGACGCGATCAACGCCGCCCGCGCGGCCGTGCAGGAAGGCGTGATCGCCGGCGGTGGTTCCGTCCTGGTGCAGATCGCCGGTGAACTCGACGAGCTGGCCGCCGCCTCCGAGGGCGACGAGGCCGTCGGTGTGAAGGCGCTGGCCCGTGCACTGCGCCGCCCGACCTACTGGATCGCGGACAACGCCGGTCTCGACGGCGCCGTGGTCGCCGCCAGGACCGCCGAGCTGCCCAACGGTGAGGGCTACAACGCCGCCACCGGTGAGTACGGCGACCTGCTGGCCGCAGGCATCATCGACCCGGTGAAGGTCACCCACTCCGCGGTGGTCAACGCGACCTCCGTGGCCCGGATGGTGCTGACCACCGAGACCGCCGTCGTCGACAAGCCGGCGGAGCCGGCTGCCGCCCCGGCCGGTCACCAGCACTAGCCCGCCCGGCTGACACGACCGCCGTGGGGTGGTCCTGAACTTCAGGACCACCCCACGGCGGTCGTCTGTGCTGTGTCAGGCGTGTCGGGTCAGGCGGGGACCCCGGCCGGGTGGCGGCGTCCCGCGCGCCGGTTCAGGGCGACGGCCCGCTCAGCCTCGCTCATCCCGCCCCAGATGCCGTAGACCTCGCCGGCGTCGAGTGCGTGGGCACGGCACCGGTCGAGGACCGGGCACTGCCGGCAGATGGCCTTCGCGCGGTGCTCGCGCAGGGCACGGGCCCGGCCACGTTCCCCGTCCGGGTGGAAGAAGACCGCCGAATCAGCTCCCCGGCAGGAACCGTGCAACTGCCATTCCCAGAATGTCGATGTGGGGCCCGGAAGGTCGCTCGGCTGCGGCATATGCTCGTCTCCTCGGTAGGTGGGGCGGTACGGGGGTGGTCGGGTGGGACCGTCGTGTCCGGCCCGTCGGAATACAGCGTGCTCCGCGGGTGTGAACACCAGGTAACGGTCTCTTGTGCGCGAGATGACGATTGTCCGGTGTCGGGGCCCGGTGGGGAACTGTGGTAATTTCCTTGTGATTCCTGACCCCCGACCGGGGTCGACGACGTGAGGCGGCAGACGACAGCAGACGATGAGTGACGACACCGAGGACACCGACGAGAGGCTGGCGCGACTCGTACCCGCCGCCGTGACAGGGGACGCCCGCGCCCTCCAGGATGTCATCGACCTCATCCACCCCCAGGTGGTCCGCTACTGCCGGCTGCGGGTCCCCGCGACGCGCTACCCCACCCCGGAGGACCTCGCCCAGGAGATCTCGCTGGCGGTGGCGCGCGCCGTCCCGAACTACGAGGACCGGGGAAAACCCTTCATGGCCTTCGTGTACCGGATCGCCGCGAACAAGATCGTGGACGCCCGCCGGTCGCAGTCCAGGGACCTGTCGGTGCCCACGGACGAGGTGCCCGACAACACGCCCTCGGGCGACACGCCGGAGACGCTGACACTGGAGGACAGTGCGAGTAACGAAGTCGCTGAACTGCTCGATCACCTCAGTGAGAAAGCACGGAGAATCGTGACACTCAGGGTATTCGGTGGCTATTCCGCCGAGGAGACGGCCGCCATCGTCGGCTCGACGGCCGGAGCTGTGCGTGTGGCACAGTTCCGGGGTCTGGCGAAGATGCGGGAGATCCTCGAGGCACGGGGAGAACACCGTCAGAACACGAGGACGCAGTGATGGACGACGACAGGATCAGGGAGACCGACCGGCTGATCGACGAGTTCGGCGCCGGCGGCACTCCGCCGCGCGCCGCCGCCGACGATCCGCTGTGGGCGCTGCTGGCGGAGGCCCGCGACGAACTCGACCGTGACATGCCCGCGGCACCCGACGTGACCGGGAGTGCCGGGGACGCCGGGGACGCGACCGTCGTCCCGCTGGCGGCCGGACGCCGGCGCCGTAGCCGTCGTCGCCTGCTGCGCCACACCGGACGCGCCGCCGCGACCGGTGGACTGTCGGTCACCGGCATGGTCATCGCGGGCGGGGTCGCTGCGGCACTCGCCGTCGGCGGATTCAGTGTCGCCGCCGTCAACGGCGGTATCCCCGGTATCGGCGGCGGCAGTGGGGTGACCGACGAGCAGATGGCCGGCGACGAGGGGTCGTCGACCTCCGGGAGCACCACGACCGGCCCGGTGGACACCAGCCGTGCCCCGTCGGGGCCCGCGCGGGAACCGGGGACGTCGGACCGGCCCGAGGCGCCCGCCCGCCCCGGTGACCCCGGTCGGCCGACGACGGGGAAGACCCCCACCGACCCCGGTCGGGCCACTCCGGCGACCCCGGCGCCGGCGGACGGCTCCGACGGCGGGATGGTCATCGCCGGCGGTGAGGACGGGACGACCGACGGTGCCTCCGACGGACAGACCGGCGGACCGGGCATGACGGCACTCATGGGACCGGCCCAGAGCGGCAGCCCCTCGTCGTCGTCGGAGTCCTCCACGCCGGAGGAGCCGACCGGGGAGACCGGCACCGGCGCCGGGAAGGATCCGGGCGGGGCGGTGACCCTCCGGGAGCCGAAGGAGGCCGACCGCGGGGGTTCCGGCAGTTAGCTGTACTTCCCCCGGGGAGGTCGTGGACACCCGACCACCGGGATGACGTGGAAGAACCCCTGCGGTGCCCCGGATGTCCGCGGAACGAACCGACAGGTCGACGGCCCGGCCCCCGTGTCGACATGACGAACCGGCAGGTCGAAAGATCCGCCCCGGAGCAGCACCTGGGTTCGTTCCACCGACCTCCCCGGGGCACGGGTGACCCCTCGGTTCTGAAAACCGACATCCGCAGGATCCGACCGGACGCGGGCTGAGGCCCGGACCGAGAATCGGTCTCAGCGGGAACGCGCCGGCCGGACGCCGGTCAGAGCCAGCGGCGGTGGAAGGCGCGCGGGCCGCTGTTCATCCAGTCGACGGCGTCCGCGTAGCCCGCGCAGTACTCCCAGGACACGTAGCGGTCGGGATCGGGGGCGGCGCTCGGCTCGTGGACCGGTGCCGCCTCCTCGTTGAGCATGGTGGTGAGGTTGGCGATGATGATCGGCCAGTCGTAGAAGTGCTCCTCCCCGCACTCCTCACACATCATGGAGATGCCCCGGACCCCCCGGGGCTCGAGCAGCCGGCGGAAGCAGCGCACGTTCTCCAGGTCCTCCTTGACGGCGTCCCGTTCCTCCGCGCTGAGCGGCCCGTCGACCCCGTCATAGAGGTCATCGGGCTCGAGGAATGACGCCGGGTCGTTCGGGTCACCGGCGAAGGGATCCGGGGGCATCAGGGAATCGTCGAAGTTCACGCCTCCCACCGTACCCCAGTCGGAAGGAGGGCCTTTTCCGGGGTTTTCCTGCGGGGGAGGTACGCTGGCCGCATGAGCGACGCGCAGTACGTGACAACCGGTGGAGACGACCCGAGGAAGGTGGAGCTCGTCGGACTGACATTCGACGACGTCCTGCTCATCCCGGCGGCGTCCGACGTGATCCCCTCGGAGGTCCAGACCTCCACCCGACTGACCCGAAACATCACCCTCAATGTGCCGATCATCTCCGCGGCGATGGACACGGTCACCGAGTCCAGGATGGCCATCGCGATGGCCCGCCAGGGCGGGATGGGAATCCTGCACCGCAACCTGTCGATCGAGGACCAGGCCGGTCACGTCGAGGTCGTCAAGCGCAGCGAGGCGGGCATGGTCACCGATCCGGTGACCTGCACCCCGGAGATGACCATCGGCGAGGTGGACGCGATGTGCGCCCACTACCGGATCTCCGGCCTCCCGGTCGTCGACGGGGCGGGGAAGCTCGTCGGCATCTGCACCAACCGCGACATGCGTTTCGAGGAGGACTTCTCGGCGAAGGTCGCCGACGTGATGACGAAGGAGAACCTCGTCGTCGCCCAGGAGGGGGTCTCCGCGGACGCCGCCCTGCGGCTGCTGCGTGAGCACAAGGTCGAGAAGCTGCCGATCGTCAACGGTGACGGCAAGCTCACCGGGCTCATCACCGTCAAGGACTTCGCCAAGCGCGAGGAGTACCCGAACGCGGCGAAGGACGGCTCCGGCCGCCTGCTGTGCGGTGCCTCCATCGGTACCGGCGAGGATTCCTGGCGCCGGGCCGGCGCCCTCGTCGACGCCGGGGTGGACGCCCTCGTCGTCGACACCGCCCACGCCCACAACACCGGCGTGCTCGAGATGGTCGCCCGGGTCAAGAAGGAGTTCGGGGACAGGATCGACGTCATCGGCGGCAACCTCGCCACCCGCGGCGCCGCCCAGGCCATGATCGACGCCGGCGCGGACGCCATCAAGGTCGGCATCGGCCCGGGCTCGATCTGCACCACCCGCGTCGTCGCCGGCGTCGGTGCCCCGCAGATCACCGCCATCCTCGAGGCCGCGACCGCCGCGCGCAAGGCCGGCGTCCCGATCATCGCCGACGGCGGTATGCAGTACTCGGGGGACATCGCCAAGGCGCTGGCCGCCGGGGCGTCCTCGGTCATGCTCGGCTCCCTGCTCGCCGGCACCGCCGAGGCGCCGGGCGAGATCACCGTCGTCAACGGCAAGCAGTACAAGATGTACCGCGGCATGGGTTCGCTGGGCGCGATGAAGGGCCGCGGCCTGCACGGCGAGAAGCGGTCCTACTCCAAGGACCGGTACTTCCAGGCCGACGTCACCAACGAGGAGAAGCTGGTGCCGGAGGGCATCGAGGGCCGTATCCCGTTCCGCGGCAACGTCGACTCGATCGTCTACCAGATGGTCGGTGGCCTGCGGGCGGCCATGGGCTACACCGGCTCCCACACCGTCAGCGACCTCAACGACGCGCACTTCGTGCGGATCACCGGTGCCGGCCTGCGGGAATCCCACCCGCACGACATCCAGATGACCGTCGAGGCCCCGAACTACTACCAGCGCTAACCGCCGGACGAAGGAACACACACCATGCAGGATCAGGTCAGTATCGGCATGGGCCGGACGGCCCGGCGGGTCTTCGGACTCGACCAGGTCGACATCGTGCCCTCCCGCCGGACCCGTTCGTCCCACGACGTGGACACCACCTGGAAGATCGACGCCTACCGCTTCGCCATCCCGGTGATGACCCACCCGTCGGACGCCGTGGTCACCCCGGAACTCGCCGTGGAGTTCGGGAAGCTCGGCGGTCTGCCGGTCATCAACGCCGAGGGTCTGTGGGGCCGGCAGGCGGACCTCGAGGGTGCCCTGGCGAAGGTCCGGGCCGCCGCGGGCGGGGATGACCCGCTGGGCGTGCCGGCCCCCGGCTTCGCGGCCCAGCGGGTGCTCCAGGAGCTGCACGCGGCCCCGGTCGACCACGGGCTGCTCGCCGAACGCATCGCCGAGGTCCGGGACTCCGGTGTCACCTTCGGTGTCCGCGTCTCCCCGCAGAACGCCCGGGCCCTCGCCCCGGAGCTCATCAAGGGCGGTCTCGACCTGCTGGTCATCCAGGGCACCCTGATCTCCGCCCAGCACGTCTACTCCGACGGTGAGCCGCTGGACCTGCGGGAGTTCGTCGGTTCACTGGACGCCCCGGTCATCGCCGGCGGTGTGGTGGACTACACGACCGCCATGCACCTGATGCGGACCGGCGTCGCCGGGGTGATCGTCGGTGCGGGCACGACGACGAACACGACGACACTGGGCATCGACGTCCCGATGGCCACCGCCGTCGCGGACGCCGCCGCGGCACGGCTCGACTATCTCGACGAGACCGGCGGCCGCTACGTCCACGTCATCGCCGACTCCGAACTGTCGTCGTCCGGCGACGTCGCCAAGGCCATCGCCTGCGGTGCGGACGCCGTCTCCCTCGGCGCCCCGCTCGCCGTCGCGGAGAACTCGGGCGGCCGGGGCTACTTCTGGCCCGCGGTCGCCGCCCACCCCAAGCTGCCCCGGGGTGAGGTGGACGCCGTCGCCGGCGCCTACGGCACCCTGACCCGGGACGCCGTCCCGCTGGAGAAACTGCTGTTCGGGCCCACCGACAACCCCTACGGCGAGGAGAACCTCGTCGGCGGGCTGAAGCGGTCGATGGCCAAGTGCGGCTACACGGACCTGAAGAGTTTCCAGAAGGCTCCGCTGGTCGTGCGCTGACCTGCCGTCCCCCTCTTGTGGAGACGTGGTGGGCGGCGTAGTTTCTCCGCTCATGCAGCATGCACAGGGCGCGTCACCGATGCGCCTGGACGCCTTCACGGCACAGAACCCCCGACCGCTCCGCACCCCGGCGAAGGACGACCGTCACCCCTGGTGGCAGGTCCTCTGCCTGTCCGGGGTCGACTACTTCTCCACCCTCGGCTACCAGCCGGGCATCGCCGTCGCCGCGGCCGGCGCCCTGGCGCCGGTGGCCACCGTCATCCTCGTCCTCGTCACCCTCTGTGGGGCGGTGCCGGTGTACCGCCGGATCGCCCGGGAATCGCCGGACGGGCTCGGGTCGGTGGGCATGCTCGCCCGGATGGTGACGGGCTGGAAGGGCAAGCTGCTCATCCTCGTCCTCCTCGGCTTCGCCGCCTGCGATTTCCTCATCACCATCTCCCTGTCCGCCTCGGACGCCGCCGCCCACCTGCTGAGCAGTTCCTCGGACCCGTGGATCATCCCGGTGACCCTGGCGCTGCTGGCGCTGCTGGCGGTGGTCTTCTTCCGCGGCTTCGCCGAGGCCGTCCGGGTCTCCGTCGTCCTGGTCACCGCCTATCTCGGACTGACCACGGTCGTCGTCGTGCGCGGCCTGTGGCGGATCGTCACCGAGGGCGGCCACGTCGCCGACTGGACGGCCTCCCTGTCGGCGGCGCATTCCTCGCCGTGGGCGATGGTCGCCGTCGCGGTCATCGTCTTCCCGAAACTCGCCCTCGGCATGTCCGGCTTCGAGACCGGGGTGTCGGTGATGCCGTTGATCCGTGGCGACCGCGGGACCCGGATCCGCCACGGCCGTCGCCTCATCCTCACCAGTGCGGTGGTGATGAGCGGCTTCCTCGTGGCGTCCTCGCTGTGTGTGACGATGCTCGTGCCCGGCGACGCTCTGGCGGAGGGCGGTCCGGCGAACGGTCGCGCGCTGGCCTGGCTCGCCCACGAGGAGTTCGGTGACCTGTTCGGCAACGTCTACGACACGGCGACCATCGCCGTCCTGTGGTTCGCCGGCGCTTCGGCGATGGCGGGGCTGCTCGCCCTGATCCCGAAATACCTGCCGGTCTACGGGATGGCCCCGGAGTGGGCGCGCCGGTCCCGGCCGATGGTGGCGGTGCTCACCGTGCTCGCCGTCGTGCTGGTGCTCGTCTTCCGGGCGGACGTGGACGCCCAGTCCGGTGCCTATGCCACGGGCGTCCTCGTCCTGCTGACCTCCGGTGCGGTGGCGGTGACCGTGTCGGCGGCCCGGGCCGGGCAGCGCCGCCGTCGCATCCTGTTCCTCGTGGTGACCGCCGTGCTCGGGTACACGACGGTGGCCAACGTGGTGGAGCGCCCGGAGGGTGTGAAGGTCGCCGCGTGGTTCATCGTCGGGATCCTGCTGGTCTCCGTGGTGTCGCGGACGCGCCGCTCGCTGGAACTGCGGGACACCGGGATTCGCTATGACCGGGCGGCGGAGAACATCCTGCACGCCGCCGTCGCCGGGACCGGGGAGCTGCGGCTCGCCCCGTACGCCGGCGGCACCGACGGAGAGTACGGCCGGGTCGACCGCCGGATCCGGCAGACCAACCGGCTCGTCGACGACCGTCCGCTGGTCTTCCTGGAGATCGTCGTCCGTGACCCCAGTGACTTCGCCAGCCCGCTGGAGGTCACCGGTCGGTCCGTCGACGGCGTCCCGGTGCTGCAGGTCGCGGCGACGGCGGTGCCCAACGCCGTCGCCGCGCTCGCCCTCGACATCCGGGACTTCACCGGGGTGGTGCCGGACATCTACTTCTCCTGGGAGGCGGCATCGCCGGTCCGTGAGATGCTGCGGTTCCTGGCCGTGGGGAGGGGGGAGAATGCGGCGGTGACCCGCGAGATCCTCCGCCGGGTCGAACCGGAGGCGGGACGCTGTCCGCGGGTGCACGTCGGGTAGGGTTGTGGGCGTGACGCACCCACAGAATCCCAGCAGCCCGGGTAATCCGCGCCCGGTCCTCGTGGTGGATTTCGGGGCCCAGTACGCGCAGCTCATCGCCCGACGCGTCCGCGAGGCCCGGATCTACTCCGAGGTTGTCCCGCACACGATGTCCGCCGAGGAGGTCGCCGCGAAGAATCCGGCGGCGCTGATCCTCTCCGGTGGTCCCTCCTCCGTCTACGCCGACGGCGCCCCGGCCCTGCAGCCGGGTCTGCTGGACCTCGGCGTGCCCGTCTTCGGTATCTGCTACGGCTTCCAGGCCATGACGGACGCCCTCGGCGGCACCGTCTCGCAGACCGGTGACCGTGAGTACGGCCGGACCGACGTCACCGTGGACGGCGGTGCACTGCACTCCGGCTTCGAGTCGACCCACAAGGTCTGGATGAGCCACGGGGACGCCGTCTCCGAGGCCCCGGCCGGCTTCACCGTCACCGCGCACTCCGCCGGTGCCCCGGTGGCCGCCTTCGAGTGCCCGGAGAAGCACATGGCCGGCGTGCAGTACCACCCCGAGGTGCTGCACTCCCCGCACGGTCAGGAGGTGCTGACCCGCTTCCTGTACGACATCGCCGGTCTGGAACCGACCTGGACCGCCGGAAACATCGCCGAGCAGCTCATCGACGCCGTCCGTGAGCAGGTCGGCCCCGAGGGACGTGCGATCTGCGGCCTGTCCGGCGGCGTGGATTCCGCCGTCGCGGCCGCCATCGTGCAGCGTGCCATCGGCGACCGGCTGACCTGTGTCTTCGTCGATCACGGCCTGCTGCGGCAGGGTGAGCGCGAGCAGGTCGAGCATGACTTCGTCGCCGCCACCGGTGCGAAGCTGGTGACCGTCGACGAGCGGGAGGCCTTCCTGTCCAAGCTCGCCGGGGTGACCGATCCGGAGGCCAAGCGCAAGGCCATCGGTGCAGAGTTCATCCGCTCCTTCGAGCGTGCCGTCGCCGGTGTGCTGGCGGACGCCCCGGAGGGTGCCAGCGTCGACTTCCTCGTCCAGGGCACCCTGTACCCGGACGTGGTGGAGTCCGGCGGCGGTTCCGGTACCGCGAACATCAAGAGCCACCACAATGTCGGCGGCCTGCCGGACGATGTGGAGTTCACTCTCGTCGAGCCGCTGCGTCTGCTGTTCAAGGACGAGGTCCGTGCCGTGGGCCGGGAGCTCGGTCTGCCCGAGATCATCGTCAACCGGCAGCCCTTCCCGGGGCCCGGTCTGGGCATCCGCATCATCGGTGAGGTCACCGCGGAGCGGCTGGAGATCCTGCGCAGCGCGGACGCCATCGCCCGTGAGGAGCTCACCGCCGCCGGCCTGGACGACACGATCTGGCAGTGCCCGGTCGTGCTGCTCGCCGACGTGCACTCGGTCGGTGTCCAGGGCGACCACCGCACCTACGGTCATCCGATCGTGCTGCGTCCGGTCACCAGTGAGGACGCGATGACCGCCGACTGGACCCGGGTGCCCTATGAGGCGCTGGAGACGATCTCCACCCGGATCACCAACGAGGTCGCGGAGGTCAACCGTGTGGTGCTCGACGTGACCAGCAAGCCGCCGGGAACCATCGAGTGGGAGTGAGTCCACCGCTCCCCGGGCAGTGACAGGCCCCCGTCCGGACGGTGTCCGGGCGGGGGCCTGCCGTCTGCGGGGTCAGCGGCCGCGGCGGGCCCGGGTGGCCGCGATGTCCCCGAGTTCCTTGGTGCCGTCGATGTGGGGGATCATCTGCCAGGTGAAGGCGGCGGCGACGCCCCAGACGATGACGGCGATGACCCAGTTCGCCGGGTGGATGCGCAGGAGAGCGAGGAGTGCGAGCGCCAGGGGGATCAGAGGGAGGGCCTGTCGGACGCGGATTCCGGTGGGGTCGTCGGAGGCCTCGACAGCGGCGGTGACCGCCCGCCGGTAGGGGTGGCCGGCGAGGACCCCTGTCCCGGCGGCGAGGAACAGGACGACCGCGATGATCTGGTAGACCACCGGCACCGGGGTGGCGGTGACGCCCGCGGCGGCTCCGATGAGGACGGCGGCCGTGTGATGGACGGTGCGGGGAGTGACGGGGGTCGGGTCGGTCTTCTCGCTGCGGGCCATGGAGAGCCAGTGTACCGGGCACCCGGTGTGCTGCCGGTGTTCCGGTCCGGGGGCGGCGGTGCAGGACGTTTGACGGTGTTCCGGGGCGGGTCTAGTCTCGACGTACATCGAACGCATGTTTGATATGACGCGACCGGCCGGAGTTCCGGTGTCCGGGGTCGGGTGTACACCTGTGACCGGTAGCTGAACAGGTGACATGCACTGCTGAGAGGAGGTGTGTCCGGTGGCCGCAGATGTCGCTGACGTGGTCGAAGAACTGCGCGGCAGGATCACCCGTATTACCGGGGAGCCGGCGGACCCGGCGGCCCCGGCAGCACCGTCGCCGGCCCGGCCGGTGGACGGCGTCCCGGTGCCCGCGTGGCTCGGCCGGCACCTCCGGCGGGGCGGGCTGCCCCGGTCCGCGGTGACCGCCGCGACGGACTGCCCGGCCGCCCTGGTGGATCTGCTGGCCGGGGTCACCGCCGCCGGGGGCTGTGCGGCGGTGGTCGGGTACCCCGCCCTGGCACTCGGCGCGGTCGCGGCCGCCGGCGGGGACCTCGACCGGCTGGTCATCGTCCCGGATCCGGCGCCCCATGCCGTCGCGGTGCTGGGCACCCTGGTGGAGGGGCTGGACCTCGTGCTCTACCGTCCGGCGAAGCCGGTCGCCCCGACCGCGGCACGGCCGGTGGACGCCCGGCTGCGGCGCAGCCGGTGCGCCCTCGCGGTCTGCGGCGGCCCCCGGGTCTGGCCGGGGTCACGGCTGCACCTCGACTGGCGGGTCGACGGCGTCACCGGACTGGGCCACGGTTCCGGACGGATCCGGGGAGTGGAACTCTCGGGCCGGGCCTGGGGCCAGGGTCAGCCGCCCACGACCTTCCGGACCGTTCTCGGTGCCGGGGACACCGCGGCCGCCGGGGCTGCACCGGAGGCCCGCCCGGCTCTGCAGGAGCGTGCGCTGTGACACCGGCCGGCCGGACCATCGTGCTCTGGTTCCCCGACTGGCCGGTGTACGCCGTCGCCGCGGTCCACGGCTGGGATCTGCTGGCCCCCGCCGTGGTGGTCGCCGACCACCGTGTCCACGCCGCGAACGCCGCCGCCCGGCGGGCGGGGGTCCGGGCGGGGATGACGCGGCGTCGGGCACTGGCCGCCTGCCCCACGCTCCAGGTCGGGGACGTCGACGGGACCGCGGAAGCCGCCGCCCATGAGGAGGTGCTCACCGCCCTGGAACCGGTCGCGGCGGGGATCGACACCCTGCGCCCCGGACTGCTGGCCTTCCCCGCCGGGTCGCTGGCCCGTTACCACGGTTCGGAGGCGCGGGCCGCGGAGCTGCTGGTGGACGCCGCCGCCCGGGCCGGCGCGGACTGCCTCGCCGGGGCGGCGGACGACCTCGTCACCGCCGTCTGGGCGGCGCGCCGCGGCCAGGTCGTGCCGGTGGGCGGATCGGCGCGGTGGCTCGCCGGACAGCCGCTGGAGATCCTGCTCTCCGAGCCTGCGCTCGGCGTCCCGACGGCGATGGTCGGGGTCCTGGCGGACCTCGGCATCCGGACCCTGGCGGAGTTCGCCGCCCTGGCACGCCGCGACGTCGTCGGCCGGTTCGGACGGGAGGCGGCCGCCTGGCACCGCACCGCGTGCGGCGAACCGGACCGGACCGTGGCCCCGGCCCGCCCCGGCGAGGCCCCGGCCGCCCGGGTGGAACCCGGGGAACCGGTGGCGGACACGGGCACCGCCGCCTTCCTCGCCCGCCGGGCGGCCGCCGAACTGCATGCCCGGCTCGCCCGGGCCGGCCGGTCCTGCCTGCGCCTGTCGGTGAAGGCCACGCTCGCCCCGCCGCCGGACTATGACGGGCCGCTGACCGTGGAACGGCTCTGGCGGTGCCGGGAACCGTTGACCGAGCAGGACACGGCCCAGCGGGTGCGGTGGCAGCTCGACGGCTGGCTGACCCGGCTGCGGTCCCGGACCGGTGATGCCGGCGACTCAGGTGACGTGACCGGCGACGGGGCCGGGATCTGCGCCATCGACCTCGTCCCGGTCGAGACCGTGCCCGCCGGTGAGGTCGTCGAGGCCCTCTGGGGTGGCCCGGACGAGGGGATCCGCGCCGCCCGGGCGGCGGCGGCGCGGGTGCAGGCCCTCATCGGGACCCGCGCGGTGCTGCGTCCGGTCCGCCGGGGCGGACGGACGGTCACCGGGCAGGTGCTCGGTGTGCCCTACGGTGAGGAGGACCCGGACGAGGTGCAGGCCCTGTCCACCCGCGACTGGGAGGGGGGACTGCCCGCCCCGCTGCCCGGACTGCTCGACGCCGCCGAGGTCCGGCTGCTCGGCGCCGACGGGGCACCGGTGGCCGTCACCGGTCGGGGTCTGGTGACCACCGCGCCGGTGACACTGGTCCACGACGGCCGGGAGTACGCGGTCACCGGCTGGGCCGGACCGTGGCCGGTCGACGAACAGTGGTGGTCGGCGACGGGGCACCGCTACGCCCGGTTGCAGGTCGCCACCGACGGCCCCGCCGCCCACCTGCTGATCTGCCGGGGTGGTGTGTGGCGGATCGACGGGACGTACTGAGCCGGTCTCAGCGGCGGACCGCAGCCTGCACAGCCTCCGCCACCGGGGTACCGCCGTGATTGAGTTCGAGGATCTGACGGGTGATCTGCGGTTCATGGAGCAGCTCGGCCATCGTGTCCGCGACATCCTGGCGCGGGACATCCCCGTGCAACTCCGCCGGGCCGAGGGCGATCCGTCCGGTCCCCGCCTCGTCGAGCAGTACGGCGGGCCGGAGGATGATCCAGTCGAGGTCACTGTGGGTGAGTGCCTGATCGGCATGCTTCTTCATGTCCATGTAGTGCTCGAAACCGGCACCGAGATGGCGTTCGCGCCAGGCCTCCGGGAAGGCGGAGACCAGGCCGAACCGGCGGATACCGCGGAGATCGGCGGCGGCGATCGCGGTGACGACACCGCCGAAGTCGATCGCGGTGGTCTGCTCGGCCGTTCCGCCGCCGGCGCCCGCGGTGAAGACGAGGGCGTCGACATCGCCGGTCAGTTCGGCGAGTCCCTCCGGAGTCAGTGCGGTCAGATCACCCACTGCGGCGACGATGCCCGCGTCCTGCAGGGCGGACTGCTGGTCCGGGCGACGGACGAGGCCGGAGACCGTGTCGCCGCGGTCCTGCAGGGAGCGGGCGAGCAGCGAACCGACGCGACCGGTGATGCCGATGATGAAGATCTTCATGATGTGTGGTCCTTCGCTGTGTCAGTCACGGTCGTCGGTGACGGCCATGAGAATGCGGGTGAGTGACCGGCAGGCGTCCGCGGCGGTGGTGCCGCCGTCGAGGACGCAGCGGGCCAGGGCGTCGCCGGCCCCGGTGAAAGCGGCCATGTCCCGGTCGGCGACCTGACCGCAGAGCGGCTCGAGCGCCCGACGGCACTGGGCGAGGTAGACATCCTCGGCGTCCTTCCGGACCCGACGGAGTACCGCGGAACCGGTCAGCGCGGCGGAGACGTCGCGCAGCTCGGTCCCCTCGGTGAGGCAGCAGTTGATGTATGCCCCGGCGATGACGGCCGCGACCACGGGAAGCTCCGGTGGAGTGCTGTCGAGCGCGGCGGTGAGCGCCTCGCGTTGGGCGTCCTTGCACTCCCGGAAAATCTCGGTGAGCACCCCGGCACGGTTGCCGAAATGGTCGTAGATGACAGGTTTGGTCACACCGGCACGGGCGGCGAGCCGGTCGAGGGTGAAACCGTCCGTGCCGACTTCGTCGATCAGGTCGCGGGCGGTGGCGAGCAGCTGGCTGCGGCGTTCGGCCCGGGGAAGTCGCTGTCGGGGTGTCTGGTTCGCGGTCACAGGGGGTAACCTACCACCGGTAAGTTACCGGAAGTATATTAGCTCGCCCGGAACACTGTTTCCGGCGGCTAGACTGGCACCATGCCCACCACCCGAAACCCCCGGTCAGGACTGTGCTCGGACCTCACGGACGAGCCGCTGCCCGGCACCGCGAAGTCCGGCCGGCTGACCCTCGCCCTGGAGTACCCCCACGGCTGGGGGCGGGACATCCTCGACGGGGAGGCGCTCGGCCGTGATCTCGCCCGGCGCATCAGCAGGTACCTCAAGGCCAACGGCGCACAACTGCAGTTCATCCGCCGCCCCGGCCGGGCGGGCCAGCAGGTGACCGGACCCGCGACACTCTTCATCGCGGACGCCGTCGGCGGGACACTCAGCCGGCTCAGCATCGACGGTCCGGACGCCCTGCCGGACGTCGACCTGTCCACGCCGGACGCGGTGCCGGGGGCCGTCCGCGTCGACCACCCGCTGCTGCTCGTCTGCACCCACGGGAAGCGGGACCGGTGCTGTGCGGTGAAGGGGCGTCCGCTCGCCGGGGCGCTGGCGGAGAAGTACCCCGACCTGGTGTGGGAATCCTCCCACACCAAGGGCCACCGGTTCGCCCCGTCGATGATCCTGCTGCCGCAGAACTACTCGTTCGGACGCCTCGACGTGTGCGGGGCGGACCGCCTGCTCACCGAGGTGCTCGCCGGGCGGCTGCCGCTGGCCGGGAACCGCGGTCGGGGCGTGTTCGACAGCGTGGGACAGGTCGCCGAACTCGCGGTCGCCGACCGTCTCGCCGCCGCCGGGGAACCCGTGGCACCGGGGGAGCTGACGGTGGGCCGGCCGGAGAAGGCGGCGCGGCCTGCTGCCGGTGCAGATGATGCCGCCGCCTATGCCGCCGTGACCGCGGCCGTCGACCCGGAGCTGCGGCGCCGGGCCGGCGAACTGCTCGCCGAACGCCTCGAGATGAAGACCGTCGGTCGCGGCCGGGAGCTCAAGCAGCTCAAGCACAGCGACCACTTCCGGCCGGTGGCGGAGTTCCAGCAGGCACTGCGGGAGGCCGCGGCGGCGCAGGGACTGGGCAGCCGGGAGAAGACAGGGGAGAAGACACGGGAGAACCCCGTGGTGCGGGTGGACCGGGGCAGCGGCACCGGCGCGCGGTCCTGGCTGGTGACCCTGGAATCCCGGACCTGCTGGCCGGTCGTCTCCTCGTGCGGGGACGCCCCGAAGGAGGGCCGGTCCTGGACGGCCGTCGATGTCGCCGAGGTGACCCCGGCTACCGCCGCATGACGTCGATGACCAGGCGCGTGGGGGAGGAGAGCAGGTTCACCCGGAACTCCGGGTTGCGGTCCGCCAGTCCGACGACGACCCGCTGCTGACCCTCGAACGCCCCGGCGGCCTTGACCGACCGGATCGCGCCGGTGTCCTTCGCGAGCTTCACCGGGGGTGTGGCGTCCTTCCCGGCCGCGGCCCGGTCCGCCGTGGCGTTCATGTCGATCCCGCGCAGGTCGATGGTCATGGCCTGGCGGCCGGAGAAGTCCACGGGCAGCCCGGAACCGTCTGCGGGGGGGTGGTCGGTCAGGCCGACATCCCAGCCCGGGGAGCCGGTGCCGTCGAATTCGACGACGACCCGGTCGTAGGTCGAGTGTGCGCCGACCCGGATCTGGGCGGCGACGAGAGCCGTGCCGTCCCCGGGCAGGACGTTGACGGGCTGGCTGCCGGACAACGGCCCGTCCTCGGTCTCCGGGGTACCGAGTTCGGCGCCGGGGGCGGAGACGGTCGCGGCGGAGGCCGGATGCGTCGTGCTCGGCACCGGGGAATCCCCGTCGTCCGAACAGGCGCTGAGGACCGCGGTCCCCGCCACCAGCACGGCGGCAAGAGCGGCAGAGACGGCAGAGACGGCAGAGACGGCAGGGACACCGGTCCCCGGAGTTCGGGGGAGACCGGGGCGGGACGTCATAGCGACCGAGGTTACCGGCGCATCACCTTACGGGCCAACCAGTTACCGAACAGCTGGGCGATCTGCACGATGATGATGATCGCGACCAGTGTCACGTAGGTGACGTTGTTGTCGAAGGCACGGTAGCCGTACTGGATGGCGAAGTCACCCAGACCGCCGGCGCCGATGTAGCCGGCCATCGCGGACATGTCGATGATGGCGATGAACATGAACGTCGCGCCGAGGATCAGCGGGCCGAGCGCCTCGGGGATGATCACCGTGAAGATGATCCGCAGCGGGGAGGCGCCCATCGCCCGGGCGGCCTCGATGACACCGGGGTCGATGGAGACGAGGTTCTGCTCGACGATGCGGGCGGCGCCGAACGCCGCGGCGACGATGATGGCGAAGGTGGCGGCGTTGATGCCGAGGATCGACCCGACGACGATCTTCGTCAACGGGCCCAGGGCGGTCAGCAGGATGATGAACGGGATCGGCCGGACGATGTTGACCAGCACGTTGAGGACCCAGAACACCGGCCGGTTCGCCAGTACCCCGCCGGTCCGGGTGGTGTAGAGCAGCAGCCCGATGACCAGGCCGATGATCCCGCCGCCGACGAGACCCCAGATCGCCATGTAGAGGGTCTGCCAGACCGAGTCCTGGAACATCGGCCGGAGGTACTCCCAGTCGGTGTCCTTGGCGAGGAGGGTGACGGTGCTGTCGGTGAGGCTCATCGGATCTCCTCGATCTCGGTCGTCGTGGTCAGGGAATCGTGGAAGTGCTGGACCGCGGCCTCCCCCGCGGCGTCCTGCGCGGTGAGCCGGACGGTGAGGCGTCCGAAGGAGTGGTGCTGCAGGGTGGTGACACCACCGTGGACGATGTTGACACTCACCCCGGCCCGCTCGGCCTCGGAGACGGCGTGGAAGAAGCCGGCGCCCTCCTGCATGGTGACGGTGAACAGGCGTCCGGTCCCGGTGCGCAGCTCATCGGCCTCGAGGAGGTCCGGGGTGTTGCGCAGTGAGGTGGAGACGAAGTTCGCCGCCGTGTCCGTCTTCGGGTCGGAGAAGACCTCGTAGACGCTGCCCTGCTCGACGACCCGGCCCTGCTTCATCACCACGACGGCGTCGGCGATGGTGCGCACGACCTCCATCTCGTGGGTGATGACGACGATGGTGATGCCGAACTCCTCGTTGACCTTGCGGAGCAGTTCCAGCACCTCGTGGGTGGTGGTGGGGTCCAGCGCGGAAGTCGCCTCGTCCGCCAGCAGCAGGGAGGGGTTGGTGGCCAGGGCGCGGGCGATGCCCACCCGCTGCTTCTGACCGCCGGAGAGCTGCTCGGGGTAGGAACGGCCCTTGTCCGCCAGGCCGACGAACTCGAGGAGCTCGGCCACCCTCGTCTGCCGCTCGGCCTTGCCCAGCCCCTGCAGTTTCAGCGGATAGGCGATGTTGCCGGCGACGGTGCGGGAACTCAGCAGGTTGAACTGCTGGAAGATCATGCCGATGTTGCGGCGGATGCCGCGCAGCCGGCGCTCGGGGTAACCGACGATGTTCTCCCCGTCGAGGAGGATCTCGCCGCTGTCCGGGACATCCAGCCCGTTGATCTGACGGACCAGGGTGGACTTGCCGGCGCCCGAGAAACCGATGATGCCGACGATCGAACCACCGGGGATGTCGATGGAGACGTCGTCGAGGGCGGTGATCTCCTTCTTGCCCTGCCGGAAGGTCTTGGTGACGTGCCGGAACTCGACGGCGGTCCCGGTGCGGGTGGCGGTGCTGCTCATCAGCTCCTACTTCTTGTCCTGGTCGCGGAACTTCTGCTCGGTGTCCTCGAGGATCTTCTTGAGCTCCTCGGGGGACTTCTTCACCTCGATGGCGGTGCCGGCGGTGTCGTCGGCGACGGCCTTCTGGACCTCGGGGGAGTGCCAGATCTCGACGAGCTTCCTGTAGTCGGCGTTGTCGACCTGGTCGGCGGTGGTGACGAAGACGTTGATGTAGGGCTGGGCCTCCGGGGCGTCCGGGTCGTCCTTGATGACGGCGTCATTGGCGTCGACACCGGCGGACTGGAGGAAGTTGTTGTTGATGGAGGCGACCTTGCCGTCGTTGTAGGCGACAGCGGTCTGGGAGGCGTCCACCGCGGTGACCTTGACCTTGGACTTCGACGTGTCGATGTCGTTGGGGGTCGGGGCGAGGATGCCGTCCTTCTTCAGGGTCACCAGACCGTTCTGGACGAGGACGAGGATGGCGCGGCCGCCGTTGGTCGAGTCATTGGGGACGACGACCTCGCCGGCCTTCTCGATGTCCTCGACCGACTTGGCGGTCTTGGAGTAGACGCCCATCGGGAAGATCTCGGTGGCGCCGAACGGCAGCAGGTCCTCACCGGAGTTGACGTTGGACTCGGCGAGGAACTGGATGTGCTGGAACTGGTTGGTGTCCAGGTCGCCGTTGGCGAGGGCCGGGTTCGGGGAGTTGTAGTCGGTGAAGCTCTTGATCTCGACCTTGAGCCCCTCCTCGTCGGCCTTCTTCTCGAAGGCGCGCCACTGGCTCTTGTCGGCCTCGGTGGAGCCGATGGTGATCACGCTGTCGTCGTCGTTGCCGTCGGAGGCGCAGGCGGTGAGGCCGGCGGCCAGCCCCAGTGCGGCGGTGGCGGCGGCTGCCCGTCGGAAGAGGGTGCTGCGTCGGATAGTCATAGGGGTCTCCTGAACTGGTCGGATGAAACGTCGGTGATTCCGGTTGATGGTAGTAGTAGTACCCCGGAATGGACCGCTCTGTCTAGTCGGGATCTTTTCACGGCGGTCCGCCCCGGCTGCTATTGTCGAACGTATGTTCAGTAACGCGCGGGCGCTCAGCTGGTCCCGGCTCGAGCGCATCCTCTCCGGGAAGGACACCGGCCCACTGCACCCCGTCGGTGTGGGGGAGGGGAACCGGACCCACCTGTGGACACGGGAGGCCGACCCGACGGGTCCCGGCACGCCCGCCGTCCCCTTCGCTGAACTGCACGCCGCCGGCTCCTACAACTTCCTCCACGGCGCCGGTGAACCCGGCGACTACATCGCCGAAGCCGTCCGCCTCGGACTCTCCGCCGTCGCCGTCCTCGACCGCGACGGGCTCTACGGCGCCGCCCGGCTCGCCACCGCCGGAGCCGAACAGGGTGTCGGAACCGTCTTCGGCGCCGAACTCTCCCTCGACGGACCCGACCGGCCGCCACTGACCGTGCTGTGCCGCGGCCAGGAAGGCTACCGCCGGCTCTCCCGGGTCATCACCGCCGCCCGCATGGCCACCCCGACGAAGGACTCGGTCGACTACCCGCCCCCGGCGGACCTCGCCGCGGCCGCCGCCGGCCACTGGTACATCCTGCTCGACCACGCACACCTCGCCGCGGCGTCCGACCTCGTCGGAGCCTTCGGGGTGGAGAACTGCCTGGTCGAACTGCAGCTCACCATGAGCCCGGCGGACGCCGACCGCAACGCCGCCCTGCACGACCTCGCCGTCCGGGAGGGGCTCACCGAAATCGTCACCACCGCCGCGACCTGTGCCGCACCCGGCCAGGCCCGGCTCGCCGCCGCGAAAGCCGCCCTGCACGACCGGGCCGACCTCACCGCCGCCGCACCGGTCACCCACCCCCTCGGCGGGACCTGGCTGCACTCCGGGGCGGAGATGCTCGCCCTGGCCGGCGACTGCGGCTGGCTGCAGGAGGCCGTGGCCACCACCGCACAGGTGGCGCAGGACTGCGCGTTCACCCTCAACCTCGTCGCCCCGCAGCTGCCGCACTTCCCGACCCCCGACGGGCACGACGAGATGAGCTGGCTGACCGAACTGACCCGCCGCGGCGCCGTCGGCCGCTACGGCGACCGGGACACGGACCCGCACGCCTGGCAGGTCATCGACCACGAACTCGAGGTCATCGGGGACCTCGGCTTCCCCGGCTACTTCCTCATCGTCCACGACATCGTCCACTTCTGCCACAGCCACGACATCTTCTGCCAGGGCCGCGGCTCCGCGGCGAACTCCGCGGTCTGCTTCGCCCTCGGCATCACCAACGTGGACGCCGTCGGTGCCGACCTCCTGTTCGAGCGCTTCCTCTCACCCGAACGCGACGGGCCGCCCGACATCGACCTCGACATCGAATCCGGACGCCGCGAGGAGGCCATCCAGTACGTCTACGCCCGCTACGGCCGCGACAACGCCGCCCAGGTCGCCAACGTCATCACCTACCGGCGCAAAGGGGCCCTGCGGGACGCCGCCCGCGCCCTCGGCCACGATCCCGGCCAGGTGGACGCCTGGGTCCGCGGTGTGGCGCAGCCGCCCGCCCCGGTGACCGCCGTGGCGTCCTGGCTGGAAGGACAGCCCCGCCACCTCGGCATCCACTCCGGCGGCATGGTCATCTGCGACCGGCCCATCGCCGACGTCGTCCCCACCGAATGGGCACGGATGGCGGAGCGCTCCGTACTGCAGTGGGACAAGGACGACTGCGCCGCCGTCGGCCTGGTCAAATTCGACCTGCTCGGACTCGGCATGCTCGAAGCCCTCCACCACTGCGTGGACCTGGTGGAACAGACCACCGGACGCCGCATCGAACTGTGGCAGCTGCAGCCCACCGAACCGGAGGTCTTCGCCATGCTCGCCGCCGGCGACGCGGTCGGCGTGTTCCAGGTCGAGTCCCGGGCACAGCTGGCGACCCTGCCGCGGCTGAAACCCCGCCGCTTCTACGACCTCGTCGTCGAGGTCGCCCTCATCCGCCCCGGCCCCATCCAGGGCGGCTCGGTCCACCCCTACATCCGCCGCCGCAACGGCGAGGAGGACCCCGTCTACGACCACCCCTGCCTCGAACCGGTGCTGGGGCGCACCCTCGGCGTCCCGCTGTTCCAGGAACAGCTCATGCAGATCGCCGTCGTCGCCGCGGGCTTCACCCCCGCCGAAGCGGACGCCCTGCGCCGCGCCATGGGATCCAAACGCTCCCCGGCGAAACTCGAGCAGATGCGTGGCCGTTTCCTCGCCGGGGCCGCCGACCTGCACGGCATCACCGGGGAGGTCGCCGACCGGTTGTGGGACAAGGTCCTCGCCTTCGCCTCCTACGGCTTCCCGGAATCCCACGCCCAGTCCTTCGCCTCCCTGGTGTACTTCTCCGCCTGGTTCAAGTACCACCACCCCGCCGAATTCTGCGCCGCCCTGCTGCGCGCCCAGCCGATGGGGTTCTACTCGCCGCAGTCGCTGATCTCGGACGCCCGGCGCCACGGCGTGCAGATCCGGCCGGTCGACGTCACCGTGTCCGGTGTCGAGGCGGACGTCGAGACAGGCGGGGCGCTCCGGCTGGGACTCGCCGCGGTGCGGGGGATCGGCCGCGACGTCGCGGAGCAGATCGTCGCTGCCCGACAGGAGACCCCGTTCACCACGGTCGCCGACCTCTCCCGGGACGCCGGACTCACCGTCGACCAGGTCGAGGCACTGGCCCGCGCCGGGGCGTGCGACAGTCTCGGCCTGACCCGTCGGCAGGCGGTGTGGGCGGCCGGCATCGCCGCCACCGAACGGCCCGGCATGCTGCCCGGCACGTCCGTCGCCACCACCCCGACACTGCCCGGCATGAGCGACCTCGATCTCGCCGCCGCCGACATCATGTCCACCGGCATCACCACCGACGGCCACCCGGTCCGGTTGCTGCGGCGGTGGCTCGACGCCCGGCCGGGGAACCACCGGGTCGTCGCGGCGTCCGACCTGCTCGCCGTGCCGGACGGACGCCGCATCCTCGTCGCCGGCGTGGTGACCCACCGGCAACGCCCCATGACCGCCGGCGGGGTGACCTTCCTCGGCATGGAGGACGAGACCGGACTGATCAACGTCATGGTCTCGCCCGGGCTGTGGCGCGCCCAGCGGCGGGTGGCCTCGACCGCCCGGCTGCTGCTCGTCCGCGGCATCGTGGAGAACGCCTCCGGGGCGGCGACGGTCCGGGCCGACCGGTTGACCGACCTCGCGGCCGAGAACGCCGGGGCCGGGGCACTCGGCGGCCGGTCCCGGGACTTCCGGTGAGGTCACACAGCCGGAATCACGCAGCCGGAATCACACAGCGGCGTGGCGGTGCCACCCGGCGAAATCCTCCGCGACGGTCGCCGCCAGATCCCGGTAGGCCCGGACGGTCGCCGGTGCCAGCCGGTCCAGATCCACCACGGACCCCTCCGACAGGTGCCGGTCGAACGGGATGCCCCGCACCGCCCGCGTCCGCGCCGTGAAATGCGAGGTCAGCACCTCCGGATCCACGGCCGCCTGCCCCGGATGCGCCCCGGAGACCACGACCACCGCATTCGCCACCAGATCACCGTGACCGTGATGGTCCAGCCAGTCGAGGGTCGCCTCCGCCGACCGGGCGCCGTCCAGTGCCGGGGAGGTGACGAGCACCAGCATGTGCGCCAGGTCCAGCACCCCGGCCATGGCACTGTGCATCAGGCCCGTCCCGCAGTCGGTGAGGATGATGTTGTAGTGGTGCCGGAGGACGTCGACGGTGCGCCGGTAGTCCGCCTCACTGAACGCCTCGGAGACCGCCGGGTCCCGGTCGGAACCGATGACCTCCAGTCGGCTCGGCGCCTGACCGGTGCAGGCGCGGACCGCCGGGTACCTCGTGGCGTCCGGAAGTGCGAGGAGGTCGCGGACCGTGGGGGCGGCGGCATCGTCGACCACGCGCCGGGCGAGCGTCCCGAGGTCCGGGTTCGCGTCGACGGCGATGACCCGGTCACCGCGTACCGAGGCGAACATGCCGCCGAGTGCGACCGTGGTCGTCGTCTTCCCCACGCCGCCTTTCAGACTCAGCACGGCGATGCGGTAGTCGCCGCGCAGGGGCGTCCGGATGCGGTCGGTGATCTCCCGGGCGGCGGCCTGTGCCGCGGACTCGCCCGGATTCACCCGCCCGCGGGACAGGCGGTGCACCATGCGCCGCCACCCGGACGGTGGTGGTGCGACGACCGATCCCTGCAGGTCGGCGTGGTCGAGTGTGGTCGGTGCCGGCAGTGCTGGCAGGGCTGGAGCTGCTGGAAATTCGGATCCCCCGGTCATGCCGGTGACGCTACAGTAATGTCAGACGGCAAAAGTACTTTCGGGGAAATTCGGGGTGGCGGGGAGCGCTGTGGCATACCGGGGCGGGGAACTGGACGGACGCATCATGCGCGGGTGGGTCACGCCGTTGCACGTGGCACAGCGGCTGCGTCCGGTGCGGGCCGGGGAACTGGGGCGGAAGGCGGCCTCCCCGGAGCTGCTGGAGGAGACCCATGTGCAGGTGAACGGCCTGTGGGTGCCGAAGGAGAATGTCCGGGACGCCGCGCTCGTGTCCGCAGGTGCACAGGCGCACCCCCGGGGGCCGGCGTATGAGCTGGACGCCGTGACGCGGGCGAGACTGCGCCATCTGGCGCACCCAGACCGGGTGATGGCGGGGTGGACGGCGGCCGCGGAGAACGCGTGCACTCGCGCGGATCCCCACCTACCGGATTGACCCGGAGTTCCCGGACCTGCAGGTGACGGCCCCGGTGCTGACCCTGATCCACTGCCTGCAGTCACTGTGGAGCGGAGAACACTCCTGGGTAGTTCCGGTAGGGACCGGGCTGACGGACACCGGGACGCAGGCGGTCCAGCTCGTGGACGCCATGTGCCGGACCTTCGGCATCGACCCGGAGGAGCTCCCGGAGGCCTGCGGACATCACCTGGACCGCAACAGGATGGAGCTGCTGACGGGCTGGTGCGACCGGGGCGGGGAATCACCGATGGAGACACTCATGCGGCTGATGGTCCGGAAGATCATGACGGGGACCGGGCGGGTCTTCAGCTCGCAGATGGTGGTCCACGCCGACGGGACGGTGTCTGACCCGGTGCAGGGGGTGCGACCGGGAGCTGCCGGATCGTGGCGCGGTTGGACCTGGGCTGCGAGGAGCTGAAGCTGGCGTTGCAGTACGACGGGTCCGGGCATCTCCACCGGTCGGTGCGGGACAGGGATTCCCGGATCAACGCGGAGCTGGCGAACCTCGACTGGCACGTGGTCCGGGTGACGAAGGGGCATCTCGACGATGCGGCGGCCTTCGGGAAGGTCCTCCGGGACGCCGTCGGGTTGTGTGAACGACGGCTCGCCCGGTGGGAGGGCGACTGAGATGCCGGGCCGACGGAGGTGCGGAGCGCCGGGCCGCAAAGTGTTACCGGCCGAAGCCGGTAACACTTTCCGGGGAGGGTGTCGGCAGGGCCGCCGGGGAGGGGCCGGGGCGCCGCCGGCTGACCGGGGACGGCCGGTCAGTACCGGTCAGTACCGGTCAGAACTGGCCGCAGTTGGACGGGGCCGGCTGATCGCCGGTGTCGTTGAAGCGGCCGTAGAGGTACTGGAACGCGGACCCGGCCTGGGTCAGCATCGGCACCGCATGGTTGATGACGGACTTCGGCAGGATCGAGGGCGTCTCATCGGTGTCGAACTGCACCGTGCCACCCGAGGAGCAGTACTCGGCGGCGAGGTCCCGGGCCTGCGACCACGGGATCGTGTCGTCGTTGCGGCCGTTGGCCAGGAGCATCGGGGCGTTGAGCTCACGGGAACCCAGCTTGTAGTTGGAGTCCGTGAGCACCTCACGCAGCTGGTCGTCATCCTGGATCAGCTCGGAGAACGACCGGCCGTCCTTCGTCAGCGTGCGGGTGTCGGTGAAGGCCCAGTGGGCCACCGAGTTGCCGATGCACTCGTCGGCGGTGGAGGCCATGTACTGCTTGCCCTTGTCGTTGAAGTACTTGTCCTGCAGCGGTGCGAGCTCCGGGTGGCGGGCCAGTGCGCCGTTGAGGGCGTAGCCCAGCACACCGGAGATCATGTGGCTGTCGATCGCCCCGGCCACGCTGACCAGGTCGGCCGGCGGCGCGCCGGCGAAGGTGCCCTTGACGTTGAGTTCCGGGGCGTAGGACGCCGCATGCTCGGCGGCACCGGCGGCGGCCCCGCCACCCTGCGAGTAGCCGAAGAAGCCGATCGGCGAATCAGCGGGGGCCCCGGCGAATGCGAGGCCGGCGCGGGCGGCGTCCAGTGCGGCGTGACCCTCCTCGGTGTGGTTGACGTAGGTGTGCTGACCGGGCGTCCCGAGGCCGACGAGGTCGGCGACGACGACGCGCATGCCGAGGGCGGAGGCGATGGCGTAGAAGGGGTACTCGTAGTTGAGGTTGACGTTCCAGGAGTCCGTGTCCACCCCGGAGAACTGGAAACCGGCCCGGGACGGGGCGCAGGCGTCCCCGGAGCCGCGGGTACCGGGGGAGAAGACGACGGTCGGGGTGGGGCCGGCTCCGGTCCACTGTCCGGCGGGCTCGATGACGGTGCCGGAGGCGGCGACGGTGTCGCCGTCCTGGGTGGTGGTGGAGTAGAGGATCTTGTCGGCGCGGCCGGGGGTGTCGCCGGTGTCGAAGGCGTCGAGCAGCTGCGGGGCGAACTGGTCGCGGATCAGGGTGCCGGGCTGCTGCGGAAGCTCCGCCGGCGGCGTGTAGAACGGGTCGGACGCCGGCTGCGTGATCGAGGGATCGGCGTCGGCGAGGGAGTAGCCCTCGGCGGCGGCTGCGGTGGGGACGGTGCAGAGGCCGGCGACGACGGCGGCGGAGGCGGCGAGCGTGGCGGTGGCGCGCAGGCCACGGCGGAGCGGAGAAACGGTCATGACCGAAGCCAGTAGTCTGTATGAAGCCATATGTTTCGGAAATGCCAAAGATGTCGTGTCCAGCGTCGCCCGACGTTGACCGGAGGGGCGCTGACCACTAGAAAGGTGACCGTGAGTTCAACAGTCGTGGCCCGGGTCGGAGCAGCTGTCCTCGCCCTCGGGCTCGTGGGCGGTGGGGCGGCACTCAGCTCGCGCTCAGCGGCGGGGGAGCCGGGGGACGTGCTCGCCGCGCACCGGGACACGGTCGTGCGCCAGTCCACCCAGGTCCGTCCGGCGGCGGTCACCGAGGCGCAGCTGGGCGAGGGGACGCCGCTGCCGGCCGCCGCCCCCGGAGAGTCGACCCGGGTACGGGTCAGCAGCGGCGGCCGCGCACGTGACGCGGTCGTCCACGTCCCCGCCGACTACCGGAAGGACCGGCCGGCGCCGGTCCTGCTGACCTACCACGGCTACGGCGGAACGGCGGCGGAGACACAGGAGTTCACCGGCCTGGACCGGCTGCCGGCGATCGTCGTCTACATGCAGGGGGTCGGGGACGCCTGGGAGGGCGCCCCGTACGCGAAGACCGGAGAGGGCGAGGACCTGAAGTTCACCGACGACATGCTGGCGTCCCTCAACACCACGTACACGCTGGACCGGTCGCGGATCTACGCGACGGGGATGAGCAACGGCGGTGGTTTCGCCGCGAAGCTCGCGTGCCGGAAGCCGGAGGTCTTCGCCGCGGTGGCGGCCGTGTCGGCGGCCTACTACCCGGGGACGCACTCCGACTGCGCGCCGGGGACGACCTCGATGCTCGACGTCCACGGGGCGCAGGACCGCACCATCGACTACGACGGTGGATCCCGGCACGGCAGCCCCTACACCGCAGCCCGGTCGATGGCGCAGGAGGTGGCCGGTCGGGCCGGCTGCCAGTCGAACCCGGTGACGACCTCACTGGCCGACAACGTCCGGCGGGTGCAGTGGCCGATGTGCCGGCCGTCCGCCGACGGTCAGCCACGGTCGGTGGTGCACCTGCGGGTCGGCGACGGCGGCCACTCCTGGCCGGGTGACGACACGGGCCGGTCCGGGGCCAGCAGGGAGTCCCGGCCGGCGGGTCCGGCCAGCAGTCAGGCGGAACCGACGAGTTTCTCGATGGACGCCACGACCGAGGTCTGGTCGTTCGTCAGCGGGCACCGGCTCTAGCCGGCTCCAGCTCCAGCCGGTTCAGGCCAGCGCACCCATCGGGTCCCAGGCCGGCAGCACGTGCGGGGTGCCTGACAGGGCGTCCCGGTACTGCTGCGGCAGCCGGTCGCGGTGCACGGCGATCTCGAAGACGTACTCGCCGAACCACGAGTCGTTCATCGTCCAGAACCCCTTCTCGGCGGCCTTGTCGCCCCAGGAGTTCTCCACGCGCCAGCGCCGCGGCGTCCCGTCCTCCGCCAGGTCGACGCCGGTGATGACCATGGCGTGGGTCATCATCGACTCACCGGTGAGCACCCGCTGTTCCTTGTCGAGGTCCAGGTCCACACCGTAGAAACCCTCGTAGTCGTGCAGGTGCGCGTCCCACACCCCGCGGGTGCGGTCGGTCTGGGCGGCGGTGTCGCAGCCGAACCACACCGGGCGGCCGTCCTGCAGTGCGTCGACCACCGCGGCCTTGAGCACGTCGACGGGGGCGTTGAGGTAGGTGACCGGTTCCGGGCCGTCCTCGCCGATGACGTTGCCGAGGTACTCGACGGTGAACAGCTCCCCGTAGGGGGAGGTCTCCCGCGGGTCGTTGACCACGCACACGTAGTCGTCGAGGTCGTCGGGCAGGTACTCCGCGGCGAACTGCAGCGGGGTGCGCACGCCCTCGCGGTGGAACTCCCCGTCCTTGTCGCGGTACTGCCAGAGGAACTCCTCCGGCGGGACGCCGAGGTGCGCGGTGAGGATCCGGTGGACCGCGGCAAGGGCCTCCTCGTGGGCGGCGGCGACGCCGGCGGCGGCACTGACGGAATCCTTCACCGAGGCTTCCGCCCGGATCCGCAGGGCCCCGGCGCGCAGTGCGGTGGCGAGGTCCCGGTTCATCGACTTCGTGTGGGAGGACGACCAGGTCTCCGGCATGGCGTACTTCGGCACCACGCCGTACTTGCGGACCAGGGCGACGAACATGTTCCACTGGCCGCCGTCCTCGGCGGGGGTGTCCAGCAGGTGCTGGACGGTGCGGTCGCTCAACGGCCGGTCGGCGAGCTGTGCCATGGCGCCGAGGAAGTAGTTGGCCTTCTCCAGCTTGTCCCAGTAGTGCAGCCAGGACTGGGAGAGTTCCAGGTCCTTGATACCGGTGGTGTCCATGATGTCGCCGCGCAGGCTGTTGAGACCGGCGAAGAGCCAGCAGCGCCCGGAGCGCTGCTGGTCGGCGGCGGCCCAGCTGTCCAGCTTCACCGACATGGAACTGTCGGTGCCGGCGAGGACCGCGCGGTCCAGCGTCAGGGTCTCGACGTCGGTGGCGGTGGCGGCGTTGCGGGCGGTCCGCCAGGCGGCGTCCTGTGCGAGGCCGTCGGCGAGCTGCTGTGTCTTTGTGATGTTCATGTGTGTCCTTCCCCGGCCGCTCAGGCCATCGCGTCCCAGATCGGCAGGACCGTGATCTCGCCGCGGTCCAGGTCGGCGAGGCCGGGCAGCTCACCCCGGTCGTCGCTGAGGTACTTCCGGTGGACGACGACCTGGAAGACGTTGTCGTCGAACCAGGAGTCCGCCATGGTGCCGTAGCCCTTCATCGCCCCGGCGGCGCCGAGGTCGGTGTGCTCACCGTGGGACTTCGTGCCCCAGGAGTTCTCCACCCGCCAGGTGGTCGTCGCGGCGCTCTCGTCGTCGTAGCCGGTGAGGACCATGCCGTGGGTGAGCATCGATTCACGGGTGCGCATCTGCTCGGCCTTCGTGGTGGCCGTGTCGGTGCCGTAGAGGGCGTCCCGCTCGTAGAGGTGCGCGTCCCAGACCCCGAGGGAGGAGGCGAACTGACGGTTGACGTCGCAGGCGAACCACACCGGGTCACCGGCGTCGATGGAGGCCTTGGCGAGCCGCTTGAGTTCGGCGGTGCCGGCGTTGACGTAGGAGAAGTCGGGGGTGTCCCAGACGTTCGTCTCGTAGCGCACCGCGTAGGCGCGGCCGTAGGGGTTCTCCTCGCGCGGGTCGTTGACCACGCTGACGTAGTTGTCCAGTCCGCCGGTGAGCTCGTCGGTGAGGACCTCGGCGGCGAACTCCTGCGGGGTGCGGGTGCCGGCCCGGTGGAAGTCGCCGTCCTTGTCGCGGTACTGCCACACGAACTCCGTGGGCGGCAGGCCGAGGTGGGTGGCGATGACGCGGTGGGCGTCCGTCAGGGCCGCGTCGAGCAGCGGGGTGGTGTCCTGCCCGGACGCCGCGGCGGTGCGCAGTGCGACGGCGGCACGGCGCAGCACGGTCGACAGCCGCTTGTCGAGCTGCGGGGTGCGGCCGGAGCCGTAGGTCTCCGGCATGGCGTACTTCGGGACCACGCCGTACCGGGAGATGAGGTTGACCAGGTAGT
Source organism: Corynebacterium nuruki S6-4 (assembly GCF_007970465.1). NCBI lineage: Bacteria > Bacillati > Actinomycetota > Actinomycetes > Mycobacteriales > Corynebacteriaceae > Corynebacterium > Corynebacterium nuruki. The sequence continues at coordinate 2,874,786 of NZ_CP042429.1, forward strand.
TCCACTGGCCGCCGTCGTGGGCGGGGGCGGCGAGCAGGGCCTGCACCGTGCGGTCGTCAGGGTCGGTCACACCGTCGCGGAACAGGGCGTCCAGACTGCGCAGGACGTGGTTCGACTTCTCCAGCTTGTCGTAGAACTGGAGGTAGGCCTCGGAGAACTCGAAGTCGGCGACGTTGAGCTTCTCGGCGATGCGGTGGCGGAAGACGTTCAGTCCGGCGAACATCCAGCAGCGGCCGGACTGCTTCTGGTCGGTGACGCCGAGCGTGTCCAGCTTCGCCTCGGTCGTCGGGTTCAGGGCCGTCACCGCGGCGTGGTTGAGGGTGACCTTGTCGACCTCGGTGGCGGTCACGGCGTTGGTGGCGAGTCGCAGGGCGGGATCCCCGACTGCGGTCTCCCGCAGTCCGGCCAGCCGCTCAGGGGTGAGAGGGGGAGTCGGAAAAACAGGCATGGAGTCTGTTATACGCGTCGTTCCGCCGCGCGGGACCGCCGCACCGGCGGTAACCTCGGAACATGGATGCAGCACAGATGCGGCACCGGCTGCGCGTCGCGCACGGGGACCTCCGCCGGCGGGGTGTGACCTTCCGCGCAGCCGGCGGTGACGGGCACGTCGTCTTCCCGGTCGATCCGCTGCCGCGGAGGATCGGGGAGGCGGAGTGGGACCGGCTCGCCGCCGGGGTACGGCAGCGGGCCCGGGCGCTGGACCTGTTCCTCGACGACGTGTACGGACCGGCGGAGATCCTCCGCGCCGGGGTGGTGCCGCGGCAGGTCCTGGAGCGGTCACCGGAGTTCCGCGGCGCCGGGGAGCTGGGCCGTCGCGTCCGGCCCGGCGGGGTGCGCGTCCACGTCTACGGTTCCGATCTCGTGCAGGACGCCGTGACCGGCCGCTGGTGCATCCTGGAGGACAATCTGCGGATGCCGTCGGGGATGACCTTCGCGCTCGAGGCCCGGCGGATGACGCAGGTGCACTTCCCGGAACTGCTGGCCGGGGCGCCGGCCGTGCTCGACCCGTCCGGGGCGCTGGAGGAGATGTGCATGACCCTGCGGTGCGCGGTCCACGCCTGCACGACAGGGGTGGAACCGGCGGAGGCGCATGTCGCCGTGGCGACCGAGGGGCCGGACGACAGCACCTGGGCCGAGCAGACGGCTGTCGCCCGGGCCGGCGGTTTCACCCTGCTCGCGCCCGCGGAAATGGTGGTGGACGCCGACGACCACGGGGTGCCGGCACTGTGGGACATCAGCGGGCACATCAGCGGGGAGAGCAGGCGCCGGATCGACGTGGTGTACCTGCGCGTCGTCGAGTCCCGGCTGCCCGACCGCATCGGGGACGCCGTGGCGGCCGGCACCGTCGCCGTCGCGAACGCGCCGGGCAACGGGGTGGCCGACGACAAGGCCGTCTACACCTTCGTGCCCGCGATGGTCCGCCACTACCTGGCGGAGGAACCGCTGCTGGACCAGGTGCGCACCTGGCTGTGCGCCGACCCCGGCCAGCTCGCCGAGGTGATCGACCGGGTCGGTGAGCTGGTCGTCAAACCCGTCGACGGGTACGGCGGGTCCGGCATCACCGTCGGCCCGGAGTGCACGGCGTCCCAGGTGGCCGCGCGGCGGGAGGAACTGCGGGCGGCCCCGGAGCGGTTCATCGCCCAGGAGCTCGTGCCGCTGTCCACACAGCCGGTCCTCGACGGCGGCGAGCGGCACGTCGACCTCCGCATGTTCGCCCACCTGCGCGACGGTGCGTCCGGCGTGACGGCCTCGGTGGCGCCCGTCGGACTGACGAGGGTCGCACCCGGGGGCTCGACCGTCGTGAACTCGTCGCGCGGTGGCGGAGCGAAGGACACCTGGATCGTCGCCCGGTAGCATCGGCGGACTGTGAGGCACACCTACGCACCCAGCATCGCGCCCGGCGGTACCGCCATCGCCTACATCCTGCGGGACGCCGGCGACGACGGCACACGCCTCCCCCGGGCGATGCAGGCCACCCTCGGCGGCACCGAACGGCCCGTCCGGGTACCCAGCGAAGGCCCCGCGGTCGGCGTCCGGTATTCCCCCGACGGCCGGTGGCTCGCCGTCGAAGTCTCCCCGGGCGGCACCGAACGCAACGAGATCTGGCTGGTCTCCACCGACCCCGACGACCCGGGTGCCACGCTGCTGCGCGATTCCGGGGACGCGAAGACGTCCCTGGTGGAGTGGGACAACACGGTCCTGGCCATCGACGCGGTCCGGGACGACGGGATCGCCGAAGGCAGGCTGCTGGACCCGGTGACCCAGCGGACCGTCGTCATCGACCGGCGGGCCGACGGCAAACTCATCGCCGCCGAATCCGGCTATGCGCTGATGCGGGTGGGGCCGCGCGCCAACCGGGAACTGCTGCTCATCCGCCCGGACGGATCGTGGCGTCCGGTCCTGTCCCCGCAGCCCGGGTCCACCACGGACGGCGGCAGGATCCTGCCGCCGGTCGGGGAGGAGCCGCCGGTCCTGCTGGTCCGCAGCGACCACGGCACCGACCGGAGCCGCGTCCTGCGGGTCCGCGAGACCGACGGGGTGATGCGCTCCCGGGACCTCATCGTCCACCGTGAGGCGGACTGCGACGAGTTCTGCATCAGTGAGGACCTGTCGACCGTGGCCGTGCTGTGGAACCTCTCGGGGCGCTCCGCCCTGGAGATCCTCCGGCTCGGTGAGGACCAGTGGGTCGTCTCCCGCCGGTCGGTGGAACTGCCGGGCATGGTCGCCGCGGGACTGACGATCACCGATGACGGGGCGACACTCGCGCTGACCGTGGAGAGCCCGGACACCGCTCCCGCCGTCCACCTGGTGGCGACCCGCACCGGCACCGTCACCCCGCTCGGCGGCCCGGAGCCCGGGCGCCCCGACCCTGTGACGGCGCCTGTGACAGCGCCGGTGACAGTGCCGGTGACAGCGCCGGAGCTGCTGCACTACACCGCCCGCGACGGCCTGGAACTGTCCGGCTGGCTCTACCGCGCCGGCGACGGACCGCGACCGATGCTGCTCCATTTCCACGGTGGGCCGGAGGGACAGTCCCGGCCGGAGCACCACGACGTACTGCGTGCCGTCCTGGACGCGGGCGTGTCCGTGTTCACCCCCAATGTCCGGGGTTCGGCGGGCTCCGGGCGGGCGTTCATGCACGCGGACAACCGCTACGGCCGGTTCGCGGGGATCGACGACCTGGCGGACTCGGCGGCGTTCGTCGTGGACGCCGGCATCGCCGACCCGTCGCGGCTGGCGGTCAGCGGCAGATCGTACGGCGGCTACCTGGTGAACATCGCGGTGACCTGGTTCCCGGACCTGTTCGCCGCCGCGGTGTGCGCCTGCGGGATGAGCGACCTGGAGACCTTCTACCGGGACACCGAACCGTGGATCGCCTCCGCCGCGTACCCGAAGTACGGCTACCCGATCCAGGACGGTGAACTGCTGCGGGCGGTCTCCCCGCTGCACCGCGCGGATCAGGTGAGCACCCCGGTGCTGTTCATCCACGGGGCGAACGACACGAATGTCCCGCCCGGTGAATTCGTCCGGATGAAGGCCGCGCTCGACGCCCGCGGCGTCCCGACGGACGCCCTGGTCCTCGACGATGAGGGCCACGTGTTCGTCAAGGAGGTCAACCGGCGGCGGATCGCCGTGGCCATGGTGAAGTGGCTGCGCCGGCACGGGGTCGCGCCGGCGCCTGCTGTGTGACTGCTGTGCGACTGCTAACGGTTCCAGGGTTGTGTCGATAGTGAAAGTACGTCGTCCCCGGGGGACGCCCGGGAACGGTGGGACACCGATTCCCGAGTTGAGGAGTACATCATGTCCACCTTCACCCGATCAGCACTGACTCTCACCGCTGTGCCCGCGCTCGCCCTGTCGGCCGTCGCCCTGACGACGGCGGCGGCGCCGGACGCGGACGCACTGGTCACCCCGTACGTCAACACCGACGGGGTGGATCCCGCCTACATCAACGTCGACAGCGTCCGTGCCTGGGCCTTCGACGTGGCGGCCTCCGACCGCGACCGGCTCGCGGCGAACTGCTGGACCCTGCCGCCCAGCTACACCGACACCCGCTACGCCGACAGCGGCCGGATCGCCGCCGCTCTCGACGATCCGCCGATCGACGCCCAGGACGGCTACGTCTGGGGCTCCGGCACCGACACCGAGATCCGGGTGCCGTGGAACGAGGGGCAGTCCGGTTACGCCTGCCCGCTCGTCAACCTGGACGGTGACCACGACGCGCCCGACGAGCTCGTGACCCTCACCGCCACCCGGTTCCTGCTGCGGGAGACCGGCACGCCGCTGCGTCCCGAGGACGTTTCGGAGGACGCCTACCCGCTGCGCTGCGCATACACGCAGGACCCGGTTGACCCGGCCGCCGTGGCCGCCGCCGATCCGTGGGCCCTCGCCGTCACCGGCCGCTCTCTCCAGGGCTGGAACGTGTCGAGCAACGGTACCGACATCGACATGCGCATGGAGAACGGCCGGGTGTGTGTCGCCGGGGTCGCCTGACCGGTGGCCTGCGGCGTCGACCGCTCCATCTTCGCCGCCCGGACGCCTTTACCGCCGCCACTCATTGCCCGCGTGGGCGTGGACGGGGCGGCGGATGTGACTGCAGGGGGATGTGACGGCGGATGTGACTGCAGGGGGATGTGACGGCGGATGTGACTGCAAGGGGATGTGACGGCGGGGGCACACGGGGCGTAGGAGGCGTGAGGTATCGCCGACGAAAATAAAGTCGGGAAACCCTTGCTTTCACAATCGAACGCACGTACCATCGAACACGGCAAGGAAAACCATCGAGGGGCACGACACACAAGGGGGGAGGCCACCATGACCGACACGGCCACCGCAACCGGTGGTGTCACGGAACTGCCGGTGGGCAGTGTCACCGACCTCATCGCCGCGGTCGACACCCTCGGTGTCGCGGTCGACACGATCCTCGCCCAGGGTGAGCACACCTGGCACCGTATTGGTACAGATGAGCGGGAGAAACTCTACCGGCGGGTCGAGCAGGCCCGGCGGAAACTCTCCGCGGTCGACGCGGCGGTGGTCACCGGGTTCCAGGCGGACTTCGTCATGCCGTGCGGACCGCGGGCACCCCGCTGGCTCGCCGACCGGTTCGGACTGACCCACCGCGAGGCGAAGACGAGGGTTGCGGCCGCGGCCCGGCTGGCCACGACGGAGACGACGAATCCGGCGCTGGTGTGTGACGCGCGCCTGCCGCAGCTGACCGCGGCGGTGCGGGCCGGGGTGCTCGACGCCGAACCGGTCGCCCGGCTCGACCGGATGATCGCCGCGCTGCCGTGTTCGGTGCAGGACCGGGTCGCGGTGGCGGCCGACGCGCCGGTCGTGGAACTGGTGCGCACCGCCGGGCCGGATGCGGTGGCGGGACTGCGCCCGTTCCTGCTGGGCATCGTCGGGGTCGAGGAGCCGTACACCGACGATGACCGGGCGCGGGTCCGGGAGGTGACCCTGGGTCGGCAGGGTGAGGACGGGATGACGCCGATCAGTGGGGCATTGACCCCGGAGCTGGCGTCGGTGCTGCAGCGGTTGATGGCCGACTATGCGAGCCCGGGCAGTCTCACCGGCACGGCTGACGGTGCCGACGGTGCTGACGCTGCCGACAGTGCTGATGGTGCTGATGCTGCCGGTGCCGAGTCTGCCGGTGTCGGTGACATGCGTACGCCGGGGCAGCGGCGGCATGATGCGTTGTTCGCGGCGGTGAGTGCCGGGTACGGGCGGGGTCGGGAGCTGGTGCCGGGGCGGGGGACGACGACGATTGTCGCGGCGGTGACGTTGGAGCAGTTGGCGGCGCGGTCGGGGTCGGTGGTCACTGATGCGGGGGTGCGGGTGTCGGTGGCGGATCTGGTGGAGACCTGTGATGCGCGGGATCTTTTTCTGCAGGTCATGGATTTCCATGGTCGGTCGTTGTATCTGGGTCGGTCGCGGCGGTTGGGGTCGGTGGACCAGTATCTCGCGCTGGTCGGTGAGGAGGGTGCGGGGTCGGCCCCGGGTGCGGTGACGCCGCCGGCGTTCTGTCAGATCCACCACATCACGTCGTGGTTGGCCGGTGGGGGGACGGATCTGCCGAATCTGACGCTGGTGGGGCCGGTGGCGCATGCCGGGGTGGATGATTCGCGGTCGGATCCGCGGCGGTGGCAGACGGTGCCGCCGCCGGTGGGGTCGCCGGAGCGGGTGTTGTGGATTCCGCCGGAGGGGGTGGATCCGACGCGGGCGCCGGTGATCACGGTGCATCCGGCCAGTTGGATGGTGCCGGGGCAGGTGTTGCGGCGTGGGTCGCGGGTGTTGGTGGGGTTGGTCGGTGGTGCGCCGCCGCCGACCGGTGACCGGCCGCCGCGGTTGACCGGGTGAGTGTGACCGGGTGAGTGTGGCCGGCGGGTGTGGTCCGGTGGGTGCGGTGCCGTTGCCGCGGTCGTGATGTTCCCTGCAGGTGTTCTGTGTGCAGGGGGTGCGCGGTCCGCGGGGTACAGCCATGCCCACACCACGGACACCCGGGACATACACTGCAGCCACCCCGTGGAATCAAGCATCTAGGCTGGGTGCCATGACCGAGGGACCCAGCGCAACCGACTCCGACACAACCGACTCCACCGCCTTCGCCCGCCGCTTCACCGACTTCATTGCGGCGTCCCCGAGCAGCTACCACGCAGCCGCGGAAGTCGCCGCCCGGCTCGACGCGGCCGGTTGGACCCGCGGCGACGAGACCAGCGGGTGGGACGCCACGGCGGTGACCCCCGGCGGCCACTACATCGTCCGCGGCGGCGCCGTCGTCGCCTGGCAGATCCCCGCCGGAGTGGACGCCGCCACCGCCGGGTTCCGCATCGTCGGCTCCCACACCGACTCACCCGGCCTCAAGCTCAAGCCCCGCGGCGACATCGACGGACCCGCCGGATGGAAGCAGGCCGGGGTGGAGGTCTACGGTGGGGCGATCCTCGACTCGTGGCTGGACCGCGAACTCCGGCTCGCCGGACGCATCGTGCTCGCCGACGGGACGGAACAGCTGGTCGCCACCGGACCGGTGCTGCGCGTACCCCACCTGGCGATCCACCTGGACCGCAAGGTCAACAGTGACCCGGCACTCGACCGGCAGGCACACCTGCAGCCGGTCTTCGCCGTGGGGGAGGGGGCGCCGGAGGTCCTCGACGTCGTCGCGGCGTCCGCCGGAGTGGCCGCCGCCGACATCGTCGCCCATGACCTCATCACCGTCGACGCCCAGCACGGGGAGATCTTCGGGGCCCGGGGCGACTTCCTCGCCGCCGGCCGGATGGACAACCTCTCCAGTGTGTTCACCTCACTCGAGGCACTGCTCGCCGCGGGGGACAGCCGCGACAGCCGGGACAGCCGGGACAGCCGCGACATCAGGGTGCTGGCCGCCTTCGACCACGAGGAGGTCGGCAGCGCGACGACCTCCGGTGCCGCCGGCCCGGTGCTCGAGGACATCCTCGTGCGCATCGCCGCCGGCCTCGGGGCGGACACCGCAGGCACCCGCGCGATGTACGCCCGCTCGACCTGCGCCTCCGCGGACGCCGCCCACTCGGTGCACCCCAACTACGCCGGGAAACACGACGCGGTGAACCGGCCGGTGATGAACGGCGGCCCGGTGCTCAAGGTCAACGCCAACCAGCGCTACGCCACCGACGCGGTCACCGCCGCGGCCTGGCGCCGGGCCTGCGCGGCAGCCGGGGTACCCGACCAGGTCTTCGCCGGCAACAACGACGTGCCCTGCGGCTCCACCATCGGGCCGATCACCGCCACCCGGCTCGGCATCCCCACCGTCGACGTGGGCATCCCGCTGCTGTCGATGCACTCCGCCCGGGAGATGGCAGGGGTGGCCGATCTCGCCTGGTTCGCCGCCGCCCTGCAGGCCTGGTGGGAACTGTGAGCGTGCCGTACTGCCACGTCCTGTTCGACCAGCCGGTGATCCCGCCGAACACCGGCAACGCCATCCGGATGTGCGCCGGCACCGGGGCGGCACTGCACCTGGCGGGCCCGCTCGGCTTCAACTTCGACGACCGGCACGTCCGCCGGGCCGGGCTGGACTACCATGACCTCGCCGAGGTGCACGTCCACGACAACCGGGACGCCGCCCTGGAGGTGCTGGTGGGGGAGTCCGCCACCGCCGCCGGGGCGTCCGGCAGGGTCTTCGCCTTCACCACCCACGCGGACACCTGGTACACCGACATCGCCTATGAACCGGGCGACGTGCTGATGTTCGGCACCGAGCCGACGGGGCTGGAGCAGGCGGCCCTCGACGATCCGCGGGTGACGCAGCTGGTGCGCATCCCGATGCTGCCGGGGCGGCGCAGCATGAACCTGTCGAACTCCGCCGCGGTCGCCGCCTACGAGGCGTGGCGGCAGGCCGGCTTTCCGGGTGGGGTCTGACAGCGTCCGCTGACCGGTTAGGATGGTGTGCGTGACTGCGACGAAGCTGGACGGAAGACTGTATCAGGCCGAGATCTTCGAGGATCTCACTCAGCGGGTGACCGCGCTGAAGGAGAAGGGGATCACCCCGGGGCTGGCGACCGTGCTCGTCGGCGACGACCCGGGCTCCCACTCCTACGTGAAGATGAAGCACAAGGACTGCGAGAAGATCGGCATCACGAGCATCCGGAAGGACCTGCCCGCCGACGTCACGCAGGAGCAGCTCAACGACGTCATCGACGAGCTCAACGCCGATCCGGCATGCACCGGCTACATTGTCCAGCTGCCGCTGCCGAAGCACCTCGACGAGAACGCGGTGCTCGAGCGCATCGACCCGGACAAGGACGCCGACGGTCTCCACCCGGTCAACCTCGGCAAGCTCGTGCTCAACGAGCCCGCCCCGCTGCCCTGCACCCCCAACGGTGCGATCTCGATGCTGCGCCGCTTCGGCGTGGAGATCGACGGGGCAAAGGCCGTCGTCATCGGCCGCGGCGTGACCGTGGGACGCCCCATCGGGCTCATGCTCACCCGCCGCACCGAGAACGCCACCGCCGTGCTGTGCCACACCGGTACGAAGGACCTGGCCAAGGAGACCCGGGACGCCGACATCATCATCGCCGCCGCCGGCAAGCCGCACATGCTCACCGCCGACATGGTGAAGCCGGGCGCCGCCGTGCTCGACGTGGGCGTCTCCCGCGTCGACGGCAAGCTCACCGGTGACGTCCACCCCGATGTCTGGGAGGTCGCCGGCGCAGTCGCCCCGAACCCCGGTGGCGTGGGCCCGCTGACCCGTGCCTTCCTCGTCCGCAACATCGTCGAGCGGGCGGAGCGTCTCGCCGCGGGCGAGTAGGGGACGGTCTGTGGCGACAACTGCGAAGCACGCCGCCGGGCATACCGGTAGCTCCGGCAGCTCGGGCGGCTCCGGCAGCTCCGATCATGCGGACCGGGTTCCGCTGACCCCGGCCGAGCGGCGGCGGATGCTGGACAACCCGCACGACGTCGATGTCCGACCGTCGGGCTGGCCGCAGTGGTTCCAGATGCTCATCGTCGTGGTCTTCCTCGTCGCCGTCGCCGCCGGCGTGGTCAGCATCTTCGCCGAACACTGGCGGCGCGGCATCGTGTCGCTGGGAGCCGGCATGGTCTGGCTGGGGATGGCCCGGTGGGTCGTCGACAGCCGCATCATGGGGGTGCTCGCCGTCCGGTCGAGGAAGTTCGACTCCGCCTTCTGCATCATCGTCGGTGGCCTGCTGCTGCTGATCTCACTGCAGGTCGACGCCCTGGGGAGCTGACATGACCGACGTGACCGGCCTGCCCGGGTTCTCCCGGGTCTTCGCCGCCGACCGGCTGACCGTCGGTCTCGCCCTGCCGCTCGACGGGCCCGACCCGTGGCGTGCCGCCGAGCTGGTGCAACGGGCCGAACGGTCCGGCTTCGCCGCCGTGTGGGCCCGCGACATCCCGCTGAGTGTGGAGACCTTCGGCGACGACGGCCAGGAATACGACCCGTTCATGTACCTCACCTGGCTGGCGGCGCAGACCGGGTCGATCGCCCTGGGGACCGCCGCGGTGGTGCTGCCGCTCGCCCACCCGCTGCTGCTGGCCAAGCGGGCCGCCGGACTCGACCTCATGAGCCGTGGCCGGTTCATCCTGGGGCTGGCCAGCGGTGACCGGCCCGAGGAGTTCCGCGCCTTCGGACTGGACAAGGGCGACCGCGGCGAGATCTTCCGGGAGAACCTCAGTGTGCTGGACAAGGCCTGGGAGTACCCGCGCGGGGAACTGCACCCGATCAGCTGGTCCCGCGGCCGGGTCGGCGGGGCGGAGGTCGTGCCGAAGCCGACCGCCGGGCGGGTCCCGCGGCTCATGGTGGGTTCCTGCCTGCAGTCGATGGAGTTCAATGTCGCCCACGGCGACGGCTGGCTGACCTACCACCGGTCACTGCCCGAGCAGAAGATCATGGTCGACCGGTGGCGGGCGACCGCCCGGGAACTGGGGGTCGGGTTCCGGCCGTTCGGTGAATCCCTGTGGCTCGATGTGCTGGAGGACCCGGACGCCCCGGCGCAGGGCCGCGACTTCGGCTACCGGCTGGGCCGCAACGCGCTGCTGGAACTGCTGGACTCGCAGCGACGGATGGGGATCAACCATGTCTCGGTGAACCTGCGGCACGGGCGGCGCCCCGTCGAGGAGGTCATGGACGAACTGGGGGAGTACGTCATCCCGGAGTTCCCCGTGTCCGTTCCGCCCACTGCCTGACGAGTCCGTCGTCGGGGCAGGACGCCACGACCGCGGCCACGACGGGCCGCCGGACCTCCGCCGCGGTGTCCCGGACCCGGGCGAGGACACTGAATGCCACATCGCGGGCGCTCCGGGCTGTGACGACGGGCGGCAGGCCGTCGGCGGAGGATCCGTCCCAGGTCAGCAGCACCGCCGTTGTCGTGGTGATCCCGGGTGGGGTGACCCGGGTCACCGAGTCCCGCGCGGCGACCGGCATCTCCGCACTGACCAGGACCGCGACCGCCGTGTCCAGGGCGGCCTGCCGGATGACCGCCGGGGCCTGCGCGGTCCAGGTCAGGGTGTCGGTGAGTGTGTCCACCGCCGCGCGGGACGGGCTGTCCCGGACACGGACCATCGCGTCCAGCAGTTCCACCGCCTCCAGGGAGACCGGGCTGGAGGCGGTCAACGGGTCCACCGCCAGGTCATCCACGACGGGCCGGGGACCGGGGCCGGTGGACCACGGATCAGCCTGGTCGGCCACCCGACGGGCCCGGGAGATCCAGCGGGCCATCGGCGAATCCTCCCCGGGGATCCGGTCGGCGCCGAATGCGGCCGCGACGAGGTCCCCGAAACCCTCACCGACGGCCAGCAACCGGGAATCGAAGTCCCGGTGAGTGAGCACCTCGGTCGGGAGCCCGAGCCGGTCCGCGAGCCGGGCGATCACCGCACCGGTCGGCACGGACCGGCCGGACTCCCACCGGGAGACCGCGCTGGCGGAGCAGATCCCGGCGGCCAGGGCGGTCTGCGACATACCGCGTTCCTCGCGGGCGTGGCGCAGCCGGAAACTGAAGACGGCGGCATCGGTGGGGCCGGCGGCGTAGGCAGCGTCATACATGTACACCGAGGGTACGGTGCTGCAGCAGCCGCAACGTCCCCGCCCCGACCGCTCCGGCCACCGCGACGGCGCCGACCAACAGGTCGAGACCGGTGGCGGAACCCGCCCACACCCCGACCAGGGCGGTACCGAACGCGCCGCCGGTCTGCAGCATCAGCCGGGTGTGCGCACCGACGGCCGGCGCCTGGGCGTCCCGGACGACCTCGTAGGCGGCGGAGAGTGTGAGCAGGGTGCATGCCCCCAGCCCCAGACCGCGGACCAGCGAACTGACCACGGCGAGGGCGACGGCTCCGGTGGACCAGGAGCTGACGGCCTGGATCCCGAGTGTCCCGACCGCGGCGACGGTCAGGCCGGCGGCGATGACGGTGAAGGCGTCCGCGTCCTTCCACGGCCCCCTGATCAGGCTGCGGGACGCCCATGCGCCGAGACCCTGCACCCCCAGCAGGACGCCGGCCACCCATGCCGGCTGACCGAGATCGGCCTGCACGTGGAGGGACGTCGACAGCAGTGTGCCGTAGAACACCGCGCCGACGATCAGGCACAGCAGCATCACCGTGGCGAAGGAGCGTCCGCGGTAGAGGGACATGTCCAGCACGGGCGTCGGGGACCGAAGGTCGGCGACACAGAACACGGCGAGCAGCGCGACGGCGGCCACCACGATGAGGCAGATCATCCCGGCGGATCCCGTGCCGACCGAGCTGACGGCCCACAGCAGGCCGACCATGCCGAGGACACCGGGCAGTGCCCGCCCCAGTCCCAGCGGCGTCCGCCCGCCGGAACCCGTCGGCAGCACACCGCGGGCGAGAACCAGGGCGACGACGGCGACCGGCACGTTGACCAGGAACAGGGCACGCCATCCGACGGCGTCGACGAGAACGCCGCCGAGCAACGGGCCGAGTGCCGGGGCGATGACGGCGGGCAGGCCGATGGTCGCGAGCGCCGCCCGCATCCCCTCACGCCCGACGAGGTCGGCCGCGATCTGCTGGACCGCCGGCATGATGAAGCCGCATGCCGCGCCCTGCAGGACGCGCGCGGCGATGAAGAGGGGGAGTGCCCCGCTGAGTCCGACGAGGGCGGAGGCGAGGGCGAACAGCAGGACGGACGCGGTCCAGACGTGCCGGGAGCCGAACCTCCGCAGGCACGTCGTGGAGACCACGATGCCGGCGGTCGCGGCGAGCATGTACCCGGACACGCCGAGCTGGACGGAGCTCTCCGGGACGCCGAGGTCGTGTCCGACCGCGGGGAGCAGGACATTGACGAGGCTGGAGTCGATGAGCGGGAGGACGGAGGCGAGCAGCAGGACGACGGTGGTCCGGGGTGTGAGAGTCGGGGCGGGGCCGGTCACGGCGGAAGTTCTCCTTCACAGGGGCGGGGTGGGATGTCCCCATGGAAACGGAGCCGGACCGCGGGCGGCAACGCATGACCCGCGGCAGAGCGGGATGTGCCGTCACGGCATGTCAGAGAGGGTATCTCAGGGAAAATTCAGGCGGATTGTGACGGGGCTGCCCCCGGTGTCGGCCGGTTACGGGGTCGGCCCCTGGAACGGTCGGCGACGGTTTGTCAAGACTTCCATTCACGCTCATCCGATGGTTCCGGACGGGTGCCGGCCGCCCGATAGTGTCGTCCCTGTTGTAGACAGAGCAGTCTGTTCAGGAGGATGCGCACATGGCAGGAAGACCCGGCACGGGCACGGTGCTGGCGGGGGTGGGCGTTCTCGCCCTCGTCGCCGTCCTCGTGCTGCCCGGCGGCACCACCGACGACCCCGACGGCGAGGACGTGTCCTCCGGATCCCACCGCCTCAACCTCGTCGCCTACTCGGTGCCCAAGCCCGGCTTCAGCGCCGTCATCCCCGGCTTCCGTGACACCCCCGACGGACAGGACACCGGCTTCGCCGAGTCCTACGGCGCCTCCGGCGACCAGTCCCGGAAAGTCGCCCGCCACGCACCCGCCGACCTGGTGAACTTCTCCCTCGAACCCGACATCACCCGGCTCGTCGATGACGGCCTGGTCGCCGGGGACTGGAAGGACGACGTCCCCGGCGACGAATCCGGCCGGTCCGTGCCCTTCGGCTCGGTCGTCTCCTTCGTCACCCGGCCGGGCAACCCCGAACACCTCGAGAACTGGGACGACCTGCTGGCCCCCGGCATCGAGATCATCACACCGAACCCGGCCTCGTCCGGCTCGGCGAAGTGGAACCTGCTCGCCCCGTACGCCGCCTGGTACTTCCAGGCGCTGAAGGCCAACGGCGGGGACGCCGCCGCGGCCCACGCCACCGCGCTCGACAAGGTCAGCCGGCTGGTCAACGAGCACATCCCGGTGCGCCCCAAGTCCGGCCGCGAGGCGACCAGCGCCTTCGAGCAGGGTCAGGGCGACGTGCTGCTGTCCTACGAGAACGAGGCGATCCTGCTGGCCCGCGACGGCGACGACATCAGCTACCTCAACCCGACGGACACCTTCCGCATCGAGAACCCGGTCGCCGTCGTCACCGGCGACGACACGAAGGCCACCGAATTCCGCGACTACCTGTTCACCCCGGACGCGGAGAAGCGCTGGGCCTCCGAAGGCTTCCGCCCCGGCCCGGACCTGTTCGACCGGGCGGGCAGGACACCCGTCATCGACGCGCTCCCCGCCGACCGGCGCGACGACTTCCGCCCCACGCACAACGTCTGGACCATCGACGACCTCGCCGACCAGTTCCGCACCGTGGCCCCCGACCTCGCGGCGAAGAAGGACGGCTGGGCGCTCGTCGACGCGGTGCTGTTCAGCCGGGCAGCCCCCGGCAGCGGACAACAGGACGGCGCCATCACCCGGATATACGGAGGAGGAGAGTGATGACCCTGACCCTCACCCGGCGCGGCAAAGCCCCGGCAAAGGTATCGGAGACCACGAAGATCGGGATGGGCACCGCGGTCCTCTGGCTGTCCGTCATCGTGCTGCTGCCGCTCATCGCACTGACGACCCAGGCCTTCGACAACGGCTGGTCCGGCTTCTGGGACGCGGTCACCGCCCCCGGCGCACTGGACGCCCTGCGCGTCACCGTCCTCGTCTCCTTCGTCGTGGCGGTCGTCAACGCCGTCACCGGCACCCTGGTCGCCTGGGTCCTGGTCCGGGACAACTTCCCCGGCAAGAAGATCGTGGACGCCGTCATCGACCTGCCGTTCGCGTTGCCCACCATCGTCGCCTCCCTGGTGATGCTCAGCCTCTACGGGCCGGACAGTCCGTTCGGCATCACCATCAACGCGACCCAACCGGCCCTCGTCGTCGCCCTGGCGTTCGTCTGCCTGCCGTTCGTCGTCCGCGCGGTCCAGCCCGTCCTCATCGAACTCGACGAGGACGTCGAGGAGGCCGCGGCCTCGCTCGGGGCGTCCAACGCGACGATCTTCCGCCGGATCGTGCTGCCGGCCGTCATGCCCGCGCTCCTCTCCGGCACCGGACTCGCCTTCGCCCGCGCCCTCGGCGAGTACGGGTCCGTCGTCCTCATCGGCGGCAACATCCCGGGGAAGACCCAGGTCGCCTCCCAGTACATCCAGGAACAGATCGAATCCGACGTGCCGACCGCCGCGGCGGCCGTGTCCGTGGTCCTGCTGGCCCTCACCTTCGTGGTGCTGCTGGTGCTGCGGTTCGTCGGGGAGCGGAAGGACCGGTCATGAAACTGTCGAGAACCACCGTCCTCACGCTCCGCACCCTGGCACTGGTCTGGCTGGCGGTCCTCGTCGCCCTGCCGGTCGGCACGATCCTGTGGCGCACCTTCGAACCCGGCCTCGGCCAGTTCTGGGACTGGATCACCACCCCGGCGGCGATCTCCGCACTGAAGACCTCGCTGATCATCGTCATCGTCACCGTGCCGCTCAACGTCATCTTCGGCATCGTCGTCTCCCTCGGCCTGGTCCGCGGGAAGTTCCCCGGCAAGAGTGTCGTCCAGGCGATCGTCGACCTGCCGTTCTCCGTCTCACCGGTGATCGTCGGCGTCGCGCTGATCATGCTGTGGGGCAGCGGCGGCTGGTTCGGCGGAGTGGAGAACCTCGGCTTCCGGGTGATCTTCGGACTGCCCGGCATGATCCTCGCCACCGTGTTCGTCACCATGCCGTTCATCGTCCGCGAGGTCGAACCGGTGCTTCGCGAGATCGGCACGGACCAGGAGCAGGCCGCGGCCACGCTCGGGGCGTCCCGCTGGCAGACCTTCCGGCGGATCACGCTGCCGTCGATCCGGTGGGGACTGTCGTACGGCATCGCGCTGACCGTCGCCCGCGCCCTCGGCGAATTCGGTGCGGTCATCATGGTCGCCTCCGGCTTCGCCGGCGGCGGGCAGACCCTCACCCTGCTCGTCCACTCCCGCTACATCGACGACCACAACACCTACGGTGCCTATGCGGCAGCGACCCTGCTCATGGCGGTCGCCGTCATCGTCCTCGTCATCATGACCGTCCTGCAGAAGCAGCAGAAGACCGGAAAGAAGTAAGCAGATGACCATCTCCGTCTCCCACGCCGTGAAGACCTACGGGGACTTCCACGCCCTCGACGACGTCTCCATCGACATCCCCGAAGGCTCGCTCACCGCGCTGCTGGGACCGTCGGGTTCCGGCAAGTCGACGCTGCTGCGCACCATCGCCGGCCTCGAACAGCCGGATTCCGGCCAGGTCGTCATCGACGGCCGGGACGTCACCCGGCTGAGCCCCCAGGACCGGGGGATCGGCTTCGTCTTCCAGCACTACGCCGCCTTCAAGCACATGACGGTGCGCGACAACGTCGCCTTCGGCCTGACCGTCCGCAAGCGACCGAAGAAGGAGATCGACGCCCGCGTCGACGAACTTCTCGAGATCGTCGGCCTCGCCGGCTACCAGACCCGCTACCCCTCACAGCTCTCCGGCGGGCAGCGTCAGCGCATGGCCCTGGCCCGGGCGCTCGCCCCGTCGCCCGGCGTCCTGCTGCTCGACGAACCCTTCGGCGCCCTGGACGCCAAGGTCCGCGAGGACCTACGCACCTGGCTGCGGCACATGCACGAGGAGTTCACCGTGACGACTGTCCTGGTCACCCATGACCAGGAGGAGGCGCTCGACGTCGCCGACCGCATCGCCGTGCTCTCCGCCGGACGCATCGAACAGATCGGGGCCCCCTCCGAGCTCTACGACAGCCCGGAGACTCCCTTCGTCCAGGCGTTCCTCGGCCACGTCACGGAACTGGACGGGAAGACCGTGCGGCCCCACGACATCCGGCTGGGACGCAACGCCTCCCCGGAGGTGCACGGCAACGAGATCCCCGCCACCGAGGTTCGGGAGGCGGTCGTCGAGCGCGTCGTGGTGCTCGGCTTCGAGGTGCGCGTCGAGCTGAAGGACGCCGCCACCGGGGCGCCGTTCACCGCGCAGATCACCCGGGGCGACGCGAATGCGCTGGGCCTGTCGGGGGCGAGCGTGGGGGAGACGATCTACGCGCGGGCGACTGAGCTGGCCTAGGGGCGTCGGCCGGTTCACGCTGATCGGAACGGTTCCGGGGCCGGTGGCTACCGGGTAGACAGAGCGGTACAGCAGCCGTCCCCGCAAGAAACCGGAGCAGTGCATGACCACCACCACATCAACCCCGACAGCCGCCGACCACGTCCTCGACCGGGCCCCCGTCCCGGTCGCCGCGGACATCACCGACCTCATCGGGAACACCCCGCTCATCGACCTCACCTCCTTCGTCACCGCCCACGGCGGCACGGCACGCGTCCTCGGCAAGGTCGAGGCCTTCAACCCGCTGTTCAGCGTCAAGGACCGCATCGCCGCGGCCCTCATCAGCCAGGGCGAACAGAGCGGCGAACTCCGACCCGGCAGCCTCATCGTCGACGTCACCAGTGGAAACACCGGGGTCGCCCTCGCCGGAATCGCCGCGGCCCGCGGCTACCGCACCAGGTTCTACCTCGGCGACACGACCAGCCCCACCAAGCGCAGGATCCTCGAGGCACTCGGCGCGGAGATCATCCCCACCGACAACTCCATCTTCCTCGACCCGGAGGGGCTGGAGAAGCTCGTCGCCCGGGCGAAGGAGGAGAACCCGGACGCCTACTTCACCGACCAGCTCGGTAACCCGGTCAACCGCTCGACCCACTACGCCACCACCGGCCCGGAGATCTGGCGGGACACCCACGGCGAAGTCGACGTCCTCGTCGGAGGTGTCGGCACCGGCGGCACCGTCTCCGGCGCCGGGCGCTTCCTCAAGGACCGGAAGCAGGACGTGAAGGTCATCGTCGCCGAACCGGGGGAGAACTCCCTGCCCACCGAGGACAGGATCAACCCGGACGCCGAGATCGACGGCGTCCACAAGGTCGACGGGCTCGACCCGGAACAGCTCCCCCCGAACTACGATCTCACCATCGCCGACGAGGTCATCGCCGTCGAGGCGGCGGACGCCTGGGCCACCGCCCGTGCCGTCCTGAAGGAGACCGGACTGTTCGTCGGCGCCTCCGCCGGGGCGTCCGTCACCGTCGCCACCCGACTCGCCGCCCGCCCCGAGTTCGCGGAGGCGACCATCGTCGTGGTCCTGCCGGACTCCGGGGAGCGCTACCTCAGCGCCGGCGTCTTCGACGAGCCGGTCGCCTGACCCCGGCTCACCCCTCGAGCACCCGCCCGATCTTCACCACCTGCTCGGTGAGGACCGCGGCGGGTGTCGCGTGGTTGAGACGGAACCAGCCCCGGAAGTCACGCCCGCAGCGGCGACCGTCGGTGCCCGCCACCCCGGCCTGCCGCCGCAGGAGATTCTCCACACTGCCGCGCACCCCGTAGTCCCGCAGGTCGAGAAAATCGAGGTAGGTCCCCTGGGGCGGCAGGAAACGGGCGCGGGGGAGATACTCGGCGACCAGGTCGACCAGCAGGTCACGGTGGCCCTGCAGGTGGGTGACGAGGGCGTCCAGCCAGTCCCGCCCGTCGTCGTAGGCCGCGATGGTGGCCTCCACCCCGAGATGCCCGACCGCGTGCCCCACCCAGGTCCCCTCCTTCCGCCAGACGGCGGCGTCCGGTCCGGAGAACACGGTCTGTGAGCATGTCAGGCCCGGTATGTTCCAACCCTTCGACGCCGAGGTCGCCGTCACCGTGTGCGCCGCGGCCGTGTCCGACAGTGAAGCGTAAGGGACATGGCGGCGTCCGTCGTAGATGAGAGGCGCGTGGACCTCGTCGGCCCACACCCTGCCACCGTGACGGTCCACGATCTCCACCAGTGGCGCCAACTGACTCCGGGTGAAGACAGTACCGGTGGGATTCGCCGGGTTGACGAGGATGAGGACGGACGCCCCGTTCCGGAACGCGTCCGCGATGCCGTCGAGGTCCAGGTTCCAGGTCTCCTGCCCGTCCGCTGTCGTGTGGACCACCGGAACCTCGATGATCTCCCGCCGGTGGTCACGCAGCAGGTGGAAGAACGGCATGTAGGTCGGGGTGGGGACGACCACCGCCCCGGGGCCGGCGAGGTGGTCGAGCGTGAATTCCAGCGAGCTCAGCACCTCCGGCAGCGCGCCGATGTCCGCCGGGTCGACCGCCCAGTCGTGCCGGTCGGCGAGGAAGCGGGCGGTGGCTTCCGCGAGCTCGGCCTTCCGCGCCAGGGTGGTGTACCCGAAATCCAGGTTGTCGACCCTGGACTGTACGGCGTCCAGCACCGCGGGAGCGGTGCCGAAATCGCTCTCCGCGACGAAGGTCCCGATACTGCCGGGGAAGGTGGCCCACTTGGAACCGCCGCGGGCGCGCAGCTCATCGACAGTGAGGGCCTCAGCGGCGGCGAAACCGGTGGTGAAGTCGGTCATTGCTCCACGGTAGGAACCGCACCCGTGGTGTCGCGAGGGAACGGTTCACCGGGAATACCGGGGATCCGCCGCGGTGACCGGTCACCGCCGCAACGGCAGCGGCCGGAACGGGCGGTCGTCGACGGTTGCTGTGCCGGTTGCGCCGGTTGCGCCGCCGCCGAGCCGGACCGTCAGGTCGACCGGTACCGGTACCGGCCCACCGCCGCACACCCCGGACTCGTCGACGATGAGCCGGCAGCGCTGCGGGTGCCAGGCCGACCGCCAGACATCCTCCCACCCGGCGGTACCGGTCGGGATCTCGGCGACATCCGCCCCGCGGCGTCCGGTCGCCGACCAGGTCCGGGCGAGTGCGGCGGCACCGGTGCCGGTGACCAGGACCGTCGCGCCGGGCGGCAGGTTCACGCCGATCGTCCGGTCCGCCTCGTCGGTCCCGAGGATCCAGCCGGGCAGTGCCACCGCCGCCACTGCCGCCGTGTCGGCAGGGACTGCATGCAGTCCGGCGGGTACCCCGTCGACGGGCCGGGCGAGTAGACCGCACCCCGCCGCGGCGAACGGGATCCGCCGCAGCAGGTGGCCGGGCACCCCGATCAGCACCCGCCGCCGGACGCCCGGCTGGTGCAGGGCGGCGAAACCGACATAGGACCTGGCCGCGGGATCGGCGGGGCGGGGGACCGGGGCGGTGGCGACGGCCAGTGCGGCCGGATCCGGCAACCCCAGCCCGGCGGCGAGCCGGGTGCACGTCCCGGTGTCCAGCACCACCGGATCCGGTGGGGCACCGGTGAGACGGACATGCGGCGGGTGGACCTCGACCCAGACCGTCCCGCCGGCCGCAGCACCAGACGGCCGCGCACCGGCCGTCCGCCACTGCAGGTACCCCGCACCCGCCCCCGTCGCCACCGCCACCGCGCCCGCGACCACCCCGCCGATCATCCCAACCAGTCCCTCCCGGTAGATCTATCGCTTCCGGAGTCTCTCCACCCCGTTTTCAGCCCGGACCCGCCCCGGATATGTTTGGATGGGAACACTACAACACGGGGACAGGCTTTTCGGGGGAACAGTGAGAACAACAGGGATCCAGGTGTCCGGCCACGCCTTTCTGCGGCGCCGGCTCGAACTCGCCCTCGTCACCGGGGACGCCCGCATGGCGCAGGACCCGCTGCGCACCCAGCGCAGATCGGTCGGGGTCGGCGTGCTCATCGCCCTGCTCGTCGCCGGGGGCATGGCGGTCCTCGCGCTGCTGCGTCCGCAACCGGCGATCGGGGACGCCGACCTCGTCGCCGACGAATCCGGGGCCCTGCACGTCCGCCTCGACGATGTCTTCCACCCGGTCACCAACATCGCCTCGGCCCGCCTGCTGCTCGGCACCGCGGCCGAGGTCACCGGGACGACCGGCGACCGGCTCGCCGGATTCCCCGCCGGGCCACCGGTCGGGATCCCGCAGGCCCCGGGGCTCGTCCCCGCGGACCCTGACGCCGCCGCAGCCTGGGCCCTGTGCCCGACCACGGTCCTCGCCACCGACGCGCTGCCGGACGCCGGCCCCCAGGTCCTCGCCGCAGGACCCGACCACTGGCTCGTCGTCGACGGACAGCGGCTCCGGGTGCCGGACGCCGGTCCCCGCGTCGCCCGGGCACTCGGGGCGACGCCGGTGGAGCTGCCCGGGGACGTGGCGGACCGGATGGTCCGGGTCCTCGACCGGGGCCCCGATGTCGCTCTGCCCGCCGGGCCGTCGGGCCTGCCCGGCGAGTTCGCCGAACAGGGACGTCTGGTGACCGCGGGGGACCGCACGTTCGTCGTCGCCGGCGGCGGACTGGCCGAGGTGACCGGGGCGCGCCGGGCGGTGGCGGAGGCCCTGGCCCGGGAGGCACCGGTGGCGACGGACCTCACCCGGGTACTGTCGGTCCCCGGCTCGGAGGTGCTGACCCAGGTGCCCGTCGACCTGACGGTCCGGGAGATCGAGCGGCCCTGCGTCGGCGGGACGCTGGTCGACGGTGGTGCGGAAGAGGTCGGTGGCACGGCCGGCGGTGCAGCCGGCGGCCGGTACACCGGCCCACGGGGGACGGTGGCCCTGGTGACCGAGCGGGGACTGGTGCTCGTCAGCGAATCCGGAATCCGCTACTCGGTGGGGTCGGCGGAGGATCTCGCCGCGCTGGGGGTGCTTGACGAGGACCAGCTGCCCGTGTCCGTGCCGTGGCGGGTGATCGAACCGCTGCCCGACGGTGGGGAACTGTCGGTGGAGCGGGCTCGACGGACCGCGGACGTGGCCTGACGCCGGACGGTCACTGTGCCCGGCCGGGTCAGCGGTGTCGGCCGGGGCGGCACAGCACCGCCGTACCCAGGACCGCGGCCAGCACCACCGCCCCGAGGACCAGCGGCAGCCGCAGGTCCGGCCGTCCGGGGGAGGCCCGGACCACCGGGACAGCGTCCGGCCACGGGGCGTCCCGCGGCCGGGGGACCGGCGGACCGTCGAGCGCCGCGGCGACGGCCGCCGCCGGATCCACCACCGGGGCCGGCCCGGGTTGTGCTGTCGCAAGGAGCAGGTCACGGACCTCGGCCGGCCCCAGCTCCGGCCGGACCTGCCACACCAGGGCCGCGGCCGCGGACACGACCGGGGCGGCGAAACTCGTGCCGGTGAACGGTCCGGGGGACCCGACGACGGTCAGCTCGCCGGCACCGTCGGCGTCGCCACCGAGGACCGTGGAGACCGGGCCGCCCGGGGCATGCAGGTCGACCCAGGGGCCGGTGACGCTGTAGTCCGCGACCTGCCGGCCGGCGCGGAGTTCGGCGACCGAGGTGGCGTCCGGTGTGCGCGGGTCGACCGCGCCGACGGTGAGCACCTGCGGCAGGGACGCCGGGAACGGTGCCTGGCCGTCGCCGCACTGTCCGGTGTTGCCCGCCGACGCGACCATGAGCACCCCGGCCGCGGTCACCTCGTCGACCGCGTGGCGCAGTTCGGCGGTGTCCTCGCAGGCGACCAGGGACATGTTGACGATCCGGAGGCCGTCGCGGCGGCCGGCCTCCGCGGCGTCCTCGAGTGCGGTGACGAGGTCGGCGACCGTGCCACGGACGGGGTCCTGGCGGACGGAGCGGATCCCGGCGTCCGGGGCGACGGTGCGCAGCACCCCGGCGACGGCGGTGCCGTGCAGGACGCAGCTGTCCCGGTCACCGGTGGCGCCGGGGACGGCGACACCGGTGTCGATGAGCAGGACCGGGACACCTGCCCCCGTCGACAACCGGTGGGGCAGCGGGACATCGACCGGGAGTGGTTCCCCGGTGACCGGGGTGTCGCAGCGGGACTGGGCCGCGGCCGTACCCGCCGTGGTGCCGGCGCCGGTGACGGTGGCGCCGGCGAGCCCCAGCAGGAGCGTGACGGTCAGCGGCACGGTGACGCGCCGGCTCACAGCCCGATCCCCCGGAGCAGTCCGTAGACCCCGGTGGTGCCGGCGAGCAGCGGCACCGCCAGGGCGAACCCCGCCGACTCGGCCCAGTCCAGGACCCGGCCGACGGTCGGGGAAGTGATCCGGACCAGCGGCAGGAGCACCGGGAGGACCGCGGTCACCGGCCAGAACCCGGGCAGGTGGAGGGCGAGCCAGATCAGAGCACCGACCGCGGTGAGTGCGGTGGCGGTGGCGTGCACCGGCCGACAGCCGCGGCCGGACAGACCCACCGCCACAGCGGCCGCGGTGACCGCACCCACCGTCAGTAACGGCAGCGACCCCGGTACGGTGCCCGCCGGCACGAGCTGTACCACCCCGGCCGCCATCACGGTGCACAGGGCGGGGACGAGGGCGGTGTGCCGCCGGCGGGCGCGGTCGGCACCGGCGGTGATCTCGTCGGCCGGCCGGTCGACCGGTGGGGCGAACAGTCCGGTCGCGGGAATACGCGGCACCGGAACCCGGGCGAGCGCGACGGCCAGCTGCCCGGACCAGGTCAGGGCGGCGACCGCGGCGAGCACGGTGAGCCCCGGCCACAGGTTCACCGCCGCGGCGACCGCCAGGGTGACGGTCACGGTCCGGCAGGCTCCCCGCCGCCACACCAGCAGGGCGGCGGCGACACACCCGGTGAGGACCGAGACCGGCAGCCCGGCGGCGAGACCGAGTGTCGCGGCGAGCGGGGTGAACCGGCGGTCGTGGAGGGAGCACACCGCGCAGACCAGGCCGGCCACGGCGGTGGCGACGGTCACCGGGGCGGCGGCGGACAGGGCGTCCCGGGCCGCGGCGTCCGGCAGGTCGACGGGGGACCACCGCAGTCCACCGGCGGTGACGGCGGTGACCACCGCCACCACCGCCAGGGCGGCGGCGGTGGCGAGGGCGACGACCGGGACCGCGGGGGACTCCGCGACCGGCCCACTGAGGTCCCCGACCTCGTCGACCGGCGGCGCGGGCACCGTGTCGCGCGCCAGGGTGAGACGTTCCCCGGGGCGGACGCCGGCCTCACTGAGCGAATGCTCGGGGCGGACCACCCCCGCCGGTCCGGTGAGGCGCCACAGGTCGCCGGGCGCGGCGTCCACGAGGTGCGGGATGAGTTCGGCGACGGGCACCGTGTCGGACACGGCCGCCTCGATGAGGCGTCCGGTGTCGGGCACGGAGATACTGACGGCAAGCACGGTCGGGTGGTCCCCTCCAGGTCACGACCGTCTCCCCCTGATGTCGACGGTACTGTGGCTCCGACTCTAGCGGAAGATCGGTAGTTTCTGCACAGAATGCGGATTGTCGCGCTACAGTGGCCGCAACGAACCGTCACCGAGGGGGTGCGCGGTCGACGGGGATCCGAGGGGGATACCAGTGCAGTCCCAGCCGCCACCGGCGCTGCCGAAGAACAGACAGCCGTTTCTCCGGCTGCTCATGCCCGCCGTCATGCTCGTCGCCGTGCTCGGGATGGTCGCCGTCATGGTGCTGTCCGGGATGGGCCGTAGTCCGATGGCCTTCATGTTCCCGCTGATGATGGTGGGCAGCATGGCCATGATGTTCCAGTCGGGCGGACAGGACGTCGACGAGATCCGCCGGAGCTTCCACCGGCATCTGGACGCCCTGGCCGACAGTCTGCGCCGCACCCGGGCGGACCAGCTGGACGCGGCCGGCCGGATCCACCCGGCACCGGGGGCACTGTGGACGCTGGCGGCGGACGGGTCGGACGCCCCACCCGGGGTGGTGCGGATCGGCACCGCCGTGCAGGCCCCGGAGGAACCCCTGGTCGTCCCGGTCGACGGGCCGCCGGAGGACCTGGAACCGGTGTGCGCGATGGGACTGCGGGACCTGGCGCTGCACTCGGCGACCATCGAGGCTCCGGTCGCGGTCGACCTGCGGGAGTTCCCGTGGGTGGCGGTCACCGGCGCCGGGGCGTCCGGCCTCGTGCGGGCGATGCAGGGGCAGCTGGTGCTGCAGGATCCCGCCGCGGTGACCGTCGAAGGCCCCCACGACCGGTGGCTCAGCCATCACGGACCGCTGCGGGTCCGCTTCGTCGACGGCGGACTGCCCGGCAGTGCCGGAGCGGCCGGGGAAGCCGGGGACGCCGGGGACGCGGTGACCGTCGTCGCCGGTCCCGATGAGGCCACCGCCGGGCTCGCCCGCGCCCGTGGCCTGCTGCTGCGCGCCGAGAACGGCCTGCTCGCCGCCTGGACCGTCGACGGCTGGCGCGATTTCGGCACCGCTGACCACCTCAGCGACGTCGAACTCGGCATGCTCTGCCGGGCCCGGGCGAGCGACCGGACCGCGACCTCGCTGCTCGACCTGCCCGGTGGCGGGCTGCGTGCACCGGTCGGGACGGACCCGGCGCCGGTGTACCTCGACATCAGGGAGGCGGCGAAGGGCGGCATCGGCCCCCACGGCCTGTGCGTCGGCGCCACCGGATCGGGGAAGAGTGAACTTCTGCGCACGATCGTCACCAGCTTCGCCCACCACCACAGCCCCGATGACCTGAACTTCATCCTCGTCGACTTCAAGGGCGGGGCGGCCTTCGCCGGGATGGAACGGCTGGCGCACACCTCGGCGGTGATCACGAACCTGTCGGAGGAGGCGGTCCTCGTCGACCGGATGCAGGATTCGCTGCTCGGCGAGATGCACCGCCGCCAGGAGCGGCTCCGGGCGGCCGGACACACCAGTGCCACGGACTTCAACGCCGCGCACCCCGGCGACATGCCGTCACTGTTCATCATCGTCGACGAATTCTCCGAGCTGCTGCACGCCCGCCCGGAATTCGCGGACGTCTTCGCCGCCGTCGGACGCCTCGGCCGGAGTCTCGGCATGCACCTGCTGCTCGCCTCACAACGGCTCGAGGAGGGGCGACTGCGCGGGCTGGAATCGCACCTGAGCTACCGGATCGCGCTGCGGACCTTCTCGGCGGTGGAGTCCCGCGCCCTCATCGGGACCACCGAGGCCCACGAACTGCCCGCCGCGCCGGGGGCGGCGATCCTCGCCGAAGCCTCCGGTGGGGACGGCGGGCGGACCAGATTCCAGGCCGCCTACGTCTCCGGTCCCGAACACCCGGCGGACCGACGGCTCATCCGGGAGCTCGGCCGGCCGCCGGCCGCGACGGGGACGACCACCGACATCGTCCTCGACCGGGCGGCGGGGCCGAACCGGAATCCGGTGTGGCTGCCCCCGCTGCCCGCCGTCCTCCCCGCCAGCGACCTGCTGGGGTCGGCGGACTCCGTCACCCCGCTGACGGTGCCGCTCGGCCTGGAGGACCTGCCGTTCGACGGTGTGCAACGGCCGTTCACCCTCGACCTGCGCCGCCGGCACTGGGCGCTGGTCGGCGCGCCGGGCACCGGGAAGACCACCGCCGTGCGGGCCCTGGTCGTGGGGCTCGCCCTGCGCTCCCCGGGGGTCGCGGTGTACGTCATCGACCCCGGTGGTGGGCTGGCGGACCTGGCACGGCTGCCGCAGGTCGCCGCGGTGGTGACCACCGACCTGCTGGACCGGGTGCTCGACGAGCTCGAACAGGACGCCCCCGCCCACCGGGTCCTCGTCGTCGACGGTCTGGACGCGGTGGGGGAGGCGGACCGTCGGCTCGCCACCCTGGCCGCCGGCGGCCTCGGCCGCGGTGTGCACGTGGTGGTCACCGCCCAACGCTGGACCTTCCGCCCGAGCCTGAAAGACCTGCTCGGTGGACACGTGGAACTGCGTATGACGCCCGCGGACGCCGACTTCCGCGACGCCCAACGCACCCTCCCGGACCTGCCCGGCCGGGGCGTGTCCCCCGACGGGAAGCATCTGCAGGTCATCGCCGCTACCCCGCAGGACACCGAACACGCCCGCCGGGTCAGCGTGGCCCGGGACGAACCCGACCGTCGGCTGCGTCTGCTGCCGGAACGGGTGACACTGGCTGAACTGGTTGAGTCGCAGGTACCGGGGACCGGGGCGGCGTCCGGAATCCTGCTGGGCGTCGGCGGTCCCACGCTGGGGCCGTTGAGCTGGGACCCGCGGCGTCTGCCGCACCTCACGGTCGTCGGGCAGGCCCGGTCGGGGGTGACCACGGCACTGCGGACCGTCATCGCCGCGGTCACGGCTGGGCAGGACGGGTCGGCCGGGGCCGGCGCTCCGGTGATCCTGGCGTGCGATGCTCGCCGCGGCCTGCTGGGCTGCCCCGGCTACCGCTCACTGACCGGATTCACCGGGGAGATCGAGCGGTGGCTGACTGTCCTCGGCGCCCGTATCCCGTCGGACGCCGCGGCGCTGACGCCGCAGATGCTGCGCGACCGCAGCTGGTGGGAGGGACCGGAGGTCGTGGTCGTCGTCGATGACCTGGACCATTCGGCTGACCTTGCGGCGGTGGTGGACCGGCTGGTGCCGCTGCTGCCGCACGCCGCGGACATCGGCCTGCACCTGGTCACCGGACGCCGCAGTGCGGCCATGACGCGCAGTGCCTTCACCCCGCTGCTGCAGGGGGTACGGGACCAGACCGGATGGGTGCTGCTGTCCGCACCGCGGGAGGACGGGCCGGTTGCCGGACAACCGCTCGGGCCACGACCACCGGGACGCGGCCTGCTGGTGCAGGGCGATGCGGTGGAGATCCAGGTCGCGGTGGCCGACAGTGCCGACAGTGCCGACAGTGCCGACAGAGTGTCGGGAGAGGGGAGCACGCTATGACAGGGATGGTGGCCGGTGCGGTCGGGCTGGTGGAATCCGGGGTGCTCGTCCACGGCGCCGGCGGGATGACCGTGACCGATCTGCTCAGCGGCTTCTCGGTGACCGGGGAACCGCCGACGGCGGCGGACCCGGTGCCCTACCGGGACAGTGACGTGTCCCTGGTGCGTCTGGAGGCGGTGCGCGAACTCGTCGAGGAAGTGCTCGCGGAACGGGCACGGGACCCCGAACTGACCAGTGCGAATCCGGTGGTGCCCCGGACGACGTTCCCGTGGGGTGTGGACTCACCGCGTTCCGACGTCCTGGTCGCCGGCCCGGACGCCCCGGTCGTCGCCGGCTATCTCCGGACGGCCGGACTGCGCGCCCGCACGGTGGATGTGGATGCGGCGCTGCGGATCGCCGGGGACCTGGAGTCCGCCCGACTCGACCTCGGGGCGCAGGACGGTCCATCGGAGATACCGGAACCATCGGTCGGGGACCGGGGAACCGGCCGCGCCGGGAGCCGGCTGCCGACCGTAGGGGCTGTATCGGCTGTGTCGGCTGTGCTGGCTGTGCTGCTGGTGGCCGGCGGCCTCGGTGCCGCGCTGCTGGCCCGCGGAGGTGGGTCCGGGGGCGGGGGTGCCGTCGCCGCGGGTACCCCCGCAGCCCCGTCGCCGGTCCCGACCTCGACCTCCCCGAGCTCCTCGCGCCCTCCGGTTCCACCGGCGCCGTCGGCCTCTGCGGCGCCCCCGGCCCCGGTGCCGGCGTCCCGGGCTGCGACGCCGGTCCGGGTCGACGTCCCGGGATGGCGGCTCAGCGGATCCGATGAACGGCGGGAGATCTGGGAGTCCGACGATCCGGCGGTCCGGGTGCTCGTCGCCGCCGTGGAAACCCCACTGACCAGCCAGGACGAACTCGACCGCCGGATGCTCGACAAACTCGGGGAGGTCCCCGACGTGCGGGTGCTCTCCCCGGGCCCGGTCGACTACGAGGAGAGCTACCCCGGCTCCACCACGCGATGGCAGGTCAGGCTCGTCGACGGTCACCAGGTCTCGGTGGGCTGCCAGTACCGCGAGTACTCGAGCGAACGGCTCGCCGCCTGCGACCGGTTCGTGGCCACCGCCCGGGTGGGGTGAACGGGGGCGGACTGTGTCGTGTCGGGCTGTGTCCGGTCGATAAGGTCTGACCAACCGCCCGTGGTAGAACAGAGGTATGAACGACGCAGGTGAATGGGTACCGGTGGTCCGTTCCAGCACGCACGCGCTGGTGGTCGAGGCGATCGAGGACCGGATCCTGTCCGGCGACCTCACCGTGGGGGACCTGTTACCCCCGGAGCGTCAGCTCGCCGAGAACCTGGGGGTGAGCCGGGCGGCGGCCCGTGAAGCGATCCGGGTCCTCGAGGGACAGGGCGTCCTCGAATCCCACGTCGGGTCCGGCAAACGTGCCGGGACATTCGTCGCCGCGATGCCGTCGCAGGCCCTGTCCCGGTTCCTCAAGCTCCACGTCGCCCTGTCCAATTTCGACCTGGATGAGGTCGTGCAGACCCGCGTGATCCTCGAGGTCGCGAGTGTGCGGATGGCCGCGGAGAACCGGAGTGACCCGGACCGGGAGACCGTGCTCGCCGAGATGCGGGACGCCACCGTGGAGATGGCGGACCGGACGGCGTCCCGGGCGGCCTTCAACGATGCGGACACCCGCTTCCACATCGCACTGGCACGGGCGGGCGGTAACCGGTTGTTCGCCGACCTGACCCAGGCGATCCGGGAGTCCCTGCGGATCCCGAACCTCCGCGGCTTCGAGGGCATCGTCGACTGGGAGGGATTCTCCGATCTCCTCCGGGACCAGCACGGTCAGATCCTCGACGCGATCGAGGCCGGCGACGCCGACCGGGCCGAGGCCGTCGTCAGGGCGCATATCGCGACGGCGTCCCGGACACTGCCGCTGACACGCTGACACGCTGACACGCTGACGCGCTGACCGGGGTCGTGGGGCACGGGTCCAGTGGCTTCAGTGGCACGGGGAACCTTCGGGGGGCCGGCGGCGTCTATCCCTGGTGAGGCTCCGGGATGTCCGGGGCCGGCACGACCACATCAGGCAAGTACATCAGACAGAAGGGGGACTCGTCATGAGTTTCAGGACAACGACCGACGTCATGCACGCGACCGCGGGCAAGGTGGACACGGTCAACGACCAGGTGCAGGGTGAACTGTCGCGGCTGCAGTCGACCGTCGACGGGGTGGCGGGGGCGTGGCGCGGCGATGCGCAGGCGGCCTTCGCCCAGCTCATGGTCCGGTGGAATGACTCGGCCCGTGAACTGCGCACCGCGCTGACGGGCATCGCCGAGAACATCCGCGGCAACGCCCGCGGCTTCCAGCAGGTCGAAGACGACAACATCGCGGCTTTCCGCTGAACGGACCCGGAGATCATGATCCAGTACAATTTCGCGGCGATCGCCCAGGCCTCCGCCGACATCCACGCCACCAGTGCCTCCATCAACGGGCAGCTCGACCAGCTCAAGGCGGACATCGCCCCGATGGTCGGGGAATGGGAGGGCGAGTCCTCGACCGCCTACCAGGACGCCCAGCGCCGGTGGGACGCCGCCGCAGCCGACCTCAACCAGGTGCTGCAGTCGGTGGCCCGCGCCGTCGACGACGCGAACTCCCGGATGAGCGCCATCAACACCAGCGCGGCGAACAGCTGGGCCTGACGGCCCCTGTTCCACCTCCTCCCCGTACCGCCACCGTCCGGCGGTCCGGGGAGGTTTTGTCCCGCGGCCGGGGGAAGGTAATGTACAGCAGGTTGCGTCTGTACCGTCCGCGCCCCTGTGCGGTGACGGTGCGGCTGCCCCGCGGGTCCCAACCGGCCGCCGCGGGCACCCCTGGTCGACTGGTCGACATCGGGGCGCACGGGCCGGCAGCTCCATGAAGACAAAGGAGTCTACGTGACTACTTTCCACCCGAAGAGCGGTGACCTCACCCGCAAGTGGTACGTCATCGACGCCACTGACGTGGTCCTGGGTCGTCTGGCCACCCACGCGGCGAACCTGCTGCGCGGCAAGGGCAAGGCGATCTACGCCCCCAACGTCGACTGTGGCGACAACGTCATCATCATCAACGCCGACAAGGTCGCGGTGTCCTCGAACAAGCGGGAGCGCGAGATGCGCTACCGCCACTCCGGGTACCCGGGCGGCCTGACCACCCTCTCCCTGGGCCGCTCCCTGGAGCTGCACCCGGAGCGCGTGATTGCCGAGGCGATCACCGGCATGATGCCGCACAACCGCCTCTCCCGTCAGTCGGTGAAGAAGCTCCGCGTGTACGCGGGCTCCGAGCACCCCTTCGCTTCCCAGAAGCCGGAGACCTACGAGATCAAGAAGGTGGCCCAGTGAGCGACAACGAGAACTACGAGGCCACCGAGGCCGACGTGCAGGACAACGTGGCGACCGAGGATGACCTCGCCGCCGCTGCCGTGAGCGAGGAGTTCGTCGCCTCCATCGGTGACGCTCTCGCCACCGACGAGGGCGAGGAGGCCGTCGAGGCCCCCACCCTGTACGAGGGCCCGATCCAGACCGTCGGCCGCCGCAAGGAGGCTGTCGTCCGTATCCGCATGGTGCAGGGCTCCGGCCAGTTCACCTGCAACGGCCGCAGCCTGGAGGACTACTTCCCGAACAAGCTCCACCAGCAGCTCATCAAGGCGCCGCTGGTCCTGCTCGAGCGGGAGAACCAGTTCGACTTCCAGGTCAACCTCAAGGGCGGTGGCCCGTCCGGCCAGGCCGGTGCGACCCGCCTCGCCATCGCGCGTGCCCTCAACAAGTACAACCCCGAGGAGCGCGACGCCCTGAAGAAGGCCGGGTTCCTCACCCGCGACGCCCGCGCCGTGGAGCGCAAGAAGGCCGGTCTGCACAAGGCCCGCCGCGCCCCGCAGTACTCCAAGCGCTGATCTCAGCCCACGGGTATTCCGGTCCTCACCGACCGGGTCACGCCGTCCCCTCCGTCTCGTACGGGGTGGGGCGGCGTTTCGCCGTCCGGGGCAGGACGCCACTACGGTCGGAGGGGTGAACACCCCGACCACCGACGCCCCCCGCCCCGTCTTCGTCGTCTCCGACAGCACCGGCATCACCGCCGAGACCCAGGGGCGTGCCCTGCTCGCCCACTTCCCGCGGATCGCCTTCGAATGGACGATCCTGCCCTTCATCGACACCCCGGACAAGGCGTCCGACGCGCTCGCCGACATCGCCGCCGCCGGCGAACGGTCCGGCACCACCCCGGTCCTGTTCATGACCGTCCGCCAGCCGGCGGTCGCCCCGCTGGTGGCGGGTGCCCCCGCGGAGGTCATCGACCTGCTCGGCCCGCATCTCGACCAGCTGGAGGCGGCGCTGGGGGAGCCCCGCGAGCCGGCCATGGTGCCGTACCACGCGATCAGTGACCTGCAGCGGTACCAGGCGCGGATGGGGGCGGTCGAGTACACGATCCAGCATGACGACGCCCAGAGTTTCGACCGGCTGGAGGACGCCCAGCTGGTCATCATCGCCCCGTCCCGCTGCGGCAAGACCCCCACCGCGATGTACCTCGCCCTGCAGCACGGGCTGCGGGTGGCGAACTACCCCCTCACCGACGATGACACCCCCGGTCTCCTGCCGGAACGGTTGAAACCCGTCCTCTCCAGGTGTTTCGGTCTCACAACCACCCCCCGTCGGCTCAGTGAGGTGCGGTCGGAGCGGCGTCCCGGAAGCACCTATGCGGGGTTGGACACCTGCCGCCGTGAACTCCGCGACGCCGAGGCACTGTACCGTCGTTACCGGATTCCCTTCCTCGACTCGCATGCCATGAGCGTGGAGGAGATGGCCAGCGTCATCCTCACCCGGATGCACCTGTGGACGTGAAAGGACACTACCTGTGACTGACCCGACGTCAGCAAACATTCTCTGGTTCACCGAAATCGGCATGGACAATGTCCCCGAGGTCGGCGGCAAGAACGCCTCCCTCGGCGAGATGGTCGTCAACCTGGCGGACGCCGGCGTGCGCGTCCCCGGTGGTTTCGCCACCACCGCCGACGCCTTCCGCCGGTTCCTCGCCGTCGACGGCCTGGACGACCGGATCAACAGCACTCTCGAGGGCCTCGACGTCGAGGACGTCAACGAGCTCGCCGCCCGCGGTGAGCAGATCCGCACCTGGATCCGGGAACAGGCGTTCCCCGCCGACCTGGAGACCGACATCCGGGCCGCCTACGACCGGCTCATCGCCGAGGACCCGCACCCCGACGAGGTCACCTGGGCGGTCCGGTCCTCGGCCACGGCCGAGGACCTGCCGGACGCCTCCTTCGCCGGCCAGCAGGAGACCTACCTCAACATCGGCGGGGTGGAGAACATCCTCGCCGCGGTGAAGGCCGTCTACGCGTCGCTGTACAACGACCGGGCGATCTCCTACCGCGTCCACAACGGTTTCATCCACGCCGAGGTGGCCCTGTCCGCCGGCGTGCAGCGCATGGTGCGGTCCGACATCGGCGCCTCCGGCGTGATGTTCACCGTCGACACCGAATCCGGCTTCGACCGGGCCGTGTTCATCACCGGCTCCTACGGCCTCGGCGAGGCCGTCGTGCAGGGCGCGGTGAACCCCGACGAGTTCTACGTCTACAAGCCCGCACTGGAGGCCGGACGCAGCGGGAAGGACGCCATCGTCTCCCGCACCCTCGGCGGCAAGGCCGTGGCCATGCGCTATGACAGGGGGACCGGCATGGAGACCGCGACCCGCTGGGAGGACGTCGCCGAGGAGGACCGGATCCGGTTCGCGATCACCGACGACCAGGTCACCGAGCTGGCCCGCCACGCGCTCGCGATCGAGAAGCACTACGGCCGTCCGATGGACATCGAGTGGGGGCTCGACGGTCTCGACGGCCAGCTGTACATCCTGCAGGCCCGCCCCGAGACCGTGGTCTCGCGCACCCGCGGTTCCCAGACGCTGACGAACTACGACCTGAAGAAGACCGGCGACGAGGAGGTCCTCGTCGAAGGCCGGTCCATCGGCCGGAAGGTCGGCTCCGGCCCGGTGCGTGTCCTGCACTCGATCACCGAGATGGACAAGGTGAAGCCCGGTGACGTCCTCGTCGCCGAGATCACCGACCCGGACTGGGAGCCGGTGATGAAGCGGGCCTCCGCCATCGTCACCGAGCGGGGCGGCCGGACCTGCCACGCGGCGATCATCGCCCGCGAACTGGGCGTCCCCGCCATCGTCGGCACCGGCGACGCCACCACCGTGCTCACCGACGGCACCGAGGTCACCGTCTCCTGCGCCGAGGGGGACACCGGCCGGGTCTACCGTGGTGCCATCGACGTCGACGAGACGACGACCAGCCTCGACGAGATGCCCGAGCTGCCGGTCAAGGTGATGATGAACGTCGCCACCCCGGACCAGGCCTTCGCCTTCTCCCAGCTGCCGAACAACGGGGTCGGGCTCGCCCGGATGGAGTTCATCATCAACCGGCAGATCGGGGTGCACCCGCGCGCCCTGCTCAACCGCGACAACCTCGAACCCGAACTGCAGGCGCAGATCGACGCCCTCACCGCCGCCTACCCGGACCCGCGGGAGTTCTTCATCCGCCGGGTCGTCGAGGGCGTGTCCACCATCGCCGCGGCCTTCGACCCGAAGCCCGTCATCGTGCGCCTGTCGGACTTCAAGTCCAACGAGTACGCCAACCTCCTCGCCGGCGAACTCTACGAGCCGAACGAGGAGAACCCGATGATCGGCTACCGGGGGGCCGCCCGGTACGTCTCCGAGCAGTTCCGGGACTGCTTCGCCCTGGAATGTGAGGCACTGCGCCGGGTCCGCGACGACATGGGCCTGACGAACGTGAAGATCATGATCCCGTTCGTGCGGACCACCGACGAACTCGACGACGTGCTGGAGCTCATGGCCTCCCACGGCCTGAAGCGGGGCGACAACGGCCTGCAGATCGTCATGATGTGCGAGGTG
The DNA here is from genome assembly GCF_007970465.1 of Corynebacterium nuruki S6-4. Lineage (NCBI taxonomy): Bacteria > Bacillati > Actinomycetota > Actinomycetes > Mycobacteriales > Corynebacteriaceae > Corynebacterium > Corynebacterium nuruki. The sequence goes on from NZ_CP042429.1 coordinate 2,909,106, forward strand.
CCGTCGAACTACCTGCTCGCCGACGAGTTCCTCGACCGGATCGACGGCTTCTCCATCGGCTCCAACGACATGACCCAGCTGGTGCTCGGCGTGGACCGGGATTCCGACCTCGTCGCCCACGACTTCGACGAGCGCAACCCTGCGGTGCTCAAGGTGCTGGCCTCGGCCATCGCGTCCTGCACCGCCCGCGGCAAGTACGTCGGTATCTGCGGCCAGGGCCCGTCCGACCACCCGGATCTCGCCGCATGGCTGATGGAACAGGGCATCGAGTCGATGTCGCTGACCCCGGACACGGTGGTGCGGACCTGGCTGAGCATCGCCGGCCAGCAGACCGCGAAGTAGCCGTCACCGGCGGCGTGCGGCGGCGTGCAGCGGCGTCAGCGCAGGCGGGCGATCCTGCCGATCTCCGCGGCGACGAGTTCGGCGTCAGTGACCGGCACGTAGTGGGCGGAGTGGGACGCCGCCACGAACCGTCCGTTGCGGTAGGACGCCGCCCGTGCCCGGTACGCGGCGATCGCCGACCGGCGGGCCGCCGCCGGGATCCCGTCGCCAGGGAGCATGCCCGCGATGACGGTGACCGGGATGTCACCGAGATCCGGCGGGGTGGAACGCCAGGTGGTGAGCTCCGGCATGAACGTCCGCGCCTGGGCGATCTGGGTGCGGAAGACCTGCGGCCGGAAGCCCTCCTCGGCGAATTCCGCGCGGACATCCTCGGCGGGCGCGGCCGCGAGCTGACCGGCGAACAGGTGCTTCATCAGTGACAGGTGGGCGAGCGCGAGGTAGGTGCGGCCGACCACCGCCTCCCCGAGACGGAACAGTGGGCCGGTCATCTCGTCCTGACTCTCGTCCGTGGCGTCCACGGTGACGACCCCGCAGATCCGCCCGGGCCGACGGGCCGCCGCCAGCCGGACGATCGGCCCGCCGGCCGAATGACCCACGAGGATGAACCGGTCGTCGGTGTCGGGGCCTGTGAGGCCGTCGAGGACATCGTTGAGGTCGTCGGCCATCCGCGACAGGGTGCGGCCGTCGGGGTCCGCGGGGGACCGCCCCAGCCCGGAACGGTCGTAGACCACCGCCCGCCCGACGCCGGGCTGTGCCGCGGTGCGGACCTGGACATCGGCCCAGCCGTGCCGCGCGGCCGCCGCACCGGCCTCGAAGACCACGGTGACGGCCCTGCTGGTGCTGTCGCCGGCTGTGCCGGTGCTGTCGCAGGCAGTGCCGGCCAGTGACCGGGAGAAGAGCCGACGACCGTCACGGGTGGTCAGCCAGGCAGCGGTGCCCTGGGTGTGTCCGGAAGTGTCCATGAAAGGCCACCCTAATGGTCAGTGAGGCCTACCGGTAGGCTGAGCGGCGTGATCCGGACTCTGCTGATCGACAACCACGATTCGTTCACCTGGAACCTCGTCCATGACCTGACCAGGGTCAACGGCGTCCGCCCGGTGGTGGTCCCCAACGACTGGCCGGGATGGGCCGACCAGGGGCCCGATCTGCTGGACCGGTTCGACAACGTCGTCATCTCGCCGGGCCCGGGGACCCCGGAGAACCCGGCCGACGTCGGCATCGGCCCCGACGTCATCCGCGCCGCCGTGGACCGCTCCACCCCGGTGCTGGGGATCTGCCTCGGCCACCAGCTCATAGCCCACCTGTACGGCGCCCGTGTCGTCCCCGCCCGGGAACCGGTCCACGGCCGGATCTCGCAGGTCCGGCACGACGGTCGGGGACTGCTGCACAACATTCCCTCCCCGTTCGATGTGGTGCGCTACCACTCCCTCGCGGTCACCGATATCCCGCCCGCGGTCCATGTCGAGGCCCGCACCGACGACGGCGAGATCATGGCGTTGAGTGTGCCGGGCACCCTGCTGTGGGGGGTGCAGTTCCACCCGGAGTCGGTGCAGACCACCTACGGGCCGGAGCTGCTGGCGAACTTCGCCCAGCTGACCCGGGACCACGGCCGGGTCCGCAAGATCCGTGACCAGGTCGTCCCGCTGGCCGCGGTGGCGGACACCCGGGCCTTCGCCGCCGCCCTGTTCGCCGACATCGCCGCAGACGCCCGACATGCCGTGTGGCTCGACGGCAACCGTGCTGACGACCCGCGCGCCCGCTTCACTGTCATGGGGGCGGCCGACGGGGAGCACGCCGGCCCCTCGGCGGCGGTGCTGACCGCCGATGAGACGGCCGGGACCGTCACGGTGACCCGGGGCGGGCAGACCTCGACCGTCTCCGGCGGCGTCCTCGACGCCCTCGCCGACGACCTCGCCCGCTGGAACATCCGGGGCGGGGACCTCACGGAGGACCTCGCGGAGACACCCCCGTTCGCCTTCCGCCTCGGCTGGGTCGGCTACCTGGGCTACGGGGTGACGGCGGAGTGCCTGCCGGGGGAGGGGCCGGCGACAGGCACCACCCCGGACGCTGCCTTCGTCTTCCTCGACCGGGCGGTCGTCATCGACCATGAGCTGGGACAGGCGCATCTGCTCATGCTCGACCGCCCCCGGGAACGCGGCACCGGACCGTGGGCCACCGCCGAGGGGACCCGGTGGCAGGTCACCACCGCCGCCCGGGTCCGCGAGCTCGCCGACCGGTCCGGTACCGTGCCGGACGCGGCCCCCGCCGCACCGGTGCTGACGACGACACTGCACGACCGGGCGTCCTACCTCGACAAGGTACGTACCGCCCAGGCGCTGATCCGTGCCGGCGAGACCTACGAGGTGTGCCTGACGACGATGCTGGACAGCACGGCGTCCTCCCCGACGGGTCCGGCGGAGACACTCGCGCTCTACCTGGACCTGCGGCGGGAGAATCCGGCGCCGTTCGGTGCATACCTGCGGCTGCCGGGGGCGACCGTGCTGTCGACCTCGCCGGAGCGGTTCCTCTCGGTCGGGGCGGACGGCCGGATGACCTCCTCACCGATCAAGGGCACCCGGCCGCGGGACGCCGACGAGATCGAGGACGCCCGGCTGCGCGCCGAACTCGCCGACAGCGGCAAGGACCGGGCGGAGAACCTCATGATCGTCGACCTCGTCCGCCACGACCTCGGCCGGGTCGCCGAGGACGGTACCGTGCAGGTCCCCGACCTGTTCCGGATCGAGAGCTATGCGACCACCCACCAGATGGTCAGCACCGTCACCGCACAACTCGCCCCGGGACGCACCGGAGTGGACGCGGTGCGGTCCGCCTTCCCACCGGGTTCGATGACCGGGGCGCCGAAGGAACGGACCGTGCGGATCCTCGGCACGCTGGAGGACCGGCCGCGCGGCGTGTACAGCGGGGCGCTCGGATACTTCTCCCTCGACGGTGCCGTCGACCTGTCCGTCATCATCCGCACCCTCGTCGTCGAGGACACCGGGCGGATCAGCTACGGCGTGGGAGGGGCGGTTGTCGCCCAGTCCGATCCGGACGCCGAATACGACGAGACCGTCGTCAAGGCCGCGCCACTGCTGCGACGGGGACCGAACTAGGCTGGCAGCCGTGACTGACATTTCCGCTTCCGCCGCCCCTGCCACCGTCGCCGAGTTCCGTGAGCGGTGGGACGCCGTCCGGGCCCGGGTGGACGCCGCCGCCGTCGCCGCCGGGCGCGACCCCGCCGACGTCCGCCTCCTCCCGGTGAGCAAGACCGTGCCCGTCGAGCGGCTGCGGAAGGCGGTCGAGGCGGGGATGCACGAACTGGCGGAGAACAAGCCGCAGGAGATCCAGGCCAAGGCCCCCGAGCTGCCCGATGTGCGGTGGGTCGCCATCGGGCACCTGCAGACCAACAAGGCGAAGATCATCGCCGAACACGCCGCCGAGTTCCAGGCCCTCGATTCGGTCCGGCTGGTCGCGGCGCTGCAGCGGCGGCTCGAGACCGCGGACCGGACCCTGGATGTCCTCATCCAGGTGAACACCTCGGGGGAGGAGGCGAAGACCGGCGCCGCACCGGACGAGGTCGACGGGATCCTCACCGCGGCGGCCGGGGCCGACCGGCTGCGGGTGCGCGGGTTCATGACCGTGGCCACGCACACCACCGATGATGCGGAGGTGCGGCGGTGCTTCGCGCAGCTGCGGGAGATCCGGGACCGGGCGGCCGCTGCCGGGGTGGTGGACCCCGCCCTGCTCACCGAACTGTCGATGGGGATGTCGGGGGATTTCGCCGCCGCGGTCGCGGAAGGCTCGACCTGTGTGCGGATCGGGACCGCGCTGTTCGGGGCCCGGCACTACCCGCAGTAGGTCCCCGCTGTTTTCCCTGGTCAGAAACCGGTTTGGTGAAATCCAGGGCGGTGGTCTATTCTGAACGGGCTGCCGAGCCGGTAGTGGTAGGGCTCCCATCGTCTAGTGGCCTAGGACTCCGCCCTTTCACGGCGGCGACACGGGTTCGAATCCCGTTGGGAGTACTGTGTGACAACGGTTCCCCCGGAACAATTACACAATGGCCCTGTGGCGCAGTTGGTTAGCGCGCCGCCCTGTCACGGCGGAGGTCGTGGGTTCAAGTCCCATCAGGGTCGCCATCAGCGGGTGCACGTCAGAGATGACGTGCACCCGCTCTGTGCCGTCTGGGGGTTAATGGCCGACCCAGTCAGAGTTGTCCCGAGCTGACCCGATTCTGCGTTTCCGGCCCGACGGAATCGACCGATCCGGGTCAACTCGGGTCAACACGACTCTCCTCGTGACGACCGACCGGCCGGTAGCAGCGCAACCGTCGGCATGGCAGACCCTCGTCTGTGCCCGGTGTCGGTGGGAATGCAGGTGTCCGGAGGGGCATCCGGGTCCCGACCCCGCGGTGCGCGTGCGCGCCCGGGGTCAGGACGCCAGTTCCCCGCTGTACAGGTTGAACCGGTCGGACCGGGTGAAACCGGTCAGCAGCAGGCCGGACTCCTTCGCCATGTCCACCGCCAGCGAGGTGGCGGCCGAGACGGCGACGAGGCCGGAGAACCCCGCCAGCACCGCCTTCTGCACCAGTTCGAAGGAGGCCCGCGAACTCATGACGAGGTAGGTCGCGCGGTCCGGATCCGACTCCGGCACATCACCGGGGAGCCGGTCGTCCAGCAGCAGTGCCCCGATGACCTTGTCGGCGGCGTTGTGCCGGCCCACATCCTCCCGGATGACCAGCGGGCGGCCGTCCGCGGTGAACGCGCCGGCGGCATGGATACCACCGGTCTTCCGGAAGGCCTTCTGACCGTCCTTCAGCTGTTCGGGCAGGGAGACCACGAGTTCCGCTGTCGGGTGCACCGCGCTCAGCGTGTACCGCTTCTCCTTCATCAGGTCGTCGATCGACGTCGTACCGCACACCCCGCACGCGGAGTTGGTGATGACGTTGCGGATGGGCAGCTGCCGACCGGGCATCTCGCCGACCGGCAGGGTCGGGCAGGACGCCCCGGTGGCGGGCCGCGGTGAGTCGGCGGACGCCGGGACGCCACAGGCCGCCGCGGCGGGGGAGATGCCGCCGGACAGCGCACCGACCTCGGCGACACTGAACCGGTCGGCGGAACGCAGCGCGATATCGAGGGTGTTGTACGTGTTCTCGTTGTTCGGACCGACCGCCCCGGCACAGTAGCGGGCCTCGCGGAGGTCGTCACGGGAGGTGATCAGCCCTTCGGCGTGCAGCAGCCCGTGGACGAGCTCGATGTCGTGGCCGGGGGTGCGCATCGTCGTGCTGAAGTCCACCCCGTCGATGCGGATCTGCAGCGGCTCCTCGACGGCGAGCGTGTCCGCCCGGGTGTCGGTTTCGACCGCGGGGTGGCCCGGAGACCCGTCCCCGAGCCGGACTTTCGTCACCCGGGCCTTGTCAGTCAGTCGTCCCACTGCTACTTCTCGTCGGACGGCATGGACGGCATGTCCTCGGCGCGCTTCCCGGTCGGCTCGAGGTGGATCGGCGTGGACTTGAACACCGGGGTGTTCGACTTCATCACCGCGTGATCCAGCGGAATCACCACATTCGCCTCGGGGAAGTAGGTGGTGCAGCCGCCGCGGGAGTGGTCGTACTCCACGACACGGAAGTCGGGGGCACGGCGCTCACCGTCGGAGAAGTTGGACACGATGTCGACCATGTCGCCGTCACGCAGGCCCCGTTCCTTCGCGTCCTCCGGGTTGACGAGGACCACGCGGCGGCCACCCTTGATACCGCGGTAGCGGTCGTCCATGCCGTAGATCGTCGAGTTGAACTGGTCGTGGGTGCGCACCGTGTTCATCATGAGCTCACCGGGGCGCAGTTCGACCTTGTCGATCTCGTTGACGGTGAGGTGCGCCTTGCCGTCGGCCGTGGTGAACCGGCGCTCACGCGGGCCGTTCGGCAGGTAGAAGCCACCGGGGTGCTTGATCTTCTCGTTGAAGTCCTCGAAGCCGGGGATCGTGTTGGCGATGTGGTCGCGCAGCACGTCGTAGTTGTCGATCATCGGCTGCCAGTAGTCATCGCCGAAGGTCTCGCGGCCGATGGAGCAGAGGATGTCGACCTCACTCTTGAGGTCGGCATTGCGGTGCGCGCGGCGCTTGCCGGTGGAGGCGTGCACCTTACCGGCCGAATCCTCGACCGTCAGCGACTGGCGCCCGGACTTCTGCATGTCCAGGTCGGTACGGGAGCGCACCGGCAGGATGAGGGACTTCTCGCCGGGCCAGGCGTGGGAGCCGTTGGGCTTGGTCGACAGGTGCACCGTCAGCTCGTTGGCAGAGACACCCTGCTCGAGGATGGAGGTGTCCGAGGCGACGCGGACGAGGTTGCCGCCGAGGGACAGGAAGAACTTCACCTTGCCGTCACGCATCGCCTGCAGCGACTTCACCGTGTCGTAGCCGTGCTCGCGGGGGACAGGGAACTTGAACTCGTCCTCGATCGCCGCGAGGAAGCTCTCCGGGGACTTCTCCCAGACACCCATGGTGCGGTCGCCCTGGACGTTGGAGTGGCCGCGCAGCGGGGCGGTGCCGCAGCCGGGCTTGCCGATGCGTCCGGTCAGCAGCAGCGTGTTGACCATCTCCTGGATCGTGGCGACCGAGTTCTTGTGCTGGGTGACGCCGAGGGTCCAGGTGATGACGGTGGAGGAGGCCTTCTCGATCGCGTCGACGGTGGCCAGGACCTGCTTGCGCGGGATGCCGTGGGCGGTGGCGAGCTCATCGTCGTCGAGGCTGAGCAGGTGCTTCTTCAGGTCCTCGAAGCCGGTGGTGTAGGTCTCGAGGAACCAGTGGTCGATGGCCTTGTCGCGCTTGACCAGTTCCTTGTTGATGGCGAGGAACAGGGCGCGGTCGCCGTCGAGACGGACCTGCAGGTAGTCGTCGGCGAGCTTCTGCTTGACGCCGACGTAGGTCTTCGGTGCCTGCGGCTCGCGGAAGGCAAGGAGGCCGGCCTCGGGCATCGGGTTGACCGCGATGATCCGCCCACCGTTCTCCTTGCACCGGGAGTAGGCGGTGAGGGCGCGCGGGTGGTTGGTGCCCGGGTTCTGGCCGACCGAGATCAGCAGGTCGGTGGTGTGGAAGTCGTCGATCGTCACCGAACCCTTGCCGAGGCCGAGGGTGGCGGACAGGCCCGAGCCGGTGGACTCGTGGCACATGTTGGAGCAGTCCGGCAGGTTGTTGGTGCCGAGCCGGCGGGCCAGCAGCTGGATGATGTAGGCGGGCTCGTTGGTGGCCTTGCCGGAGGTGTAGAACACGGCCTCGTCGGGGTCGATGCTCTTGAGCTCGTCGGCGATCATCGCGATCGCGTCATCCCAGCTGATCGGCCGGTAGTGGCCGTCACCGCTCGCCCGGTCGTAGACCAGCGGATGGGTGATACGGCCCTGCCTGCCGAGCCAGTGGTCGGTCTTCTCACGGAGTTCCTCGACGGTGTACTTCGCCCAGAAATCCGGGCCGGCCTTCGCCGAGGTCGTCTCCTCGGCGACGGCCTTGGCACCGTTCTCGCAGAACTCGACGATGTTGAGGTCCGCCTGGTCCGGCTCGGGCCAGGCGCAGCCGGGGCAGTCGAAGCCCTTGTGCTTGTTGATGGTGAGCAGCGACGGGCCTGCATTGTTGGGCAGGGCGTACTGCATGGCGTGGAGGACGGCGGGGATACCGGTGGCGACCTTCTCGTTCTCGCTGACGCGCGGGTGGTCGAAGCGGTTCGCGACCGGGTTCACCTGTCGGGGGGCATCTTGCAGGCTAGTCATGTCCCCGACATTAGCCCCGCCACCGGACTGTGTTGCACCGGTGACTGATGCGTCATCCATAACGATTCAGTAAACCTGCAGGCTGTGACGCTGGTCATACGGTGGCGCCTCAGCCCTGTTCGGTAATACCGTCCAGTGCGAGGGTCCTGATCTGCTCGAGCCGCTGCGCCGCGGCATCCGAGAGTGCCGCGCTGTCGGCCGGGCCGTCGGTTGCACTGCCGCCGGCCGCCGCCGCCCGGCCCGCCGCGAGTCCCACGAGGAACGCGGTGACCGGCGCGGCCGGCCGGGAGCGGTGGTGCGCCACCGCGCTGGTGAGGTCGAGGACGCCCTTGACCTGGGCGCGGGCGGCGTCCTGCGGAAGTCCCAGTTCCTCGGCCACCTGTTCCAGCCAGGCGTGCGCGGACTGCATCTCTTCGGGACTGTCTTTCCTGTGCTTCTTGTCGCTCATGACCCCAGCCTAGGTCGACGGTCAGGAGGCCGTCGCCTCACGGTGGTCGTCGGGAGCGTAGAGGGCGGCCGCCGCGCCGAGCAGCATCTCGCCGGACTGCGGACCGAAGCTCAACGCCTGCGAGTCGGGGATCGCGAGGATCCGGCGGTGCTGCCCGGCGGTGGTCTGCGCGACCCCCGGCTTCGACAGCAGTCCGTCGATCCCGCCCGTCGATTCCAGCCCGCCCGACATCATGACCAGCACATCCGGGTTCATCTTCGCCAGCGCCTCGGCATTCGCCGGGGTCATGTCGGTGATGCCGTTCTCCTTGGCGACATCCGTGCCGCCCAGGGACTCGATGAGAGTCGCCGTGCCGGAATCCGGTCCGAGAATGTAGAACACCCCGCCGTCACCGCGGGCGTAGAGGAACGCCATGCGCAGTGGCTTACCGCCGTCCGCCGCGCCCGCCAGCTCACTGACCTTGTCCTTCGCCCTGTCGTATTCGTCGGTGGCGCGGGAGGCGAGTTTCTCGCCCTCGTCCGCCAGACCGAGGACGCCGGCGGTCGTCCGGATGTCCTCGCCGATCTTCCCGTCGGTGAATTCCGGGTCCTCCAGCATGACGACCGGGACGCCGGCGTTGCGGATCTGGTCGACGGCGTCGTCCGGACCGATGGAGTGGTTGAGCAGCACCAGTGTGGGGTGCAGGTTGAGGACCGCCTCCGCGTTGATCGAGTGACCGCCCTGCGTCACGACGGGGACGTCCTTCAGGCTCGGTTCCATCGAGGAGACGGAGCGGCCGACGATGTTGTCGCGCAGTCCGAGGCCGGCGACGGTGCGGGAGAGCTCCCCGGAGATATCGAGCGGGACGATCCGGTCGACACTGTCGACGGTGACGTCACGGCCGTCGGCGTCCGTGACGGAGGTCGGCAGGGACGGGGAGACGTCGTCGGAGACAGGGGAGACGTCGCCGACGTAGGGGGCGTAGGACACGCCCTTCGTCGAGGCCGCGGCCGGCAGGCCCGTGTCCGCCGGCAGGTCGTCCATGGCCGCGTCGAATGAGGTCTCGTCCGCGTCGCCGGCCGATCCGGAGCCGTTCGAGGCGCCCACGCCGCAGGCGGTGAGGGAGCCGCCGCCGACAAGGGCGGCGGCGAGGAGAAGGGAGGGGATGGTACGTGACCGACGCAGGCTCATGGCACCAGAATATCACTGAGGTTAGGGATGGCTAATCCGAATGTCCGTCACTGTGTCCACCGTCACCGCGGTCCAGCGCCTGACGGGTGTGCGCCGCCAGTTCCCTGGCCATCCGCGGCAGTTCATCGCGCCAGCTCTGGCCGGCGGATTCGTCGGCGGCGTCGCTGACGAGCTTCACCAGCTGCACCGGCACCCCGAACCAGCGGGCGACCCGGGCGACGGCGTAACCCTCCATGTCGACGAGGTCGGCATCCTCGGCCAGCCGCGTCCGCGTCGCGGAATCCTCCACGAAGGCGTCGCCGGTGGCGAGGGTCACCCGCGCGCCGGACGCCGCGTCCTGCTCCAGCCCGTCGAGGGTGTCCACATCGGAATGGTCGCCCGGCAGGTCCGAGTCGAGGTCGATCGGCGGATACTCGTCCGACCCCGTGAACGCGGCCACCGAGGAGTGCGAGAAATCGTGGAGCAGCACCCGGTTGACCCGGTGCACCCCCGACAGTCCCGGGCGCAGTGCGCCGGCCGTCCCGAGGTTGATGACCGCCCCGGGCAGCCCACCGGCCGCGAGGTAGCGGTGCAGGCAGTCGGTGAGGGCGAGCGTGGTGTTGATCCGGCCGATGCCGGTGAGTAGCACCGGCAGATCCTCGAACCGGGGGTCACCGGCGGTGAGCTCGGCAGCCTCCCCGGCCATCGCGATCACCAGCAGCGGGCGTCCGGGGGCGATGGTGCCGTGGTGGAGACGGTAGGGGACGGGGTGGTTCATCGGTACTCCTGTGTCAGCTCTCCTGTGCGGTCGCGACCCAGTCGAGGTACTCCTGGTCGACCGTGCCGGTCACGTACTCGCCCGTGAAGCAGCTCATGTCCAGGCCGTCGAGGTGCTGGTCGGTCTGACCGTCCATGATCGCGGCCACGAGGTCGTCGACCTCCTGGTAGATGAGGTGGTCGGCGCCCAGCAGCTCACAGATCTCCGGGATCGTCCGACCCGCCGCGATGAGCTCGGACTCGGTCGGGATGTTGATGCCGTAGACGTGCGGGTGGCGGATGGGCGGGGCGGCGGAGGCGAAGGTCACCTTGCGGGCACCGGCGGCACGCGCCATCTCGATGATCTGCGAACTCGTGGTACCGCGGACGATCGAGTCGTCGACGAGCAGCACATGCTTGCCGCGGAACTCGGTGGACATCGCGTTGAGCTTCTGGCGGACCGACTTCTTGCGCACCGCCTGGCCCGGCATGATGAACGTGCGGCCGACATACCGGTTCTTGAAGAACCCCTCGCGGTACTCGATGTCGAGCACCCGGGCGACCTCCATCGCCGACGGGCGTGCCGAATCGGGGATCGGCATGACCACGTCGACGTCCTCGACCGGCATGTGCTCGGCGATGGTGTGTGCCAGCCGCTCGCCCATCCGCAGCCGTGAGTCGTAGACGCTGATGCCGTTCATCACCGAGTCCGGGCGGGCGAGATAGACGTACTCGAAGGAGCACGGCTTGAGTTCCGGGGTCTGCGAGCACTGCCGGGCGTGGAGCTTGCCCTCCGGGGTGATGAACACCGCCTCGCCGGGGGCGAGCTCCCGGACGAGTTCGTAGTTGCCGTTCTCCAGCACCAGCGACTCGGACGCGACGACCCATTCGTCGTGGGCGTCCGGGTGGTCCGCCAGGAGATCCGGGGTGGGGTGGCGGCGTCCCAGCACGAGCGGGCGGATGCCGAACGGGTCCCGGAACGCCAGCAGACCGTGGTTCGAGATCAGTGCGACGACGGCGTAGGCGCCCTCGACGCGGTTGTGCGTGGCCGCCACGGCGTTGAAGATGTCGTCGGGGTCCAGGACATCGTCGGCGGACGGTGCCGTCGTGGTCTGCAGCTCGGCGGCGAGGACGTTGAGCAGCAGTTCCGTGTCCGAACTCGAGTTGACGTGACGACGGTCGTGGTGGCGCAGCTCGTCGGTGAGCTCACGGGTGTTCGTGAGGTTCCCGTTGTGCACCAGGGTGATGCCGTAGGGGGAGTTGACGTAGAACGGCTGGGACTCCTCCTCCACCGAGGCGGCCCCGCGGGTGGCGTAACGCACGTGGCCGAGCCCGGAATTGCCGAGCAGGGCCCGCATGTCACGGGTCCGCACGACCTCGCGGACCTGGCCGCGGGCGCGGAACAGGTGGAGATGGCCGGAGGATTCGGCGGTGGCCATCCCGGTCGAATCCTGCCCGCGGTGCTGCAGGAGCAGCAGCGCATCGTAGATATCCTGGTTGACCGGGGTGTTCCCGATCATGCCGACAATGCCGCACATGGTTTCTCGGTGGTCCTATCGCTCGCCTGGGTGGCCGGTACGGGACACGAGGTTACGCGGACCACCGGACAGGAACCGATTCGAGGGCGGACCCGGCAGCCGGTTTTGAGTTTGTTTGCGCTGGTTGCTAGCGTAGAACGGTCTGCCGTCAAGGCAGCAGGAACCACAGTAAACCACTTTGTCGCAGGCCCCCCGCCCTTCATGCGGCCGTGTGTCCCTGAAAGAGCCTCCCCGGAGGACTCTGACCAGGGTTTTCCAGAGCAGCGAGCAAGCCGGACTACTGAGTCCGGGGAGCGTCACAGTTGCCCGCGAATGCACGGTGACGCCCGGGTGGGTCGGGAACCGTGACGAGAAAGGCACAAGGTCACTCGCAATGACGATGACTGATCCCATCGCGGACATGCTGTCCCGCGTGCGGAACGCGTCCAACGCGTACCACGACAGCGTGTCCATGCCCTCCTCCAAGATCAAGGCGAACATCGCCGGGATCCTGAAGAAGGAGGGTTACATCGCCGACTTCTCCGTCGAGGACGAGAAGAACGTCGGCAAGAAGCTCACCCTCGAGCTGAAGTACTCGCACTCCCGCGAGCGCTCCATCGCCGGTGTGCGCCGCGTGTCCAAGCCGGGCCTGCGTGTGTACGCCAAGTCCACCAACCTCCCGAAGGTGCTCGGTGGCCTGGGTGTGGCGATCATCTCCACCTCCCAGGGTCTGCTGACCGACCGTGAGGCGAGCGAGAAGGGCGTGGGTGGGGAAGTCCTCGCCTACGTCTGGTAGAAGGAGGACGCTAGAATGTCACGAATCGGTAAGGCCCCCGTGGCCGTCCCGTCCGGCGTCACCGTCACCATCGACGGCCAGAACGTCGAGGTGAAGGGCCCGAAGGGCACCCTCTCCCAGGAGATCCCGGCTCCCATCGCCGTCGCGCAGCAGGAGAACGAGATCGTCGTCAGCCGTCCTGACGACAACCGCAAGAACCGCTCGCTGCACGGTCTGTCCCGGTCGCTGGTCCAGAACATGGTCACCGGCGTCACCGAGGGCTACACCATCAAGATGGAGATCTTCGGCGTGGGTTACCGCGTGCAGGCCAAGGGCTCGAACCTCGAGTTCGCCCTCGGTTACTCGCACCCGGTCCTCATCGAAGCTCCGGAGGGCATCACCTTCGCCGTCGACGGGAACACCAAGTTCTCCATCGCCGGTATCGATAAGCAGCAGGTCGGACAGATCGCCGCCAACATCCGTCGTCTGCGGAAGGACGACCCCTACAAGGGTAAGGGCATCCGCTACGAGGGCGAGCAGATCCGTCGCAAGGTCGGAAAGACGGGTAAGTAATGTCTCAGAGCAACGACAACAAGCGTCTCCCGGTGGGCAAGGACATCTCGACCCGCCGTCGCGTCGCCCGCAACCGCCGTCACTACCGCCTGCGCAAGAACATCTCCGGTACCCCGGAGACCCCGCGTCTCGTGGTCCACCGCACGTCGCGCCACATGCACGTCCAGATCATCGACGACGTCGCCGGCCACACCCTGGCCGCCGCGTCGACGACCGAGCCGGAGATCCGTGCCATGGAGGGCGACAAGAAGGCCCGCGGCGCCCGCATCGGTGCCCTCGTCGCCGAGCGCGCCAAGGCCGCCGGCATCGAGGCCGTCGTCTTCGACCGTGGTGGCTACCAGTACCACGGCCGCGTCGCCGCGGTCGCCGACGCCGCCCGCGAAGGTGGTCTGAAGTTCTAATGCGCAACGACAAGATTTTCACCGACGGAAGGACTGCGTGATGTCGGAACGTGATCGTAACGGCGGACGCACCGCCGAGCACGGAAACAACAAGGACAACCGCGACAACCGCGGTCGTCGTGACGACCGCCGCGGCGGCCGTCGCAACCAGGACGACGAGCGCTCGCAGTTCATCGAGCGCGTCGTCACCATCAACCGCGTGTCCAAGGTCGTCAAGGGTGGTCGTCGCTTCAGCTTCACCGCTCTCGTGATCGTGGGCGACGGCCAGGGCATGGTCGGCGTGGGCTACGGCAAGGCGAAGGAGGTGCCGGCTGCGATCCAGAAGGGTGCCGAGGAGGCCCGCAAGAACTTCTTCCGCGTCCCGATGATCGCCGGCACCATCACCCACCCGGTCCAGGGTGAGGACGCCGCGGGCGTCGTCTGGATGTCCCCGGCCGCCCCCGGTACCGGTGTCATCGCCGGCGGTGCCGCCCGCCCGGTGCTCGAGTGCGCCGGTGTCCAGGACGTCCTGTCGAAGTCCCTCGGCTCCGACAACGCCATCAACGTCGTCCACGCCACCGTGGCGGCCCTCAAGCAGCTGGTCCGGCCCGAAGAGGTCGCCGCCCGCCGTGGCAAGACCCTCGAAGAGGTCACCCCGGCCGCGATGCTCCGTGCCCGCGCCGCAGGACAGGGAGCGTAAACCATGGCACTGAAGATCACCCAGCGCAAGGGCACCGTCAACACCAAGCAGAAGCAGCGCGATTCGCTGCGTTCGCTCGGCCTCAAGCGCATCGGCCAGTCGGTCGTCCGCGAGGACACTCCGGTGGTCCGCGGCATGGTCAACACCGTGCGCCACATGGTCGAGGTCGAGGAAGTTGCAGGGGAGTAGGAACATGAGCGAACCCATCAAGCTCCACGACCTGCGGCCGTCCAAGGGCGCCAACACCGCCAAGACCCGTGTGGGTCGTGGTGAGGCGTCCAAGGGTAAGACCGCCGGTCGTGGTACCAAGGGCACCGGGGCCCGCAAGCAGGTCTCCGCCGCCTTCGAAGGTGGCCAGATGCCGCTGCACATGCGGCTGCCGAAGCTCAAGGGCTTCAAGAACCCCGCGAAGGTCGTCTTCCAGGTCGTCAACGTGTCCGACCTGGCCAAGGCCTTCCCGAACGGTGGTGCGGTGTCTGTCGAGGACATCGTCTCCGCCGGTCTGGTCCGCGCCAAGCAGCCCGTCAAGGTGCTGGGCGACGGCGAGATCTCCGTGGCGCTGAACGTCACCGCGGACAAGTTCTCGAAGTCCGCCACCGCGAAGATCGAGGCCGCCGGCGGCTCTGTCGCCGAGGCCGGGAAGTAGGACGCCCCGGCCACCGGCCGACCGTCCGGGACCGACCCCCGTTCCGACCATCCGGTCGGGGCGGGGGTTTTCCGTGTCAGCCGTGTCGGTCGTGTCAGCCGGGGCCGCCGCGTCCGCCGCGTCCGCCGTGTCGCTGGGCGCCGCGACGACCGATTTGTCCTGCCGAATCTGTCGCGGAGGGTTAGCCCCTGCTATTCTGTCAGGGTTGTCTGTACCCACCCCCAAGTAGAACCATCGGCGGTCACCCACGACCGGCCGCCGAGCCAGGAGGCAAAACGTGACCGCCTTGCTATCGGCGTTCCGGGATGCCGATCTGCGCAAGAAGATCCTCTTCACCATCGCGATGATCATCTTGTTCCGGATCGGTTCGCAGATCCCCACCCCGGGTGTGGACTACGAGGAAATCACCGAACAGGTCCGCAGTCTCACCGAAGACGGACAGACCAGCATGTACTCGCTGATCAACATGTTCTCCGGTGGTGCGCTGCTGCAGCTGTCGATCTTCGCCATCGGCATCATGCCGTACATCACGGCATCCATCATCGTGCAGCTGCTGACCGTCGTGATCCCCCGCTTCGAGCAGCTGAAGAAGGAGGGGCAGTCCGGTCAGGCGAAGATGACCGAGTACACCCGCTACCTCACGGTCGCCCTCGCGCTGCTGCAGTCGGCCGGTATCGTCGCCCTCGCCGACCGCAAGCAGCTGCTCGGCTCCGGCGTCCGGGTGCTCCACGAGGACACCGGCGTGTTCGGCCTGGTCATGATGGTCGTCATCATGACCGCCGGCGCCGTGCTGGTGATGTGGATGGGCGAGCTCATCACCGACCGCGGTGTGGGCAACGGCATGTCGCTGCTGATCTTCGCCGGCATCGCCACCCAGCTGCCGTCGCAGGGGATGAACATCCTGCGCAACTCCGGCGGCTTCGTCTTCGCCGGCGTGATCGTCGCCCTGCTGATCCTCGTCGTCGGCGTCATCTTCATCGAGCAGGGGCAGCGCCGCGTCCCGGTGCAGTACGCCAAGCGCATGGTCGGCCGCCGCCAGTACGGTGAGACGTCGACCTACCTGCCGCTGAAGGTCAACCAGGCCGGCGTGATCCCGGTGATCTTCGCGTCGTCGATGCTCACGGTGCCGATCCTGGTCACCCAGATCATCCAGTCGGGTGACTCGGCGCAGAACGACAACTGGTGGAACCGGAACGTCATGCGGATCCTCACGGACCCGTCGGACTGGATCTACATCGTCATCTTCGCCCTGCTGATCATCTTCTTCTCGTTCTTCTACGTGTCGGTCCAGTACGACCCCTACGACCAGGCCGAGAACATGAAGAAGTACGGTGGATTCATTCCGGGCATCCGCCCGGGGCGTCCGACCGCCGAGTACCTCGGGTACGTCATGAACCGGCTGCTCATCGTCGGTTCGGTGTACCTGGCGGTCATCGCCATCCTGCCGAACATCGCCATCCAGCTCGGCCTGTCCACCAACCAGGGTGGGGGCAACGGTATGGGTGCGTTCGGCGGTACCGCTATCCTGATTATGGTCTCGGTCGCACTGACCACGGTCAAGCAGATCGAGTCCCAGCTCATGCAAGCCAACTACGAAGGATTCCTCAAATGAGACTCGTTCTCCTCGGCCCGCCCGGTGCCGGCAAGGGCACCCAGGCCGCCATCCTGTCCGACGCGCTGAAGGTCCCGCACATCTCCACGGGCGATCTGTTCCGCGAGAACATCGGCAAGGAGACCGAGCTCGGTAAGCTGGCGAAGTCCTACATGGACGCCGGCAAGCTGGTCCCGACCTCCGTCACCGCCGACATGGTGCGCTCCCGCCTCGACCAGGAGGACGCCGCCGACGGTTTCCTGCTGGACGGCTTCCCCCGCACGGTGGAGCAGGCGGAGATCCTCGCCGAGATCCTCGCCGACAAGTCCACCTCACTCGACGGTGTGCTCAACTACAAGGTGTCCGAGGACGCCGTCGTCGAGCGCATGCTGGCCCGCGGCCGCAGCGACGACAACGAGGAGACGATCCGTACCCGGCTGCAGGTCTACCGTGACGAGACCGCGCCGCTGATCGACTTCTACAGCGACATCATCATCGACATCGACGCCGAGGGCACCGTGGAGGACATCAGCTCCGCCACCCTCGACGCCCTGAACCGGTAAGAGGGTAGAAGAGCGTTGGGTTTCCGCAGGTCCCGCAAGGTCATCCACGGCAAGACGCCGGGTGAGCTGGACGCGATGCAGGCCGCCGGCGAGATCGTCGGCCGGGCACTGCAGGCGGTCAAGGCCGCCGCGGCGCCGGGGGTCACCACCCTGGAGCTGGACAAGGTCGCCGAGGCGACGATCCGGGGCGAGGGCGCCTACCCGACGTTCCTCGGCTACGGGGGTTTCCCGGGGAGCATCTGCGCCTCGGTGAACGACATGATCGTCCACGGTATCCCGGACAACGTCACCGTCCTCAAGGAGGGCGACCTGGTGTCCATCGACTGCGGTGCGACGCTCGACGGCTGGGTCGGCGACTCGGCCTGGACCTTCGGGGTCGGCGGGGACGCCGCCCTGCGTGACGACGTCCGCAAGCTCAACGAGGCCACCGAGTACGTGCTCTACGAGGGCATGAAGGCGATGGTCCCGGGCAACCGGCTCACCGACGTCTCCTGGGCGCTGGAGGACGCGACCCTGGCCGCTGAGGCGAAGTTCGGTGTGGAGCTCCACATCGTCGACGGCTACGGCGGCCACGGCATCGGCCACGAGATGCACGAGGACCCCTACCTCGCCAACGAGGGGCGTCCCGGCAAGGGACCGTCGATCGAGGTCGGTTCGACCCTGGCGATCGAGCCGATGCTCGCGCTGGGCACCGAGGACTCGTACGTCCTGGACGACGACTGGGGAGTGAAGACCCTCGACGGGTCCTGGGCCTCCCACTGGGAGCACACGGTCGCGGCGACCGCCGACGGCCCCCGGATCCTCACCGCCCGGTACTGAGCGACAGGTACTGACCACCCGGTACCGACAGCAGCGACCGACTGATTCTCTCCCGACCTCCGCTGGACCCCGCGCCGGTGCCGATTGGCACCGGCGCGTCGCGTCCCGTATGCTTGTCCGTTGGTGTAGGTCCACGTATCTGCACCGTCAACCGGACGTGACCGTCCGCCGCAGAACCGCGGTGGACAGGAAAGTGGAGGATATGGCTAAAGAAGGCGCCATCGAGGTCGAGGGCAAGGTCGTCGAACCTCTGCCGAACGCGATGTTCCGCGTGGAGCTGGATAACGGGCACAAGGTGCTCGCACACATCTCCGGCAAGATGCGTCAGCACTACATCCGTATCCTCCCTGAGGACCGTGTCGTCGTGGAACTCTCCCCGTACGACCTGGACCGCGGCCGGATCGTCTACCGCTACAAGTAGACACCCGCTCTTTTCGCCTCCGCACATCGTAACCCCACCTCCGGCCGCGGCGGCCGGAGCCCGGTGCCCCTCCCCGCGAGGGGACCGGGGTGTGTGTGGAGAAAACCGCCGCCAATTATCCGGAAGGAACTGCCACATGGCACGCCTTGCTGGTGTGGATCTCCCGCGCGACAAGCGCATGGAGGTCGCACTCACCTACATCTACGGCATCGGCCCCGCCCGTGCCGCCGAGCTGCTGGAGAAGACCGGCATCTCTCCCGACCTGCGCTCCAAGGATCTGACCGACGAGCAGGTCTCCGCTCTCAAGGACGTCATCGAGTCTTCGTGGAAGGTCGAGGGTGACCTCCGCCGCGAGGTCCAGGCCGACATCCGTCGCAAGATCGAGATCGGCTGCTACCAGGGCCTGCGCCACCGTCGTGGCCTGCCGGTCCACGGTCAGCGGACCAAGACCAACGCTCGTACCCGCAAGGGCCCGAAGAAGACGATCGCAGGAAAGAAGAAGTAAGAGATGCCTCCGAAAGCACGCTCCGGCGCGCGCCGTCCCGGTCGCCGCGTCGTCAAGAAGAACGTGGCGCACGGCGCCGCGTACATCAAGTCCACCTTCAACAACACCATCGTCTCCATCACGGACGAGAAGGGTGCTGTGATCTCCTGGGCGTCCTCGGGCCACGTCGGCTTCAAGGGCTCCCGGAAGTCCACCCCCTTCGCCGCCCAGATGGCCGCCGAGTCCGCCGCCCGCAAGGCGATGGAGCACGGCATGAAGAAGGTCGACGTTTTCGTCAAGGGCCCGGGCTCCGGCCGCGAGACCGCCATCCGTTCCCTGTCCACCGCCGGCCTCGAGGTCGGCACGATCTCCGACGTGACCCCCCAGCCGCACAACGGCTGCCGTCCGCCGAAGCGTCGTCGCGTCTAGAAGAAAGGATAGGGATTAGATAATGGCCCGTTACACCGGTTCAGCCACCCGTAAGTCCCGCCGCCTCCGCGTCGACCTCGTCGGCGGAGACCGCTCCTTCGAGCGTCGCCCGTACCCCCCGGGACAGGCCGGTCGGGGACGCATCAAGGAGTCCGAGTACCTCACCCAGCTGCAGGAGAAGCAGAAGGCCCGCTTCACCTACGGCGTGATGGAGAAGCAGTTCCGCCGCTACTACGCGGAGGCCAACCGCCGTCCGGGTAAGACCGGCGACAACCTGGTCGTCCTGCTGGAGTCGCGGCTGGACAACGTCGTCTACCGTGCCGGCCTGGCCCGGACCCGCCGTCAGGCGCGTCAGCTGGTCTCCCACGGTCACTTCACCGTGAACGGCAAGAAGACCAACGTCCCCTCCTACCAGGTGTCCCAGTACGACATCATCGACGTCCGGGACCGTTCCCGCTCGATGCTGTGGTTCGAGGAGGCCCAGGAGGTCCTGACCGACTCTGTCGTCCCGGCCTGGCTGCAGGTCGTCCCGGAGTCCCTGCGCATCCTCGTGCACCAGCTGCCCGAGCGCGCCCAGATCGACATTCCGCTGCAGGAGCAGCTGATCGTCGAGTTCTACTCCAAGTAGGAACCACCCGGTTCCGCCCCTTTTCCCACAGTTCTTTGCCACGGCGTCAAATAGCGGTCGCCACAAAGGAGAAGTAAGACCATGCTGATTTCCCAGCGCCCCCAGCTGACCGAGGAGTACATCAGCCCCGCGCGGTCACGGTTCGTCATCGAGCCGCTCGAGCCCGGTTTCGGTTACACCCTCGGTAACTCGCTGCGCCGTACGCTGCTGTCGTCCATCCCGGGCGCCGCAGTGACCTCCATCCGGATCGAGGGTGTGCTCCACGAGTTCACCACCATCCCCGGCGTCAAGGAGGATGTCTCCGACATCATCCTGAACATCAAGTCCCTGGTGCTCTCCTCGGACTCCGATGAGCCGGTCACGATGTACATCCGCAAGGAGGGCAACGGTGAGGTCACCGGTGCCGACGTCGTCACCCCGGCCGGTGTGGAGGTCCACAACCCGGACCTGCACATCGCCACGCTGAACGAGCAGGGCAAGCTGGACATCGAGCTCGTCGTCGAGCGCGGCCGCGGCTACGTGCCCGCCAGCCCGACGACCGGTGAGATCGGCCGGATCCCGGTCGACCAGATCTACTCGCCGGTGCGCAAGGTCAGCTACAAGGTCGAGGCGACCCGTGTCGAGCAGCGCACCGACTTCGACAAGCTGGTGCTGGACGTCGAGACCAAGAACTCCATCACCGCCCGGGACGCCATCGCGTCCGCCGGCGGCACCCTGGTGGAGCTGTTCGGTCTCGCCCGTGAGCTCAACACCGAGTCCGAGGGCATCGAGATCGGCCCGTCCCCGCAGGAGACCGAGAACATCGCCGCCTACGGGATGCCGATCGAGGACCTCAACTTCTCCGTCCGCTCCTACAACTGCCTGAAGCGCGAGGACATCCACACGGTCGGCGAGCTCGCCGCCCGTACCGAGTCCGACCTGCTGGACATCCGGAACTTCGGCCAGAAGTCCATCAACGAGGTGAAGGTCAAGCTCGCTGAGCTGGGCCTGGGTCTCAAGGATGCTCCGGAGGGCTTCGACATCAACGACATCGAGGGCTACGACCCCGAGTCGGGGGAGTTCCTGGACACCGAGGGCGAAGACATCGCCGAATAGGGGCTGATCCGGGCTGGCCACCTGCCCGGAACAAGCGCTCAACAGAAACACACACGAGGAGAAGTAATGCCTACCCCGAAGAAGGGCGCCCGCCTCGGCGGATCTGCTTCCCACCAGAAGAAGATCCTCGCCAACCTGGCGGCTCAGCTCATCGAGCACGGCGCCATCCGCACCACGGACGCGAAGGCCAAGCTGCTGCGTCCGTACGTCGAGAAGATCATCACCAAGGCGCGCAAGGGCACGCTCGCGGACCGCCGCAACGTGCTCAAGCTCATCCCGAACAAGGATGTCGTCGCGCACCTGTTCAACGATCTCGCTCCCGCGTTCGAGAACCGTGACGGCGGCTACACCCGCATCATCAAGCTCGAGAACCGCAAGGGCGACAACTCCCCGATGAGCCAGATTTCCCTGGTTCTCGAGGAGACCGCGTCGGCCGAGGCGTCCCGCGCCACCCGCGCCGCCGCCTCCCAGGCCGCCGAGTCCACCGAGGCTCCGGCCGAGGCCGCTGCCGCGGCCGAGGAGAAGTAGCCGACCGCTACCTCCGGCATCCACCGCCCGGTCCCGCACACTGTGCGGGGCCGGGCGGTCTGCGTCGTGCCTGCTAGACTGAGTGGGATGATCACCTACCGCACTTCGGGCTTCCTGCTGCTGTTCAGCGGCATACTCTCCTGGGTCGGACAGTTCATCGGGCTGCTGCGGTGGCGGGGGATGTACTCACTGGTCGAGAACCGCGCGACCGACTTCGGCGTGACCGAGTGCACGGTGCTCCGCGACCACTTCGGGACCCGCTTCGTGTGCAGTCCTGCGAATGTCGTCGTCAACGGGCTCACCGTGCTCTCCGGACTGATGGTGGCGGTGGCGGCGGTCCTCATCATCCTCACCGCCCGCCGCGAACGTGATGCCGCGGTGAGCCCCACCGCCGTGCTCATCGGCCTGTCCGGCCTGTTCACCATCGCCGTCGGGCTCATCCCGTCGGATCTTCACGGCACCCTCAACACGATCGTCCTGGTCGCCCATGCGGTCGCACTGTGGGCGGCGATGGAGGTGCTGATCGATGCGGCGACCCGGCATGCGGAGGACACCGGGGACGCCCACCCGCTGATCTACGGCGCCTACCTGCCGATCACCCGCGTGGTGGAGTTCTTCTCGGTCGTCGCCCTGCTCACCCTCGTGTTCTCCGGCGGCAACGTGATGCCGGGCGCGTTCGAGCGGGTGGTGTACGAATCGCTGACGGCGTGGACGGTCGTGTTCGGGATCTGCCTGGTGAGCCTGGGCGGGGCCGCGGACCAGGAGCGGATGCGTGTCGCCGGGATGGACGCCGTCCCGGTGCGGAACCTGGCGCTGCCGCCGGCGCCCCGGACGCCGGTCAGCCCGGGGGTCCACCGTGACGAGTCCGGCGGGGCGTCCCGCCGCTACCCGGGATTCGGAGGTCCCCATGAGTGACCCGCGTCCCGGGGATGTCCGGGTCCGTCTCGACATCGCCTATGACGGCACGGACTTCCACGGCTGGGCCCGTCAGAAGGGGCCGCAGTCGGGCCTGCGCACGGTCCAGGGCGTCCTGGAGGAGAAGCTGTCGCTGGTGTTCCGGACTCCGGTGGAACTGGTCGTGGCCGGTCGGACCGATGCGGGCGTCCACGCCGACGGGCAGGTCGCGCACGTCGATGTGCCCGCTGAGGCGTTCGGGCAGCGCTCGCTGCAGGAGCCGTCGGATCTGGTGCGCCGGCTGTCGCGGATGCTGCCGGACGATGTGCGGCTGCACGGGGCGTCCGCGGCGGCGCCGGGGTTCGACGCCCGGTTCTCCGCGCTGCGGCGCCACTACGTGTACCGGGTGACGACGGCCCTGGCGGGGCCGCTGCCGCTGCGGGTGCGGGACACCGCCCGGTGGCGGCACCCGGTGGACCTCGCCACGGTGCAGTCGGCCTCCGACGTGCTCGTCGGACTGCACGATTTCGCCGCCTTCTGCAAGTACCGGGAAGGGTCGACCACGGTGCGTGACCTGCAGGAGTTCACCTGGCGTGATGTCTCCACACCGGCCGAGCCGGAGACCTACGAGGCGACCGTCGTCGCGGACGCCTTCTGCTGGTCGATGGTCCGGTCCCTGGTCGGCGCGGTGCTGACGGTGGGGGAGGGACGCCGCCCCGCCGGTTTCACCGAAGGCCTGCTGGACGAGCGGTCCCGGTCGTCGAAGGTGCCGGTCGCACCGGCGTGCGGACTCAACCTGGTCGCCGTGGACTACCCGGCGGACGCGGATCTGGCGGCGCGGGCCGAGGAGACGCGGGTGAAGCGGGAGCCGGTGCAGTAGACGCGAACTGACCCGGATCGTGCCGCCCCGGCCGCCGGACCGCCCCGAACCGGGTCAGCCCGTGTCAGCTACCGCACCAGTTTCGGCACGACCGTCACCATCACCACCATGACCAGCAGCTCCACGAGGGTCTGCGTCACCACCACCGCCGGGGCCAGCCGGTAGGCCGCCGGCAGCGCGAGCACCACCGGCAGGATGACCAGCGCATTGCGCGTCACCCCGGTGAACATCACCGCCCGCACACCGGGCACGTCCAGCCCGGCCAGCCGCCCGGCGACCAGGCCGACAACGCCCATCACCACGGCGAAGACCACGTACACCGGCACCACCCGCACCAGGTCACTCCACTGCCCGGTGACCCGGTCGATCTGGGAGGCGACGACGACCGCCAGCACCGCCATCATCAGCGGCACCATGGCCACCCCCATACCGTGGGACACGCGGCGTCCCACCCCGCCCAGCTGCTGGGTGACCGCGGCGGCGACCAGCGGCACGACAATCAGCCAGAAGAACGCGGAGACGAACGGGGCGGGATCGACCGACCTCACCACCTCGGCCCCGGCGAACAGCCGCAGCCACACCGGCAGCAGCACGATCTGCGCGAGCATCAGCAGGGGAGTGGCGGCCAGCAGCCGGTCCGCCGCACCGCCGGCCAGCCCGGTGAAGACGATGACGTAGTCCACGCACGGGGCGAGCAGCACGAACAGGACGCCGACCAGCAGCGCCCGGTCGACCGGGTCGTCCCCGGCCAGTGGCCTGGTGATGAGCCACACCACCAGCGGGACGAAGACGAAGTCGACCACGGCGACGGTCAGCAGGAACCGGCCGTCGCGCAGCGCCGACCCGAGCCGCCGGAACGGTACGGCGAGAAAGGTGGCGTAGAGCAGCAGGCCGAGCAGCGGATTGACCAGTGCCTCCGCCGGTCCGGTCAGCGCCGGGTCGGTGAGGCCTGCCCCGGCGCCGACGACCAGTGCCAGGAGGTACAGCCATACCTGGTGCCGTTCCAGGACGGCGACGGTCGATGCGACATTCACGGAGGTCCAGCATAGGTGACCGGTGCCGCTGTTCCGGTGCTAACAACCTGTCACGACCGGACAACTGCGTCACAGGGAGGAAGGGTAGCCTGAGAACGTTGTGCCGCAGGCATGCCGAATAACCCCGATGAGAAAACGACCATGACACAGACTCTTCCCACCCCACCGCCGTCCGGCGCCGGTAGCCGGGCCGCGACAGACGCGGCAGAGGCGGACACCCCTGATGCCGCGGCGGCCGCCGTACCGCCCCCGACCACGGCACCGTCGCTCTACGGGCGCCGGTTCCTCGGACTCGTCGCCCTCCTCGCGGTGCTCGCGGTGGCGTTCCTGCTCAGCCTCGCCAACGGCGCCAACCCCATCCCGTACTCCGACGTCTGGGATGCGATCTGGCACCGGGGCGACAACGAGGCGTCCTGGATCGTCTGGGACCAGCGCCTGCCACGGACCGTCATCGGTCTGCTCACCGGCGCCGCCTTCGCCCTCGCCGGCGCACTGATCCAGGCCCTGACCCGCAACCCGCTGGCCGATTCGGGGATCCTCGGCGTGAACGCCGGCGCCGGCCTGGCGGTCACCGTCGGTGTCGGCGTGCTCGGGATCAGCAGCATCAACCAGTACATCTGGTTCTCGTTCCTCGGCGCCGCCGCCACGACGGTCCTCGTCTACATCATCGGCGTCGCCGGTGGTGCCCGCGGTGCGAACCCGGCGACCCTCGTGCTCGCCGGTGTGGCCCTCGGCGCCGTGTTCGGCGGCATCACCAGCTTCCTCACCCTCATCGACCCGGACACCTTCGAGTCAGTCCGCAACTGGAACCTGGGGTCGGTCGCCCGTACCTCCCTGGACGACGCGAAGTTCGTCATCCCCTTCCTGCTGCTGGGATTCGTCCTGGCGGTGCTGGTCTCCACCGACCTGAACTCCATCGCCCTGGGTGACGACCTGGCGGCGTCCCTCGGGACGAAGGTCGTCCGCACCCGCGTCCTCACCATCCTGGCGGTCACCGTGCTGGCCGGTGGCGCGACCGCGCTGACCGGCGGTATCGGGTTCGTCGGTCTGATGGTCCCGCACGTGGTCCGCTGGATCGTGGGACCGGACCAGCGCTGGATCTTCTTCTACTGTCTGCTCGGCGGCCCGATCATGGTGCTGCTGGCGGACACCCTCGGCCGCGTCATCGCGCGTCCAGGTGAGATCGAGGTCGGCATCCTCACCGCCGTCATCGGTGCCCCGGTGCTCATCGCCCTGGTCCGCCGGAAGAATGCGGGTGGCCTGTGAGTGCCAGGGAACGTCTCGGCGGCCGGATCGCCGAACGCACAAGCAGGTCCGGTGTGGACTTCGGCTACCGCAACGTCATCGTCCGTACCCCGAAGACCAGCACCCGCATCCACGTCCGTCTCGCGGTCGTGGCGGTCTCCTTCTTCGTCGCCGCCGCGGTGCTCGCGCTCATCGCGATGGGGATGGGCGACTATCCGCTGAACCCGTGGCAGATCGCGAAGGCGGTCTTCGGCGTTCCGGAGACCCGCTTCCACCGCATCGTCGTGGTGGAGTGGCGGATGCCGGTGGCGATCGCCGCGGTGGTCTTCGGCGCGCTGCTGGGTATCGGCGGAGCGATCTTCCAGTCGATGACGCGCAACCCGCTGGGTTCACCGGACATCATCGGGTTCGATGCGGGGTCCTACACCGCCGTGACGGTGTGCATGCTGGTCCTCGGCACCACCGCGTACTGGAACATCGCCGTCGCCGCGATCATCGGCGGCATCATCACCGCCTTCGTCGTGTTCATGCTGGCGCGGAAGAACAGACGGGTGGAGAGTTTCCGGCTGATCATCGTCGGTATCGGCGTCTCGGCGACGCTGGGTTCGTTGAACTCCTACCTGATCACCCGCGCGGACGTGGAGGACGCCATGATGGTCGGCTTCTGGTCGGCCGGCTCGATCAACCGGGTGACGTGGAGTTCGCTGGTCCCGGTGCTGATCCTCGCCGCGGTGGTGGTCGGCCTCGTCGCACTGCTCGCCCCGGCGCTGAGACAGATGGAGCTCGGGGACGACGCCGCCACGACCCAGGGTGTGAACGTGGAACGCACCCGGTTGCTGCTGATGGTTGTCGGTGTGGCGACGACCGCCCTGGTCACCGCCGCCGCCGGGCCGATCAGCTTCATCGCCCTGGTCGCCCCGCAGCTCGCCCGGCGCATCGCCGGGACGCCGGGGGTGACGGTCCTGGGCGCCGCCGCCGTCGGCGCGGCACTGCTGACCTTCGCCCACTTCCTGTCCCTGGTGATCTCCCACTTCTACCGGTCGATCCCGGTGGGCCTGCTCACCGTGAGCGTGGGCGGTATCTACATGATCTGGCTGCTGATCCGCGAAGCACGGACACAGTACGGGACGCCGAAATGAGCGATGCTGAAATGAAAGAGACTATGACTGACGCACGACTGCAGGTCCGCAACGCCACCATCGGCTACGACCAGCGGATCATCTCCACCGACCTCACCGTCGACATCCCCCATGAGTCCTTCACCGCCATCATCGGACCCAACGGCTGCGGCAAGTCGACCCTGCTGCGCGCGGTGGCCCGCGTCCTCACCCCGGTGAAGGGCGAGGTCCTGCTCGACGGGAAGCCGATCGCCTCCCACGGCGCCAAGCAGGTCGCCCGGCAGCTCGGACTGCTGCCCCAGACCTCACTGGCCCCGGAAGGCATCCGCGTCGCCGACCTGGTCGCCCGCGGGCGGGCACCGTACCAGTCACTGTTCCACCAGTGGAGCCAGGAGGACGAGGCCGCGGTCCAGGAGGCGATGGCCTCCACCCGTACCGACAACCTCTCCTCCCGGCTGGTCTCGGAGCTCTCGGGCGGTCAGCGGCAGCGCGTGTGGGTGGCGATGCTCCTCGCGCAGCAGACACCCATCATGCTGCTCGACGAGCCCACGACCTTCCTGGACATCGCCCACCAGTATGAGCTGATGGAGCTGCTGCGGACGTTCCACGACGACGGGAAGACCGTCGTCACCGTGCTGCACGACCTCAACCAGGCCTGCCGCTACGCCGGGCACCTCATCGTGATGCGGGACGGACAGGTGGTCACCACCGGGTCCCCCGAGGAGGTCATGACCCCCGACCTGGTGCACGAGGTCTTCGGGCTGCGGGCCATGGTCGTCCCGGACGCCGTCACCGGCACTCCCTCGATCGTCCCCCTGGACCCGCGCAGTGAGGGCGTGGACCTCGCCCCCGTCACCCCGGTCGTCGAGGAGAACTAGTCGCACGTCCCGGGGCGATCGTGACCACGGTCCATGGGAGCCGTGCCTCCGATGCCCGCGGAACGAACCGACGGGTCGATTTTCCTGTCCTCGGTCCGCACCCGGGTTCGTGAACCCGACCGCGCCGGGACACGACCCGACCCCTACAGCGACGTCCACAACCTCACCGGGTACTACGATCAGCCGGCGGCCGTGGTCCCGTCTGCCCTGTCGGCCCTGTCGGCCCTGTCGGCCCTGTCCTTCACCGACTGCAGCCGGCGGCGCAGCTCCCCGGTCGCGGCAGTGACATCGATGTGAGCCGGGTCAGGTGTGCCAGCCGAGTCAGCCGTGCCAGCCGTGTCACTGTCTGATCCGACGTAGAAGGGTTCCCCGACGACGACCCGGACCGTCACACGGCGTCCGAACAGACGGGGACGCCGCCCCCGCGTCCACAGCTTCTCCGTCCCCGCGCAGCCGACCGGGACGATCGGCACACCCGCGGCGGCCGCCATCCGCACCGTACCGGTCTTCAGATCCCCGACATCGGGGGTGTGGCGGATCGTGCCCTGCGGGAAGACCGCCACGACCTCGCCGGCTGACAGGGCGTCCACCGCGGCGGAGAAGGAGGTGGCGCCGCGGCCGGGGGTGCGGTCGACGGCGATGCCGCCGAGCCCGACGAGAATCCGGGAGACCGGACGGTTGACGAACGCCTCCTTCTTCAGCATGTACCGGGGCTTCCGGTCACCGCGCAGCTGCAGCGGCAGACTGACCGGGATGACGTCATAGTAGGCGCGGTGGTTGGGGGCGAGGATGAGCCCGCCGGTGAGCGGGATGTTCCCGGCCCCGGTGATCCGCACACTGATGTTCTGGGCCCGGAACAGGGCGATCGCCAGGGCCTTCGCGGCATCGTAGAGACCACGGCGGCGTTGCCGGGGTGCGGGGCGTGCCCCGTCGGTGGCGGTGATGACCGATCGCGCGGGCCACGGCAGAACATTCGGCATGGCAACCACTCTAGGGTACGGAAACACCCGCCGCGGTGACCGGGGGTCAACCGCGACGGGTGTCGCAACGTGTCCGGAGGGGGACTTGAACCCCCACGCCCGTTAATAGGGCACTAGCACCTCAAGCTAGCGCGTCTGCCATTCCGCCACCCAGACCTGGTGAAGCACCACTATTTTTACCGGAGCGACGGGAGAACCGCAAGTCTGTGATTCTGCCGTGCCTACCGCTGTGCGAGCAGCTCCGCCTTGCGCAGGAACTTCTCCAGGATCATCGTCATCTGCCGGGTCTCCGTGAGGAATCCGTCATGACCGGTGGGGGAGGTGATCTTCGACAGGCCGATGAAGTCACCGAGGTTCCGGGAGAGGTGCTCCTGCTGGTGGTAGGGGTAGAGGATGTCGGTGTCCACCCCGGCGACCATGGTCGGCACCTGGGAGGTTCCGAGCACCCGGTTCATCCCGCCGCGTCCCCGACCGATGTCGTGCCGGTTCAGCGCATCGGTGAGGATGACGTAGGTGGCCGGGTCGAACCGGGAGACGAGCTTCTCCGCCTGACGGTCCAGGTAGCTCTCCACGGAGAACCGCTGCTGCGGCGACCAGTAGGGCCCGTAGGGGTTCTCGTCTGCCTGGGGGTCGGTGCCGAACCGTTCGTCGATCTCCAGCTCACCCCGGTAGGTCAGGTGGGCGATACGGCGGGCCTGGCCGAGTCCCTCGGCGGGGATGCGGCCGGTGCCGTGGTAGTCACCGCCCTGCCAGCAGGGGTCGGTGGTGATGAAGCGGATCTGTGCGGACTGCATGCCGATCTGCCAGGCGGAGGCGCGTGCCGAGACCGCGACGGGCAGGGCCGCCTCCACGAGCTCGGGGTAGAGGAAGGTCCACTCCAGCACGCGTGCCCCGCCCATCGAGGCACCGATCACGCCGCGCAGCCGCTCGACACCGAGGACGTCGACGATGAGCTGCTTCTCCGCCACGACGAGGTCGCGGATGCTCAGCGCGGGGAAGCGGGATCCCCAGTAGTCGCCGTCCGGGTGCCGTGACGAGGGGCCGGTGGAACCCTGGCACCCGCCGAGACAGTTCGCGCAGAGCACCAGGTACCGGGTCGTGTCGAGGGCGAGACCGGGGCCGATGATGCCGGACCACCAGTCCGCGGCGTCGCCGTCGCCGGTGAGCGCGTGCTCGATGAGGATCACCGGGCGCTCGACGACCTCGGCCGGGTCGGGGCGTCCGTCGTCGAGGCGGACGGCCCCGTCGGCGGCGTCGTAGAAGGCGTACAGCAGGAGGCCGGCCCCGGGCACCGGGACGCCCGCCTCGGTGGTGAAGTCCCCGATGGGGAACACGGCTGACTCGTACGGTGCGGGCAGTGCGTCAGGTGAGATGCTCACTGGTGTGCTCCTGGGGACGGCGGGGACGGACGGGGACGGGACGCCGTCAGGCGATCGCGTCCAGGCCGAGCTGCAGGTCGGCGAGGATGTCGTCGATGTCCTCGATGCCGACGGACAGGCGGACGGTCGCGCGGTTGATGCCGGCGCGCTCCAGACCGTGCTGGTCGGACTGGGAGTGGGTGGTGGTCGCCGGGTGGACGACCAGGGAGCGCACGTCACCGATGTTGGCGAGGTTGGAGTGCAGCTTCAGGGCGTCGATGAAGGTCCAGGCCTTCTCCTGCGCCTCGTCGGACCAGTTGTCGTCGACGGCGAGGTCGAAGGACAGCACCGACCCGGTGTACTTCAGGCCGAGCTTCTCCTTGGTGGCGTACCACGGGGAGGACGGCAGGCCCGCGTAGTTGACCTTCGCGACCAGCGGGGACGCGTCGAGGAACTCGGCGACCTTCTGTGCGTTCTCGTTGTGCTTCTCCACGCGCAGGGCGAGGGTGTCCAGGCCCTGGATGGTGACCCAGGCGTTGAAGGGGGAGAGGGTGGCGCCGGTGTCCCGCAGCAGGCCGACGCGGGCCTTGAGGCCGAAGGCCGGTGCGCCCAGGTCGACGTACTTCAGACCGTGGTAGGCGGGGTCCGGGGTGACGAAGGTCGGGAAGACGGGCTTGCCGTCCTTCTCGACCGACCAGTCGAACTTTCCGCCGTCGACGAGGATTCCGCCGAGGCCGGAGCCGTTGCCGGTGTAGAACTTCGTCAGGGACGCCACGACGATGTCCGCACCGAGCTCGAGCGGACGGACGAGGGCGGCGGTGGCGACGGTGTTGTCGACGATGAGCGGCACGTTGTTCTTGTGGGCGAGCTCGGACAGGGCGGGGATGTCGAGGACGTCGGCCTGCGGGTTGGCGAAGGTCTCACCGTAGAAGGCCTTGGTGTTGGGCTGCACGGCGGCGGCCCAGGCGTCCAGGTTGTCGGCGTCCTCGACGAAGGTGACCTCGATGCCGAGCCGGGCGAGGGTGATCCCGAAGAGGGTCTCCGTGCCGCCGTAGAGACGGGCGGAGGTGACGATGTGGTCGCCGGCGCCGGCGAGGTTGAAGATCGCGGCGGTCTCGGCGGCCTGACCGGAGGCGAAGGCGACGGCGTGGACGCCGCCCTCGAGGGAGGCGATGCGGTTCTCCAGCGCCTCCTGGGTCGGGTTGGTCAGGCGGCCGTAGACCGGGCCGAGGTCTTCCAGGGCGAAGCGCTGCTTGGCGTGCTCGGCGGAGTTGAAGACGTAGGAGGCCGAGAGGTAGATCGGCTGGTTGCGGGCGCCCGTGTCGGAGTCCACTTCCTGGCCGGCGTGGACGGCGCGGGAGGCGAAGCCCCAGTTGTCGACGTTGCTGTTGTCGTACTTCGTGGTCATGGGGGTCCCTTCGGTGGCGGGTCGGTGACGGGTCTGTGTTTGCTGAGGAAGACGATAGACCACCGGAGGCCTCCACGGCAAACAGCTCGGTCTACTTTTCTCCGTCGGCACTGGTCACAGCGTTGAAGGGGGTAGACCGAGCTGTTCATCAGGAATGGTTCCGCCAACGGCTGCGGCAGTATCCGGCGTTCACCGGTGGACGCCGGCGGTCCGGGATGCGGCGGCCCGGGAAATGACCGCACCCCGGGGCACGTGACAGTGCAACTGTCGCGTGCCCCGGGGTGCGGGGGCATCCGGTCAGGCCGGGTGCGGCCGGTGTGACAGCGTCAGTCCGGTCGGTCGTCCTGCCTAGCGGTGGGCGGCCGCGAGGCCGTCGATGATCCCGTTGAAGGTCTTCGACGGGCGCATGACAGCGGTGGTCTTCTCGTCGTCAGGCAGGTAGTAGCCGCCGAGGTCCACCGGGGAGCCCTGGCCGCCGCGCATCTCGACCTTGATGGCCTCGAACCCGTCCTCGAGCGCCGTGGCGACCGGGGCGAAGATCTCGGCGAGGGCCGGATCGTCGGTCTGCTCGGCGAGGTTCCGCGCCCAGTAGGCGGCCAGGTAGTAGTGGCTGCCACGGTTGTCGATCTCACCGATGACGCGGGCCGGGGACTTGTCCTCGTTGAGGACCTTCTCGGTGGCCTTGTCCAGGGCGTCCGCGAGGATGGGCGTCCGCGGGTTGTTGTCGGTCTCCGCGAGCTTGCGCAGGGACTCGGCGAGGGCCAGGAACTCGCCCAGCGAATCCCAGCGCAGGTAGTCCTCCTCGATGAGCTGCTGGACGTGCTTCGGGGCGGATCCGCCCGCACCGGTCTCGAACAGGCCGCCGCCCGCGATGAGCGGGACGATGGACAGCATCTTCGCGCTGGTGCCCAGCTCCATGATCGGGAACAGGTCGGTGAGGTAGTCACGCAGCACGTTGCCGGTCACCGAGATGGTGTTCTCGCCGGCACGGATGCGGTCGACGGAGAGCTGGCAGGCCTCCTCCGGGGAGAGGATGCGGATGTCGAGGCCGTCGGTGTCGTGCTCGGCGAGGCACTCCTCGACCTTCGCGCGGATGTTGTTGTCGTGGGCGCGCTGCGGGTCGAGCCAGAACACGGCCGGCCAGCCGGTGGCGCGGGCGCGGTTGACGGCCAGCTTCACCCAGTCGCGGACCGGGATGTCCTTGGCCTGGCAGGCGCGCCAGATGTCGCCCTCGGCGACCTCGTGGGACAGCAGGACCTCGCCGGCGGCGTTGACGACGTCGACGGTGCCGGCCGCGGGGATCTTGAAGGTCTTGTCGTGGGAGCCGTACTCCTCGGCCTTCTGCGCCATGAGGCCGACGTTCGGGACGGTGCCCATGGTGGTCGGGTCGAAGGCGCCGTTCTTCCGGCAGTCGTCGATGACGACCTGGTAGACGCCGGCGTAGGAGGAGTCCGGCAGCACCGCGAGGGTGTCCTGCTCCTCGTTGTCCTTGTTCCACATGTGGCCGGAGGTGCGGATCATCGCGGGCATGGAGGCGTCGACGATGACGTCGGAGGGCACGTGCAGGTTGGTGATGCCCTTGGCGGAGTTCACCATGGCGATCGCCGGGCCCTCGGCGAAGCCCTTGTCGAAGGCGGCGCGGATCTCGGCGACCTTGTCGGCGCCGATCTCGTCGGCGGCCTCGTCGAGACCGGAGTAGATCGCGGCGAGACCGTTCTCGCCGTTGAGGCCGTGGGCGAGCAGGATGTCACCGTAGGTGTCGAAGACCTCGGCGAAGAAGGACCGCACGACGTGGCCGAAGATGATCGGGTCGGAGACCTTCATCATGGTGGCCTTGAGGTGGGCGGAGAACAGGACACCCTGCTCCTTGGCCTTGGCGACCTGCGCCCTGAGGAACTCGTCGAGGGCGGCGGCGCTGAGGACCGTGGCGTCCACGATCTCCTTGTCCAGCACCGGGAGGGCCTCCTTGAGCACCGTCACGGTGCCGTCGGTGGCGGTCAGGCGGATCTGGAGGGTGTCGTCGCCGTCGATGACCACGGACTTCTCGTTGTGGCGGAAGTCGTTGTCGGACATGGTCGCGACGTTGGTCTTCGAGTCCTTCGACCAGGCGCCCATGTGGTGCGGGTGCTTGCGGGCGAAGTTCTTCACGGCCTGGGGGGCACGGCGGTCGGAGTTGCCCTCGCGCAGGACCGGGTTGACGGCGGAGCCCTTCACCGAGTCATAGCGGGCGCGGGCGTCCTTCTCCGCGTCGGTGGCCGGCTCGTCGGGGAAGTCGGGCAGGGCGTAGCCGTCGGCCTGCAGCTCGGCGACGGCGGCCTTGAGCTGCGGCACGGAGGCGGAGATGTTCGGCAGCTTGATGATGTTGGCGTCCGGCTGCTTGGTCATCGCGCCGAGCTCGGCGAGGGTGTCCGGTACGCGCTGGTCCTCGGGGAGGAGGTCGTCGAACGCGGCGAGGATGCGGGATGCCAGGGAGATGTCGCGGGTCTCGACCTTGACGCCGGCGGTGGATGCGAACGCCTCGATGACGGGCTTCAGCGAGTAGGTCGCAAGCAGCGGCGCCTCGTCAGTCCGGGTGTAGATGATCTTTGCCATGGGCAGGTGTAACTCCCTCTTCAGCGGTGGGGCGACAGGTGTGGTCGTTGCCCTGATACGTCTTGACGTCTTTTTCTAGATTCTCTGCGAGTCTACGACTGTCAATGATACGGCAACCGAACACACCGCACCGGTCGCGGGGGGCCGTCGGGAGGCTTAAGGTGGTATCACTTATGAGCGAGCACACCTCACGACTGACGAAACTGCCCACCCGCGGCCACCTCCCGCACCCGCAGCGCAGACCGCTGCCGCGGCAGACGGAGATGGGACGCCGCCGGCGGCCCGTCGCCATGCTCGCCCTCGCACTGGGCGGGTTCGGCATCGGCACGACCGAGTTCGTCTCGATGGGACTGCTCAACTACATCGCCGACGACTTCGGGATCTCCGAGGCACAGGCCGGCCACGTCGTCACCGCCTACGCGATGGGGGTCGTCGTCGGCGCCCCGCTGATCACCACCCTGACCGGGCGGGTGCCGCGGCGCCGGCTGATCATCATCCTCATGCTGGCCTTCACCGTCGGCAACGGACTGTCGATGTTCGCCGGCAGCTACGGGATGCTCATGGTCGCCCGGTTCATCGCCGGTATCCCGCACGGTGCCTACTTCGCGGTGGCGAACCTCATCGCCGCTTCGATGGCCGACCCGGGGAAACGGGGCCAGGCCATCGCCCGGATCTCCCTGGGGCTGGCGACCGCGACCGTGGTCGGTGTGCCGGCGGCGCAGTGGATCGGTTCAGTGCTCGGGTGGAGTGCCGCCTACGGGGTGGTCGCGGTGATCGGCCTGTTCTGTCTCGCCGGCCTGTGGCACTCGATGCCCCACATGACGCTGATGCCCATGACCCGGCCGAGTACGGAGATCGGGGCGCTGAAGAACGCGCAGGTGTGGCTGACCCTGGCATCCGGCGCGGTCGGTTTCGGCGGCATGTTCTGCGTGTACACCTACATCTCCTGGACCATGACCGAGCGGGCCGGCTACCCGGAGGACATGATGTGGTTCGTGCTCATGGTCTACGGCATCGGCATGGTCATCGGGAACACGGTCGGCGGACGCCTCGCCGACTGGAACATCAGCCGGTCGGTCATCGCCGCCTTCCTCATCATGGCCGTGATGCTCGTCGCCTTCTACTTCGCGAGCACCGTCGCCCCGTTGGCGATCCTGCTGTTCGGGCTGGTCTCCGTCGGCGGCGGCATCCTCACCGTGAACATGCAGACCCGGTTCATGGACGTCGCCGGGGAGGCGCAGAACCTCGCCGCGGCGATGAACCAGTCCGCGTTCAACATCGCCAACGCCTCCGGTGCGGCGATCGGCGGCGCGGTCATCAGCGCCGGCTACAGCTATTCCGCCCCTGCCCTCGCCGGGGCCGGTCTCGCCCTCGCCGGCCTCGCGATCTTCATCCCCACGCTGCTGCTGTACCGCCGTCAGCTCGCCGCCGCGGCCGCCCGATAGGGTGGTGCGCATGAGTCTCCCCACCACTACTTCCGGCGTCACCGTCGCCACCGTCAACGTCAACGGCATCCGGGCGGCCGCGAAGGTCCGCAACGAGAACAACCACGGCATCCTGCCCTGGCTGGAGCAGACCCCCGCGGACGTCGTCCTGCTGCAGGAGGTGCGTGCGACCCCGGCCCAGACCGAGGCGGCGCTGGCCCCCGCACTGACCGACGGCTGGAACCTCGTCCAGGCGGAGGCCGCGGCGAAGGGGCGTGCCGGGGTGGCGGTGCTGTCCCGCCACGACATCACGGATGTCACTGTCGGCTTCGGGGAGACCCCCGGCGCCGCGGAGTTCGCCGATGCCGGACGCTGGATCGAGGCCACCACCGCCGGACTCCGCGTGGCGAGCGTCTACCTGCCCTCCGGCTCCGAGCACACCGAAAAACTGGACGAGAAGTACCGGTTCCTCGACGTCCTCGGCCCCTACCTGGACCGTCGGGCGCAGGACGGGGTGCCGATGGTCGTCGGGGGTGACTGGAACATCTGCCACCGCCGTGCGGACCTGAAGAACTGGCGGCCGAACCGGAAGGTGTCCGGGTTCCTGCCCGATGAGCGGGCCTTCATGGACTCGGTGTTCGGCACATTCCCGGACGCCGCGACGCAGATCGGGGATGCCACCGATGCGGGCCGGAACGGCAATCCGGCGGGGGCGCCGGGTGAGTTCTACGGCACGGTCGACTACACCCCGGGTGAGGTCGCCCGGGCCCGCGTGGCAGCCGGTCCGACGACCGATCCGCAGTGGTTCGACGTGCTCCGCCGGCTCAACGCCGATGTCGAGGAGGGGCCGTACTCCTGGTGGACGTGGCGGGGGAAGGCCTTCGACACCGGCGCCGGCTGGCGTATCGACTACCAGGCTGCGACGGGTGACCTCTACGAGCGGGCGGTCCGGGCCTGGGTGGACCGGGCGGAAGCCTATGACCTGCGGTGGAGCGACCATTCACCGGTGCTGGTCGAGTACCGGTAGCACCGGACGCCTGAAGAACCGGGACCGGACGGACGCCGCCAGGTGCCACGCCAGGCCTGCGACGGCGAGGAGCACATGCAGGCACAGCAGTGCCGTCAGACCGGTACTTACCGCGTCCGGCCAGCCCAGCCCGGTGGCCCCGGCCAGGGTGCGGGTGCCCAGGCTGCAGGTGCCGACCGGGAAGGTGGCGGCCCACCATGACGGGTTGAACGACGGGCGGTCCGGCCGCAGCAGCGCACCCCAGTGGTGGCAGAGCGCCCAGCCGGCGGCGGGGACACCGAGGCCCAGCATCACGGCGGCATAGCAGATCCCGGCGGTGCCGCCGTCGGTGAGCAGCAGGGCGGCGGCGGAGCTCTGGCCGACGACCCCCAGCGGGATCCAGGTGGTCGCCGCGAGGTCCGGTGCGGGGTGGCGTCCGGCCCCGGCGTAGACGCGGACGAAGGCCGGCAGGGCGGTGACCAGGGACAGGAAGAACAGGACGGTGCCCGGCAACGGGTGGCCGAGCTGTGCGGCGTTCGTCGAAGCGACCATCGGTGCGACCAGCGGCAGCACGCCGGGGAACAGGGCGGGGACCCGGCCGCGGAGCAGGCGCAGACCCTGGACGGCGAAGACGGCGACGGCGGCGACCGAGCCGGTGACCCAGGTGACCGTATGGACGCCGGTCCAGCCGAGGGTGGTGTCCACCGCGGAGCCCAGGGCGAGCAGTCCCATGGTCATCATCGACCAGCCGGGGACGTCGTCGAACCGTGGCGCGCGCACCGCACCGGCGAGCAGTACGACGAGGACCACCGCGGCGACGGCGGTGACCGCCGTGCCGGCAGCGGCCCCGGCGCCGGGCAGGACGGCGAGCAGTGAGCCGGTGATCGCCAGACCCATCACCGATCCACCCCAGGCCGCGCCGGGGGCGGGCAGGGGAGAGGGCGCGGCCGGGGCGCCGGCCGGTTCGGCGGCGGTGGCTGCGACGGTGGGGTGTCGGGCGGCGGTCATGGTGTCCACGCTAATTCATGGTGTTCCTGACCTGGGATAACGAGTTCTCCGGTCGGGGGTACAGGACAACTTTGTACAATGCGGTCATGTATCCCAACGTGCCGCCGGTCGATCAGCTCGTCACCCTGATCGCGGTCGACGAGCACCGCAGCATCGCCGCGGCCGCCCGGGCGCTCGGATTCAGCCAGCAGACGGTGAGTGCCCGCGTCGCCGCCGCGGAGAAGACACTGGGGACCGCGGTCTTCCACCGCGGCATCAACGGTTCCGAGCCGACGGACCGCGGGCGGGTCGTCCTCGACGCGGCCCACGACTACCTCGGGGCCACAGCGACGTTCTCCCGGGCGGTCGCCGCCGCCGCCCGTCCGGACGTCGCCCGGTCCCTGCCGGTCGCGGTCTCCAACACCGTCGCCGAACTCTACTTCCCGTCGTGGGCGGCGCGGTTCCACCGGGAGAACCCGCACGTCAGGATCCTGCTGCGGCCGTGCAACAGTGCCGAGGTCTGCGACGCCGTGGCGTCCGGTGAGGCGGTCCTCGGATTCGTCGAAGGTGCCGAGGTGACCCACGGTCTTGCCGCGGACGTGGTGGGGGTCGATGATCTCGTGCTCGTCGTCCCGGCGTCCCACCCGTGGGCCGGGACGGAGGTGACCGCCGGACAGCTCCGCCGGACGCCGCTGATCATGCGCGAGGAGGGGTCGGGCAGCCGCGAGATCGTCGAGAAGGTGCTCGGGAAGGTGGCGGAGCCCGCCGGCGAGTTCGGTTCCCTGTCGGCGCAGCGGGCCGCGGTCACCGGAATGGGCGAGCCGACCGTCATCGCCGCCCGCGCCGTCGCCGCGCAGGTCAACAGTGGTGAACTGGTACGCGTGCCGGTCCGTGACGTCACATTCCGGCGGTTGCTGCGCGCGGTCCGTCCGCGGGGCCGCGACCTCGCGTCCACCGATCCGGACGCGGCGACCCTGCTGGCGATCGCCCGGGAAACCGGGGGCGGTAGAGTCGGGGGACATGAGCGATGAAGTGACCGTCAAGCGCGTCCTGTCCGGAATCCAGCCCACCGCGGACTCCTACCACCTGGGGAACTACCTGGGGGCCGTGAAGCAGTGGATCGACCTGCAGAACGACTACGACGCCTTCTACTTCATCCCCAACCTCCACGCCATCACCGTCGACCAGGACCCCACCGAACTGCGGACCCGCACCACCGCCGGCGTCGCCCAGCTGCTCGCCCTCGGCATCGACCCGGAGAAGTCGACGATCTTCGTGCAGTCCCAGGTGCCCCAGCACGCTGAGCTGGCGTGGGTGCTGACCTGCCTCACCGGCTTCGGCGAGGCGTCCCGGATGACGCAGTTCAAGGACAAGTCCGCCAAGCGTGGCGCCGAGCGCACCTCCGCCGGGCTGTTCATGTACCCGATGCTCATGGCCGCCGACATTCTGCTGTACAGCCCGCAGCTCGTACCGGTGGGCGAGGACCAGCGCCAGCACCTCGAACTGACCCGTAACCTCGCCGAGCGGTTCAACTCCCGGTTCGGGGAGACCTTCGTGGTGCCCGACGGGTTCATCCCGGAGGGTGCGGCGAAGATCTACGACCTGCAGGAGCCGACGGCGAAGATGAGCAAGTCGGGCACCAACCCGAAGGGCATCGTCAACCTGCTGGACGCCCCGAAGAGCTCCGCCAAGCGGATCAAGAGTGCGGTCACCGACAACGACGGTGAGATCCGCTACGACCGGGAGGCCAAGCCGGGCGTGTCCAACCTGCTGGTCATCCAGTCGGCGCTGACCGGGAAGTCGGTCGACGAGATCGTGGCGGGCTACCAGGCGTCCGGTGCGCAGTACGGTGCACTGAAGACCGATACCGCGGACGCCCTGGAGGCCTTCACCACCCCGCTGAAGGCCCGCTACGACGAGTACATGGCGGATCCGGCGGAGCTGCAGAAGATCCTCGACCGGGGTGCGGAGAAGGCCGCGGCCGTCGCCGAGCCGCTGCTCGCGCAGGTCTACGACAGGATGGGCCTGCTGCGGTAGGACGCCGCGTCCGGATCAGCGGCTGAAGTAGGGGCTCTCCAGGTTGGAGTGGGACCAGTCGAGGTCGGTCCGTGACACCGGACCGTTCGCGTTGTCCGAGTAGACGTTCAGATGGTCGCCGTCGATGACGATGTACCGGCCGCCCTTGCTCTCGGTCCTGAAGTAGGTGTCCGTGTGGGTGGCCATGTCGATGTTCCAGTCGATGTCGCCGCCCTTCCCGTTGACCAGCGCACGGTAGTAGTAGGCACCGTGGTCCCCGACCTGGCAGACGACGACACGGTCACCGCCACGGTTCCCGGCGGCGTACACCCACTTGTCGACCGGGCGGTTGTTGCAGAGGGCGGCGGGGACCGCCGTCCAGCCGGAGGGGGTGATGTCGCCGAGGGGGGTCATGGCACTGCCCTGTGACGTGCCGGACGAGGACGGTGCGGATTCCCGGGCGGGCGGCTGTCCGGCCGAGGGTGCGGGGGCGTTCTCCGGGGCGGGTGCCGGCTGCGTGGTGCCGTTGCTCTCGGTGAAGTTCGCCGCCCGGTTGTGGTCGTCGTCG
Organism: Corynebacterium nuruki S6-4; assembly: GCF_007970465.1. Lineage (NCBI taxonomy): Bacteria > Bacillati > Actinomycetota > Actinomycetes > Mycobacteriales > Corynebacteriaceae > Corynebacterium > Corynebacterium nuruki. The sequence goes on from NZ_CP042429.1 coordinate 2,949,092, forward strand.
TCGTCGTTGCCCCGGGTGAGGAGGATTCCGCCGATGACCACCGCGGCGACCACGACGACCGCGCCGGCGCCGAGGAGGATGTTGCGGGTGGTGTTGCCCGGACCGCGCGTCGGCGCGGGTGCTGCGGGGACCGGCGCAGGTGCCGCCGCGGCGGACCAGGCGGTCGGGCCGGCGGACCAGCCGGCAGAACCGGCAGGGCCGGCCGCAGGCACCGGCTGGGCGCGGGTGTCGCCGGGCCCGTCGACATCCGTCCCGGCCAGCTCCGTGACGGCCTGGAGCGTGATGGCCGGGGCGGTCGGGTCCGCGAGCTGACGGTCGTAGATCGCCCGGCGCTCCGGGGACCCGAGGACGGCCCGTGCCGCCCACAGTTCCGTGGCCTGGGCGCCCGCCCCGGCCGCCGAATGCCGGTCGATCTGCGCAGCAAGATCGACGCAGGACGCGGAGCGGTCGAGGCCGAGCGCTGAGTAGAGGTCGTAATGGTGCACGGTGACTTCCTGTGTCTTCCTGTGATTTCCTGTTGTGCCCGGTGGATGCCGGTGACGGTGTCCACATCGCCGGCGGACGGGTGGGGCGGAATCTGAGATTACCCGCCGCGACAGCACCGTCGACCTCAGGAGAGGTAGTCGGCCAGCCCGTGAGCGACGGCCTCGGCCCGCTTCTGCCGGCCGTCGGGTGACTGCAGTTCCGCCAGGTCGCCGAGGTCGCGCATGTTGCCGAACTCGATGAGGATCTTCGGCTTCGACGACAGGTTCAGGCCGGTCAGGTCGGCCCGGGGGTGCAGCCCGTCGGTGCCGAGATAGTTGGAGGGTGCCAGTCCGGCGCCGACCATGGCGTCCCGCACGGTGGCGGCCAACCGGGAGGATTCGTCCGGCAGGTTCTGCGGCAGCGGGTCGGTGATCGAGGAGATGTGGAAGCCGGTGTTGCCCGGTCCCGCCCCGTCCGCGTGGAGGCTGACGACGACGTCCGCGGCGGAGGCGTTCTCCCGGCGGGTGCGTTCGTCGATGCAGTCGGCGCGTCCGGTGTCGTCGTCGCGGGACAGCAGGACCGTGGCGCCGGCGCTCTCCAGCACGCTCTTTAGCTGCTGGGAGATCTCCCAGGTGAAGGTGTGCTCCGGCCAGCCGGCGTCGGACGCCGTCCCGGAGGTGTTGCAGGGCTTGGTCGCACCCCGGCCGTCGTCGGCGGTGAGCTCGGCGGGCGGGGCGGTGCCGGCGTGGCCCGGGTCGAGGTAGACGGTGCGGCCCTTGAGTGCGGCGAGGGCGGAGTTGTCGGTGCCGGGGGTTGTCACGGGATTCTCCTTGGTCGGTGGTGTGGTTCCGGGCAGTGTCGGCGAGGGCGCTGCCGCAGTGTTGTCGCCTGCCGCGGTGGCGGTCACGGTCGTGGTGGTGGCGGTTCCACCGTCACCGATGGTGCAGGCGGTGAGCGCGGACAGCGACAGGACAGACAGTGCGGTGGCGGCGACGGCGGTGAGCGGGGAGCGTGTCACGGGATCCTCCGGGGCGGGCGTGGGCGGTGGGGGGGTCGGTGGGGGACGGTGCAGGCCGGACGGGATCAGGGGTAGACGTAGACGACGCTGCCGGAACTGTCGACGGAGCACTTCCACAGCCGGTCGCGGTCACTGTCCTGGACCTGCGAGCAGGTGACGGCGACCTGCTGTCTGAGCGCGGGACTGTAGGCGGAGACGGAGGTCTGTTCGCCGCTGCCCGGTGTGTTCCCGGCCAGCTTATCGCCGACATTCTCGGCGAAGTCGCACTTGGCGGAACCGGCGCCGACGAGCACGTAACGGGCACGGGTGCCGTCGGAACCGCACTGCGAGGTGGCTGCGAGGCCGACACCGTAGTTGCCGCTCTCGGTGACGAGGGTGTTGCCGGGTGCGGGGGCGGGTGCGGGGGCCGGTGCCGGGGCGGGTGCCGGCGTGGCGCGCGGTGGGGACGCCGGTGCGTGGGACGGTGCGGCGGAGGTGTCGGGGACCGGGGCGGGGCTGGAGGTCGTCGTGGATTCCCGGAAGTCGGCGTCCGGCGCGGGTGCGGCACTGTCGCTCCCGTCCGAGGTGACCAGCCAGACGATGACGACCGCGGCGACGGCGACGACGACGGTGACGACCGCCGCCGGGGTCACCCACGGCCGGCGCGCCGGGGCAGCGGCTGCCACCGGCGCAGCGGTCGCCGGCGGTGGCCCGACCGGGATCTCCTGCGTGTACCCGGAGGAGGGGCCGGCGGTGGCGGCGACCGGCATGGCCGCCAGTTCCTCGACCGCGGCACGGGTGATCTCCGGTGCGGTGGGATTGTCGAGCTGCTGGTCGTAGAGGCGGCGGCGTCCGGCGTCACCGAGGACGGCCCGGGCGGTGCGGAGCTCGGAGTACTGCGCACCGCCGGCGGCACCGAGTTCCGCGATGCGTCGGTCGATGTCGGTCGCGAGGGCCGTCGTCGAGGCGGTCCGGTCCAGGCCGAGGGAGGCGTAGAGGTCGTAGTGGGTCATCGTCGTCTGTGCTCTTTCGTGCTTTTCCATGCTCTGGTGTGTTCTTCCTTGTCTCGCCACGGCATATCGTGACCCCAGCGCGCACATAACTGTACTTACTGTGGGGAGTGGTCCCCGCTCAGACAGCTGCTCCGGGGGCAGGACCGGTGGCATGGACGGCGACCGTGGCGGCGGTGCCCCCGGACGGTTGGACCCCCGCTGTACTGCGGCGGGGGATGGGCCCGGGTGGTGCTGCCGCAGAGCGACGGGATGAAACTGCTGCAGTGGGACCGCGCCGACCTCGTCGCCGAGGGCGCCCCTGAGGAACTCTTCGGCAACATCACGGTGTGCTGAGTGCAAGGGGCTGCCCCGCCGGATCCCGCGAAGTTCTAAGGTGGACACTCCATACCCCTCAGCCGATCTGACGTGACGAGGTACCCCCGATGTCCGACACAACGACCGACGCGAAGTCCGCCGCCGCCACCGGCACCGACAACACGGACGGCACTCCCGCCGGGAAACCGTCGAAGATCGACGGATTCCGGGAGAAGTGGCCCTGGCTCGACCATGTGATGCACATGAACGACCGCTACGGGGAACAGGGCGGGAACCAGTTCGCCGCAGGCATCACCTACTTCTCGGTCCTGTCACTGTTCCCGCTGATCATGCTCGTCATGGCGGTCGCGGCGATGGTGCTGGCCGGCAACCAGGACCTGCTCGACAAACTGCTGGACAAGGTGACGGACTCGGGTGAGGGCGGTCTGGGGGACACCCTCTCCGACATCATCAACACCGCCATCAACCAGCGTGGCAGCGTGTTCGGCATCGGCCTCGTCCTGACCGTCTGGACCGGCCTGGGCTGGATCGGCAACCTGCGCATGGGTATCTCCGCGATGTGGCGGGTCTCCGGCAAGGCCGACAGTTTCCTCAGAGGCAAGATCAGCGACTTCATCGCCCTGGTCGGACTGCTGCTCTCCCTGATCATCGCCTTCGCCGTCACCGCCGTCGGCAGCGGCGGATTCACCTGGCGGATCATCCAGAACCTCAACATGGACCACGTCACCGGCATCCGCGTGGTGGTGTACATCCTCGCCACGCTCATCGCCCTCGCCGCGAACTGGGTGGTGATGTTCTGGCTGCTCATGTTCTTCCCGCGGGCCTACGTCCCCCGCCCCGCGGCGGTGCGCGGCGCGGTCATCGGCGCGATCGCCTTCGAGATCTTCAAGCAGTTCGCGGCGGTGTTCTTCAACAACACGATGTCGAACCCGGCCGGTGCCGCGTTCGGCCCGATCATCGGCGTGATGGTGCTGCTGTACTTCGTCTGGCGGATCACGCTGTACTGCTCGGCCTGGGTCGCCACCGCCCCGGAGTCCATCGACGAGATGGTGGAGGACGCCCCGCTGCCCGCCGTCATCCAGATCCGTGCAGCCGCGGCATGGGTCCCCGACGAGGCCGCCGCGTCAGAGCAGGCGGAGCGGAACCGCACCGCCGGACTGGTCGGCGCGGGGGCGGCGGCCGGGGCGATCGTCACCGGGATCGTCACCCGGCTGTTCCGGAAGTAGGCGCCGTCGGTCACCGTCGCCGACGCACCGCCAGCACAGTCACCCCACCCAGGATGAGGACGAGGGTGGCGACGACCGCCGCGGTGACGGCCACCTGTGCCGCTCCGCCGGAACGATCGGAGCCGGCCGGGTCAGATGCGTCGGCGGTCCCAGCCGCCGCTGCGGCCACCGCCGCTGTCCCGGTGTCCGTCAGCTGTCCCACACCCGCGCCCCGCGGCGTCCCGAAGGCGGCGTCGAAGATGCCCTCGGCCTGTTCCCAGGGGCGCCCCGCGGCGATGGTGGAGTTCAGCGCCACGATGCCGACCGTGCGGCCGTCGCGCTGCGCCGCCGCGGCGTAGGTGTGCCGGGCATTGTCGGTGAACCCGGTCTTCCCGCCGAGCGCGCCGGGGTAGTTGTAGAGCATCCCGTTGTCACTGGAGAGCTGGAACCCGGGGTGGTCGTCGAAACCGGGGAAGTCGATGAGCTGCGTGCCGAGCAACCGGCGCACGTCATCGCGTCGGAACGCCGCCCGGTAGAGCAGTGCCATGTCCCAGGCGGTGGTCTGCACGTCGGGGGTGTCCAGCCCGTTGACCGTGGTGACCTTCGTCGCCGAGACCCCGAGCGAATCCGCCAGCGACTGCATTCTCGTGACGGTGGCGCCCTTCCCGCCGAGCGCGTCGGCGAGGGCGAGGGCGGCGTCGTTGCCGGACGCCATGACCAGTCCCTGCAGCAGTTGGCGGGCGGTGTACCGCCCACCGGGGCCGATACCGACCCGGGAGCCGTCGATGTCGACCATCTCCGGGGTGACCGGTACCGGCGCGTCGAGATCCAGCGTGTCGAGGGCCACCATGACCAGCAGGATCTTGATGATCGAGGCGGGCCGGTACAGCCCGTAGGGGTCCTTGGCCGCGAGCACGTCGCCGGTGTCGACGTCATAGACGACATAACTGCCCAACGACAGCCGGGACGGCAGCTGCATCCCGTCGGCGGCGACGGTGCCGCAGCTGTCCATGCCGGGACCGCCGGGGCCCGGGCGTGCCATGGTGCGGACCTCCGGGGTGTCCGGCCCGCGCGCGGCATCCCCGTCGAAGGCGCGGGGGAGGCGGGAATCGTAGCGGCAGTCGTCGGTGTCCAGCACCGGATCGGCGGGCAACGGCGCGTCCGCGGCCGCGGTGAGCGGGAGCCAGGCGTCCCGGTCCGCCCCGTTGCGTCCGGTCTCGGCGGCGACGGTGGGCAGGCAGGACGCCGCGACGGCGACGGCGAGAAGGGCGGCGGGAACACGCGCGGGGGCGGTGGAACGGCGGCGGGGCGGGTGCATGACCCGTCCAGCCTAACGGGCACAGGTAGGGTGGGAATCCATGAGTGACTCGAACACCCCCAGCCCGACCACCGTCGACCCCGAGGCAGTGCACAAGCTCCCCAAGGTCGTGCTCCACGACCACCTCGACGGCGGGCTGCGTCCGCAGACCATCATCGACATCGCCGCGGAGACCGGTTACGACAAGCTGCCCACCACGGATGCCGCTGAGCTGGAGAAATGGTTCTTCGACGCCGCGAACTCCGGCGACCTGCCCACCTACCTCACCACCTTCGACCACACCACCGCCGTCATGCAGACCCACGAGGCACTGGTCCGGGTGACGCGGGAGGCCGTGGAGGATCTCGCCGCCGACGGCGTCTGCTACGCCGAACTGCGCTACGCCCCCGAGCAGCACCTCGCCCAGGGACTGACGCTGCAGCAGGTCGTCGAGGCGACCGTGCAGGGGGTCAAGGAGGGAGAGAAGTCGGTGGCCGACAGGGGCGGCCGCATCCACGCCCGCCTGCTGCTCTGCGCCATGCGCCACGCCGACCGCGCCGCCGAGATCGCCCAGCTGCTCATCGACAACTACGGCGAGCACACCCCGGGTGAGGGGTACGTCGTCGGTTTCGACATCGCCGGCGCCGAGGACGGTTTCCCCGCCTCGAACCACGTCAAGGCCTTCGACCTGCTCCGCCAGAACCTCGTGCCCGTCACCGTGCACGCCGGTGAGGCCGCCGGTGTGGAGTCCATCGCCGACGGGCTGCGCCAGGGCGCGGTGCGCATCGGCCACGGGGTGCGCATCTACGAGGACATGGAGGCCACCATGAGCGGCATCGAGCTGGGCAAGATCGCCCGGTTCGTCCGCGACCGCCGGATCCCGCTGGAGATGTGCCCGACGTCCAACACCCAGACCGGTGTGTGCGACACGGTCGAGGAGCACCCCTTCAACCTGCTCTACGAGATGGGCTTCACCTGCACGGTCAACACCGACAACCGGCTGGTCTCCGGCTGCACGATGACCAGCGAGATGCTGCGCCTGGCCGAATGCTTCGACCTGGAGTACTGGCAGCTGCTGGAGCTGACCACCAACGCGCTGGAGACCGCGTTCTGCGACCAGCCGCTGCGGGAGTCGCTGGAGCGCGAGGTCATCTACCCGGCGTACGCCGAGCTCGGGGACGCCCTCGACCTCGACAGCGAGGACGTCGAGGCGGACGCCGCCTCCCACGCCGCCGGCCTGTCCGCGCTGCACGGTGAGCACGCCGGCCACGCCCACGGGGTGGGGTCCGAGGAGGTCGAACTGTCGATGGAGAACCTCAAGGCCGAGCTCGAGGAGCTGGGGCTGAGCCTCGACGACAGCGACGACGGCGATGACGCTGACGGCGCTGAGGGCGCCGACGGCGCGGAGGACAAGTAGGCGCTCAGCTCCGCCACGTCGGGCACCCTCCGGGGCGGGCCCGGGCAGATCACGTCACACCAGTGGCCTGCCCTGCCTGTCCCGGCCGTAGTTGCCGGCTCCGGTGATGATGAGGGCCAGTTCCACCACGATGAAGATGAAGTGGATCGGGTCCACGACCAACCAGAGCAGCGGCACCATGCCGATCAGGGCGAACACCAGGTGCAGGACGCCGCGGAGCGTCTGTCCCAGATAGAAGTTGTGGATGCCCAGCCACGAGGTCGGCAGGAACGGCAGCGCCAGGATCAGCGCGACCGTCTTCGACTTCCGCGGGGCGGTCATGTCGTACCGGGCGGGCACACCCAGCTGGTAGGGGACCGGCGCCGGCGCCTGCTGGAACGCCTGGTCGTAGTGCGACTGGACCCGCGGTGCGGCGGGGGCCGGCTGAGACCACTGCGCCGCAGGCTGCTGCTGCCAGCGGTTCTGAACGGGCTGGTCGGGCTGGTGGGGTGACTGGTTCGACATGGTGCTCCTCGGGGTGAAACGGCGTCTGTGCTGTCCCGCAGGTTAGGGGAGGGGCAGGTCACCGGTCATGCCGTCCGGGGAGCACTCCCCACTGTCGGTGCTGTCGGTGCTGTCGGCACCGTCACTCCCCGGTGAGCCAGCTCCACCAGGACCGCTTCATCGGTGCCCCGGGCTCGGCGACGCTGACACGCAGGTCACCGAAGGTGGCGTGCCCGGTGACGACCAGGACCGGCGCGCCGGGAGGCAGTTCGCGCCCCTGGTCGACGTGGACGTCACCGAACACCAGCGACATGCGGTTGTCCACCCGGATTCCGGGCGGGACGGTGATCCGGACATCACCGAAGACCGCGGTGACGTGCAGCTCCGTGACCGCTGCGGAGAGGGAGGCGTCCCGCAGGTCGAGGTCCACGTCGCCGAAGATGAGCAGGAGGTTCTCGTGGGCGGCGATCTGCATGTCGCCGCGGCGGTCCAGGTCGCCGAACCAGAGGATCTGCGAGTGGCCGGGCGACTGCGGTGTCGGTGGCCCCGGCACGGTGGGGCGCGGGGTCACCGGCGCCGCCTTGGCCGCCAGCGTCTCGGGATCGCGGTGTCCGGTCTGTCCTGCGACGAGTTGCTCGAGGCGTCCGAAACGCGCCGGGTCCGTCGTCGACCAGACGGCATCGGTGAGTTCGGAGAACTCGGTGAGGTCGATGCGGCCCTGTCCGACGGCGAGGGTCAGCGCGTCATTGAGGCTGCGGCGGCGGTCGTCGGAGATGCGGTCGGGCAGTGGGTCCATGGGTTCAGGGTACGTCGCGGCGTGGGGTGCGCCGATGACACGGCGGGGTGCTGCCCGGTGACGACCGGTACACATTTCCGCGTATCCGTGCCACGGGAACGTCGGAATGTGTATCGGTCGTGACGCGGCGCCGTGGGACCGCAGTGCCGTGGGACCGCGGTGCCGTCGGGTGGTGCGGGACGCCCCGGAAGTCGGCGTCCCGCCGCAGGTGAAACCTCCTTAACCGATCAACTTGATCGGTAAACATGCAGGTCAGCGACGGTCAGTCGGGTTTGACTTGAACGCTTCAGAGACGTTGACTTGCGGTTTGTGATGTTCAAGAAGACCCTCAGGACCGCGCTAGCCGCCACGGCCGCCGTCCTCACCGTCAGTCTCGCCGCGTGTTCCTCCACCGGCGGAGCCCCGCGCGGCAACGGCGGAGGCGACGGCGGCGGGACCGTCGACACGCCCCGCTACGTCATGAGCATGGTCAGCCACGGTGCCCCCGGGGACACCTTCTGGGACCTCGTGCGCAAGGGCGCCGAGGATGCCGCGCAGAAGGACAACATCGAGCTGCGCTACAGCTCCGACCCCGAAGCCCCGAACCAGGCCAGCCTCGTGCAGTCCGCCATCGACTCGCAGGTCGACGGCATCGCCGTCACCATGCCGACCGCCGACGCGATCGGCCCCACCGCCAAGAAGGCTGTCGCCGCCGGGATCCCCGTCGTCGGCCTCAACGCCGGCATGGAGCAGTACGAGAAGTACGGCATGTCCGGCTTCTTCGGCCAGGAGGAGGGCGTGGCCGGGCAGAAGGCCGGCGAGCGGCTGAAGCAGGAGGGCGCGAAGAAGGTGCTCTGCGTCATCCACGAACAGGGCAACCAGTCCCAGGAGGACCGCTGCGCCGGCGTGAAGAAGGGCCAGGGTGGCACCGTCGAGACCCTCTACGTCAACGGCAAGGACCTCACCTCGGTGCAGTCCACCATCAAGTCCAAGCTCGCGCAGGACACCTCGATCGACTGGGTGATGGGCCTGGTCACCCCGGTCTCCCTCGTCGCGGTGGACGCCGCGAAGGAGGCCGGCCGCACCCCCGGTGACGACCTGAAGATCGGCACGTTCGACACCAACGCCGAGCTGGTCCCCGCGGTGAAGAACGGCAGCATCGACTTCGCCGTCGACCAGCAGCCCTACCTGCAGGGCTACATGGCGATCGACGCCCTGTGGCTCGCCAAGCGCAACGGCACCACCGTCGGCGGCGGTCGACCGGTCTACACCGGCCCGAGCTTCGTCGACCAGTCCAACATCGACACCATCGCGGACGCCGCTAAGGAAGGCCTGCGATGAGCGCGCCCGCCACCGTCGCGGCCACCGCGACCGAACCCCCGAAGACCCGGCAGGGTCTCGACAAGATCCTGCACCGTCCCGAACTCGCCAGCCTCATCGGCGTGATCGGCGTGTTCGTCCTGTTCTTCATCGTCGCCCCGAGCTTCCGGTCGGCGGACGCCTTCGCCACCGTGCTGTACACCTCCTCGACCCTCGGGATCGTCGCCCTGGCCGTCGGCCTGCTCATGATCTCCGACGAGTTCGACCTGTCCACCGGTGTGGCGGTGACCACGACCGCCCTGGCGGCGACGATGCTGAACTACAACTGGCATCTCCAGTCCTGGGTCGGCTCGCTCATCGCGCTGGCGGTCGCGCTGGCCATCGGGTTCTTCAACGGCTGGATGGTCACCCACACCGGGATCCCGAGCTTCCTGATCACCCTGGCGACCTTCCTCATGCTGCAGGGGCTCAATCTCGCGGTGACGAAGCTGGTCACCGACCAGGTCGCCACCCCGACCATCTCCGACATGCAGGGTTACGAACTGTGCCGGAAGATTTTCGCCGGCCAGTGGGACATCTTCGGGGTGACGTTCAAGGTCACCATCTTCTGGTGGATCCTCTTCGTCGCCGTGGCCAGCTGGGTGCTGTTCAAGACGAAGTTCGGCAACTGGATCTTCGCCGTCGGTGGTGACCCGGACGCCTCCCGTGCCGTCGGGGTGCCGGTGAACCGGGTGAAGATCATCCTGTTCATGGTCGTCGCCGCGGCCTGCTGGTTCGTCGGCCAGCACAACCTGTACTCCTTCGACTCGATCCAGGCCGGTCAGGGTGTGGGCAACGAGTTCCTCTACATCATCGCCGCGGTCGTCGGCGGCTGTGCGATGACCGGCGGCAAGGGTACGGCGATCGGCACCGCCCTCGGCGCGCTGATCTACGGCATGACCAACCAGGGCATCGTCTACGCCGGCTGGAACCCGGACTGGCTGAAGTTCTTCGTCGGTGCGGTGCTGCTGCTGGCGGTGCTGGCGAACAACTCCTTCTCGAAATTCACGGAGGCACGCAAATGAGTGGCACACCCGTCATCGAACTCCGTGGCGTCAGCAAGGTCTACGGTTCCTTCCACGCGCTCGAGGATATCGACCTCACGGTGGACGCCGCCTCGGTGACCTGCGTCCTCGGCGACAACGGCGCGGGCAAGTCCACGCTGATCAAGACGCTCGCGGGGCTGCACAGGCCGACCTCCGGCGAGATCCTCGTCGACGGGGAGCCGGTGAGCTTCGACAATCCGCGGGACGCCCTGGACCACGGCATCGCGACGGTCTACCAGGACCTCGCGGTGGTGGGGGAGATGCCGGTGTGGCGCAACTTCTTCCTCGGCCAGGAACTCACCGGCCGGTTCGGCCGGATGCGGGAGACCGAGATGCGGCAGATCACCGCGGACCGGCTGCACGACATGGGCATCGACCTGCCGGATGTGGCGGTCCCGATCGCGTCGCTGTCCGGTGGTCAGCGGCAGGTCGTCGCGATCGCCCGCGCCATGTACTTCGGCGGCCGGCTGCTGATCCTCGACGAGCCGACGGCGGCACTGGGCGTCAAGCAGTCCGGCATGGTGCTCAAGTTCATCGCCGCGGCGCGGGACAAGGGGGTGGCGGTCATCTTCATCACCCACAACCCGCACCACGCCTACCTGGTCGGCGACCGGTTCGTGCTGCTGAACCTGGGTCGGCAGGTGCTCGACGCGACCCGCGACGAGGTGACTCTCGAGCAGCTGACCCTGGAGATGGCCGGCGGTGGCGAGCTGGACGCCCTCGCCCACGAACTGGAGCGTTAGGTGTACTTCCCGGGGAGGTCGTGAACACGCGACCGCCGGGATGACCCGGGATGACCCGGGATGACCCGGGATGACGCGGAAGAACCCTCCGGTGCCCCGGATGTCCGCGGAACGAACCGACAGGTCGACGGCCCGGTCCCCGTGTCGACATGACGAACCGGCAGGTCGAAAAATCCGCCCCGGAGCGGCACCTGGGTTCGTTCCACCGACCTCCCCGGAACCGCCGACCTCCCCGGAAACTACAGCCAGGGAGCTCCCGGCGGTTCCCCGGCGGGTGCGCGATGACGTGACCGGTGTGTTTTGGACAGTAAACATGCCGGTCACGCCTTTTTCGGCAATATCTGAGTGTGGATTGGTTATGGTAGGCTACCGTGAACTCACGCTGCATTTACCTGATCTCGGGGAGTGATCCCGCAGGCGGTGCAACGGCGATCCCCGAGCAAGGAGCCCCGGCACATGTCGACTGTCCATCCGTCCGTCCAGGCGACAGGTCTGTCCAGGTACTTCCGGTCGGGTGACGACACGGTCACCGCGGTCGAGGATGTCTCACTCACCGTCGGGCGCGGCGAGATCGCCGCCGTCATCGGTCCCTCGGGATCCGGGAAGTCCACCCTCCTGCAGCTGCTCGCCGGTCTCGACCGGCCGGACGCCGGATCCGTCGCCATCGGCGGCGTCGACCTCGGCGGACTGCGGGACCGGGCACTCACCCGGCTCCGCCGGGAACGGATCGGCTTCATCTTCCAGGACTTCCAGCTGCTGCCGAGGATGACCGCCCGACAGAACATCACGCTGCCGGTCCGCCTCGCCGGCGGCACGGTGGATGACGCCGAGGTCGACGAACTCGCCGAAACGCTCGGTGTCGCGCACCGTCTCGACCACCGGCCCGGCGAACTCTCCGGTGGCCAGCAGCAGCGTGTGGCCGTCGCCCGGGCCCTGCTCGGCAGGCCGGACATCGTCTTCGCCGACGAACCCACCGGCGCGCTGGATTCCACCACCGCCGCCGACCTCGTCGACCTGTTCATCTGGGCGGCCGGAACCCGGCAGCAGAGCTTCGTCATCGTCACCCACGACGAGCGGGTCGCCGCCCGGGCGGACTCGGTCCACCGGATGACCGACGGTCATCTCACCACGGCGTCCCGGAGCCGTCACTGATGCGGACGCTCGCCACCACCTTCTCCCTCGTCCGGCATGAGCTGACGGCGTTCCGCCGGACCCGCGCCCTGTTCGTCGCCGTCGTGCTCGGCGGCATCCTCGTCGTGGCCGGCGCGGTCCTCGGTGCGACATACAACCACCGGGTCGATACCGGAGCCGGCGTCAGCTATGACGGGGCGGACATGGTCGTGCGCAGCCGGACCGGTGCCGGTTCCGGCGTCGGGGGAGAGGACGCCGACCCCGGTGCCGCCGCCGGCGGTGCCGGTATGTCACCGGAGGACGTCGCGAAGATCCGCGGCATCGACGGTGTCGCGTCCGCCGACGGGCTGACCCGCGCCCGTGCCGCACTCTGGGCCGGCGGCAAGGTGTCGCCGACGGTCATCGAATCCCTGCCGGACGACAACTTCCGGTGGCAGGACCTCACCGACGGGCGCTACCCGCAGAATGGCACCGAAGTCACGTTGAGTGCGGAGACCATGGACGCCACCGACCTGCACCTCGGCGACACGGTGACTATGGGCACCGATGAAGCCGGCGACGGTCAGTTCACGGTCGTCGGCGTCCTGGACACCCGCGGGGCACTCGACTACACGGACACCGACTATGCGGTCGTCACCCCGGAACTCGCGCAGGCCTTCGCCGGCACCGACGGTGTCAACGAGGTCCGCGTCGCACTGGCACCCGGGGCGGACGTCCACGCGGTCACCGACGGGATCAACGCGGCAGTCCCCGGAAACTGGCCGGAGACCACCGGGGCACTGGTGACCGCCACGCGGACGCTCTACGACACGGGCCTGAGCATCCTGTCCCTCACCGTCAACGGGTTCGCCCTGGTCACCGCCTTCGTCGCGCTCACCGTCGTCGGCACCGTGATCTGGGCCTCGCTGCCCGGCAGACGCCGGCAACTCGCCCTGATGAGGCTCGTCGGCGCGACCCGCGGGCAGATCACGGCGACGCTCTTCCTCGAGACCGCCGTCATCGCACTGGCCGGAGGTCTGCTCGCGGTGCCGGTCGGGATCGGGGTGTCCTACCTGGGACTGCCGCTGCTCGGCATGGTTCCGGGCGTCCCGTCGGTCCCGTGGTCGCAGATCGTGGTCCCCGTGGCCCCGCTCGTCGCGGTCCCGCTGGTCGCCGTCCTCGGCGCGGTGGCGGCTGTCGCCGGTCCCGCACTCACGGCAGGACGTGTCTCCCCGGCCGACGCACTGCGCCGGGCCTCGGGCACCGGACGGTCCCGGCCCACCGCGGCCACCGCCCGCATCATTGCCGTCCTCGTCACCGCAGTCCTCGCCCTGGTCGTCGCCCGGTTCGCCGGACCGGGGGTCACCGTCGTGGCCGGCGCAGTGTTCTTCTGTGCCCTCATCCTTGCCGTGCCCGCCTTCTGCTGGGCCGGTGCCGGGCTGGCCGGCCGGCTCATCAGCGACCGGCATCCGGTGGCCGAGATCGGTGCCGCAGAGGTCCGGAGTTTCCCGGGCCGGACCGCGGCGACCGGCATGGCGGCGGTCCTGGCCGCCACCGTGATGGCGGTGAGCTGGGTCGGGCTCTCCTCGGTCTCGGCGATCGCGGACGCCCGGTCCAGCGATTCCCCGGGACCCGAGCTGATGGTCGGCGCCTATTCCGGTTCCGCGCCCCTCGATCCGGTGGTCATGCAGGCACTCGACCAGGTCGACGGGGTCGGTGACACGGTCCAGGTCCGCATGGGCCGGGCCCGGATGTCCGGGCAGCCGGCGGCGGGCACGACGACCACCGGACACGAGACCCGGCTGGTCACCGACATCGCCGCCGGCGACGCCGCAGACTTCTCGGCGGTCACCGACGGCCGGTTCCCGCTCGGGACGTCCGCCCCGGACTCGCTGTACCTGCCGACCTCGGACCAGGCCCCGTTCCGCGACGGATCGCAGGTCACACTCACCGGACCCGCCGGTGAACGCTCGTTGAGCGTCCACTACGTCGCCGACCTTCCGGTCCCCGGTCTCGTCGCCCCGGAGGTGATGGACGCCGTCGGAACCGCCACCGGCCCGACGGCGACCTGGCTCTCGGTCGCCGACGGGGCCGACCGCGGTGACGTGCTCGACGCCGTGCGCACCGTCGCCACCATCGGCGGCGATCTCCCGGTCACCGGGACGACCGTCACCGACGCGAAGATGGACTCGCTGGTCGGATCCGCACGGCTCATCGCCACGGTGATGCTCACGGTGGCCGTGGTCATCGCCGTGCTCGGTGCCGTCGTCACCCTCACCACCGTCCTGCGCAACCGTGCCACGGAATTCGCCGTGCTGCGACTGCTGGGCATGGAGGGCGCCCAACTGCGCCGCCTCGTCGGCGCGGAGACCGTCGCCGTCGGCGTACTCAGCGTGGTCATCGGACTCGCGGCGGGCGTCCTGCTCGGCTGCGTGACCGCGAGCGCGGTCGCCGGGACGCTGGGGGTCGGTACCCACATCGCCGTTCCCGTCATTGCCCTGCTCGTCATGGGCGTGGTGACCGTGGCGGGGCTCCGGGCGGCGGTCACCGGCCCCGTCGACAGAACTTCACTCGTCCCCCCGGCCGATGCGCTGCGGGACGCCAACCTGGGAGGAAACCAGTGACACATCCACGTACCCGCCGGTGGGCGGCACACGCCGCCGGCCTCGCCCTCACCGTGGCAGTCGGCGGTGCCGCAGCGACCGGCACGGTCGCCGCCCAGACGCCCGTTCCGGCCCCGCCGGCTGTGTCGTCTGCGGCTCCTGCGGCTCCTGCGGCTCCTGCGGCCTCTGCGACTCCGGCCGCCCCGGCCCCGGCGGAGCCTGCCGGGGACACCGCCGGCAACACCGCGCAGCAGCAGGCCGATCCGCACAAGGACGACCTCCTGGTCCCTGACTGGCTCATGCTCGTCATCGCGATCGCCCTGGTCGCTGGTGCCGTCTCACTGGCGACACAGTCCTATATCCGGTTTTCCCGGACCCGTCGAGAACTGGAGGGTTAACCCCATGCCGATGTCCACCACCCCAGACCGTGTCTTTTCCCGCGTCGCCGCCCACATCCCCGCCCGCACCGCCGCCTGCGCCACCGTCGCCGCCGTCGGGCTGGGGGCGGCCCCGGTCGTCCTGCCGACGGCTGCCGCCGCCACCGCCACCGGCCAGCAGACCTACAACTGCGCGATCACCGTCGACGAGAACCCGACCGAGCCCAGCTACATGGACCTCACCGCGAACGTCACCCTCAACCTGCCCGACCAGGTCAACCCGGGTGACCAGTTCTCCGTCGACGGCAACTTCTCCGTGCAGCTCCCCGGCGAGATCGCCGGACTGTTCGCCGGGTACTTCCCGGTCGCACAGGTGACCTCGGACTCCCTGACCCTCCCGGTGAACGTCGGTGGCCAGGACCAGCTGGTCGCCGCCTCCCGCATCGACAGCGGCAGGATCGACACCGGGCAGACCCCGCTCGTCTTCGGCGGCAACTTCAGCACCGACCCGATCAGCGTGCCCGCGGACGCGCAGGGCGATGTGTCGTTCAGCATGCCGCGCAACGACAGCGTCCCGGCCATCTCCGAGGACGGGATGTCGGCGTTCACCGCCGTCCTCGTCGCCGAGGGCGGGCTGGTGCCCGGCTACGACAAGGGCACCGACCGGGTGTCCTGCTCCTCACCGTCCGGTGAGTCCTCGCCGATCGGCTCCACCCCGATCGGCACCGGCGGGGGCGGGGGCGCCGCGGCTGGCGCAGCGGGTGCCGCCGGGGCCGCCGGTGCGGCCCGTGGGACCGGTGCGACGCCCTCCACCGGTGGCGGGAACCGTGTCCAGGCTGCCCAGGGCGCCGGCGCGGCTGTCCCGGGGAAGGACGACAAGGACAACAAGGACAACAAGGACAAGAAGGACGACAACGCGAACAAGGACAACAAGGACAGTGCCGCCGCCGGGGACGGCTCGGCGGCCGACCGGGCACTGGCCGACCAGATGCGTCTGATGACGATGAGCCAGGCCGCGAACGGTGACAACAAGGGTTCCTACATTCCCCGCGCGGCCGTCGCCTGGGGCGTGGTGGGCATCGTCGTGGCATCGGTCCTGTTCACCGTCGTGACGAACCGGCGCACCCGTCGGCTGGAACAGAGCGTGGAGGACTTCTGAGGCGGCGTCCGGGACGACTGCTGAGGCGTCTTCTGGGACGAGTTCTGTGTGGGGGGCCGGGGACCACCCCCGGGCCGACCGTGAACGGCGCGGTCACCTGAGTACAGGGGAACTGACCCGCTAGGATCATTCAGGTTGATGCTCTCAAGACCTTCTGCCACACTCACAGAATCGAGGAATCCCTGTGAACCCGCCCCCGACCCGTCCGATGCCCGAGATCCCGGTCCAGCCGGGACAGATCATCATCGACGATCTCATCGGACGCCGGGTCGCCCTCAACCAGCACCAGCGGATCACCCTGGGGCGGGCCGCGGACTTCCCGGTCGGGGAGGACGACGAGTTCATGCACCGGCGGTTCCTCCAGTTCTGGGCGGACGGGACCACCTGGATGGTCACCAACCACGGTGGTCGGCTGACTGCGGGGATCCATCCACGGGCCGACACCTCCTTCAGCGAGATGCGGGTCGGGCCGGGCGCCAGTCTGCCGCTGCCGCTGGGGGAGTCGGCGGTCGTCTTCGGTACCTCCGACCGGACCTATGAACTGCACCTGACCGTGGCACGGACGCTGCGTCCGCCGGAGGTCGGCGTCCCGCCGGTGGGCGGGGACTCCACCATCGGACAGTTCATGCCCAACGCCGAGCAGACCCTGCTGCTGCAGGCGCTCGCCGGGCCGCTGGTGAAGAATCCCGGTGCCGGGATGGACGAGGTGCCGTCGGTCCGTGACCTCGAGGGCACACTCGGCTGGTCCCAGAAGAAGATCAACACGAAGATCGACTACCTGTGCCGGACCCTGGAGAACAACGGGCTCCCCGGGTTTTCCGCACGGTCCGGCAACGCGCCGACCCGCCGACTCGCCCTGGCCCGCTACGCCCTCGAGAACTACTGGTCGTTGACCCACCGCGGCGTCTTCTGACGGCGTCCCGCCGCAGTGAGACCGCAGTGAGACGACAGAGAACGGAAGAGAGGACAGATCACCGTGACCCGACCCAGCGGCAGCCAGCCGACCCCCGGTGACCGGGGCTGGTCGGAGTTCACGGCGTACCTCCGCAGCAGACACGGGCTCACCGACCTGACCGAGATCGGCCACGGCGGCATGGGCCGGGTCTACCGGGCGTGGGACGACGGACTCGACCGGTGGGTCGCGGTGAAGGTGCTGCGACCCGAGGCGACGGGGACCGGGGTGCTGCCCCGGTTCCGTAACGAGGCGCGCCTGCTCGGTCAGCTCCACCACCCCGCCATCGTCGGGGTGCATTTCGCCGACGTGAGCCCGGACGGTGTCGCCTATTTCGGGATGGACTACGTCGAAGGCCGGGACCTGGGCAGCCTCCTCGACGAGCGCCGGCGCCGTGGCGCGCACTACTCGGTCGCGGAGACCGCGGACCTGCTCGGCTCGGTGGCCAGCGCCCTCGACGGCATCCACGACCTCACCCCGCAGGTCATCCACCGGGACATCAAGCCGGCGAACATCCTCGTGCCGGACCGGCCTCGGGCCTGGGCGCCGGCGATCCTCACCGACTTCGGCATCAGCATGTCCACCGACGACACCCGCCTGACCTCCGCCGGTTTCCTCATCGGGACGGACCGGTACATGGCGCCCGAACAGTTCCGGCACGTCACCGACCCGGACGCCGGCCTGCAGGACGCCCCGGGGGCCTCCGTCGACCTCTACGCCTTCGCCCTCATCGCCTGGGAGATGCTCACCCTCACCCCGCTGCGGGACCGCATGGGACGCACCGAGTGGATCTACGCACGGCGGGTCCCCGCCCTGGCGCCGGAATCCCTGGCGCCGGCCGACCGGCCGCGGGCGGCGGAGCTGTCCGCGGTCTTCGCCCGGGCACTGGCCGATGACCCCGCCCACCGGTACCCGACGGCGTCCGGATTCCTGGACGCCCTCACCGGTCGGAGCCGCGGGTCACAGGCCACCGCACCGGCCCGGACCCGGATGCAGCCACCGATGCAGGCGCCGGCTCCGGTGCAGGCGCCGGTATCCCGGCCCGCCGCGGCCCGCCCGGCCACGGCGGGGCAGACCGGGACCGGGAGGAAACCGCACCGGGGACTGCTCACCGCCGTCGTTGCCGTCCTGCTCGTGGTCATTGTCGTCCTCGCCGGACTCGTCGTCACCGACAAACTCCGGAACCCCGCCTGGTCCGGAGCCGAGGCGACGATGGCCAAGGCGTTCCCGGACCTGCTGCCCGACCGGGAGAACGGGAGCGGGTGGCGCGGGATGACCTGCAGCGGGGTGACCCCGGACCCCGGCCAGCAGGCGAGGATCAACTGTTCCGGCGCCGACCTCAGCCTGGTCGTCGCCGACTTCGGGGACTCCGGCACCCGTGACCGCTTCGGATCCGGCGAGGACCTGGTGGACCTGAGCAACGGTCAGTGTTCGGTCCGGACCGGCCGGGTCGCGCAGTCCGGCAACGGGTTCGCCTATGTCTCCCTGCCGCAGGACGGCGCCCTGGACCGTTACTCGCTCCTGTTGAGCGGGGACGGCGCCCAGGACGATGTGCGGGCGATGCCGGTCTGCTGAGAGACCGCCAGGGTTTTCAGGGGACCGTGCAGAGGTTCCCCGCCTCCTGCCAGGCACATGCGTTAGGGTTCACTACTGGAACCATCCCCGATGAGTGAGGACGCGACAACACTGATGGCCAACTACGACCTGTACACCGAGCTGGATCTCGACAAGGACATGCCGCCGGCGGAGATCGCCGCGCTGCTCGACGGGAAAATCGACGACTTCCGGTCCCGTGGCTACCCGGAGCATTCCCCGGAGGTGGACCAGCTGTCGACGGCCCGCTCGATTCTCGGCGACCCGTACAAGCGGGACGTGTACGAGAGCGCCCTCTACGGCGGGGATGACACGGTCGTCGATGTCGTCTGGCTGCACAATCTCGCGGACACCACCTTCCCGCCCACGCCGGACGCCGCCACGACCGACGGTCCCTCCACCGCGGAGACCCGGAAGACCTCCGTCTCCGACCTCGCCGCGTCCGCTGACGCTGCCGGCGCGACCGACGTCAACGACGCGGACGGTGCTCACAGCGCCGGCGACCGGACGGCCGGGGGAGCGCACACCGCCCCGGACGGGACGGACGCGTCGGCGTCGGGCGCCGCGACGGGCGGGAGCCCGTGGTCGCCGTCGGACGGTCCCGCCACACCCGGCGCCTACGGTCCCGGACCGTACGCCGGAAGTTTCGGCCAGCCGGGTCAGGCGGGCCGGCCGGGTCTGAACCAGGCGCCGAACTACGGCCGGCCGGGCGCCCCGTCGGCTGCCGCCGCGTCGATGAACCTCAGTGTCGCCGGGCGGACCCGGTCCGAGTCCAAGACCTACCTCGTCTGCCTGGCCATCATGGTGCTGGGCATGATCTACCCGCTGATCGTGCTGTTCACCGGCGACAACGACAGTGACGGCGTGTACAGCATCCTCAAGGCCACCATGTTCGCCGTCGCCCACGCCGTGGCCTGGGTCGGCATCGCCGAAGTCATCTGGGGCGTCCGGCGCATCGCGTACCCGGCCCGCGACGACGACAAATAGTCCCTGCCTCACCCGACTTCACCCCACCTCACCTCACCCTCCGGAGGAGCATCCATTCCATGACCGATCCCGCAGCGTCCGATCCCGCGTCCCACCAGGGTCGTTGGAGCCACCGGGACATTCCCGCGAACGCCGCCGTCCCACCGTCGCAGGGGGCACCCGCACCCGCCGCGCCGCAGCCCGGCGGTCCCCGGGCCGTGCTCGCGGTCCTGACCACCCCGCTCATCACCGCAGGGCTGGCCGCCGTCCTGCTCGTCCTGTCCGTCGTCGCCTTCGCCGTGAAGTGGTTGACCGCGGACTTCTCACTGCCGCTGGGACCGCAGACCCTGTCGCTGTCCTCGACGGTCAACGGGTTCGGCATGCAGAAGCTGTCCGGTGACCTCGGCTCCGATTCCGCACTGTCCGGGCAGTACCTCGCCTTCGCACTCGTGACTCTGGTCCTGCTGGCCGTCGGCGCGGTGCTGGTGCTGCTGGTACCCCGGCTGCGCAAGATCGGGGCCCTGGTCGTCGCGGTCGGCGGCGCGGTCGAACTCGTCTACGGTCTGCTCATCGCCGTCGGCGTGCTGGGGATGGACAAGAGCGACGTTCTCGGCGATGACCTGGACAGCCTGCGGTCACTGTCGCCGCAACTGGCGCAGCAGATCGAGGACGCGTTCTCCTTCGGTACCTCCGCGGGGCCGTGGATCGCGGTCGTGGTCGGTGTTCTCGCGGTCGCCCTCGGCGTCCTGTTCCTCATCGGTGCGCCCGGTCCGCTGCTTCCGGCCCGGCCGGTTCAGCAGGGCCAGCCCGGCCAGCCCGGCCAGCAGGGCCAGCAGGGGATTCCCGGCCAGCCGTTCCCCGGTGGCGCCGCACCGCAGTTCCCGCAGCCGGACTCCGGTGAGGGGCGCTGGAGCGGCGACCGGCCGCAGTAGCGGTCCGCCCGCTACGCCGGGTGCCCGGTGGGCCGGGCAGTCCGGGCGGTCCTGACCGTCGCGGCCAGCTGCCGGATCTCCTCGTCGGTGACTTCCCGGTGCCCGGCAGCGGTGCAGAAGTCCAGCAGCGAGTACCCCGCACGCTGGATCTCCAGGTGATGGGGCCAGTGCTCCGCGGCGTACTCCGGCGCGTTGTAGGCCACCGACTGTGCGGCACGTCGCTCACTGAGCAGTTCGTACTGCAGATCGCGGCGCTCGGCGAGGGCGTCCCGCGGCGTCGATGAGGTGAGGAGCCGCCCGAGCGGGGCGCCCATCGCCCCGACACTGCGTCCGACGAGACGCTGACTGTGCTTGATCTCGGTGTCCCTCAGGAAGAACAGCCACAGGCCGCCGATGCAGAAGAGCACGGCGATGACGACCTCCGCGGTCCGGGAGAACACCACCTCGCTCAACGGCAGGTGCATTGAGCCGCCCATCATCAACGCCAGCGGGGTGGTGACGATGACGGTGAAGGCGTAGCTCTTCACCACGAAGACCTCGGCGAAGAACTGGCAGAAGGCCAGTGCGGCGAGCAGTCCCCAGGTGTGCAGACCCAGTGCGTGGAACAGCGAGAACAGGGCGATGCCGAACACCGAGCCGATGAGACGGTGGATGCCCCGGATGGTGCCGGGTTTACGGTCCGGACCCCACTGCAGCACCAGCATGGCCGACACGACCGCCCAGTCCGGCCGGTCGAAGCCCAGCGCGATGCCCACGACCCCGGCGAGCAGGCAGGACACCAGCACCTTCACCGCGGTCATGGTGGCATGGGAGTAGAGCGTCAGCGACCGGTAGATCCGGTAGCGGATCGACGGGCGTGCCAGCGGGATCGACAGCCGGTTGAGGTCGATGTAGCTGGGGATGTCAGTGACCTCCTCGGCACCGCTGCCGTCGACACCGTCGGTGGCGTCCGCGGTGCGTCGGGACCTGCTGCGGTGGTACTCGGCCAGTTTCACCTGGGCGGCGAGGGTGCGGTGGGCCAGCTCGTCCTGCACGGTGCCGACGGTCTCGCCGCCGCGGATGATCCCGGCGTCCGCCAGGGTGAACCAGGCACCCGTCAGGGCCGACTCGACCTGGTGGGTGCGGGCCACGGTGGGCGAGGGGGTGGCGGTGTAGGAGGCGACGAGGCGTTCGAGGTTCTCCACGGCCGCCGTCTCCGGCCGGTGCCGGCCCCAGAGGGCGGGGACCATACCGATGATCATGGCGGAGATACCGCCGACCGCGGCCCACACACCGACCTCGACCGGGTTCATGCCCTGCTTGGCGACCATGGTCGCACCGCCGGAGGCCATGACGATGAAGAAGCCGCCGGGCGGCGGCAGGCGCAGCGCATTCTGGACGAAGGCGACCACCACGGCGATGGCGGTGGTGTACAGGGCGATGAGGAGCATCCACCAGTCGGTGCCGCCGGCCTCGATCTGCGGCCACACCACCGAGCCGACGAAGGCGCCCGCCATCTGGCCGACAGCGAGGCAGAGGGCGGCGTAGCCCATGACCCGCCAGCGGGTGCGGAACGGCAGCCCCTCACCGTAGATGACGGTGAAACCACCCGAGGCGATGAGCAGCATCTCGGTCTCGTGACCGAGCGCGAGGACGACGCTGGCCGGCAGGACGACCGCGAGTGCGGCGCGCAGGGCACCGGGCCAGCGCGGTCCGGGGGAGTTCACCGCGATGAGCAGCTGCCACCAGCTGGGGTAGGCGGGTGGCTGTTCGGCGGAGGGGGCGGGCTGGGATGGTGGGGTGGTCGGGCTGGTCACCGATCAATTATAGGCCCCGCTGATTTGTGTCGGTGAGTACGGTAAGGACAGTGTCCACCCCTCATCTGTCCCGCCCGCCGCTGCCGGGGGTACTGGCCGGGGCACTGTTCCTCGGCCTGGTGCTCCTGGCCCTCAACCTCCGCAGCCCGCTGACCACCCTGCCGCCGGTCATCGACCGGATCCGGGAGGACACCGGCTTGAGCGACGGCGGGGCCGGCATGCTGACCTCGGTGCCCGTCCTGTGCTTCGGGCTGCTGGCCTGGCCGGCGTCGCTGCTCATCCGCCGCACCGGCATCGACCGGGCGGTGGTCGTCACCCTCCTCGGCGCCGCCGCGGGGATCGTCATCCGCTCCGTCGGGGGTGTACCGGGACTGTTCGTCGGCATGGTCGTCACCGGGGTGTTCCTGACCGTCGGCAACACCGTCGCCCTGCTGGTCATCGGCCGGGACTTCGCCGCGCACCTCGGGGCGGTGAACGGGGCGTACACCGCGTCGCTCAACGTCGGCACCATGCTGACCTCGGCACTGACCGCGCCGCTGGCGGGACTGTGGGGGTGGCGCGGGGCGGCCGGCTCCTGGGCGGCGCTCGCACTGACCGCCGCACTGCTGTGGTGGGCGGTCTCGTCGTGGCGCTCGCGGGTCGTCGCGGTGACGGCCCCGGCGGTCCCGGGGAAGATTCCGGAGCGGATTCCGGACGCCGCGGCGCAGCCGACGGAGGGGCAGTGCACCACGGTCGGCCGGACGCCGTCGCGGCGTCCTTACGTGTGGTTGCTCGCCGGGGTGCTTGCCCTGCACCTGTTCATCTACTACGCGCTGACGACCTGGCTGCCATCGATCATGGCGGACCGCCTCGGCATGGGCGCGGAATCAGCCGGTGCCGCGGCCTCGACCTTCCAGATCCTCGCGCTGCTCGGCGCCTTCGGTTCCCCGGTGGTGGCCCGCCTGATGCGGCAGGAGACACTGCTGGTCCTGCTGGCGGTGCTGTGGACCGTCACCGCGGTGGGGATGCTCACCGCCCCCGCCCTCTGGCCGGTGTGGTGCGTCTCCGGCGGCATCGCCCAGGGCGGGGTGTTCACCGTCGTCTTCACCCTCATCGTCTCGCGGTCGCGGGACGCCGACGACAACCGCCGGACCTCCACCCTGGTGCAGGGCTGGGCCTACACACTGTCCGCCGTGGGCCCGGTGCTCACCGGTCAGCTGCACGAGAGCAGTGGCGGCTGGGTGGTGCCGTTGACCCTCGTCAGCGTGCTCGCCGCCGCGCTCATCGCGGTGGCGGTGGTGCTCCGGACCGCCGGGACGGTCAGAACTTCGTGAACCGCCTGGTGAGGTTGTTCTCCAGCTCAGTCCAGCCGTTGGCCTCCTCGTCGAACGGGGCGGTCGGGGTGGCGGCCGACGGCGAGCCGAGCATGTAGGCGATGTAGTCCTGCAGCCGCGGGTAGGCCAGCAGCACCTGGTTCACCCCGTCGTCCTTGGCCCAGTCGGCGGCGTCCGCGAGCAGTTCGTAGGCACGTCCCAGCTGGTCGGTGTCGACGGCGTCGACACCCTTGGCGATGTCCTCGCGCAGACCGGTGAACCCGTAGACGTTCGACGGGTGGACCTCGACCTCCAGCTCTCCGGCGTTGGCGAGCGAGACCAGGTCGTCCCACGTCCCGAACTGGGCGAGGTCGTGGTCCTTCGCGTCGATCATCCAGCGCACCAGGGACCGTGCCGAGGGGAACGTGTGGATCTCGCCGTTGGTGCCGAGGAACACCGGCTGACGGTCCCCGACGTAGCAGCGCAGGGTGTAGACGGTGGACCCGTCGACGGTGATGCGCACCGGGTCGATGCCGGCGGCCGCCCATGCGCTCGAGTCGTAGGGGTCGGCGTCGGTGGTGTCGGTGGCGCCGGCAGCCTTCTCAGCCTCGTCAGCCTGGGCCCGGTCCTCGGCGGCGGCCGTGGCGGCCTTCTCGGCGGCCTCCTTCTTCGCCTTCTCGGCGTCCTCGATGTCGCTCTGCGCCCGGGTGACGGCGTCCTCCGGCACCTCGGGGGTCACGAACTGTTCATCGACGGCATCCAGCAGCTCCGGCCAGTTCCCGAGGACGGCGTGGCCGACCGAGGACCATTCGCTCAGCCCGTTGTCGCCGGAGTAGTGGTCGGCGCCCCGGGCGACGTTCGCCAGCACCGAGTAGGAGCGGAACCAGCGGTTGACCTTGTCGATACCGCACACCGCGCCGAGGGAGCGCAGCACGTCGAAGGCGGCGGCGACGGCCTTGGTGTTCTCGAAGGAGGGCCGGCCCGCCAACTTGTCGGGCAGGTCGATGAAGCTGATCTCCCCGGAGGCCCGCGGGGTCACCTTCCGCTCGGCGTGCTCGAGGAAGGCCGACCAACGGGGGTGGTCGCTGAGGTCGTGGGCGCCGCGGCCGTTGTCCCGGAGCCAGGCCAGCAGTGCCGCGGAGGAGGGGAAGCCGAAGACACCGGAATCGTCGCCGAGGAACGCCTGCCACTGTTCGCCCCCGGCCACCCAGCCGGGTGCCCAGAGGGTGACGTAGCTGCCTGCGGTGGATTCAATCTCGAGTGCGACGATTCCGTTGTCTGCCATGGCCGGTCAGTCTACCTGTCCCGGCTGTGCTGTGGGGTGAACACCGCCCCGGTCGTCGAACAGTGCCCGGGTGAGCACCGGTGGCACGGTCGGCGGCGGATCCCCGAGGAACTGACGGAGGTTGTAGTCGGCGGGCGCCGGGGCGGTGGTGATGCGGGCCAGTCCCTGGTCCGGGGCCGCAGGCTGCGGGGGCGACGCGGGCAGTGGCGGTCGTGACGGCATGGATCCGCGCCCCTATCCGGTCGGCCGGTAGAAGCCGAGGAAGCCCATACCGATGTTCTCGGTGCGGACCGGGGACTGTTGCACCGGGTCGCCGGCCTCGATCATCATCCCGTCACCGGTGATCATCGCGACGTGCCCGTCCCACACCGCCAGATCGCCCGGCGCCAGCTGGTCCGCCGGCACCTGTGGACCGACCGCCTGGGCGTCCGCGGTGCGGGGGATGTCGACCCCGGCCTGGGCATAGGCCCACTGCGTCAGTCCGCTGCAGTCCATCCCGGCCCCTGGGGTGGTACCGCCCCAGACATAGGGGGTACCGAGCGCGGACTGTGCCGCCTCGACCGCGGCACCGGCCTGCGGTGTCGGAGCCCCCGGGACGTCCCCCGCCGTCCCCGCCGGCACCCCCTCCTCAGATGCCGCGGGCGGCTCCGGAGCCGGGGCGACGGGTGGGGCGCCGGGTGGGGCGCCCGGCGGCGCGACGGCGCCGGGACCGGGGTCAGTTCCGGGGCCGGTTCCGGGGCCGGCCGGGGGCTCCGGCAACTGCGCGTCCACCACACCGACCCGGGCGGTCAGGTCCTCCAGCTCCCCGCCCAGGGCGGTGAGACGTGCCTCGGCCCGCGCACGGTGTTCCGCGGCGACGGCACCGGCGGCCACCGCGGTGGCCGGGGAGAGCGGGGCGCCGACGACCAGGGCGACGAGCTGCCGGACGCACTGCCCGGCGATGACGGTGATGTCCCCGGCCGCACGACCCACGGCGGCGACGGCCTCATCCGCCAGTCTCTCGAGGTCGTCGGAGAGGTCCAGCACCGCCACGGCGCGGCGTCCCGCATCGGTGAGGGTCCGGGTGACGGCGGTGCCCGCGGCCCCGGTGACGGCGGCCTCCGCCGCGGCGGGCAGACCGTCGACGAGCGCCGGGAGATCCCCGGCGGCCAGATCCACCAGCGGGCCGTCCCCGGCGACGGCCGGGCCGGGGACCATCCGCGACAGCGGCGCGACGAGCGAGGGAATGTCGATCACGGCGGTCATCAAGCTCACCGGATCCCGTGGAACCCGGCCGCGGTGGTGGCCTCGTGGTCGGTGACGGTCCCGGCCAGGCCGGTGAGGGCGGTCGCCGACCGGCGGTAGAAACCGGCGAACCGGTCCACCGCCTCCGACTGGCGGTGCCGGGCGCCGGTGAGGGCGGCACAGAACCGGCCGGCCGCCGGGACGACCGGCGGGAGGACGGCCGCGGCAGCCTCCGGTCGGACGGACAGTCGGGCGGCGATCTCGTCGGCGGTTCCGGCTGCGGCGACGAGCCGGTCAGGATGGGTGATGAGTGTGTCAGTGGTCTCCATACCGGGATAGACGCCCGGGGGAGTGCTGTGGTTCCCCGGGCGGGGAAGTATTTTGGAGGGTATGGAGATTGTCGAGGTACACCATCCGCTCGTCGCCTCACGGCTGACGATCATGCGGGACGCCCGGACCGACAACGCCGCGTTCCGCGCGGCACTCGCCGACCTGGGGATGATGCTGATCTACGAGGCGTCCCGGACGCTTCCGGTCGAGACGTTCGACGTGCAGACCCCGGTCGCCGTCGCCGACGGACAGCGGCTGCAGGACCCGCCGATCATCGTGCCGATCATCCGCGCCGGCCTCGGCATGGTGGATCCGGCCCTGTCGATGATCCCGGACGCGCAGGTCGGCTTCATCGGTATGGCCCGTGACGAGCAGACCCACGAACCGGTCCCGTACCTGGAGGCCCTGCCCGAGGACCTCACCGGACGCACCGTCTTCCTCGTCGACCCGATGCTCGCCACCGGCGGATCACTGCTCCACGCGCTGCGCCTGCTGGCCGGCCGGGGCGCCACCGACATCACCGTGGTCTGCATGGTCTCCGCGGTGCCGGGGGTCGAGGCGGTCCGGAATTCCGGGCTGCCGGTCGGCACCCTGTTCACCGCGACGATCGACCCGTCGCTCAACGAGGACGCCTACATCGTCCCGGGCCTCGGCGACGCCGGCGACCGGCTCTACGGGCCGCGGAACATCGACCTCGACGACATGTAGCCGGCGACCGTCCACGGCCCTGCCCGGGTCTCAGGGGCAGGCGTCGACCGGGGGGTCGAAGAGTGCGGAGACCGAGAACTGGCCGGTGAGCGTGTACCGGCCGGCTTCCGGGAAGGTCATCGTCGTCCAGTCCGTGTCCTCACCGCCGGCGATGCAGGCCGCCGACGGCTCCGTGGGGCTGGTGGACATGGCAGCACCGGTGGGGCCGGTGGCACCGGTGGTTGCGGTGGGGGTCGCCTGCCCGTCGTCCCGGACGGCGGTGAGGTACCGGTTGGGGCGGATACGGATCTGGTGGGGCCGGTCGACGGCGTCCTGCGGGACGTCGACGACCATCTCGGCGGGGGAACTGGTCACCAGCTGCAACGGGGCGGGCACGATCGTCGTCGGATCGGTGACCTCGTAGAGCGTCCAGTCGGGGTTCGACCACCGTGGGGTGAGGTAGGGCAGCCCGGCGCCGACCAGGTCAGCCTCGTCCTGCTGCTGCCGGATCGGGTCGGCGGCGACGGCGACGTAGGCCACGGCGTTGTCGGCCAACCAGGTTCCGTAGGACGTGGCGTCCAGGGAGTCCCGCTCGTAGAACACCGGGTTGTAGCGCATGTCGGACTGGTTCTCCCAGCCGCGCGCCAGCGGCACGGACTCGGTGAGCAGGTGACTGCCGGCATGGGTGCCGGTATCGACGAGTTCCACCCGGTGGTTGTCGATCCGGCCCTCGTCGACGAGCGTGTCGAGCTGTTCGGTGAGCGGAGTGTAGCGGAACTCCTCGTCGGTGTCGGCGACGGTCACCTGGTCGTAGAGTGCGACGAACAGGGCGTAGACGAGCGCGGGGGACAGCAGCAGTGCCAGCACCTTCGGCGAACGCAACGACCAGAACAGCACCACGCACGGCAGCACGAGGTAGAAGAACCGGCTGAGATTGGCGCCGACCCCGGTGGGGATGATGAACAGCACCACCGCGGCGGCCATGGCAACCGGGGCGATCCACCGGGCGGGCAGGACGCGGGTGTGCGCCGGACGCCACAGGGCCACGGTCGCGCCGACGCCGATGACCAGCGACCAGGCCAGCGTGGTCCACACGTACGGCTGCACCCCGGGCGCCCCGAACAGGAACGAGGGGGCCAGCACCCCCAGTGCCGCACCCGCCAGGGCCCACCACAGGGCCGGGGAACGGTAGCTGCGGAAGAACAGGAACGGCAGGGCGATGATCCCGGCGAAGGCGGGGACCAGGGCGCTGGCCAGCCCGGCGACGACCAGCAGGACCGCGCCGACGACGGGGCGTCCCCGCTGGAACACCCACAACCCGACCATCGCGACCGCCGCGCCGACCGCGAAGGTGACCCGGCCCGAGAACATGTTGAGCACCGCCGCCAGCGACACCGCCCACATCATCAGGGTCGGGTGGGCGGCGGTGCGGGAGACCGGGTAGGACAGCGCGGCGACGAGGACCGTGGCCAGGCACAGCAGCGGCAGGGAACCGACGGCGGAGGTCAGCGGCGGGACGAGCAGCGAGTAGCTGCCCGGCGCCACACCACCGAACCAGCTGAACCAGTAGCTCACGCCCACCCCGGACCGGTTGGCGGACTCCCGCGCCAGCGCGGCCTGCAGGTCGCGCATCGGCGGGTCGAGCACGAGGATCACCACGGCGGCCACGGTGGTGAGGACCACCGGGAGCCACGGGATCCAGGGCAGGCGTCGCATCAGGCGGTGAGCCTCCGCACGGTGTCGGTGAGCTCCGAGAGTGCGCTCTCCACCGCCGCGGCGGTGGCACCGCCGGCCGCTCCGGCGACCTGGAGGTAGAACTTGGCCTTCGGCTCGGTGCCGGAGGGCCGGACCACGACACGGTGGGCCAGGTCGCCGACGGTCCACCGCAGCCGGAAACCACCGGTGAGATCGGCAGCGTCAGCAGCGTCAGTACCGCCAGCGCCGGTGCCGTCGAGTGCGCTGACCTCGGGCGTCGCCCCGCCGAACAGGTCGGCCGGTGCCTGCCGCGCCCACTGCGCGACGAGGGCGGACGCCGCCTCCGACGTCGGGAAACGCACCGCGACCTGGGCGGTCCGTACCACCCCGTAGGTCTCGTCGAGGTCGGCGAGCTCGTCGCGCAGGGTCCGGCCCTGCGCCTTGAGCTCGGCGGCCCAGGCAGCGGTCACCAGCGCGGTGGCGATGCCGTCCTTGTCCGCCACGACCTGCGGGGCGGGACAGGTGCCGATCGCCTCCTCATAGGCGAAGGCCAGCTCACCGGGGGCGTCGTCGGCGGCGCGGGCCAGATTCTTGAAACCGGTGAGGGTCTCCCGGTAGTCCCAGCCCTCGGCCGCGGCGATCCGGCCCAGCAGTGACGAGGACACGACCGTCGTCGCCACCACCGGTGCCGGCGCACCGTCGGCGGCGGTCGCCACCGCCTGTCCGACGACCCGGCGGGCCAGCAGCGGACCGGTCTGGTCGCCGCGCAGCATCCGGTAGCCGTGGGGCGCGGCCGGGTCCGGGACGCCGACCATGCACCGGTCGGCGTCCGGATCCAGGGCGATGAGCAGATCCGGACGGTCCTCCGGGGCAGCCCCGGCCGCCTGCTCCAGCAGCAGGTCACAGGTCCCCGGCTCCTCCGGGTTGGGGAACTCCACGGTGGGGAACTCCGGGTCCGGCCACCGCTGGGCGGCGACGACGGCGGGCTCCTGGAACCCCGCCTCCCGCAGCGCCTGCTCCAGCGCGGTGCCGCCCACCCCGTGCAGCGGCGTGTAGAGGACGCGCAGGGCGCGGCGTGCGGCCAGGACATGCCCGTCGCCGCTGGTCACCAGGCCCGCCACCGCGCCGACATAGCCGTCGTAGGCGCCGAGGTCGAGGTGCACGTCGGTGCTGCGGTGGATCTGCGGCGCCGCCGGCTGGGCGGCGATGAGCTCCTCGATCTCCCGGTCAGCCGGGCTGACCAGCTGGGACCCGCCCGCGAGGTAGAGCTTGTAGCCGTTGTCGCCCTTCGGATTGTGGCTCGCGGTGATCTGGACGCCCGCGTCGAAACCACGGTCGCGCACCAGCCACGCCAAGGTGGGGGTCGGGGCCGGCCGTGCGATGAGCGTGACGCGGCACCCTGCCCCCGCAAACGTCTCGGCGGCCGCCCGGGCCATCGAGTGGGAACCGTAGCGGGAGTCGTAGCCGACCGCGACAGCGGGACTGTCCCCGCAGGATTCCTGCCGGGACAGCCAGGCCGCCACACCCGCGGACGTGCGGGTGACGGTCGGGACATTCATGTGGTCCTCCCCGGGGCCGACGGGGGCACGCAGACCGGCGGTACCGAAGGCGATCACAGTGCACCCACCAGCTCCCGCAGCAGCGTGCCCATCTCACCGGCCGAGGCCTTCCCGGCGGCGAGCACCTCCTCATGGTCCAGCGGTTCGCCGGTCACCCCGGCGGCCAGGTTCGTCACCAGGGAGATCCCGAGGACCTCCATCCCGGCGGCGCGCGCGGCGATCGTCTCGTACACCGTCGACATCCCCACCAGCCCGGCACCGAGGGTGCCGAGCATGGCGATCTCCGCGGGAGTCTCGTACTGCGGCCCGGGCATCATCGCGTAGACCGCCTCCCGGATCCCGGGGCGCAGTCCGGCGACCAGCTCGCGCAGCCGCGGCGAGTAGGCGTCCACCATATTCACGAAGTCCGCGCCGACCAGCGGGGACCGCATCGTCATGTTGAGGTGGTCACTGATGAGCACCGGCTCGCCGACACTCATCCCCTCGGTCAGTCCGCCGGCGGCGTTGGTCAGCACGACCGTGCCCGCCCCGGCGGCCGCGGCGGTGCGCACCGCGTGGACGGTGCGCCACAGCGGGTGCCCCTCGTAGCCGTGGGTGCGCCCCAGCAGCACCAGGACGCGGCGCCCGGCGAGCTCGAGGCTGCGCACCGTCCCGCCGTGGCCCTCGGCGGTGGGCGGGAGGAAACCGGGGAGGTCGGCCATCGGGAACTCGGTCACCTCGCGTCCCTCACACAGCACGTCGGCGGCGGGACGCCACCCCGAGCCGAGCACCACCGCGACATCGTGGGCGTCCCGACCGGTGCGTTGCGCCAGTGCGGACGCCGCCTGCTCCGCCAGCACCGCCGGCGGGGTCTCTGCAGATTCAGCCTGTGACAAGTCAGCCATGGCACCAGCATAAGGGCGCCACCGGACAGTACGGCTAGGATGGTCGGGAAACCCCCGGACCATCACCTCTACAAGGAGCGCCACACCCGTGAGCACCGCCGTCACCGTCGCCGCGTCCGTCACCGACTGGATCGCCGACAACAGGGACCCGGTGATCAGCTGGCGGCGTCACCTCCACGCGCACCCGGAACTGTCCCACAAGGAATTCGCCACCACCGACTTCATCGTCGGGAAGCTGACCGAGGCCGGGCTGGAACCGCACCGGTTCCCCGGCACCGGCTGCATGGTCGACATCGGCGGCCGCGGTGACCTGGCGGACGCCCCGGCGATCGCCTTCCGCGGTGACATCGACGCGCTGCCGGTCACCGAGGTCACCGGCCTCGACTTCGCCTCGGAGAACCCGGGGGTGATGCACGCCTGCGGCCACGACATCCACACCACCGTGCTCCTCGCCCTCGCCTGCGCGCTCGCCGACTACGACCGGACCTACGGCCTGGACCAGCGGGTCCGCTGCATTTTCCAGCCGGCCGAGGAAGTCGTCGACGGCGGTGCCCCCGACGTCATCCGCGCCGGGGCGCTGGCCGGGGTGAGCCACATCTTCGCCGTGCACGCCGAACCGAAACTGCGTGCCGGACAGGTCGGGGTGAAGACCGGGGCGATCACCTCGGCCACCGACATCGTCGAGGTGACCGTGAAGGGCCCGGGCGGGCACACCTCGCGGCCGCACCTGACCGCCGACGTCATCTACGCCGTCGGACTGCTCATCACCCAGCTGCCCGGACTGCTGTCCCGACGGGTCGACCCGCGGACCGGGACCGTCCTGACGTTCGGGGCGGTCAGTGGTGGGGCGGCCTTCAACGCGATCCCGCAGGAGGCCTCACTGCTCGGCACGCTGCGGACCGGCAGTCCGACGGTGTGGCGGGAACTGGAGGCGCTGTTCCCCGAACTGGTGGAGCAGATCCTCGCCCCGACCGGGGCGACCGCCGAGATCCGGCACGACAAGGGCGTCCCGCCGGTGACCAACGACGACGCCTGCACCGCGCTGATGGCGCAGGCCGTCAAGGACGTCGACCCGCATGCCCTGCAGGAGGCGCCGCAGTCCAGCGGCGGCGAGGACTTCAGCTGGTACCTGGAGCACGTGCCGGGGGCCATGGCCCGGCTCGGGGCGTGGAACGGGCAGGGCGAGAAGGCGGACCTGCACCAGGCCGACATCATCTTCGACGAGAACTGCATCGCGGTCGGGGTCCGGCTGTTCGCCGGGGTCATCGACGAGTTCCGTCAGGTCCGGTAGCCGGCCGGTCCCGTCAGCTACCGGCGGCGCCGCTGGTCCCGCAGCCGGTCCCGGGCCTTCTTCACGGCGTCCGATCCGGTGGCGGTGGTACGCCCCAGCAGGCGCTGTGCGGCGTCCATCGCGTCGGTCGTCAACTCCGTCTGCCTGATCCGCCGCTCGGCCTTCTTCTGCTCCAGCTGCAGGCGCTGCTCCTGCCGGATCCGCTTCACCCGGGCCCGCTCCAGCGCAGCCGGCGAGGGCGTGTGCCAGGACCGCGGGCCGATCTTCAGCACGTACAGCAGCACCGCCACCGCCGGAATGATGAACAGCGGCAGCCCGTTGCCCACGACGATGGACGCCACCCACGTGCCGATCACCGTCAGCGCCATGACCGCGGCCCGCGGTCGGGCCCCACGGTTGTGCTGCTCGGCGAGCTCCCCGGCAGAGTAGACGGCCATGTCGGAGCCGTACGGTCCGGCGGCACCCTGCTGGTCAGGCAGCACCGGGAGGTCGGTGAACAGGGCGTCCAGCTCCCCGCGGGTCGTGGCGGCCGCGGCCCGGCGGGCCCGGTCGTCGTACTCGGAGACCGTGAGCCGCCCGTCGGCGAAGTGCACCCCCAGCAGCGACATGGCCGACCCCCGTTCGGTGTCCCCGACACGCAGCCGGTCCCCGCCACCGTCGGCAGGGTCGGCAGGGCCGGTGGAACCGTGTGGACCGGCAGGGGGAGTAGTCATACCGTCCCAGTATACCCCGGGGAGTCACCTGCCCCCGGGGGCCGCGATGAGGACCGCCGACCCCAGCAACGCGCACAGCCGCAGCGCCAGGGACAGTTCCGCGGCGGTCCGCTGCGGCCGTTCCGGCAGCAGCTCCTGTGCCTGGCCGATCCGGTACTTCACCGTGTTGCGGTGCAGCGTCATCGCCTCACCGGTGCGGGTGTAGCTGCTGCCGGTCTCCAGGAACCGGGAGCAGGTCTCCCGCAGCCGCGCCGCTGTCGGGGTCTGCTCCGCCAGCCCGCCGAGCTCCTCGGCCACCCACCGCCGGATCTCCGGCATGTCCGAGGTGAGCAGGGACGCCAGGGCGACCCCCGGACCGTCGTAGCTCAGCGGCACCGGATCCTCGACGACCGCGGTGCGGGCCACCCGCTCCGCGGCGAGCGCCTGCCGGTGCGACCGTCGGAACCCCTCACGGCCGGACGCCGGCGCGCCGAAGGCGATCCGCGCGGCCGGCAACCCGGCCAGGAGCCCGGACGCCCCGGCCACCGGGTCATCGTCCCGGACACTGAACCACACCCAGGCCGTGCCCCGGTCCACCGCGGTGAACAGTGTGGGGCCCGCGAACCCCGCGCCGCGCGCTATCCGCCGCACCTGTTCGGCAAGCTGCGTGGTGTAGTCCACCGCCGGATTGGCCCGGTCGATCCACAGCACCGCGGCGCGGTGCCGCTGGTCCAGGCGGTACTGTGCCGTGTGCTCGAAGGCCCGGTCGGTGACCTCCGCCCCGGCGAGGACCTCCCGGATCAGGGACGCGGTGGCGGAGGCACTGTAGTCCCGGATCCGGCGGGACTCCGTCTCGTAGGCGGTGAGGATCTCCCCGCTCATCCAGTCGATGTAGCTGTGGAGGAACCCGTCCATGTGGTGCAGGATCTCCAGCTTGTCCCGGGACGGACAGTCCATGTCGCGGATGATGCCGAAGATCTCCCGTCGGCCGCCCTCCGACCCGAGGTGGTAGGCGCGGCGGAGCTGGTCGGCGGGGATGCCCCGTTCCGCCAGCCGGTGGGCGTACCGGATCGCCGCGCTGCTGGGGCGGGCCTCGTCGACCGGGATACCGTTGCGCAGCAGCTGGCTGATGGTCTCGAGATTCCCCTCGACGCTGGACACGAGGATGTCGTGGATGTCGGCCCCGCCCAGGGGCGGTTCCTTCTCGATGATGAGGTCGGTCATCGCCCGGGCCACCTCCGGAAACCGCCGGTGGACCTCCTCGCCGATGTGCACGAAGGCGGCCGGGACGGGATCGGTCCCGGTCATGCGGTCAGTCCCAGGTCCCGCAGCGCGGAGCCGGCGGCGTTCCAGCCGCACATGCCGTGCGCCCCGGCGCCCGGTGGGGTCGCCGCCGAACACAGGTAGATGCCCCGGCCGCTGTCACCGCCGGTGGCACTGCCGCCGGTGCGGTAGGGGTCGAGGGCGATCCTCGGCCGGAACAGCAGCTGACGCAGTGAATTCGCGCCGGTGACGATGTCCCCGCCGACGAAGTTGGGGTCCGCGTTCTCGATGTGGGCGACATCCCACGAGGTCTGTGCCACGATCCGGTCCCGGAAGCCGGGGGCGAACCGTTCGATCTGGGCGATGACCGCCGCGGTGGCGTCCCCGCGGAATCCGGCGGGGACGTGGGCGTAGGTGTCCACCGGGTGGACGCCGTCGACGGCGCGGGAGGGGTCGGCCACCGACTGCTGGGTGACGAGGACGAAGGGCCGGTCCGGCATCCCACCCCGGTTGACCTGGCGTTCCGCGGCGGATATTTCGCCGAAGGTGCCGCCGACGTGCACGGTGCCGGCCTGCCGGGAGGGCCGGTGGGTCCAGGGGATCCCGCCCTCGACGGCGAAGTGTACGGCGAAGGCACCGGGGCCGTGCCGGTAGCGGGACAGGGCGCGGGAGACCGCTGCGGGCATCGCCGGTCCGGCGATCTCCACGGCGGCGCGCGGTGACGTGTCGAGCATGACGATCCGGGCGTCCGGCACGTCGGCCAGCGACCGTACCCGGACGCCGGTCTCGATCCGGCCACCGAGGGATTCCAGGGTGTCCGCCATTGCCCGTGCGATCGCCGCGGAACCGCCGACGGCCGCGGGCCAGCCGAAGGTGTGTGCGGCGGTGCCCAGCGCGGTACCGATCGCCGAGGACCCGAGGGTGTGGAAGGGCCGGAAGGCGTGGGCGGCCACCCCGCCGAACAGGGCCCGCGCCTGCGGGGTGCGCCACAGTCGGGCGGTGACGGCGGCCGGCAGTCCGGCGAACGCTCCGAAATGGGCGAGTTTCAGCGGATGGGTGGGGACGTGGACCATCGGTCGGAGGAAATCCTCGGTGACGTCGGCGAAGTTCCGCGACAGCGGGCCGAACACGGTGCGCCAGGTGGCGGCGTCCTTCCCGAGGGACGCCGCGGTGCGGTCGACGCTGCGGTAGACGGCTCCGCCCGGCCCGTCGGCTCTGTCGGTGGCCGGGCCGTCGAGCGGATGGGAGTACTGCACTTCCGGCCAGGCCCAGGACAGGCCGTGTGCGCCGAGATCGACCGAGTGGGAGAACGCGGTGGCGACGGCCAGCGGGTGGATGGCGGAGCAGTGGTCGTGGACCAGTCCCGGCAGGGTGACCTCTCCGGACCGGGTGCCGCCGCCGATCTCGTCGGCCGCTTCCAGGACGGTGACCTCCAGTCCCGCGCGGGCGAGGGTCACTGCGGCGGCGAGTCCGTTGGGGCCGCTGCCGACGACAGTTGCTGTGCTCATGATGGGTAGTGTGTCACTTTCTGGACGCCGGGGTGCCCCGCCCGGCGAAACGGGTGCCGGGCGGGACAGAGGGTCGGGACGGGGGACAGCCGCCGCCAGCGGATGTGAGGTTCACGAACCGAGGTGCCTTTCGGGGACCGGAAAATCGACCTGTCGGTTCGTTCCGCGGGCATCGGGGTCAGAGGTGGGTCAGTGTCGGGGTCAGTGGCGGGGTCAGTGGCGGGCTCAGGGGCACGCCACAGGTGGGGCGACGGACACCTACACCGGTTCGTCCGCGCCAGCGGGCTCGGCAGCGGGCTCGGCTGAGGCACCGGCGGCACCGGCGGTACCGGCGGTGTCCGTGCTGGTGTCAGCGGCGTGCCGGCGTCCGGGGAAGGTGTAGCCGGGCAGCTGCCAGGTCACGGTGTGGTCGATGGGGCCGTCGGCCAGCCAGGGGCAGGCCTCGGTCGCGTCGGTCACCACGTACCGGCCGCGCTCGACGACTCCGAGAGCGGCGTCGATGACCCGGTACTCGATGTAGTCGCGGTGGATGGGCTGCGACTCGGTGTACACCACCACCAGGTCACCGGGGGCGTAGTGGCAGCGGTCCTGCACAGCCGCGACCAGCTGCTCGTCGTGGAGATGACCGTCACCGAAGTTCCAGCCGATGAGGCCGGAGACCACGGTCTCGCCCTCCCGGATCCGGTAGGTGTCCATGTCGACGTACTTGGCGAGCAGGGTGTGCAGGGAGCGTCCGGCGCTGTGCATCGACCGCCACGCGTTGGCCTTCTGGGTGAACAGTTCACCGAGGTCCTCACCGTAGACGTCGATGATCTGGCTGGCGTGCTGGTCACCACCGCGGGCGATGCACTCGTCCAGCTTCTTCTCGGCGGCGGCGTCCTTCCAGGCCCAGACGGTGGCGGCCCAGTTGCCGGAGTACTGCCGGTAGGAGACGAGGAAGGAGATCAGGTCGGGCCGGATGTTCCCGATAATCGGCCAGATGAGCACCGCGGCGACGACGGCGACGGCGATCCACGGGCTGCTGAAGTCGGTGACCCCGAATCCGGCGCCGGCGTCGTGACCCCAGAACAGGAAGACCGCGAAGAACATGAAGAAGATGTTCCACTCCAGCGGCACCGCCAGAGGGATGGTGGAGATGATGAACGCGTGGAGGGCGAGCATGCCGAGCACGGCGATGAAGGTGAGGACCCGGTTCGTGGAGAACAGCAGGATCAGCGGGGCCCCGCCCTCGAGGAGCGTGCCGGGGACATGGGCCATGAAATGGGTGAACCCGGAGGGCCGCAGGTCATCGGGGTAATTCGGCTCTTCCGGTTTCAGAGTGCGTTGATTGCGCCCCGGAGTCCGCCCGAGTGGATCAGTGACCGCAAGATGTAGTTGGCCTTGTTCCGGAATCCCAGGGCGATACCGCGCAGGTGTCCCAGCTTGCCGTTGATGTTCTCGACCGGACCGTTGGACGCACCGGTGTCGAAGTACGCGAGGATGTCAGCCTGCCGCCGCCACAGGGTCTGACCCAGCACCCGCAGTTCCCGCAAGTCATTGGGGATCTTCACGTGCAGAGCCTTGATCACCTTGAACATCCGCAGCTTCCCGTCGCGTGGCCGGTCAGCCTGATAGGCGGCAAGAATCTCCTGGTAGAAATACCACGTCACCTGCACCGGCAGGTGCGCCTCGGCGGTGAGCACGTCATCAAGTTTCACCGCGTTGGCCGGGGTCACCAGTGACTTGCGGGTCAGCAGGATGCGCCGGATCCCGTACAACGGATCCCCGGACCGCCCTCGGTGTCCTGTCGTCTCATTCTGGACCCTTTGCCGACATGCGGTGAGCTTGTCGATGGCCAGATGGACGACATGGAACGGGTCCATGACCTGCCGGGCCTGGCTCAGATGCTGGGTCGCGGCTTTCGCGTAGCCGGTGAATCCGTCCATGGTCACCACCCGGATCCTGTGGCGGAACGTGCTGCCGCGGGCGTCGAGCCAGTCGCCGAACGCGTCGGCACTGCGGCCGGGCACCATATCGAGCAGTCGGGCCGAGCCCACCCCGTCGACCAGTGGGGTCAGGTCCACGATCACGGTGACGAACCCCGGTGACCCGTCACCACGGACGTGCTTCCACTTGTGCTCGTCGACGCCGAGGACCCGGACCCGGTCCAACCGGGACGGATCCTGATAGGACAACTGCCGGCAGGCCGACAGGGCCAGTTGGTTGACCTTGTCCCAGCCGATACCCAACGCCCGGGCACAGGCGGTCACGCTCATCCCGTCGGTCGCCATGCGCTGGAGGATCCAGCGGGTCACTCGGCAGGTTACGGACTGTCGATCGTCGGCCGCCTGTGGGATCGACGCCCGGAAGATCGTGACCTCACAGTCGTCGTTGCCGCAGGCCAGTCGGGGTACACGGACGTGCAGGAGGCTGGGGTGGCCGACGATAGGCAGGTCCGTGAGCCGGCGTTCGACATGGTCACGGACCCGGCAGGCATGCCCGCAGCCCGGGCAGTTGGAATCGACGGTCACCGGGTGGCAGAACAGGTGGGTGACGTTTTCGGCGTCGGCGGCATTGTCGATGGACAGGCCCAACTCGGCGGTGCGGCAGATCGTGTCAGCGACGAGGTTCGGGACAGCAGAAGGCGTGACGGTAGGGTGAGACATGGATCCTGGAGCGGCTGGATGGTGATTAGACACCTTCATCCTGTCACTGCAGGATCCTTCTGCATTTCCGGCCCCAGCCCCTACATGTTGTGGTGACCCATTCAGCCTGCTTCACATCTGATACGCACTCTTCATCCGGAAGAGCCGGTAATTCTTGTACAGTTTGCGCTTGATCCAGGTGCCCGGCACCCAGGGGGCGTTGGCGATCATGGCGCACACGGTGGGGGAGAAGTGGTGGCCGATCTTGGAGAAGGCCGCGCCGCACCAGACGACGACGATGACGATCTTCGCGGCGAGGATCATGTCGGTGTAGTTGCTGAGGACGGCGAAGGCCAGCAGGATCAGCGGGTACTGCTCCGAGCGGGCCGCGAGGAAGACGGTCTTGTCGCGCAGTCCCATGACGCAGATGAGGACGATGTAGCTGAGGACCGCCCAGGCGGGCAGCAGTCCCGCCTTCGCATCCGGCACGATGTCGTAGCGCTCACCCGGGGCCACCAGCAGGTAGATCAGGTTGGCGAGGATGACGGCGTAGAGGACCACATCGAACATGGTCCGTCGGTCACCGCGGGTGAACGGGATCTTCTCCCACGGCGGCAGCCGGATCGTGTCCGGACGCAGCCAGTAGTGGAAACCGCCGAACAGCGGCTTGACGTTGAAGGAGAGCGGGCCGGAGGACGCCGAGAGGCCGAGAATCTCGCAGAGGATCGTCCAGACCATCAGTTTGAGGTAGACCATCGGTTCGGTCCACCAGTCGGTGAAGTTCCCCCACCCGCCGAGATCCGGGGTGGTGAGTCCGACGATGAGGATGCCGAAGCCGACGTAGGCGGCCATCTTGGCGACGTAGAAGAGCGACAGTACCTTCGGGACGCCGAAACCGTGGTCGACCCAGTGCTGGTCGAGGACCCGCATCCGGTCGGAGAACGGCAGGCGGACGACCTTGTCGAGGTCTCCGGGCGGGAGTTCGGGTGAGGTGAAACCCATGATCTTGTCCTTACGCGGTCGTGGAGTACGTGGCGTACGTGGTGTGGAGTGTCAGACGGTGGTGGTCAGGCCGGCGCGCAGCGTCGGCTTGTCGATCTTGCCCACCGGGTTCTTCGGGATCTCGTCGACGATCTGCAGGTCGACGGGGACCTTGATCTTGGTGAGATGGCGCCGGCAGTGGGCCAGCAGCTCGTCGGTGGTCAGCGGGCTGCCCTGCATGAGCGAGACGACGGCGACCGGTTCCTCGCCCAGCCGGGGGTGGGGGCGGGCGATGACCGCGGCCTCGAGCACCCCGTCCACCCCGTAGAGCAGTGCCTCGATCTCCTTGGGGTAGATGTTTTCCCCGCCGCGGATGATCATGTCCTTGATCCGGTCGATGATGGTGAGGTAGCCGTCCTCGTCGAGGCTGCCGACGTCACCGGTGTGCAGCCAGCCGTCGACGACGGTCTCGGCGGTCGCCGCGGGCCGGTTGAGGTAGCCCTGCATGACCGTGGGGCCGGAGATGAGGACCTGGCCGGCGGTGCCGGTCGGGACGTCGGCACCGGCCTCGTCGACGATCCGGATGGTCTGGCCGGGCATGGCGGGGCCGACGGTCCCGACCTTGCAGGGCCCGGCCACCGGGTTGCAGGCGTTGGCGCAGGTCCCCTCGGTCAGGCCGTAGCCTTCGACGACGGTGATGCCGAGCTGTTCCTCGGCCCGGACCAGCAGTTCCGGGGACGCCGGTGCCGCCCCGCAGATGACGAACCGCAGCGAGCCGGTGTCCGGCCGGTCCTCCAGCGGCAGGTCGGTGATGTGGGAGAGGATCGTGGGGACGCAGGAGAAGTACGTCGGACGGTGGGTTTCGACGAGCTCCAGGAACGGGCGGGGAGCGAACCGTTCCACCATCGTGATCCCGGCGCCGACCCGCATCGGGGTGAGCACACTGACGAGGATCGCGTTGACGTGGAACAACGGCAGGACGAGGATGCAGTGGTCGTCGCCGGTGATGCCGGTCCGTTCCGTCATGGCGGCGGTCATGGCGTCCAGTTGGGCGTGACCGAGCATCGCGCCCTTCGGGCGGCCGGTCGAGCCGCTGGTGTAGACGACCAGGGCGGTGTCCTCCCCGGACAACGGTGCCGGATCGGCGAGCTCGTCGGACGCCCCGCCAGGGTCCGGCAGCCCGACGATCTCCGCCGCGTCGAGGACGGTGGTCAGGTCGTCGAACCGGCCGGGTTCGGTGCAGACGAGGACGCCGGCGCCGGAGTCGGTGAGCTGCCGGGCGGCCTCGGTGTCGGTGAAGACCGGGTTGACGGGGGTGACGACGGCACCGAGATACCAGGCGCCGAACATGGCGGCCAGGAATTCCGTGCAGTTCGGGAGCATGACGGCGACGACGTCGCCCCGGCGGACGCCGAGTGCGTGGAGCCGGGCGGCGACGGCGCGGGCACGCCCGGTGAGTTCCCGGCGGGTCCATCCCCGGTGCCGGTCGCGCACGGCGGGCAGGTCCGGCTGCTCGGCAGCGCTGTCGGTGCCGTCGGGGCCGTTCCAGGGGAGATAGGGGAAAAGCACGATGTCCTCCTCGTGATGTGGGGTGACATCACTCTAAGGAGGCTGTGACCGGGGTCACATCGGCTCGGGCGGACGAAGAATCCGGCGGTGGTTGTGCCCGGTGAACAAAAATCCCGGGCCCGTCAGGCCCAGCCGACGGAGCGTTCCACCGCCCGGTTCCACACGGCGAAGGCGGCGTCCCGCTCCTCCTCGGAGGCCTGCGGGAGGTAGGTCCGGTCCTCCTGCCACAGCGCGCGGATCTCCGCGACATCCTCGAAGTAGCCGACTGCGAGCCCCGCCGCGTAGGCGGCGCCGAGCGCCGTGGTCTCGGGGACCTTCGGCACCGTCACCGGCACCCCCAGCTGGTCGGCCTGGAACTGCATGAGCAGACTGTTGACCACCATGCCGCCGTCGGCCTTCAGACCGGTCAGCGGCACCCCGGAATCGGCGTTCATCGCGTCGACGACCTCCCTGGTCTGGAAGGCGGTGGCCTCCAGCGCGGCCCGGGCGATGTGCGACTTGTTGACGTACCGGGTCAGTCCCACGATCACCCCGCGGGCACTCGGGTCCCAGCGGGGTGCGAGCAGACCGGAGAACGCGGGGACGACCACGCAGCCGCCGTTGTCGTCCTCGGCGCGCGCCAGGTCCTCGATCTCGTCGGAGGAGCGGATGAGGCCGAAATTGTCGCGCAGCCACTGCACCAGTGAGCCGGTGACCGCGACCGAGCCTTCGAGGGCGTACACCGCGTCGGCGTCCCCGATCTGGTAGGCGACGGTGCTGATCAGACCGTGGTCCGAGGTCTTCGGTTCGGTGCCCGTGTTGAGCAGCAGGAAGTTTCCGGTGCCGTAGGTGCACTTCGCCTCACCCGGCTCGGTGCACGCCTGCCCGAACGTCGCGGCCTGCTGGTCGCCGAGGATCCCGGCGATCGGCACCCCGTTGACCGGGCCCGACCGGCGGACCTTGTCGATGACCCCGGAAGAGCTGACGATCTCCGGCAGCAGGGACATCGGCACCCCCATCGCCGCGCACAGCTCCGGGTCCCAGGTGCGGGTCCGCAGATCCATGAGCATGGTCCGGGACGCATTGGTGACGTCGGTGACGTGGCGGGCCCGGTGCCGTTGGCTGCGTCCGGTGTGGCGGGACCGGCGGGTGAGTTCCCACACCAGCCAGGAGTCCATTGTCCCGAAAGCCAGTTCGCCGTGCTCGGCACGCTCCCGGACCCCGGGGACGTTGTCGAGGATCCACCGGATCTTCGGTCCCGCGAAGTAGGTGGAGACCGGCAGCCCGGTCCGGTCCCGGAACATCTCCGCCCGGCCGGTGTTCTCCAGCTCATCGCAGATGTCCGCGGTGCGCGTGTCCTGCCAGACGATCGCGTTGTAGACCGGCTCACCGGTCTCGCGGTCCCAGATGACCGTCGTCTCCCGCTGGTTCGTGATCCCCAGTGCGGCGATGTCCTCGGTGCCGATGTCGGCGCGGGCCACGGCGTCCGCGATGACGCGCCGGGTGTTCAGCCGGATCTCCTCCGGGTCGTGCTCGACCCAGCCGGGGCGGGGGAAGATCTGGCGGTGTTCGAGCTGCCCGACCGAGACCACGGCACCGTCGGCGTCGAAGACCATCGCGCGGGTGGAGGTGGTGCCCTGGTCGAGGGCGAGGAGGTAGCCCCGGCCGTGACGGTCGGTACGGAAGCGGGCGAACAGGTCGGCCATCGTTACCGGATCTTCAGCAGCGGCTCGGACTTCTTCACGCCGTCACCGGCGGAGACATGGATCTCGTCGACGATGCCGGCCTTGTGCGCCTTCACCGGGTTCTCCATCTTCATCGCCTCGAGGACGAGGACCCGGTCGCCTTCGGCGACCTCCTGGCCGGGCTCGACGAGCAGTTTGACGACCGTGCCCTGCATCGGCGCGGCGATCTCGTCGCCGGAGGCGGCGGCACCGCCGGTGCCGGTGGTGCGGCGGGCCGGACGCCGCTTGGGGCCGCCGGTACCGATGAGGTCGGCGGGGACGGCGACCTCGATGCGGCGACCGTCGACCTCGACGGTGATGCGACGGGTCGGGGCGGGGGTCTCGTCACCGACGGGGGCGGTGTCTTCCCCGTCCCACGGCTGCAGCGGGTTGTCCCACTCCTCCTCGATCCAGCGGGTGTAGACGTCGAACCCGGCGACGTCGGCAGCGCTGGTTGTCCCGGCACTGTCGGCACCGTCGGCGAGCTCCGGGGCGAACGCCGGGTCGGTGACCACCGCCCGGTGGAAGGGGATGACCGTCGGCAGACCCTCGACGAGGTACTCGTCGAGTGCCCGGGCGGAGCGCTGGAGCGCCTCGGCGCGGGTCTCCCCGGTCACGATGAGCTTCGCCAGCATCGAATCGAACTGGCCGCCGACGACGGAACCCTGCTCGACCCCGGAATCCACCCGGACGCCGGGGCCCGCGGGCTCGCGGTAGGTGGTCAGCGTGCCCGGGTGGGGGATGAAGCCGGCGCCCGGGTCCTCGCCGTTGATACGGAACTCGAAGGCGTGGCCCCGCATCTCCGGGTCGGTGGTGCGGGACAGCTCCCGGCCCTCGGCGATGCGGAACTGCTCGCGGACCAGGTCCCATCCGGTGACCTGCTCGGTGACCGGGTGCTCGACCTGCAGCCGCGTGTTGACCTCGAGGAAGGAGATGAGTCCGTC
This sequence comes from Corynebacterium nuruki S6-4, assembly GCF_007970465.1. Classification (NCBI taxonomy): domain Bacteria; kingdom Bacillati; phylum Actinomycetota; class Actinomycetes; order Mycobacteriales; family Corynebacteriaceae; genus Corynebacterium; species Corynebacterium nuruki. The sequence goes on from NZ_CP042429.1 coordinate 2,993,226, forward strand.
GGCGCCGACGAGGAATTCGACGGTCCCGGCGCCGTGGTAGCCGGCGGCGCGCAGGATGTCCCTGGACGAGGACCGGAGGCGGGCGTCCTGCTCCGCGGAGAGGAACGGGGCGGGGGCCTCCTCGACGAGCTTCTGGAAGCGACGCTGCAGGGAACAGTCCCGGGTGGAGGCGACGACATAGTTGCCGTGCATGTCGCCGAGGACCTGGCACTCGACGTGGCGGGCCCGGTCGAGGTACCGCTCGACGAAGCACTCACCGCGGCCGAAGGCGGCGGTGGCCTCCCGGGTCGCGGACTCGAAGAGCTCCGGGATCTCCCCGAGCGTGTGCGCGACCTTCATGCCGCGGCCGCCGCCGCCGAAGGCGGCCTTGATCGCCACGGGCAGGCCGTGGGCACGGGCGAAGGCGACGACCTCGTCGGCGTCCGCCACCGGTCCGTCGGTACCGGGCGCCATCGGGGCACCCACCTGCTCCGCGTAGTGCCGGGCGGTGACCTTGTCGCCGAGCTCCCGGATGGCGGTCGGCGGGGGGCCGATCCAGATCAGACCCGCGTCCTCGACCGCCTGCGCGAAATCGGCGTTCTCGGAGAGGAAGCCGTAGCCGGGGTGGACGGCGTCCGCGCCCGAGCGGACGGCGGCGTCGATGATCTTCACCGTGTCCAGGTAGCTGTCCGCGGCAGTCCGGCCGCCGAGCGCGAACGCCTCGTCGGCCATCCGCACGAACGGTGCGGTGGCATCCGGTTCGGCGTAGACGGCGACCGTGGCGAGGCCCTCGTCGCGTGCGGCACGGATGACTCGGACCGCGATCTCACCGCGGTTGGCGATGAGTACCTTGCGGATTCTCCGGGTTGCTGCCGGGACTGACGGCACTGACTTCTCCTCACTCACGACAAAACAGCTGATGCAAAACTCTAGAAACGCTACTACGGCGGCCATCGGCCGGGCCAGCCCGCCCGTTAGCCGGCATCGGCAGGCCCGGACGGAATCAGTCGACGGCGATCGGCATCCGGACCATGTTGCCCCACTCCATCCAGGACCCGTCGTAGCACCGGACCGTGTCCCAGCCGAGCAGGTGGTGCAGCACGAACCACAGATGTGCGGCGCGTTCCCCGGCGTGGCAGTAGGTCACGGTGGAGACGGTGGCGTCCAGCCCGGCGGCGGTGAGCATCGCCTCGATCTCCGACCTGGGGCGGAACCGGCCGCTCGGGAGCACCGCCGCATCATGGCGCAGGTTCACCGCGCCCGGGATGTGGCCGGCCCGGCTGACGGGTCCGGTCGGGCCGGTCGTGCCACCGTCCCCGGCGCCGTGGAACTCGTCCGCGTCCCGCAGGTCGATGATCTGCAGGTCCGGTGTGCCGGTGAGGTGCTGGTCGACGGCTTCCCGGACCCGGTCGACGAAGACCCGGAAGGTGGTGTCGTCGCGCTCCACCACGGGGTAGCCGGACGTCGGTGCCGGTGGGGCATCGTAGGAGGTCTCCCGTTCCTCCTGCATCCAGGCGTCCCGGCCGCCGTCGAGGAGGCGGACATCCGGGTGGCCGAAGAGCTCGAAGACCCAGAACGTGTAGGAGGCCCAGAGATTCCCCTCGTCGCCGTAGATGATGACCGTGTCATCCCGGGAGATTCCCTTCTCGTCCATGAGACGGGCGAACGCGGCCCCGTCGACGAAGTCGCGGGTGACCGGGTCGCCGAGATCGCTGTGCAGGTCGATGCGGATGGCGGTGGGCAGGTGCCCGATGTTGTAGCGGATCGGGTCGGAGTCCGACTCGACCACCTTCAACCCGTGCCCGCCGAGTTTCGCACCCAGCCAGGAACTGGTCACCATCTTCTCCGGGTGGGCGTACTGTGCCAGCTGTGGGCTGGGGTCCAACTCGATTCCCATGGGTGGGGATACCGCCTTTCGTCTCGTCACCGTGCATTCTAGCCGCCTGCGGGGGTGCCGGATGCGGCGACCGCGCCACGGCGGCGGGCGGGAATGCCGGGAATGTCAGCGCCAGAATTCGTGGATGTCATGTCCGGCCGCTGCGGCGGCGCGCCGGACCAGCGGCAGAGACAGCCCGATGACGCTCGACGGGTCGCCCTCGATCCGGTCGATGAACCAGCCGCCGAGGGCTTCCAGGGTGAACGCCCCGGCACACTCCAGGGGTTCACCGGTCGCCGCGTAGGCGGCGATGTCGGCGTCCGAGGCGTCGGCGAAGTGCACGACGGTTTCGCTGACTGCGGTGCGGACTGCGCCGCCGTCTTCCGGGGTGGTGAAGGCGTGCCCGGTGACCAGGGTGGCGCTGCGGCCGCGCTGGGCCCGCCACCGTGCCACCGTGCGGTCGACGGTGTGCGGTTTCCCCTGCAGTTCGCCGTCGAGCAGCAGCATCGAGTCCGCGGCGACGACGAGGGACCCGGCGGGGATGTCCCCGGCGAACTGGTCGGTGACCGCGCGGCTCTTCGCCGCCGCGAGGTGACTGACCACCTGTGCCGGCGTCGGATCGGCCACGCGGGAGCGCAGCTCGGCCACGGCGGCGTCCTCGTCGACCCCGGGGACGAGGACCAGCGGTTCCACGCCGGCGGCGCGCAGCACGGACAGCCGGGACGGGGAGGAGGACGCCAGGACGATGCGGGGCCGGTCTGATCGCTCAGGCAGCTCAGGCACGGTAGCCGCCGGGGTTGAAGGTGGCGGGACCGAACAGCTGCTCCGCCGGGGTACCCCAGGTGCCCCGGTTGCTGCGCCGGGCGGCGAGGCGGGCGGTGGTGGCGGGGGAGAGCGTCGCCGACGAGGCCGGGTCGGCCGCGGCGACGGCGGAGAGTGCGGCGACGACGGCCGCGAGCTCGGTGTCGGTGGGGGCACCGCGCAGGACGGTGACGGGCAGGGTCGACGGGGTCGACGGCACTGCCGGGGAGGTGGACGTGACGGTCATGTGCGGTTCCTTACAGCGGCAGGTTGCCGTGCTTGCGCGGGGCGGACTGGACGAGTTTGCGCTCCACCAGCGCCAGGCCGTCGATGAGGCGACGCCGGGTCTCCGACGGCGGGATCACCATGTCGACATAGCCGCGTTCCGCGGCGGCGTACGGGTTGACCAGCGTGCTCTCGACCTCGTCGAGGAGGGAGGCGCGCAGGGCGTCGACATCCTTGCGGCGTCGCTCGGCCTTGGCGAGGGTCTCGGCGTGCACCGCGGAGACGGTGTTCTCCGCGTCCGCGTTGGAGATCTGGGCGGTTGGCCAGGCGTAGACGAGGTCCGCGCCGATGTTCTTCGAGCCCAGCGCCACATAGGAGGTGCCGTAGGCCTTGCGGGTCACGACCGTGACCATGCCGACGGTCGCCTCGGCCACCGCGTACAGCAGCGGGGCGGACTGCCGCAGCAGCCCGGCCCGCTCTCCGTCGACACCGGGCAGGAAACCGGGCGAATCGACGACGAAGACGAGGGGGAGGTTGAAGGCGTCGCAGAAGCGGATGAACCGGGCGGCCTTGCGGGCGGCGTCCGCGTCGAGCGCACCGGCGAGGACGAGCGGCTGGGTGGCGACCACTCCGACGCTCCGGCCGTCGACCCGGGCGAACGCGGTGACCACGTTGCCGGCGAAGTCGGGCTGCAGCTCCAGCAGACTGTCCGGGTCGACGACGCCGGCGAGCACGTCGTGGACGTCGTACCCGCCGAGCGGGGAATCGGGCAGCAGGGTGTCCAGGGCGGCGGTGTCCGGGGCAGCGTCCGGGGCGGTTCCCGCCGCCTCGACGACGGGGGCGGGCGCCCGGTTGTTCGCCGGCAGCTGGGCGAGCAGGTCCCGGACCGTGGCCAGTGCGTCACTGTCGGAACTGACGGCCAGATGCGAGGTGCCGTTGGCCATGAGGACATCCGCGGACCCCAGTTCGGCGGCGGTGGTCTCCTCGCCGACGACCTGTGCGGTGGTCTGCGGGTCGGTGAGGTAGAGCGCCCCGGCGTCCCGCACCGTGACGACGAGGTCGGCCAGTGCCGGCTGGTGGGCCTCGGTGCCCGCGGTCGGCCCGGCGATCACCGAGATCTGCGGCACCACTCCGGACAGCTGCGTGCGCAGCCGGTACAGCCGGGCGGCGGTCCCCAGCGAGACCACACCCTCCTTCACCCGGCCACCGGTCGAGTCGTGGATGCCGATGAGCGGCACCCCGGAGCGCAGCGCGAGCTCCATGACCTTCACCAGCTTCTCGCCGTGGGTCTCGCCGACGGTGCCGTCGAAGACCGTGGCGTCCTGCGAGAACACGCAGACCTGACGACCGTCGACGGTGCCGTACCCGGTGACCACACCGTCGGTGACCGGGCGTTCCCGGTCCAGGTTGAAGGAGGTGGAGCGGTGACGGGCGAGGGCGTCGATCTCGGTGAACGAGCCGTCGTCGAGCAGCCCGGTGACCCGCTCGCGGGCGGTGAGGCGCCCGGCGCCGTGGACGGCGGCGACGGCATCCTCACCGGCGGGGGCCGCGGTCTCCGCGAGCCGGGAGCGCAGGTCGTCTAGTTTCCCGGCGGTCGTCGCGAGGTCGGGGGAGGAGGACGGGGCGGAGCTGGCAGTCATGGGCTTCAGTCTAAGAGCTTTCGGGTCGCAGATCGATGGCGGGCTAGTCTGGTCGGCATGAACGACGCGACCACGGCCGATGTTAACGGACCAGGGACCGGGGATTCCCGACATCCCGTCAGCGCGGCGGCGGTCGCCGCCCACCTGACGGACACGCCGCTCACCGTGACCTGGGTCGAGCACACCGGATCGACGAACAGCGACCTCAGCGCCGCAGCCGGACGCGGCGAGGTCGCCGACCGGACTGTCCTGCTCACCGAACGGCAGGACGCCGCCCGCGGCCGCCTCGGCCGACCGTGGACCGCGCCCCAGGGGTCGCAGACGATCCTCAGCGTGCTGCTGCGCCCGGACCCGGCGACCGAACCCGTCGACCCCGAACGGTTCGGCGAGCTGCCGCTGTTCATCGGCGTCGCCGCCGCCGAGACCGCCCGGGCCTACGGGGTGCCCGCCGGCCTGAAGTGGCCCAACGACCTGGTCGTGCCGGACGCTGTGCCGGACGCCGCACCGGGCGCGACCGGGTACCGCAAACTCGCCGGTATCCTCGTCGAGGCCGTCACCGTCGACCCGCCGACCATCGTCGTCGGTATGGGCCTCAACGTGTCGATGACCGCCGCCGAGTTCGCGGCGGCCGGCCTGCCCGCCGCCACCTCGCTGATCCTCGCCGGCGCCGAGATCCCGGATGCGGCGACCCGTGCCCGGTTCACCGCCGACCTGCTCCGCAACATCGTCGGGGTCGACCGTGCCTGGCGCGCCGGGGGAGAGGCGTCCCGCGCGGTGCGGGACCGGTACCGGGCCCTGTCGGAGACCCTCGGCGCCCGGGTGCGCGCCGAACTGCCCGGCGACCGGGTCCTCACCGGCACCGCCGTGGACCTGGGGCAGCACGGCGAACTGGTGCTGCGCACCGACGGCGGGGAGACGGTCACCGTCACCGCCGGCGACGTCACCCACCTGCGTCCCGCCGCCGACGGGCGTTAGGGGTCCCGCGCAGTGCCCAAGATCAGGTTCGCCCCCGACGAGCAGATCCTCGCCGAACTCAGCCCGACCCGCCGCAGTACCGTCATGCCGCTGGTCGAACTGGTGCTGCTCACCGGCATCGCCTGGTTGGGGATCGGACTGCTCGACGCGCACCTCGCACACATCGCCGAGACGACCCTCGGCTACGTCCCGGAGAACATCACCCGCGTCCCCGAGCTCGTCGCCGACGGCGGTGCCACCGCCACCGTCTGGGGCCGCCGCCTCCTGCTGCTCGCCTGGGTCTGGCTCGCGTGGCGGCGGTGCGGCCGGTTCCTGCTGTACCGGCAGCGGTCCCGCATGATCCTCACCGACCGGCGGCTGATCACCGCCACCGGCCACCTGCGCAGCAGGATCGGGGAGATCCCGCTCGACCAGATCGGCGACGTCACCCGCCGCGGCACCACCGTCGACGTGTGGCCGCGCGGCGGCGGCCGGCCGCTGCGGCTGACCGACGTCCCCTTCGCCGCCCGTTTCACCCGCATGGTCAGCGACCGGATCGTGCCGTACGCCCGCCCGGTATACTGACCGACCGTGAGTGAAACCGCGCCTGACACAGCTGACACAGCAGATACCGCAGATACCGCGAACCCGGATCTCCGACTCGCCCGACCGGAGGCCCACGCCCCGGACATGCCGCTGGTGACCGTCATCGGTGACGGCCAGCTGGCACGGATGATGCAGCAGGCCGGCATCGAACTCGGCCTCACCGTCCGCCTCCTCGCCGGCTCCGGCGGTGCCTCCGCCGCCCAGGCCACCGGCGACGTGTGGCTCGGCGACTACACCGACGAGACCGCCGTCCGCGCCGTCAGTGAGGGAGCAGACGCGGTCACCTTCGACCACGAGCACGTGCCCAACGGCTTCCTGACCGACCTCATCGCCGAGGGCGTGAACGTCCAGCCGCAGCCCACCGCCCTGATCAACGCGCAGGACAAGCTCGTCATGCGGCGGCGGATGCGGGAGATCGGCGCCCCGGTGCCGCCGTTCGCCGAGATCCTCTCCGTCGCCGACGGGGACGGGTTCTGGGACGCCACCGACGGTGCGGTCTGCCTCAAGGCCCGCCGTGGCGGCTACGACGGCAAGGGCGTGTGGTTCCCCGCCACCCGCGAGGAGAACTCCGACCTCGTCGCCGAACTGCTCGACCAGGGTGTGCCGCTGATGGCGGAGAAGAAGGTCACCCTCGTCCGGGAACTGTCCGCCATGGTCGCGCGCACCCCCTCCGGGGAGACCGCCTCCTGGCCCG